>NZ_JACJQL010000002.1 GCF_014696625.1 Nostoc parmelioides FACHB-3921
TGCAAAGGAACTTATTCACTTTAGTTTTGCGTGATTACATTGTAGAAAATCTTACCCATACTTGTGTTGCTTAGTACACATGAATGAAATTTTTTGTCAATGCGTAAGTCCTAGATATATTTAAATTTCCGCCCGGATTTGTTTTAGAAAGTTCTGATACTGAAGAAGCTAAAAAAGTATCTAAGACTATTTCTGATATAAAAAACGAGCAACAAGTTTTTATAGAAGTATCAGAACGAAGATGGCCATATCGAGAAGCAACTGCTTCCGATTGGCAACAAGAAAGGCTACAACGTTTAATAAAAGTATTAAGGCATACACTTTGTATACCACTATTATTGAGTTTTTATCATTGCCTTTCAGAAAAAGAATTTATAGAAGTCATAGACATTTTAGAGCGTTTTGCTTTTCGTTATATTACTATTGTAGGAGCGCACGCTGAAAAAATATCTACAATATATTATGACCATGCAAAGTTGATCAGACAAGCACCTCAGGATTATAAAATTTCCACTTTAAGAAGTGAACTAAAAGCTGTACAAGAGAAGTATGCTCCTGACGAAACTTTTGAATCTTTATTAATGCAAAAATTAAGCTATCAAGATAATTCTTCCAAAAAGATGATCATAAGACATTTTTTAACTACCTTGGAAGATCATACTGGCTGGTACTCTAATGGTGCAAATGGTAAACCAAAGCCAAACGAGATTAGCATTTTCGATTTGAGTAAAGTCACGATAGAGCATATATATCCACAAAACGTCAATAGTAATTTAATCTCAGAAGAGCTTGAACCGTGGAAGCATGACATTGGTAATTTATCTTTTTGGCCTGGACGCAACAATAGCACTGCAAGTAATAAGCTATTTGCTGATAAAAGAAATCTTTATGAGCTTTCCAATGTAACTTTAAATAGAGAACTTGCAAAATTGGACGACTGGAATATCCAGCAATTCCAACAAAGAAAAATTAAATTACTAAAAATGGCAAAAAAAATATTTACTGTTTAGAGATTAACTTGCTTATAAACAACCTTAACCAACATCATTCAAAAACATGACCAACTGGCACGAACATATTAATATTAATCCTCAAACTTGTCATGGTAAACCACACATTACAGGTACACAAGTAATGGTTTCAGTCATCCTTGATAACCTTGCGGAAGGATTGACATTTGAGGAAATAGTCAAAGATTATCCAGCACTAACATTAGAAAAAATCAAAGCTGCAATTGCTTATGCGGCACAACTGACGAAGACAGAAGAACTGCAAATATCGCATGAAAATAATTCTAATTTTTCTCAAAGCACCTCTAGTCAGGGAGAAATAGAATCAACTTTCATAACACTAGCCAAGCAATGGCGTGATGAAACTCGTGGTATATCATCTACTAATCAAATGTCAATGCACCCTGCTTATCAACAAATAATAGGAATGGGTGAAACTATCATACCTTTATTGTTAAGAGAGCTTGAGAGAAAATCTGGACGTTGGTTTTGGGCATTAAAATCTATTTCTAGAGAAGATCCTGTACCTTCGGAGTTTAGAGGAAACACAAAAGAAATGACTAGAGCTTGGCTGGAGTGGGGTAAGCAAAGGGGTTATGAGTGGTAGGTAATAACGCTTGGGATAACTATGTAAAAACTTTTATTGAACGTGATTATCCCAACTTAATTATCCACGGATACAAGTTAACGAGTCCAGATACAACTGAATATAACTGTGTTGCATGGGCAGGAGAAGATGATCAAACTTGGTGGTGGCCAGATGCTCAAAATCAAGAACATTGGCCGCCTGATGTTCCTAGAGAAGAAACTCTTGAGGCGTTTCAAGCAGCATTTCGGACACTTGGTTATGAAGTTTGCCAAGATGATAGTTTAGAACCAAGATTTCAAAAAATTTCAATATATATTAATTCCAGCAAAGTACCAACTCATGTTGCTAGGCAATTACCTGACGGTAAATGGACAAGCAAGCTTGGTCAAGATGAAGATATAGAGCATAATAATTTACAAGGTTTAACTGGCAATCCTGGTTATGGTGAAGTTGCTTGCATCATGAAAAGACCAATTTAATTTTTCTAGTAAATAATAAGAGCGAGTTCCGGTATATTACACGTTAGTGCAGTCTTATTTTCGAGAACCTAAATTAGTTTGACCTCCGGTTAGGTGTAGCTCATTGCTCATATCACTGGTTACAGTAGATTCAATAAAATAACCATAGATGTAATATGCCGCTACCTATACCCCCACACTTTAACTCAGCAAAAGTTGGCGAAGTTTGGCGCGTACCTTACCAAGAACGTGCAGCAGAAGCGGAAGCATGGGCAAAACAACACAACATCCAACCAGCAGCTTTTGATAAAACTCGTATTTGTTTATTGCTAATAGATGTGCAGAACACCTTTTGTATCCCAGAATTTGAATTATTTGTGGGTGGTAAATCCGGGACTGGTGCTGTAGATGATAATCGGAGAATATGTGAATTTATTTATCACAACTTAGGCCTAATCACAAAAATTATTCCTACCTTAGATACCCATACCGCCATGCAGATTTTTCATCCTATATTTTGGGTGAATGGGTTAGGCGAACATCCCACACCAGCAGCTACTAGTATTACTCTTACAGATATTGAGAAAGGGATTTGGAAAGTTAACCCAGATGTGGCTAACAGTATTACTCATGGGGATTATGAATTATTAGAAAAACACGCTTATCACTATGTAAAACAACTAAGTCAAGATGGGAAATATCCTTTGACTGTTTGGCCTTACCATTCTATGTTGGGTGGTATTGGTCATGCGTTAGTTTCTGCTGTGGAAGAAGCCATATTTTTTCATGGTATAGCTCGCCACAGTCAAACACAGTTTGAGATTAAGGGTGACAATCCTTTAACAGAAAATTATTCTGTGTTACGTCCAGAAGTATTAGTTGGTTTTGATGAAAATCCCCTAGCTGATAAAAATCAAAAATTAATTAAGCAACTTTTAGAATTTGATGCTGTGATTATTGCTGGACAAGCAAAAAGTCATTGCGTTGCTTGGACAATTGATGATTTATTAACAGAAATTCAACAAGTAGATACAGCCCTTGCTAAAAAAGTTTATTTACTAGAAGATGCTTCTTCTCCTGTTGTAGTTCCTGGTGTTGTAGATTATACAGAACAAGCGGATGCCGCATTTGCTAAGTTCCAAGCAGCAGGGATGCAAATTGTTAAATCTACTGAATATATTGAGAAATGGTTACAGAAAACTACTTAAACCAATCAAAAGGTCACCAACAGTCCGTGATTATGGTTTCAAATAGTCTTTAGGATTTTCTGCCACCCAACCTAGAGATGAACTAGCACGCACTTCAAAATGAAGATGGGGCTGTTTGGCTGTAGGTTGTCCTGTAGTGCCGACGGTGCCGAGTAACTGGCCTTGATTAACTTTTTGACCAACCTTAACATTGATGCTGCCAAGATGGGCGTAGCGGCTTTGGAGTCCGCCATTGTGGTTGATGATGACCAAATTGCCGTAAGTACCCTGCTCCTTAGCAAAGACTACCGTACCTGGTGCGATCGCCTCAACAGGAGTCCCCAATGCTGCCAATAAATCCACACCACTGTGGAAAAATACTTCACCCGTATTGGGGTTAATCTGCCAGCCATAAGGTAACCCTACCTCCACAGCCTGGGAAAAAGGATAGCCAGCTAACTGAGCAGAAGCCCTAGCGGTGGAAGGTCTAGGAGACTGGGTAAAAGAGCCATTAGGCGACCAATTCACCCCTGGAACAAACACAATTCTGGGATTTGCTTGACAGCCATTAATCTCAAATAAAGTATCAGGACGAACCTTATATCTCGTAGCTATCTGCCGCCAAGTTTGACCCTGAGGCACTTCCACAACCACCCCGTTGTAAGGAGGAATTTGTAATTCACTACCCACCGCCGGAGAAGAACCATCATGAATAGATGGATTCATCCCAATCAGCGTTTCTGGGCTGAGATTGTAGCGTTGAGCTATGGTTACTAACGTATCGCCACGAACCACTTTATGGCGCTTGAAGCGAGATAAAGCGGGAATTGGGCAACCCTCTACAGCAGCGTTAACCCTGCTCGCATTTGGGAGTATAGTCGTCAGTCCAATAGTGCTGACTAAACTACAGAGTAAAAGCAGACGGTAGGAAACAATCATGTTTACAAATTACGAGAGCCTTAACTTTAAATTTTAGTTTGGGAATTGGGGACTGGGGGAAGAACCAATTACCCATTGCCCATTAGCAATTACCAATTACCCATTACCCAATCCCCAAAAAAGCAACTCTATGTTAAATTTATCTGTCCAGTTAGGGGTTGCTTGACTACACTTAGAAATTAGCAACTGCATTGCTGTCCTTGAGCGTAGTCATTATGAATTTATCCCTAAAGCAACTGGCCGTTTATCTGTCTCTACTAGTAGTTGGTGGTAGTGCAGGTTTGTTAGGCAGTCGCTATCTCCTCCCACAAAATCGCTCGTTCCAACAACTCAAAAATGTCACAGTCGGTTTGCCTGCGGAATCTTTAGCGTCTAGTCCGGTCACAGGTTCTGCGGCAAATAATGGGGGGGATAATGTCAATTTTATTGCTAGCGCTGTGCAGAAAGTTGGCCCGGCTGTAGTACGAATTAATGCCACCCGTAAAGTTGCCAATCCTATCTCTGATGTTTTAAAAAATCCTCTATTGCGTCGATTTTTTGGTGAAGATGAACAGCCAATTCCCCAAGAGCGAATTGAGCGCGGTACAGGTTCGGGGTTTATTTTAAGCGAAAACGGGCAATTACTAACTAATGCCCATGTTGTAGCTGACACAGACACCGTACAAGTAACTCTTAAGGATGGCCGGACTTTTGAGGGGAAGGTACTGGGGGTTGACCCGATTACAGATGTAGCTGTTGTCAAAATCCCTGGAAGAAACTTGCCGACAGTGAACTTGGGGAATTCGCAAAACCTCATTCCCGGACAATGGGCGATCGCTATTGGCAATCCTCTCGGTTTAGATAATACTGTGACTATCGGCATTATCAGCGCTACCGACCGCACCAGCGCCCAAGTTGGAGTTCCCGATAAACGAGTCAGCTTTATTCAAACCGATGCAGCAATCAACCCCGGTAATTCTGGCGGGCCTTTATTAAACGCTCAAGGCGAAGTAATTGGCGTTAACACTGCTATTCGTGCAGATGCTCAAGGTCTTGGCTTTGCTATTCCTATAGAAACAGCCGCCCGTGTCGCTAATGAGCTTTTTACTAAGGGGAGTGTACAACATCCGTTTTTAGGGATTGAAATGACAGACTTGTCCCCCAGCAAAAAACAGCAAATAAATATTGACCACAAGTTAAATATTCGACAAGACACTGGGGTGGTAATTAAAAGTGTCTTGGATGATTCCCCAGCCAAAAAAGCAGGCTTGCTCCCTGGTGATGTGATTCAAAAAATTAACGGTAAAACATTAAAAACATCAGCCCAGGTACAAAAATTAGTGGAATCCAGCACAGTTGGAGATATCCTAGCCGTCGAAGTTAATCGCAGTGGTGAAATTCTCACCTTAAAGGTTCAGTCGGGAGTTTATCCCAACAGATAGCTAGTTGTCAGTGGTCAGATGTCAGTTGTGATTGCTTTTGCAACTGACTACTAGCTACTAAAAAATGACACTTAGCCATTAGACAAATGATCTAACTGCATCCTTTGTTCCATTTGGCGTAAGAAGTATCCAGTCATCATCGCCGATGCTAATAAACCCGCTAGATTTTCTTTGTCTGTAGTAATTTGGACATTGAAATTTTCTGCGGGAAGCATTCCCACTAACCCTTGGACGTTCTGGGAAATAATTTGTTTAATTTCCGGGCTGACGGATTGAGCTACACGGGCTAGAACTTCGGGAGACTGATGTTGTAGATACTTTAGTAACTGATTTGGGTGTTCCCCAAAATGGTCAGAAAGAATTTGGTTGGTGTGTTCTTCGGAGTTGTCGTTTAAGAAGTCAGGATCAAACACCATTGGCAATTTTTTTTAGCTTAGTTGCTAATTCTACTCTAAACCATAGTACAAGAGTAGTGCTTTAGATCAGTTGTCAGAGACGCGATTAATCGCGTCTGTACAATTGTGTGTTGTCGTTCTTCTTTAACTTCCCCTGCCTCCTGCTCCCTACTCCCCAGCGCCCACAGCTAAGTCTAATTCTAACTGCTGTTCTTTCTGGTCATTGTCGAAGGGTTGAGGAAGCTGCTCTATTTGGAAGTATTGATGAAATTTTGGTGTGACTTGGAGTGAATAGGAACGGGATTCATTATCTCGGCGCTTACGCACAAAACCGAGTTCAACTAGTTCTGGTACGTGTTGATATACACCGGAACCGCGTAGCTCAATCAAGTCGCTTTGCAGGATGGGACTATTGAGAGCGATCGCTGCTAATGTCCGCAATGCACCTAACCCCAATTCTACAGGAATCATTGTCTGCACTAAGTCTTGGAAGTCTGAACGTAGTTGCAAACTGTAACCATCTGTAGTTTCTACGACTTCCAAGGCGCTATCTCGGTGGGCGTAGCTGTCCATTAATTCAATGATGCCTTCCTCTACGGTAGCGCGATCGCACGCGGCATACTCGGCAATTTCACCGACCGATAGGGGTTTACCCTTTAAATAGAGAATCGCTTCTATCTTAGTTGCTGTGGCTGTATTCATTTAATCAAGAGTCATTAGTCAACCCCTTCGGGGAATTCAAAATTCAAAATTCAAAATTCAAAATTACAATCCCCATTAAATTTAGGGGCTTGTATCCTTTTTATTTTGGTTCATTAGTCATTAGTCAATGGTCATTAGTGTATGACGGTTGACCTTTGCCTAGTTTTACTCTAACGGTTAATTATGCTTCCCAATAAATGTGGGGGATTATACATATTTTTTGATTTTCAGTCAAGATGCTTACCCAAGTTCGTCAAAGCAGCAAAACACAAGACTTTTAGCAGCCTAAATTACGAATTGTCTCGACTGTTAAGAATAAATTCAGCGATCGCTAAATCTTGGGGAGTGGTTACTTTCAAATTTGTTTCCTCTCCTTCCACAATTTGCACTTCGATGCCGCACTTTTCAAATAAAGCCGCATCGTCAGTCACTTCCCAAGCTTGACGAACACCTTCAGCGTGGCACTGTTTCAACAATTCAACGTTAAAGCCTTGGGGGGTTTGTGCTGCCCAAAGATTGCGTCGGTCTGGTGTACTTTGAATTATGCCATTTTCATCCACAACTTTAATCGTATCTTTTACAGGGACAGCCGCAATCAAGCCGGAACAGTGACGAATTGCTTGAGCGCAAGAGTTAAGTAAATCCGGTGTCGCCAGACATCTAGCACCGTCATGAATTAAAACTTGCTCTGCGGCTGTTGGTAGCGCCTGTAAGCCGTTGTAAACCGATTCTTGCCTAGTGGAACCGCCTAAGATAAATTCCACTGGTTTAGTCAGCTGCAAGTTAGCAAGAATGGATTTAAAATCTGGCCAGTCAGTGGGTTGGGAAATAATACCAATCCAACTAATTTCACTGGCTGCTTGTGCAGCTAAAAGAGTCCAAGCAATAATAGGTTGCGATCGCACTTCTAACAGCAGCTTATTCCGGTCACAGCCCATTCTTTTGCCAATACCGGCGGCGGGAATTAGTAAATACACTGTCTTTTAATGCCAAACTAGGGAATGAGTACAGGGAAACTTGGCTACCTCCAATTCAAAATTATGAATTGAAAATGACTTAGTTTTGAATTTTGAATTTTGAATTTTGAATTTTGACTTTCCCGTATTCACCTAAAATAAGGAGCGATAAGCGTCAATAAATATTATGCGAGTAGTAGCCCTTGTACCTGGCGGAATTGGCGATCAAATTCTGTTCTTTCCGACTCTAGACGATCTGAAGCGCTATTACCCAAACGCTCAGTTAGATGTTGTAGTGGAACCCCGGTCAAAGGCTGCCTACCGGGTGAGCAAGTCAGTAAACGATATACTGACCTTCGATTACAAAGACCGTAACAGCCTAGCAGATTGGGGAAATCTCGTAGGCACAATTCGTGATCGTGAGTATGATGTGGCGATCGCTGTTGGACAAAGCTGGTTAGTGGGTTTATTCCTCTGGTTAACAGGAATCCCCACCCGTATCGGCTACCAAGGTAAAGGTGCATCATTTCTGACCAAAACTGTACCCTTCAAACCATCCCAATACGCGGCGGCGGTTTACCACGATTTGCTGGCACCCTTCGGCATCACAACCCCTACTCCAGAGTTAGCGGTAAATGTGCCAAAACCAGATATTGACTGGGCAAATAGCGAACAAAAACGTCTTGGGGTTAGTCAAACAGGTTATGTTTTGATTTATGGCGGCTCTAGCTGGGCATCTCAGCCTCAAGCTTTGGATTCAATTTATCCCGTGGAAAACTGGCAGGAAATCATTCAAGACTTTCGACAAAAGCAGCCAGATTTGCCTATTGTAGTCATACAAGGCCCAGATGATGAGCAATTTGTGCGATCGCTCCGAGATTATTCTTTAGATATCAAGGTGACTTCCCCTGATAATGTCGGTAAACTAACGGCGATGATTGCTGGAGCTAACTTAATGCTAACTACCGATAGTGCGCCACTGCACTTAAGTGTGGCAGTACAAACCTATACTATTGCTCTATTTGGTTCCACAGATCCCGTCAAGTTATTACCAAATAGCGACAAACTTCTGGGCATTAAATCTCCCACAGGTAGGGTGGCAGATATTTTACCCAAAGCTGTATTAGAAAAAGTTTGGGGAGGTTGATCGGAGGCAGGGGGCAGGGGAGGCAGGGGGAGAACTGACTGCAAGATTTTCGCCCAATCCCCAGTCCAAGGCAAAAGTAAAAAGGTAAAAGTCAAAAGAAAAAATCTTTTATCTTTTTACTTTTTACTTTTTTGTCCCCAACTAAAACATTTCAAAAAACCCATCTTCTAATTCGTAACCCAGCATTTGCGCCATAGACTTAAGACGCGATTGCGAGGGTATTTTTTGTTGTTTTAACCAGTCACTTAAAACAAAAATCTTGTGCATCAAAAAGATTTCTAAAGCTTCTGGGTTGTACTGGATGCCTTCTTTCGCACTGAATTGGTGCGGTACAAGCATAGCGGTATAACGCCCCAGTTCACCAGTTTTCCAATCTAGTAAAAATGGCAACCAAGGATACTTGGCATCCAGACGCACAAACCACAGCCTTAATTCAGGAATTTCTGACAATTCGCGGGGATCGCCAGGCTCTAGAGTGTATTCGATAGCAAAACTTAACTGCTGTTCGTGGGAAGCAATATTTCCCTCTTGCAGCAGTTGGTTGATTACCTGATGTGCAGGTGATAAATCGAGAGTATTAACAGTGTCTGTATTGAGGGCGATCGTAATTGTCATGGACTCATCAGCTACTTGTTTAAGCTCAGTAGTAAGTATGCTTGAGAATCCACAGTACCAGCTTTCTGCTGTCGGCGCTATATTTTGTGACTGCGGAGCCAGTAAAGCCTCAAAAGTGAGAAGTATTAAGTGTTGAGTTGTGAGTCCTGGGCAAGATATTCTGCTTCCTGCTTCCTAACAGAACTGTGTTACATCTTCACCACATTCGTCTGCTAAGTACATCAAGGCTTTAAAGCGAATTTCTATTAGCTGTTCGTAGAAAGGATTGAGTTTACATAAAGGGGGGATATGAACTAGGATGCGATCGCCCCACTTAAATTCTCGTTCAAATGGACAACTGGCTGGAATAACTGTACACAGCCATCGTGCTAACCGGTGATTTTCGATTTTTAGAGATTCCAGCCATTGACGGATCGGCTGTAGGAGAAGATTTACAACAAAGACGAAGCTGAAGGTGATACTAGACATCATGTTGTGAGTGAGTGAATTTGTTGGGGAGTTAAAAGGATTTTTTCTAGCAAGAGACGGTCAGTTTTAGCAGTATCTTTCATAATTGTTGCTTTGGCATTTTCAGTCAGCAATATTTTGCCATCAGCAGTAAAACTAAATTCTCCACCAGGCATAAAACCTTTTTGGACAAGTTTTTTTAAAGCAAATCTAGTGACTGATTCTAGTAATTGCTTATAAGGTCTCCAATCAGCTAAATGATCTAAAATCCAGTGGAATGTTTCCGAATGAGATATTGATAATTCTAAGATCGCTGCTGTGAGACATGATTCTATATAGTCCGGAGCTAAATGCTGATCTAATTCAGTTACCCAAGTTTCAATTAGTTTTTTATCCTGAAACCTTAAGATATAAATTGCTCTATCGAGATGAAATTGGAATAATTCTAAATCTTTCATTTTTTTTTAAATGGTAATAAAAAACGATTAATTAAATTATTTTATCGGTGGGAAATAATTGCTTGCATTTAATGTTCAAGTACCAATCTAAGTAATAGGTATTTATTTATTACCCCATAAGTAAAATTACTGTTAAACTGTTACCTTCTTTGTTGCTTCTAACTTTAAACATCAAAAATGCAGAACTTGTGGAGATACGTCTAAAGTTAGAGATTTTTTTAATTTACCAATTTAAAGCTGCGGTAACTTGAGCAGGCAACTTCATCGCCTTGAAGGGCTTGGTAATAATAGCTTGTATTCCTAGCTCTGCAAATCGTCTCTGTTCGGCGGTTTGGGTCTTTGCTGTCAGCAAAATAACAGGAATGGACTGAGTAACTGGATTAGCTTGTAGGGCTTGAAAAGTGGCGATTCCGTCCATGTCGGGCATCATCACATCTAAAAGAATTACGTCTGGTTGTTCAGCCGCCGCTTTAGCCACTCCCTCACTACCAGAAGCAGCAGTTGAGACTTGCCAACCACCCACTGCTTTTAAAGAGAGTTCAGCCACTGCGCGGATATCATATTCATCATCAATGATGAGAATGCGTTTCGTATCCATCTGATTCAAGATTCATAATTCAGCACTTTCTTTAGCCTAATTGCAAATCATTCTGTTGAGTAAGGTAATGATGCGCTGCTCAAATTCTTGGGGGTTAATGCGTCCTTTAGTGAGAAACAATGTTTGCCCTAATTTTAATCTTTGGCGATCGCTCTCATCTAAATCGCGGGCTGTGTAAACTACTAAAGGTACATGATACAAACGCTGATACTGCCGTAACCAGTCCACCACGGCGAAACCATCGCATTCGGGTAATCCCAAATCTAGTACCAAGAAGTCAGGAATGATATTTTGACTAATTTGAATGGCTTCTCGTCCTGTTTGAGCATAGAAGGTAGAAATGCCGTGACGATTGAACATAGCAATCAATACTTGTGCTAAATCTGGGTCATCTTCTACAACTAGCACTTTGATGACTTGTTGCTTGGTGGTAGCTTTTTCTAAAGCTTGGCATAACAACTTCACATCGGGAGGTTTGATAATCCAATCACTAACATCATGGGGAAGTTCTTGATTATGATCAGGTGTGACGCCACTAAGAATAATTACGGGAACGTTTTTAGTTTCTGGCTGCTGTTTGAGAAGTGCTAATGTTTCCCAACCATCCATCTCTGGCATCATGAGATTGAGAATAATTGCATCAGGTTGGTTGACTTTCGCCTTTTCTATGGCTTCCTTTCCTGATGCTACGGTCATGACTCGATAACCTTGCTTTTCGAGGATGACTTGCACAACAGCCCGCACGGAAAGATCATCATCGCAATGCAGTATCAGAGGAGAGATTGAGTCAGCGAGGTGCTGAAGTGGGGCGTGGGAAAGATGCAGAAACTCTTCTTCTTGATTCTGTTCTTCTGGAAAAATTGGCAAGGTAAAAGAGAAGGTACTACCCTCGCCCAAAGTGCTTTCAGCCCAGATTTGTCCTCCATGATGCTGCAAAATGCTGCGACAGATAGCCAAGCCTAAACCTGTGCCACCTTTTTGACGGGAGTCGGAGGCATCAACTTGTCCAAAACGCTCAAAGATAGATTCCAGTTTATCAGCCGGAATACCCCGACCCTGGTCTTTGACTGCAAACAGAATAATAGGGGTATGGGGGTATAGGGGTATAGGGGTTTGGGATTTTTCTAATTCCCCTTTTTCGGGAATTTTAGCAGTCACCCAAACTGTAGCTCCAGCAGGGGAAAATTTAATGGCATTGCTGATAAGGTTAGTAAATACTTGGATGATGCGATCGGGATCTGCCCAGAGGTGAGCAGATAGGGGTGACATTGATAATTTTATTCCCCCTTGCTCTGCTAATTCCTCCATCACTTCTGCTGATTGGGTCATTAAGTCGGCAGCATTGCAAGCTTGGGGGGTAATTTGGATTTTTCCCGACTCAATGCGTTCAATATCTAGGATGTCGTTGATCAGACGCACCAATCTATCAGTATTATTAGCGGCAATGTTGAGCATCCGTTGGGCATCTTCGGAACCTGCCGGTACAACTTTGCTAGCTAATAAGTCTAAAGCGCCAGAAATGGAAGTTAGAGGGGTGCGTAATTCGTGACTGACTACGGAGACAAATTCATCTTTGAGACGTTCGACTTCGCGGCGATCGCTAATATCTTTCATGAAGCAATAATGGCCTATACATTCTTGCTGTTGGTTATAGGCTTTGACCATCACTACTTGTTTATAAAAAGCTGAACCATCTTTACGCATGGCTCTAGCTTCCATTTCTACCTTGCCACTTTTCAGCATTTGGCGATAGGCAGCCATCATTTTTTCTTGGTCATCTGGATGAACAGTTAATGTCCACTCCATACCAATCATCTCTTCTGGTGTGTAGCCAGTGATCTGGGCGTAGGCGGGATTGACTTTGATGTAACGCCCCTGAGTATCTAACTGAGAGATACCTTCCACAGCACTTTCCAAGGCTTGGCTGAGGTGCAGCAGTTCTTCTTCGGCTCGTTTGCGATCGTTAATGTCCGTCATTGTGCCAATGTATCCTGTCACCTCTCCATTACTTCCTCTTTCGGGGATTGCTTGGGAGATTACCCAGTTAATGACGTTATTGGGATGGCGAAAACGATACTCTGCTTTAAACGGTAAATTTTGCTTTATGGCTTGATTCCATTCCCTCACAATACGCAGGCGATCGTCTGGATGCAAGGATTGTATCCAGCCTTCACCCAATATGTCTTCGAGGGGTGAACCAATTAAATTGCAAGCTCTTTCATTAGCAAAAATGCACCGTCCAGAAGCATCATTACGAAAAATGCCTACTGGTGCGGTTTGCGCCAGGGTGGCGTAACGATATTCACTTTCTCGTAGAGCTGCTTCTGCCAATTTGCGTGCAGTAATATCACTACCAATACCCAGAAAACCAGTAATATTTTTCTCTGCATCATACAAAGGTGTAACAGATAGCAGCACTGGGAAACGCGAACCATCTTTACGAATGTAAGTCCATTCCCGTTCTTCCACCTGTCCCAGTCGTGCTTTAGCCACAAAAGCCTCAAATCCAGGTGCAATGGTTACCCCTAATTCTTGAGATAGTTCTTGTGCCACTTTCACGACTTCATTTTTATCGTGGATTATCTCTGGGGTTTTTTTACCAATCACTTCTTCGGCGGTGTATCCTAGCCATCGCTGTGCAGCCGCATTAAAGGTCAGAATTATGCCGTCTGGTGTGGTGGAAATAATTGTGTAATTGGCACTGTTTAAAATTGCCTGTTGCAATTTTTGATTTGTTACTTCTAACTGTACCTTGGGAGGAAATTTCCCAGCTTTTGCAATTAGTTTCACACATATAAATACTGTGTACAGAAAAACGATCGCTGTAATCGTTGTGATGATTCCAGATAACCAATCATGAGGATGCCAATCAGGGACTGAGATCAAAAATGTATATAAAATAATCCGGACATATATTCCCATCCTTCCCTACTCCCTACTCCCTGCGGCCTAATTCAACTACTCAACACCCGATTTCTCCCAGCCGCCTTTGCTTGGTTAAGAACTATGTCAGCTGCTTGATATAGCGCTTCCAGTTTGTCGCCGTCTTGGGGATATTCCACCACTGCGGCGCTAAAGGTGGCATGGAATGATTGATTGCTGGTAGTAATAAATTCAATTTGCTGGAAAGTTGTCAGTAATTCCCCTAATCGCCTTACCCCTTCACTTTTGGTTATTCCTGCCATTCCTAAGATAAACTCCGCACCTCCCCAGCGTCCGACAACATCTTGACTATGGAACATCTGCCTTAACAATTCGCCCAGTTGAGATAAGACGCGATCGCCTATTTCATGACCATAGTTATAATTAATTTGCTTGAGTCCATCCAGTTTTACAACAGCGAAACTCAGGGTTTGCTGGTGAGTATGACACCAATGAAGGTAATGGTTTAATTCCTGGGTGGATTTACGGCGATTAGCTACCAATGTCAGCGTATCTATTTCTGCTAAATTCCCTAACCTCGCTGCCAAAAATCCCTGGGGATGGGCGAGGGTATAGACGTTGATTCCCCAAGCACTGAGTAAAGTCTGGAGTGCAGTTAATATTTCCGGATCATCATCTACAATCATCACTCTGGCCTGTGTTAATTGCCCAGAGGCGATCGCCTCTGAACCCTGACTCCTGCTCTCCCTGACTAATTCCTGGTCTTTGTCAATCACTAGCACCAAAGGGCGATCATCCGCTTTTGCATCCACTACTGATAGTTGTGTTTTATACCCAAATTTTAAATTTTCTAATTCTTGGTGCAATGCCTCAACTACTTGCCCCAAATGCTTCCGTCCAGAAGCTTTCAGCTTTTTGCCATTATCTAATAAAGATTCTATTTCTTGAGCTATCTGGGAACCTTCATCAGAGCCGAACATTCCCAAAGAACCAGCTAATTTGTGAGCTTCCACCTTAGCTTTTGACAGTATTTCCTCACTAACTTTGTTCTGTAGCAGTTTATGAGAAGCTTGTTCAATTACGGCTACACGCTGTTCTATTTTCTCTACTACATCTTCCCAGACTTTTCTTACCTCATTCTCGACCGGATTGGCGATCGCACCTGCGGCTTTTTCAATATTTAATTCTTCTTCTTTTCCTGACTGCACAGGTTTGAGCCGATACCCAATCCCATAAACAGTATCAATAGGATCTTCAACAACTCCAGCTGCTTTCAGCTTTTGTCTCAATCCTTTGATATGGGAGCGCACTGTATCTTCTGTGGGTGGTTCTTCAAATGACCACAATTGGTCTATTAAAGCACTACAACTAAAAATGCGGTGACTGTTGCGGAGAAACAATTCTAACAAACCGTATTCTTTGGGAGTTAAATGTAAGAGTTTTCCGTCACAGACGACTTCACAAGTACTCGGATCAAGCCGGAGGTTATTCCACTCCAACAGAGGCGGTAAAGCTGAACCACCCCGACGCAATAAAGCCCGAATTCTAGCTAATAACTCTTGAAAATCAAAAGGTTTTGCTACATAGTCATCTGCTCCAGCATCCAAGCCTGTAACTTTTGTAATGCTTGTATCTTGAGAGGTTAACAAGAGAACAGGTGTTTGATTACCACTAGACCGTAACTGCCGACAGAAACTAATTCCATCGAGCTTAGGCAATACTAAATCTAACAGAATCAAGTCATAACTATATGACTCCGCAAAATCCCAGCCTTCTTGTCCATCTTTGGCGAAATCAACAGTATAATGCTGACTTGTTAGCGATTTAACAAGTAATTCGCCAATCAGTTCGTCATCTTCTACTAATAAAATTCTCATGGCGGTAAATCACCGCAATTACGACTTATTATTAACTGCAAAAAATAAATAATTGGATACAAAATCTGCTTGAAAATTACACTCTAAGGCTAACTTATATCAAAGCAGCAATTTTGCCTGTCTTCGTAAATGTAAACATTTAATTTATGATCACCATGATTAATAAACTACTGGTAGCACATCATCACCGATTTCTAAGTATATTTTAGTTTCAATGAATGAGCTATTTACACCTCTATAACCTTGTCCAAACACTTTATTTTTCGTCTTCATGGGTAAGTCCTCAAATATAGCTGTTGACGGTTGAATGTGAGGCAGTCGCAGTCTTCTCTACGTTCGCGGAGCGTGTCAAAGACAGACGCTACGAGTCCACGAATTGCCCCATAGGGGAGGCGCTTTGCGTCGATTTGTCCTAATTTATAGCCGTAGCCAGATAGATTAGGACAACAAGCTAAGATCAAACGCTGACAATACAAGGTTTTCAAGTCTGTCAACCGTCAACCGTCAACCGTCAACAGCTATATCTGGCTATGGCTATAGTACGGAACATTTTCGCTGCCAAAAATGTAACCTTTTTATTATCAATTAGTCTCAACAACTTAATTAATAATAAAAAGGCTCCAAGACAACTGTTACTCGATTAATTTTCCTGGTTTTGTTCTTGCAACTCTTCATTTACAGGAGTTTCGCCTGTTAAGTAAAGATGAGTTACAGTTTCATCACCTAGAGGGAAAAATGATTTTTCTAACTCCAGTCGCTGTTCAACATTACGCAAGAAATACCCATCTACCATTGCAGCACCTAAAAGCTGACTCAACTCTTCGCGGCTGGTAGTAATATTTGTGTTAAATTGCTCATGAGGTAAGTTACCCAAAGTCGCCACAACAGCACGCTGAATTAATTGCAGGACTTCTCTTGAACCAGGCTTAGATAACTGGGTAACAGTTTGAGGACTCATTGATTGTACATATTCCCACAGCCCACTCTTGTTGAGTGCTTCACTAGCAAAATCATCTGGATTACGATGGGAATTTTCACTCATGGTCACTATCTCAAATGTTGCTCAACTATCAACTAATTTAGCAATTTAGTTCTTATCTTCTAGTTCGCATAACCGAACTTTTAAAGACAGGTTATCCTCCTATATAAAAAGTGAATTATGAGAGATGAGTTAAGATATTTTCTCCTAACTTCTGTTTCTTTAGCTAATCTCTGGCTATAACGATATCGTTAGATTTAATCACAGCATAAGCTTCTGCACCCTCGGTTAGTTCTAATTCCTCAGCTGACATCCGGGTGATAATCGAGGTTAGCTCAACTCGATGAACGATTTCTAATGTCACTTCGCTGTTAACAGAACCAACGACAACTTTTTTGATGACTCCTTTGAGAATATTACGGGAACTAACCTTAAAAGGTCTTTTGGCGCTAATAACTTCCAACTCAGATATTTCATTCGCCTCTGGTTCTATTTTGAGCGCCTGTTTGGTTGGTATTGATTTAGCTGTCGGAGCAGGCTGGTTGAGTCCGCGCACAAGTTCCCGTAAAATCTCAGTTTTGGTACGCTGAGATTGCTGACAAAACTCTTCGAGAATCTTGCGTTCCTCTTCTGATGTTTGAAAAGTGATCCATCCTTGTTCTTTTCTTGGCATAATGTTACCAATTAGGTTGGTAAATATCGAAATTATCTAAGTACGATCCTACCAAGCCTCTATCCCTTGAAGCCGAGTCTATTTAAACACGATTTTCTATGAAAAGAAGAGACATTCTCACCTTTGTTGGTACAGTACTTGCTGGCTGGGTTTTGGCAGTCGGTTTACCATTGTTTACACCTGCTCCAGTTGTAGCGCAATCAGATGTTAATTTGCTTGTGTCTGCGGCAGCAAGCTTGAAAGACGCACTGGAAGAGATTAAACCCCTGTATCAACAGAGTAAACCAAATGTCAACATTAGCTATAATTTTGGTGCATCTGGCGCTTTGCAGCAGCAAATTGAAAACGGTGCGCCAGCAGATATTTTTATTTCAGCAGCTAAAAGACAAGTAGATGCTTTAGAGCAGAAAAGCCTCCTCGTTCCAGGTACACGAGGCATTTTAGCGAAAAATCGCCTGGTTTTAGTTGTGCCGAAGAATACCACTGGTGTTACCAGCTTCTTTAATTTAAAAGATGCCCAAATTAAGCGAATTGCTATTGGTGAACCTAGAAGTGTACCGGCTGGACAATATGCGGAACAGGTTTTGGAGAGGTTAAAACTGTTGCCCGGTGTCAAGTCGAAATTAGTTTACGCTAATAATGTGCGTCAAGTTTTAGCTTCTGTAGAAAGTGGCAATGCTGATGCAGGTTTGGTTTACGCCACTGATGCCAAAATTTCCGACAAAGTGAAAGTTGTAGTTGCGGCTGACGAAAAATACCACTCTGCCATTATTTATCCCTTAGCTGTAGTGAAAAGTAGCAGAAATGTTAATGCAGCGAAGGAATTTACCCAATACTTAACTACTAGTAGTCAAGTGAAAGCTGTATTAAGGAAATATGGGTTTATTTTGCCTTAAAGGTCATTAGTCAGTTGTCATTTGTCAGTTGCTTCTCTCTTCCCTTACGGGCATCTTTGCCACTAACTACTGACCCTTACGGGTACTCTCCGAGAACCCCTCCGGGGAACGGCAGTTGCTACAAGTCGGGGAACCCGACGACAGTCGCTTCAAGTCGGCAAAGCCGCCCACAGCGCTGTCTCCCCAACGCACTGCCTCAACACTGACAAAACTCCATCCCTTTATGGGTGGGGTTTTTATTTGGCGCAACTTCATAGAATTCCTAGACTGGCGACAAACAAGAAAATCAAGAGTTGCGGTAGGGGGGATAGCTACATTTTTTCAGTATATTTTCTTGCTTTTATGGAATTTGTTTAAGTATTTAAACTGTAGTGTATTTTTAATAATTTTCGTTAAATGTCTTATCTGTCGTTGCACCTGGATTTTAATGCTGAGAAAATATTTATTTGTGAGTGCATTATAAATCACTCTCGAAAATTTTATCAGGAAGAGTATCTATGAAATTTAAGTCAGCATCTGTAGGTATTGGTTTAAGCGTTCTCAGCAATTTGTTTTATATCAGTGCTTTATCAACTCCCTTAGTTAATTCGCAACGAGTTTTGGCTCAAGACGCGGCTGCTTCCTGTCCTCTCCCACCAGAGATTGCTGTTACTTTCCTTGATTCTAAATGTCAGGCAGTCAAACTAGAACGTCCGCAAAGATTTTATCGCTACTATAGTAGTAGTACTAATAAATATGGTAGGTATTTAACCACTAATCGATATAAAACAAATATAGAAGTTATCAGGAATTTAGCGCTGAATCAAGAATGGGGCAATCAGGCAACTACAATTCTTAAAGTCACTGTGCCTGCTGGAACAACGGTATATCAAGGCATTGTTGCCCCTCAAACTCCTGCTCAGTGCTACCCAGGGGGTGGTCAGCAGACCTTTATTCAAGATACCAGAGATCCTAATATCAAGTGGAATGACGTAGGAAATCTCAAGATAGAAGCATTTAGTTGCCCATAAAATTTATGGAAATAAAAACCGAAAAGTTTCTCCATCTGATAGACCAAGCACTGAAGATTGCAGAACAGATGCGTACTGAACTAGCTCATTCAGAACGTTTGAATAATGTGATTACCGTCCTGCAATCTCTGAGAAATCAGGCATTAGCTGGGCAACTTGAACCATCAACAGGAACCTCAACTCTGGGGTTGGCTCGTGAAGTGGCTGATTGGGTGGAACCTTTAGATTCGCCGTTATTAAAAGCTGTGGGTGCAATTGAGGCATTTTACCAAAATAACCTCTGAGTAACCATCATGAAATTTGTCAGCATCCCTTGTTTGGACTTGTACATTTTTTAGTGTTAGCTGTTGACAGTTGATGGTTGATGGTTAACCGTCAACTGTTAACAAAACATACAATTAATTTTTCCGTACTAAAGTTAATCCGTCGCCGATGGGAATTAAACTTAAGGTGATGCGCTGGTCTTGTAATAGCTTGTGGTTGAAGGCGCGGATTTTTTTGGTGCGATTATCTTGAATTTCGGGATCGGCAACTTTACCAGACCAGAGAACATTATCGATCGCTATCACACCTCCTGAACGAATTAATTGCAGCGATCGCTCATAATAATTGTCATAGTTGCTCTTATCTGCGTCAATAAACGCAAAATCAAAGGTTTCGGCTTCACCTGCTACTAGTAACTTATCCAATGTTTCCAAAGCTGGGGCAAGATGGAGGTCAATTTTGTGGTCTACTCCAGCTTTTTGCCAATAACGTCGGGCGATCGCTGTAAACTCTTCATTAACATCGCAAGCTACCAGTTTTCCTTCCGCAGGTAGAGCTAGTGCCACAATCAAGGAACTATAGCCTGTAAATACCCCCACTTCTAGAGTTTTTTTTGCCCCTAGTAACTGCACCAATAACGCCATAAATTGTCCCTGTTCTGGAGCAATTTGCATTCTTCCCATAGGTTGCAAGGCTGTTTCTTGTCGTAGCTCAGTGAGTATTTCCGGTTCCCGCAAAGAAACAGATAGTAAATAATCATATAAATTTGGGGCCATTCCCAGAGTGCGAGTCGTCATAAGATTAATTTGTAAATTTGTCAAAATTCGTCTTGAAAAGTTGAGCCACTGCGTTGGTGAGGCAGTTCCTTGGCTTGTAGCAAATTGCGTTCCTACGGGGGGAAACTCGCCTACAGCAATGGATTCACCGCCTACAGAACTTTCCGCAAAATTTAAAATTAGGAATCAAGCGATGACAAGCTTTTGGAGCCGTATAACCGCCGCATTCTTTTTTCAAATTGGTATAATCTAACGTGAATCTCCAATGGGGGTAAAGCTGCGGGAAGGGCAAAAGAAGCAAAGTGAGGACTAGCAGTCTGCCAAGAGAACTTTGCAAGGTTAATAGCAGCAAAAAAAATCTCTTTCTCCCCCTGCTCCCTCTGCTTCCCCTGCTTGCCCTAGCCCAGCAATTTTGGGTTGGCGAACTACTAGCCCTCAATTGCAAAGTAGGGAAACCTCCACCGCCTATATGCCACCTACGGCTTTCACCGATTTGCTAGACTGTTGACACCAGGATTTTTCAGTCAAATCTCTGATAACGCCAGCAGACGAGGCTATTCATGCTTACAAGTACCCTACTTCTCTCAAACCAACTCCCTAACTTACAATATTCTTCTACACCAGAGCGATTCGATGAAACCTGGGAAGCCCCCTTGGCCACACTCTTGGGTCTAGGAAGAGCAGCCGGTGCTGATTTTATTGAACTTTTCCTAGAGCGTCGCAACTATATCAGTAGTTTGGCAGAAGACGATACAATTACCAGTATTTCGCCCAGTCTAGCCACAGGTGCGGGAGTCAGAGTGTTTCGTGGCAAAGCAGATTGCTATGTCAGCACCAACGATTTATCCTTCTCTGGCTTGAAAGCAGCTTTAGAAAAAGGTCTATCTATTCTAGGCTTACAATTACCAGCCCCTAACGCTTTTATCCCAGAAATTAACCTAGAATTACTCAGAGACTATGCCACCAAACGCGGCAAAGACTCTTGGCTACCTCTGTGTAGTTCTATTCGGGAAATGGGAGAAATCCTGCTTGATGGTACAGCCTACCTGAAACAAAAAGCTAATCACATACAATCACGCCGTGCTAGCTACTTTCGGGATTGGCAAGAAGTATTAGTTGCAGCCAGTGATGGCACTTTTGCCCGTGATATTCGCCTAACTCAATCGGTAGGATTTAACCTACTGTGTGCTGATGGTGCAAATCGCGCTTCCATTGGTGAACGCGCCGGTAATACTAGCGATGCTAACTTCCTGAGGACTTGGGATTATCAACAAGCTGCCGAGCAAATCTCGGAATCTGCGGGAAAAATGCTCTATGCCGATTACGTGGAATCAGGTACTTACCCCATCATCATGGCAAATCACTTTGGTGGTGTAATTTTTCATGAAGCTTGTGGGCATTTGCTAGAAACTACACAAATCGAACGTAACACCACACCTTTTGCTGATAAGAAAGGTGAGAAAATTGCCCATGAGAGCCTAACAGCTTGGGATGAAGGGCGAGCTGACAATGCCTTCGGGACAATTGACATGGATGACGAAGGTATGCCAGCCCAGAGAACACTACTCATTGAAAAAGGTGTTTTGAAAAACTTCTTGGCAGATAGAACAGGCTCTTCCCGCACCGGACATCCTAGAACTGGTAGTGGCCGCCGTCAAAATTACACTTTTGCTGCGGCTAGCCGGATGCGTAATACTTACATCGCCACTGGTGACTACACAGTCGAAGAATTATTCGCTTCTGTAGATAAAGGTATTTACTGCAAAAAAATGGGTGGTGGCAGCGTTGGTGCTACTGGTCAATTTAACTTTAGTGTTGATGAAGCCTATTTAATTGAAAACGGCAAAATCACAAAGCCATTAAAAGGTGCAACTCTCATCGGCGAAGCTAAGGAAATTATGAATAAAATTTCTATGTGTTCCCAAGATTTGGAAATTGCGCCTGGTTTTTGTGGTTCTGTTAGCGGCAGTATCTACACCACTGTAGGGCAACCACACATCAAAGTTGATTCCATCACAGTTGGTGGACGCTAAGAATTTTAGATTTTAAATTTTGGATTTTGGGTTGTGAATGAGCAGAAGTTTCAAGCCAGTATCTGTAGGGTGGGCAATGCCCACCATAACATGATTTTGGTGGGCAATGTCCACCCTCCTAGTGTAACCAGCTTAATTGCTTGGATTGAGTAATCCTAAAATAGTTTTATTTGGTACTATCTAGGCTTTTTGATGCCAATATTTTTAAGCTGATACGCTACTACGTATATTTCTTGAGCGAAAAACGTAAGTCATAATATCCAAAAATCCAAAGTTTAATCTACTTATCAAAATCCAAAATCTAAAATCAAAAATTGACTATGCCGAATATTAATGAAATCGCTACTTATGCCAAAGACAATGCTCAAAAGCTGGGCATTCAAAAATTCGATATTTATGGTTCAACTGTAGATGAAACTAGTGTACAAGTTGACCAAGGTGAGCCAAAACAAGTCAAGGCTTCAAATCGCTCTGGTGTCACCGTACGTGTCTGGAATGAAGACAATACTATAGGCATTACTAGCACCACAGATGTAGATCCCAAAGGATTGGAATTAGCTTTAAAAACAGCTTATGAATCTAGTTTTTTTGGAGTTAAAGAAAATGTTCCTGATTTTAGTCCAGAAGCTACCGTTCCTCTTGCCAATACGTTAAATGAGAAAGCGCCTCAAGCTCCTGTTTCGGAACTAATAGAAAAATTGCTAGTGGCTGAAAAAGAACTGCTGGCTGCCCATCCGGCTATTAAAGGTGTACCTTATAACGGCTTGGCACAAAGAGATATTGACCGATTTTATCTTAATAGCCAGGGCGCTTTAAGAACTGAGTCTGTTTCGTTGTCATCAGTTTATCTGTACAGCAAAACTGAAGAGGAAGGGAAAAAACCACGTAGTGCTGGTGCTTACAGAATCAACCGTAGTTTAGAAAATTTGGATATCAATGGATGTATCCAAGAAACTGCTGAAAAAACTATTAGTCATCTCAACTACGATAAAATTAAAACTGGCAAGTATCGGGTGATTTTTTCGCCGGAAGCTTTTTTAAGTTTGCTAGGGGCTTTTTCTAATTTATTTAATGCCCAAAATATTCTTGATAAACAAAGCTTATCCACTCCCGATGATTTAGGTAAACAAATTGCTTCGCCTTTATTATCGGTTTACGATGATGCTCTACATCCTGCTAACATAGGTGCAGAAAGTTTTGATGGCGAAGGTACACCTACTCGTCAGATTAGATTAATAGAAAATGGAATATTAACAGGCTTTCTTCACAGTGCAGGGACTGCAAAAAGGTTGAATACTCAACCAACCGGTAATGCTAGTATTGGTGCAAAAGTTAGTGTTAGTCCTAACTTTTATCATGTGTTTGCCTCTGGGGATGCTGAGGAGAAACTTAACTTAGAAACAGCAGAAAATGTGATTTTGATCGATGATTTACACGCTCTACACGCTGGTGTGAAATCTTTGCAAGGATCTTTTTCTCTGCCCTTTGATGGTTGGTTGATTAACAAAGGTGTCAAAACAAGTATTGAATCAGCAACTGTTGCTGGTGATTTCTTAGAACTTTTGAAATCAATTATTTACGTAGAACCAGAAGTGGCTTTAACGCCTGGTGGTGTGGCTCCGAGAATTTGGGTGGAGGAATTATCAATCACTGGTGAATAAAAGTTAAAAGTGATTTTGAGTTAATTAGTGGGGTATTTTCAACCCCACTAATTTTTTTTACAACATTTTAGTCATGTCAATCCACTACTGGCATAGCAAGGCTAACTCTGTTCTTGAGGAATTTGTCCGATTTGGGCTGTGAGTTTTTCTTTATCCAATCGGCGCTTTTTAGCGTAAAGCTGAATCGTGACTGCCATGAAGATAATCAAGGCAAAAATTAGCCAAGCAGTGAGATCCGTAGGCAAGTTATTCTTAAACACAGCCAGCATCACGATAACCACTAACATCACTGTTGGTGCTTCATTCAGCGCCCGTAACTGCTGACTACTCCAGCGACATTCATCGGCGGCTAACTTCTTCATTAACCGACCGCAGTAATGATGATAGCCAAGTAATAAAGCAACACACAGCAGCTTAAAGTGTAACCAACCCTGTTTTAAGACTTCTGGTTCTGTACTCACTAAACCGATCGCCATTGCTACTGTCACCAACATTCCTGGTGTCGTGATAATGTTGTAGAGGCGCTTCTCCATAATTTGATACTGATTTTTCAGTATCGTCTTTGCTGGTTCTGGTTCCTGGTTAGCCTCCACATGATAAATGAATAACCTTACCAAGTAGAACAACCCAGCAAACCAAACCACAATCCCAATAATATGAAATGCTTTAAACCAGGAATATGCCATGAATGCAACCTGCCTTTATCTATCTGTTCTTGAATGATTGCAATTACCCTCATTATCAGGTTACGGCAAAACTTCCTCCGGCATCTTGGATAGATAAAGAACTTAGGAATGGAGAGAAGTCAATAGGACTTACGCACCCAGATTTTCTGTTGAGACCTAGTGTAAGGGTGTAAGGGTTTCAAACATTTATACCCCTACACCCCTATACCCCTATACCCTTCTCAAACCCTTGATCTTGCGTTTTCATGCGTAAGTCCTATTCAATTCTAAATTCAAACACTGCTGGGGAGTGGGAATTGGTAAATTTTCTCCTCTGCTCCTTGCCTCCTAATCAGCTTTTTGTGTATCTGCTACCTTATTTGTTGTCGGCACGACTAGAACTTTGTCAACGCGGTTGCCATCCATGTCCATGACCTCAATTCGCATACCTTGCCACTCAAAATGATCGGCGGCGGCGGGAATGCGGCCAAGATGGGTAATGACGAAACCACCAAGGGTTTGATAGCTACCTCGTTCTTCAAAGTCCCACTCCTCTAGATCAAACAGCTCAAAAAAGTCTTCCACTGCTAACATTCCATCGAGCAGCCAGGAACCATCCTCCCGTTGCACGGCTTGGGGATCTTCTTCTCCATCAGCCGAAGGTACATCGCCAACAATTTCGCTCATGATGTCGTTAAGAGTGACTAATCCTTGAATTACGCCGTATTCATCGACGACTAGCGCCATGTGGGTGATAGTTTGCTTAAATAACTCTAAAACTTTTAAGCCACGGGTGCTTTCGGGTACAAATACAGGCTGACGCAATCCCACTGTTAAATCTAGGGAATCGCCTCTGAGACTTCTGGCGAGTAAGTCGGTGACGGGAATAATTCCTAAGACGTTGTCCAGTCCTCCCTGACACACCGGATAACGGGAGTAACCATTTTCGCTCATTTTTTGGCGATTTTCTTCGGTTGTGTCTTCCAAATCCAGCCAGACGATATCAGGACGGGGTGTCATAAAGGAACTGACAGGGCGATCGCCTAGACGGAAAACTCGCTCTACCATGTCTTGTTCTGCTTCCTCAAAGGTTCCCGCTTCCGTACCTTGTTCAATCAGGATTTTAATTTCTTCTTCCGTGACTTGTGGTTCTAGAGAAGGTGTAATTCCCATAGTTCGCAGTACCATATCCGTAGATGCACTCAACAGATGCACCGCCGGAGAAGCCAACGTCGCCAAAGCACGCATGGGAATGGCGACGACAGCAGCAATACGTTCAGGACTGTTTAATGCCAAACGCTTCGGCACTAGTTCACCAATAATCAGCGATAAGTAAGTAATAATCAAAACTACGATACCGAAGGAAACTGGCTCACTATAAGGTGATAAAAACGGTACGAGCCGGACGTAAACCGCCAGCCTGCTGGCAATTGTTGCTCCTCCAAAAGCACCTGTCAGGATACCAATCAGAGAAATACCTATTTGTACGGTAGAGAGGAAATTATTCGGGGATTCTGCCAATTTCAGCGCAGCTTTTGCCTTGGGATCTCCTTGATTCGCAAGTTGCTGTAGCCTTACCTTCCGTGCCGAGACGATCGCCATCTCGGACATGGAAAAAATGCCGTTAGCAATAATTAGTACCAAAATAATTAAAATTTCAACAGTGATGGAAGACATGATGATGAATTGCCGCTATATAGAGCGAACTTAGCTCAATCCTTAGTATCTAGTATTAAAGGTTTTCTCATAAACTCTTTAACTATACATAAAGTAGTAGGTTTTTTTTCAAGGAAGCAGGAGGTAAGGAAAGAATACCTTACTCAATAATCAGCATTTTTCATGGATTCCTGAATTTGTTGAGTATTATTCTTCCACAGAAATATTAAGAGGAGTGTTTAACACTTTTAAAATAGTTGACATAGGCTACCTCTCTATTTTCTGTTCTGCAACGACTTCCTACTTATGGCTTTTTCTTCTATTGTGCGTGCCTTGGCGCGATCGCCACTCACCACTGAGTTACTTTCTAAACTCAATCGCCAGCAAGATTTGCGATTAAATGGCATTCCCCGTCTGCCTAAGGGCTTGGTGGCTTCGGCTTTAGCACAAAATTCTGGCAATAATTTGTTTGTGGTTTGCGCCACTTTAGAAGAAGCTGGACGCGCTTACGCACAGTTGGAGGCGATGGGATGGCAAACAGTACATTTTTACCCCACTTCAGAAGCCTCTCCCTATGAACCTTTTGACCCAGAAACGGAAATGACTTGGGGTCAGATGCAGGTGTTGGCTGATTTGGTGAAGAGTCAACAGTCAACAGTCAATAGTCAACAGTCAACGGTCAATGGTCAACAGTCAACGGTCAATGGTCAACAGTCAACAGTCAACGGTCAACAAAATAAAATAGCCGTTGTGGCTACTGTTGGGGCGTTACAACCCCATTTACCGCCACCAGATGCTTTTATTCCTTTTTGCCTAACTTTGAAGCGGGGGCTGGAATTTGATTTAGATACCTTCAGTGAAAAAATCACTATTTTGGGCTATGAGCGTGTTCCTTTGGTGGAAACAGAAGGTCAATGGAGTCGGCGGGGGGATATTGTGGATGTGTTTCCCGTTTCTTCGGAGTTGCCGGTACGGTTGGAGTGGTTTGGGGATGAAATTGAGCAAATCCGGGAATTTGACCCCAATACTCAACGTTCGGCGCTTGACAAGATAACAGAGATTGTGCTTACACCCACAAGCTTTACTCCTATTATTACTAAAGCCCTGGAGGAGAGTGCTGAGTACCAAGTGCTAAGTTCTGAGTTAAGTTCTGACTCAACACTCATAGAAGGTAGTCGGCGGTTTTTGGGTTTGGCTTTTGAGCGACCTGCATCTGTTTTGGATTATTTACCGGAAAATACTTTAATTGCGATTGATGAGCCAGAACAGTGTCATGCTCATAGCGATCGCTGGGTGGAAAATGCTGATGAGCAATTGTTAGTGGTTGGTAGTCAGTGGTCAGTTGTGAATGAATTACCCAAAATTCATCGGTCTTTTGAGGAATGTTTGGCTGATGCGACTCGATTTAAAACCTTATATTTATCGGAACTATCGGAAGAAAATAGCGGGGTGAATTTAGCTAGTCGGTCTGTGCCGGTAACACCCCATCAATTTGCTAAACTGGCAGACACATTAAGGCAAGAACGCGATCGCAATTTCTCGATTTGGTTAATCTCGGCTCAACCTTCCCGTTCTGTTTCTCTATTACAAGAACACGACTGTCCGGCGCAGTTTATCCCCAATCCCCGCGATTACCAAGCAATTGATAAGCTGCAAATCAATCACACCCCCGTAGCGTTGAAATATTCTGGTCTGGCGGAACTGGAAGGTTTTATTCTCCCTACCTATCGCCTAGTAGTCATCACCGACCGGGAATTTTATGGTCAACACTCCCTGGCTACACCGAGTTTTATCCGCAAGCGTCGTCAGGCGGCTTCTAAACAAGTTGACCCTAATAAACTGCGTCAAGGGGATTATGTAGTTCACAGAAGTCATGGGATTGGTAAGTTTGTCAAGCTGGAGAGTCTGACAATTAACGACGAAACCCGTGATTATATCGTTGTCCAGTATGCTGACGGTCTTTTAAGAGTAGCGGCTGATCAAGTAGGTGCTTTATCTCGGTTCCGCGCTACGGGAGATAAACCGCCAGAACTACATAAGATGACGGGGAAAGCTTGGGACAATACCAAAAACCGTGTCCGTAAAGCGATTAAAAAATTAGCCGTAGACTTGCTGAAATTATATGCAGCGCGATCGCAACAACAAGGTTTTGCCTATCCCCAAGATATGCCTTGGCAAGAGGAAATGGAAGATTCTTTCCCCTACCAAGCCACAACCGACCAGCTAAAAGCCGTCCAAGATGTGAAACGGGACATGGAAAGCGATCGCCCAATGGATCGTTTAGTTTGTGGTGATGTGGGTTTCGGGAAAACGGAAGTAGCGATTCGCGCCATCTTCAAAGCAGTAACCTCTGGTAAACAAGTCGCCCTCCTCGCACCAACTACCATCCTCACCCAGCAACACTACCACACCATTAAAGAACGCTTTGCCCCATACCCTGTGAATGTTGGGTTACTGAATCGTTTCCGCACAGCTGAAGAACGGCGGAATATTCAAAAGCGATTAGCAACTGGTGAGTTAGATATTGTGGTAGGGACGCACCAACTTTTAGGTAAAAGTGTCAGTTTCAAAGATTTAGGGCTGTTGGTCATAGATGAAGAACAGCGGTTTGGGGTGAACCAGAAGGAGAAAATTAAGTCCTTAAAAACCCAAGTTGATGTATTGACTCTCTCCGCCACCCCCATTCCCCGTACCTTGTATATGTCCTTGTCCGGGATTCGGGAAATGAGCTTGATTACCACACCACCCCCCACCAGACGACCAATTAAAACCCATCTTTCACCCAGAAACCCGGAAAGTGTACGCAGTGCTATTCGTCAAGAACTTGACCGTGGTGGACAGGTATTTTATGTAGTTCCACGGGTTGATGGCATAGAAGAGATTACCGCCAATCTGCGAGAGATGGTTCCCGGAGCCAGATTTGCGATCGCTCACGGGCAAATGGATGAGAGCGAGTTAGAATCAACTATGCTCACCTTTAGCAATGGTGATGCAGATATTCTGGTGTGTACCACAATTATTGAATCTGGGTTAGATATTCCCCGCGTCAACACCATCTTAATTGAAGACGCTCACCGCTTTGGTTTATCCCAACTTTACCAGTTACGGGGAAGGGTGGGACGAGCAGGAATTCAAGCCCACGCCTGGTTATTTTACCCCAAGCAACGAGAACTATCTGATGCCGCCCGGCAACGACTACGAGCAATTCAGGAATTTACTCAACTTGGTTCTGGCTATCAATTAGCCATGCGCGACATGGAAATCCGGGGGGTGGGTAACTTGCTGGGTGCAGAACAATCCGGTCAAATGGAAGCGATTGGTTTTGATTTATACATGGAAATGTTGGAAGAATCAATCCGAGAAATTCGCGGTCAAGAAATTCCCAAAGTTGACGATACCCAAATTGACCTCAACCTCACCGCCTTTATCCCCGCCGATTATATTACCGACATCGACCAAAAAATGAGCGCATATCGTGCGGTAGCGGCTGCTAAATCCAAAGACGAACTAACCCAGATTGCAGCCGAGTGGAGCGATCGCTATGGTACTTTACCAGTCAGCGCCAATCAACTCTTGCGGGTAATGGAACTGAAACAACTAGCGAAAAAGCTAGGATTTAGCCGTATCAAGCCAGAAAGTAAACAGCACGTGGTTTTAGAAACCCCAATGGAAGAACCTGCATGGAATTTACTGGCGGCGAACTTACCAGAACATCTCAAAACCCGCTTTGTTTACTCTCCTGGTAAAGTCACCGTCAGGGGTTTAGCAGTCCTCAAAGCAGATCAACAATTGCAAAGCTTGATTGATGCGTTAGGGAGAATGCAGGGAGCGATCGCAGATACGACAAATCATACAGCTTAACTCTCTTCCTGGATTTTATTCTTGGGAAAGAAAGCCCCAAAGTTTGGGATTTTAGCGAATTTGTTAAAAGTTATAAACAGACCAGAGTTTAATCCTGTTTGCAATATATTCAAATATGAGAAAAACTCACAACCAAATATAACAATATCTTTCTCTTACACCCCTGCCGTCACTCCTTATTTTCTAACTAGATTTTCGTCTTTCCTATTTTTTCATCACAATTTCCAAATACTTTTGTAGCACTCCTACGAGGAGAGAAAGGAGGGGTGTACTGACGCTAAGCAGATACCGCCGAAAAGTTTGTACATCAAAAGGCCATACCGGGAATTCGTCAGTCATAGTGTATAAATTACGTAGTTCTCGGACTTTTTCAGTTCTTTTTTTTAGTGTTTCTGCATCTTCTGTCAGACTACTGTGAATTTGTGAATAATCTATTTGAAACTGATGAGCAATCTCGTGTAAAACGTCCTCCTTAGCCTTTTTCATGCCTCTATGAGCAGTCAGTAAAGGGCCAAAAAAACACGCTAATGAAAGAAAAATATACAATATTACAATAAAATAAATATACCAATAATCTTGCTTACTACCTTGTGTGATAGTTTGGTAGCTAATAATGCTAACCCAGAAACCTAAAAGAGTGATGAGGTAGGCAGTTTTGAGTGAATAATCACTTAGGGGTCGAAGACCGCCACAGCGATCCGGATGAAGAGGGTTCACATTCAGCTTTTTATTTTTGAGAGTTCTATGGAGAATCTGGATATTATTAATTAGATTCAGAATCAGCATCGTACCCATGTATACAACTATCAAAGTGACAATGGTGATGGTCAAATTTGGTAGTAATCCTGTGCTTGTCCAGCTTTTTACCAATTTCGGTTGAGTGATAAATACATAAATACTGATACTAATAGCACTAATAATTGCTAGGAAATTACGCGATTTTTGGTAATAGAGAATTGAAGATATACGCTCAATCCTTAATCTATCAATTTCTATTACTACATTTGATTCGTCCAGGTTTTTAATTACACTGCTAATTGCTTGAAAACTCCACAAATAATATCCAACTACTACTGGATTGATGAGTATCGCTGCTATCCAGGGTATGGGGTCTTGAAGTAATCCTCTAGATCCTGTTAGAGTGTTGCTGGCTAGTGCAGTCAGCAGATCAAATATTACAACAATTGCCAGTGACCACAGTCCAGCACTCAGAGGAAATAAATGAAGCTTTTCTAACAGTAAATATGCAATAGCATCAGAACGACAAAGGTTGTTTTCTTCTTGGGTACGATTCATTACTTTCAGAGTCGATTGATGATTTAAATATTTTCCCGATATTATACATACTTTTTACGTATAACCACTAAAAAAGATTGAGGATAAATCTGAAATATTATCCTTTACAGACAGAATCAAAAAAATAAAATTGTTTTTCAATTGATTGCATAATTTCCTCAAAAACATCCGATAAATCCACATATTACTTTGATGTTCCAGTTAATTATGACTGCTCTATTTACCAGTTATTAACTGGGTGATGACCTCTTAGTTTTGAATTCTTCCCTAATAATCACTCACAACTTCAGAAACAAAAACTATGTTTAAACATGGCATATTAGCTTCAGTGACAGGAAGCATAGTATTGAGCTTACTGACGACTGTTGCTGAATCGGCACAGGCATCTACTCTCGTCTTTAGTGGATCGGGAGCAACAACAACTACAGCCTTCAGGGATTTTCAAACAGCGATCGGTGGTGGTAGCCGTATTGGTTGGGATGGTGTCCGTCTCGACGGTACTGATGCTAACCCTGAGACTCAAGTAATTGATCCTGGGAAAACAGTAGCGATTCCCGTCAATCGCTTCTTGGGAGCAGGTGCGCTGTTTGCTGATCCCTATGCCGTCAGTGGCGATGGATTTGCCAGTGTCAATCCAGGTACAGCAGGGGAGTTTCCCGCTTTTAGTCCGCAAAATACTTTTGTGATGTTCGATTTTAATAATGGTCAGTTCGAGGATCGCTTTATTGAACAGAGCTTCGTTTTACCTGGCACAACAACTGCTGCTGGGACACGAGGTTTTGGAGCCATCTTCCTCGATGTGGAAGATGCAGCTAGCAGTAGTATCGAATACTTTGGTACAACGACCAAAGGCGATAAGGTCAGTCTTGGCAAGTATTTCGTTCCCGTTGGCGCATCAGGAGAGGCTCAGTTTTTGGGAGTTCTCTTTGACCAACCGATAGTAACTGAGGTGCAACTGACCGTCGGGACGAATGCACTATTTAGCTTTGATGGCACTACTATCCAATCTTTTGGTGGTGAGGATTTAGCTAATGGTGTTGATCTCGTTAATACTGACGACTTCCTCTTTGCAACGCCAACGGCGGCAACTTTAATCACAGTTCCAGAGCCAACCCCACTTTCTGGGTTGAGTTTAGCCATCCTGGGAATGGTGGGTTTTCTAACAAAGAAGCTAGCTAAAAGGTTAAGTATTCTATCAACCCAACAATGATTCATTTCTCCAGGGAGGTAGGAACCTCAACGCCAGTTCTCTCAAGTCGGAAAACCCCTTCGGATACTCCTACGGAGAAGCAAGCTACGGCAGTCCACCCGGCGGCATAGCCGCACGTGTGGCTGCACTCACCGCCCATGAGACTGGCTCCCCCTTGTGGGTGGCTGCATTTAATGCGCGAATTTTGTTGGCGCAGCCTTGCCGGCGGAACGCTACCACGTTACCCGCCGGGTATTTTGAATACCGTCAAAATCCTCTGATATGACCATCTTCGCCTATTCTTCGTCAGCAGCCATAACAGCATAATCAGCCATTGCTTGACTACGACGACGGCTCATTTTCTGTTCGTAAGCATCGTAGGCAATGCAAATCCAAATTAAGGTCATGAAGAGAATGTTTTTGTTAAAGCTTTCTGCACCATTGGGAAATAGACTGCCTGCGGGAATAATACCAAATGCGAGAATGATGCTAAATGTCATGAGAATCAGTAGTAAACCTGTCCACCGCACCCAATAATTGAGGGCAAATAAGATACCCAGAACGATTTCTGCTAAAGGTAACGACCAAGCATAGGGAACCGCTATTAACCAAGGTAATGGCCCTATACCTTCCCATCCAGGGGGAATTCCAGGGCCAATCATTTGCAATTTTTGAGTGATGACTGTTTGGTAGAAACCGTTAGGAACACTGAAATTTAAGTAGTTGGCAATACCTGAGAGGAAGAAGAAAAAGCCGATAGTGATGCGATTGACGGTAACTGCTGTGTGGAGGTTAAGTAGGTATTTCATCATGAATTTAGCGGCGGGGTGTTAGGTGATTGAGTAAGGTGGGAACGCCTGTCCAACTGAGATTTTGCTGAAATTGGGTAGGTTGGGCTACTCGCCAAACGAGAGGGGTGGCAAAAATTAGTGCAGCTGCGGTGGTGGCGACTCCAGACAACCACGGTGTTTGTCCCAGCTGCATGGGGGTAACAGCACGGTGACGCTGAAATAATTCATCTGTTAGCCACTCGGTTGTAACTTTCAGGTTATGAGCAGAGTTGGGTAGTAGTTGTAAATATGTTCCTTCCCGAATCAAATGGCCTGCTTGTCCTTTGATTTGCAATTTGTTGAATAAGTTAGCAACGCCTTCGTTGAGTCCTAATTTCATCAAAGTGCCACGCAGTTGGACTTGTACGGGAACGGTTGGTTTGTTTTGGCTGATTCGCTGGAGATTTTGAGCGATCGCAATTCCTTGTTGATAAGCTACTTGAGCTGTGGGTGGCTGGGGATGATCGCTATCTGTGGCACAGTCACCCGCCGCGAAGATTTCGGGAAAATTAGATAGTTGCAATGTTGGTTTCACCAGTAACCGTCCTCGATTTTGAGAAACGGGTAATTCCATCAGCAAAGGATTGGGTGCTGTGCCAGCAGTCCAGGCGATCGTTCCTGCCTGTAACATTTGTATTTGCTCATGTCGCCGATACTCTACGCCCTCAGGTGTAATCTTCGTGACAGCCGCATCAAATAAAAAGTCCACGGGAATGAGGCGATTTTTCATGGCACGTTCGACAGTGCAGCGCAAATGGCTATTAACATCGCCTTTGAGAATTTCTCGACTGCGGTTGACGAGGACAACATGAATTTCACTACCATCGCCGCCCAACTCGTCGTACCAAATGGGCAGTAAATCAGCTAATGTACAGGCCAATTCAATACCCGCCGGCCCCGCACCAATGATGGCAACAGTTAACAGTAGACGACGGCTTTCTACGTCTGGTGTTTGAATGGCTTGATATAATTTACGACGCAATTGTCGGCGGAGTGCGATCGCCTGTTCCCCAGAGGTAAAGGGCATTGCATATTCTGCCGCACCGGGAGTATCAAAATAAGTGGTTTTGCTACCGAGCGCCAATACCAACTTGCTGTAGTGAAAAACTTGACCAGAGATTGTATCAACTCTCTGCTGATGTATATCAATTGATTGCACCGTGTCTTGAACAAACTTAACTTTGCTACCAGCTAACAGCTCTTGATAACGAGGATATACCTGTTTGCTATGCAGCTCGCCGCTCAATAATTCATACAATAATGGTTTGAAGCTAAAGCGATCGCGCTGTTCTATTAAAATAATCGGATTAGAGTAATTTTGCTGGCTTAAGTGCAGAGCCGTAAACAGTCCAGCAAAGCCAGCACCCAGGATGACTGTGGGATGAGATGCTTGCTGCATAAGTATTAACAGTTACTTTAGTGAACTGCTCTTAGTATTACGGCATTTACTCAGTCTTAAGTGATGTAGTCCTAAAGCTTGGCTGAGAAATTCACGGGAATTTGCAGCACATTTTTTATCACTTTCTCAGCAATAATTTATATTACCCAAAGACTTTGCGAGAATTCCTCCAGAACCCCGACATCTTGAAGATGTCGGGGTTCTTGTTTCTCGATCCGCCATTTTCCTCAAGTATTTATCTTCATTGAAATAAAACCTCACATTTGATAGCAATAAAGAGGGTAATTTTTGAGATTGCTCAAATATGAATAATTTCGTTGTATTACTACATTAAGAGAAAATTAGCATCTAACCAAGAGAAGTTTTTTTACCTGATACGATAATCTACCTGAAGATGAGTACCTAAAACTTGCAAACTAGCTTAGGTTAAGTATAAGCTCTGCAACAAGTATTAGTTGTCGCAAGTCATTTTCATGCCTAATATTTCTATTTCTGCATTACTACGTTTTGGAATTGTCATATTTTCTGTCGCACTGGCTTGTGTGCTGATGCTATTGTTAGATCCTTGGCTAGGGATGACCAGGACTCCTTTTTTATTATTCTTTAGCGCTGTCATGTTTAGTGCTTGGTATGGAGGTTTTTGGTCAGGAATTTTAGCAACTTTCTTATCTGTAATCCTAAGTAATTACTTCTTTTTTCATCCAAGATATACTCTATTTCTTGATATTTATAATGTAGTTAAAATAGGGCTATTTGCTGTACAAGGATGGTTTTTCAGTTTTATCTGTGAAACATTGAGAAATACCAAAAAGCAAGATGCAGTTAATTTACAGAAACTTAGGCAGAGCGAGGAGCGATTTCGATTAGCTTTGAGCCATTCTAATATCATGGTTTTTCAACAGGATCGAGATTTGCGGTATCGATGGATTCATAATTATCGGGGTGTAGCCTCTGCTGAAGAAATCATTGGTAAGTCAGATAATGAATTGTTCCCCGCCTCAGTTGCAGAAAAACTCACAGCCATTAAGCAAAAAGTATTAGAGAAAGATATCTCCGTCCATGAAGAAGTGTCCGTAATTTTTCACGGAGAAGTCGTTTACTACGATTTGTTAGCCGAACCCCTGAAAAATGATGGTCAAATTCAGGGTATTACCTGTGCAGCAGTAGATATTACTGAACACAAGCGCTCAGAACTAGAGAAGGCTAAATTACAGCGTAAACTGCAAAAAGCTATCCAGCAACAAGACGAATATCTGGCATTATTGAATGCTTGGCTGGCTAGCTCACCTGTAGCCCTAGCTTTTTTAGATACAAAACTACGTTACGTTTATACTAACGAAGCCCTGGCAGCAATTAACGGTATACCCCAAAGTCAACACATTGGGCGCACCCTGAGAGAAGTATTGCCAGAATGGGCAACACAACTGGAGCCTATTCTCCACCAAGTAATGGCAACCAAGCAGCCACTACTGAATCAAGAAGTATGTGGGATAACCTATCCATCGGGAATACATCGTTGTAGCTTGGTGAACTACTATCCAGTGTGTTTACCAGATGGCAAACTACTAGGGGTTGGGGTGACGGCTCTTGATATTACAGAACGAAAGCAAGCTGAGGATGCGCTGCGGTATATTGCCCAAACCAGTAACACACTCTCTAGTTCTTTGGATTACGAGGAAACTTTGGCACAGATTGCGAAAATATCCGTTCCTCAACTAGCAGACTGGTGCAGTATTGATATTATCAACCAAGATGGCTCGATACGCCGCTTACCTATTGCTCATGTAGACCCAGCAAAAGCAGAACTAGCAAGGTCGTTTCAGGAATATGTACCAGAACCAGGAAGTACGAGTTTAATTACCAAAGTATTACAAACTGGGGAACCGCTATTAATTGCAGACATACCAGATTCTCTTTTAGCAGCAGCAGCTCAAAATGAGGAACATCTGGACTTGGTGAGGCAGATAGGAATTAAATCACTCATGTTTTTACCTTTAATAGCACATGAGCAAGTGCTGGGATGTATCACCTTTGTCAGTGCTGAATCAGGCCGTAGCTACAATCAAGCTAACTTAACTTTAGCCAAAGATATTGCCTATCGTGCTGCCCTGGCAATAGAGAACGCTCAACTGTATCGAGATGTTCACCAAGCTTTAAAGCATTATGCTGAATCGTTGGCGCTTTTAGATGCCCTGTTGGCGGGCGCACCTGTGGCGGTCTGTTTTTTGGATGAGGAATTACGATATATCCGCATTAATCAAGTATTGGCTGATGTCAATGGTTTAAGCATAGAAGAGCATCTGGGGCGAAAATTTCGGGATGTTTTACCCAAGATGGCAGAGCCATTTGAAGCGCAATTACAGCAAGTATTGGAGACGGGACAACCTCTGCTGAATATAGAGGTTAGTGGTGAGGCGCTAGGAAGACCAGAAATTAATAGTTATTGGTTAGGTAATTATTACCCAGTCTACGACAGCATGGGCAAAACAGTAGGCATCGGGATTATTTTGGCAAATGTGACAGCTACCAAGCAGGTAGAAATTGCTTTGCGAGAAAGTGAAGAACGCTTCCGAGCAATGTTTGACCAAGCAGCTGTGGGTATTACCTTAGTTACTTTAGATGGTCAATTTCTGCAAAATAATCCGGCTTTGTGCGACATTACAGGCTACAGTGCTGAAGAATTAAGCCAGATGAAGTTTACCGAAATTACCCATCCTGATGATGTGGAAGCTGATTGGCTATATGCCAAGCAAGTATTAGCCAGGGAAATTAATGGTTACTCTTTAGAAAAGCGTTATATTCGCAAAGATGGGACGACTGTTTGGGTGAATCTGACTGCATCAGCCGTGTGGAATGAGCAAGGAGAACCTAAATATGCGTTGGGTATTATTGAAGATATTAATGAGCGCAAACAAGCAGAAGCCGCACAAAACTTTTTAGTTGAAGCCAGCACTGTTTTAGCAGCTTCTTTAGATTATGAGGTTGCCCTGAATAATGTGGCTCATTTGGCAGTACCTACCATTGCTGATTGGTGTACTGTAGATATTCTCCAACCCGACTGGTCAATGAAACGTGTAGCGATCGCCTGTATTGACCCTGTAAAACTGGATATTATAGAAGAAATTCGCCGTTCATATCCAACCAGAACCGAAGGTAAACACCCGTTTCGGGATAAACTCCTCAAAGGAGAATCTGCTTTTTATCCTGAATTGCCAAACTCGATTTTGGTAGAGATGGCACAGGATGAACAACATCTACAATTATTGCAAACCTTGGAAATGCGATCGCTGATGGTGGTTCCCCTTTACTCACGGGAGCAAATATTTGGGGTCATTTCCTTTGTTACCGGTAGTTCAGGCAGGCAATTCAAACAAACGGATTTGGCATTGGCAGAAGATATTGCCCGGCGTGCAGCTACAGCCATTGATAATGCCAGACTGTATCAGGAAACTCAGCAGGCGAAACAAGCCGCCGAGTTAGCTATGAGCCGGATGGTGCGTTTACAAAGCATCACAGCAGCTCTGTCCGAAGCCCTCACTCCCCAACAAGTTGCTGATGTGGTAGTAAATCAAGGATTGGCAGCCTTGGGAGCATCTGCTGGTTCTGTGGTGCTGTTGACTGAAGGCGGTACTACCCTGAAAATCATTCAAGCCATTGGCTACCCAGAATCAGTACGGGATACTTGGAAAACTTTCCCCCTGACTGCATCTGTACCAATTGCGGAAACAGCCAGGACAGGGGAAGCGATTTTTTTAGCCAACATCAAAGACTTTGCCAGCAAATATCCGCAAATTGCTAATGTCCCCTCCCTCACGGGTAATTGCGCCTTTGCTTGTATTCCCCTCATTGTCGAACAGCAGACAATTGGCGTGATGGCCTTAAGCTTTGCTACAGCCCAAAAATTTAACGAAGAACAGCAAAAATTTATGTTGACATTGGGTCAACAATGCGCTCAGGCGATCGCTCGCTCTCAACTGTATGAAGCAGAAAAAAATGCCAGAGCGATCGCCGAATCCACCAACCGGATTAAAGATGAATTTTTGGCGGTTCTTTCCCATGAATTGCGTACCCCTCTCAATCCCATCATGGGTTGGGCTAAGTTACTCCGCACGCGCACATATAAGGAAGAGACCGTCAAGCAAGGTTTGGAAACAATTGAGCGCAACGCCAAGTTACAAACTCAACTCATTGACGACTTATTAGATGTTTCCCGCATCTTACGCGGTAAGCTGAATTTAAATGTCTGTTTAGTAGATTTAAGAAACACAGTTCAAGCTGGGTTAGAAACAGTTCGTTTAGCCGCCGAAGCGAAATCAATAGAAATTCACGCCATTCTGAGTGATGAACCTCTACAGGTGATGGGTGATGGCGATCGCTTGCAACAGGTAATCTGGAATTTAGTCTCCAATGCCGTCAAGTTTACACCGTCGGAAGGACAGGTAGAAGTGCGTTTAGAACAGGTGGGACGAGATGCCCAAATTCAAGTGATTGACACAGGTAAAGGCATTACACCAGAATTTTTACCTTATGTTTTTGAATACTTTCGTCAAGCTGATGCCAAGACAACCAGAGTCTTTGGCGGACTGGGCTTGGGATTGGCAATTGTCCACCATCTTGTAGAATTACACGGTGGTACAGTAGTAGCACAGAGTGCCGGAGAAGACCAAGGAGCAACTTTTACTGTCAAACTACCCTTGTATAAAAGTGCTGATTACCAAGTGCAGAGTGCTGAGTCTGCGGTTACAGAACTAGAGAATCAAGACTCACTATTGCTTGGTGTGCAGATTCTTTTAGTTGATGATCAAGAAGATGTACGGGAATTTTTTAGCTTTGCCTTAGAACAGTGTGGGGCGAATGTAATGGCGGTAGCATCAGCAATAGAGGCATTGGAAGCTCTAGCGCGCTCAAAGCCAGATGTACTGTTAAGTGATATTGGGATGCCACAAATTGATGGTTATATGTTACTGCGGCAAATTAGAAAATGGTCGCCAGAACAAGGCGGACAAATTCCCGCGATCGCTCTGACTGCCTATGCTGGAGAAATTGATCAAAGACAAGCCATCGCCGCAGGCTTTCAAAAGCATATACCCAAACCAGCAGACCCAGTGGAGTTAGCTCAGGCGATCGCCCAACTCCTTGGACGCAAATAAACCTCATTGGATAGTTTACGATTCCTTGAGTTGCAAGCCTGCTTTTAGGAGATCAAAATTTTCGGGAAAATGAGTATTGCGATCGCAATCAGCTTTTTCTAGTTTTGCACCCTGGAGGTTAGCTTGGCGGAGATTGGCAGACATTAATAATGCGCCTCGCAAATCAGCATCTTGCAAATCAGCTTGACTTAAATCAGCAAAGCTTAAGTCAGTTCCCCTCAGGTTGGCTCCTCTAAGATTAGCTGTACTTAAATCAGCGTAGCTAAGGTCAGAGCCTTTGATATCTACATTTTGTAAATTAGCATCACCCAATTCAGCGCGGTTAAAATCACGCCTTCCCGCAGTGTACATCTCGATGAGAGTAGCTACTGTACTAATGGGCTGTTGATAATTGACTTCAGACATAAAACAGCCTCACAGATTTTTCAGTACACATCTTTGTTAAATCACATAAATTTATCATAGAGCTGCTGATGTGCAGAATGCTGGCAGACATAACATAAGTATTATTTATCAACTTCATACTCAGTCAACAACCTGCTCTAGCTTTTGTTCAAAGTCAAGTCAAAGCGAATATATAGCTGTAGCTAGATATATTAGGACATCAAGCTAAGGTGAAACTCTGACAATAAAAGGTTTTCAAGTCTGTTAACCGTCAACCATCAACAGTCAACAGCTATATTTGCGAAAACTTCCATGTCTGTTGCAGGTCAACAAGTAGCAAAAGTTTCAGATATTAATTAAAGATGTTTATTTGTAATTCTGATTAAAAAACGCAGAGCCTCATTTACTGCTTCCTCGGTAGGAAAAATTTCTGCAACATCAGGCTGTAAACAAACGGTAATCTTTTCAATCTTCTCTTGTCCATGTTCCTCTTTCCTGATACCATCTGACGGATGTTTCTGCTCCAAGAAACACTCTTGCAAAGACGGTTCATTTAATTTGTTAGCCAGCGTTTCCCAACTATTGACTTTCAAATTAAAGTGACTTTTGGCTTCACGCAATGTTTTAAACTGTTGTTTCAGAATATCAACCTTATAAATCTGCCTTGGAAAAATCTGGCTTTCTTGCTCAAGGTCTTCTTCAACCATCTCAACTACTTCGTTAATTAGTCGCTCGTGATTTTGCGAAATTTGAGCAGCAGCATCTAAAATACGGGATGTTGCTTTTATTTGTACCTCAGTTTCTTGTTTGAGGCGATCGGCAATACTACGAATTTGGTTTCCCAATGTTGCTTTGCTTTGTGTGGACGGCACTGATTTTTTACCCATGAGGATACAGCTTTACTCAGAAAGTATCTCTTTAATAGCAAGCCAGATGCGTCTAAATTTTTGTACCATACCGACAGGATTGTTTGTTGTTTCTTCATCAGCCGAATCAACTAAAGATTGAATCCTATCCATACGCTCTGCTACAACGTAGAGGCTGTTGACAGCTTCTTCCTTACTAGCCAAAGATTCACGCAATAGCACAACCATTTCCGCGATTTCTCGCTTTAGTTTTTCGTTCTCGGCTTTACGACGAGTTTCCCATCCTTTAATACTAGCTTTAGAACGTCGCTCATACTTGAGTTCCGCTTTGGCTTCATTGTATAGAGTCAAATACATTTCTCGCTCAGAGTTTGCTGTCTCATATTGGGTAAACAATTCATTTGCTCTAGTTTTTTCTTCGTTGTAGAGGCAGAGAGTCTGCTGATATCTTTGTTGTTCGTCAAGATAAAGCTGGTAATTTTGGGTCACACGCTCTTTGAGATCATTAGCTTCAACTTGATAGGTTTGAAGTGTTTGCTGAACATGAACCAGTTGAGATGCTGCTTCCTCATTTTGTTTAGCAAGTTCTTGCCACTCATCACGTTGAGCGCGAACCGTCATCAATAACTGTTTAAGCTCATGGGGTGGAACTGGTTCTTTTTGAGGTGAGCGAGGATTATTAACTGAATTGTCATGATTAGAGTCTCGACGATCCGCTCTCCGCATTGCCATAACTCAGCTTCCCAATTGAGTAGTTGTTATAGATAATCTTAAGAGTTAAGTATAGTTGGTATTAACTAATTCAGTATGTGATCAAGATCATCTGCTCAGAAATATTTTTGACTTCATACTTCACAGAAGTTTTCTCAGCCATTTCTCATATAGATAGCATACTCTAATGAAAGGTGATAATAAAAGCAAGCTCAGGAATCTTTTGCTTTTTGGTTGTTGTATGACATTATCCTTAACTACTTAAAGTAATGCGGAAAACTGAGGTGATTTAATGGTTCCCAAAGAGCAGACTAGATTCAATAGTAAACATAGATTATTGCTTATAGGTTTGACAATTGCTGTGCTGATAATTGCGGCACAACAAGTTAATATTCAATCACTTTTCCAAACGTTAATATTATGGGTGCAAAGCCTGGGATTTTTAGGGCCGATCGCCTACATGATTATTTATAATCTGGCAACATTATTGTTTATTCCCGGCTCTATATTGACCTTAAAAAGTGGTTGTTTATTTGGTGTATTTTGGGGTTCAATTTATGTATTAATAGCAGCCACGATGGGTGCAATATTAGCTTTTCTCATTGGACGCTATATGTCACGGGATTGGGTCGTGCGGCAGATAGATAAGTATCCAAAGTTTAAAATAATTGATCAGGCTGTGGCGAAGGAAGGATGGAAAATTGTACTGTTAACTCGCCTTTCTCCGGTCTTTCCTTTTAATTTATTAAACTATGCTTTTGGTGTTACCTGTATATCTTTAAAAGACTATATATTAGGTTCTTTGGGCATTATCCCTGGGACTATAATGTATGTTTATATTGGTTCTTTAGCAGGGGATTTGGCTCTGGCGGGTACGAATCATCAACCAGTTACGCCGGAAACACAAATTTGGCAATGGATAATGCAAGGATTGGGATTGATAGCAACTGTGGGTGTGACTATATATATCACTAAAATTGCTCAAAAAGCTTTATCTCAAAAGGTGGTGACAGAGGGAATAGTTAAGAGTCAGGATGCGGATTGAATCAATTTAAAATACCCTACGGGAAGGCAAGCCTACAAAATTCAAAATGAAAAACTATATAGTAGTAAATCGTGGGTTGAGAATATTTACTCTAACATTATTGGTGATAGCGATCGCCTTTTTCTCCTATACTACACCAGCATCAGCCAATCCTATTTCTTTGAACCCCCAGGGGTTTTTACGTGGGGCTTTGCAATGGATTGATAGTTTAGGGACAATGGGAGCGATCGCATTCATAATACTGTACATTATTGCTACAGTCGCTTTTTTACCAGGGTCAATTCTCACTTTAGGTGCTGGCGTTGTCTTTGGTGTAGTTTGGGGTTCTGTGTACGTTTTTCTGGGTGCAACTCTTGGCGCTACGGCTGCTTTTTTAGTGGGACGGTATTTAGCTAGAGGTTGGGTTGCTAAAAAAATCGCTGATAACACAAAGTTTGCGGCTATTGATCAAGCTGTAGGTAGGGAAGGCTTAAAAATCGTCTTGTTAACCCGATTATCTCCTATCTTTCCTTTCAATTTGCTAAATTATGCCTTTGGGATTACCGGAGTCGCCTTAAAAGACTATTTCATCGGTTCTGTGGGAATGATTCCCGGAACCATCATGTATGTTTATATTGGTTCTCTAGCAGGGAACCTAGCCATGATTGGTACAGAGTCCCAACCCAGTAACCCCACAGCACAATGGGCGATACGGATTGTGGGTTTTATCGCTACGGTGACTGTGACAGTCTATATTACTCGTGTTGCTCAGAAAGCTTTAGAAAATGAAGTTTTGTAATTTATAGCTGTTGACTGTTGACTGTTGACTGTTGACTGTTGACAGACTTGAAAGCCTTTAATGGTGAGTGAATGTTAATGACCACTGACAAAATTAAGCATCTCCTTTTAGGTGTAAATCATGAAGAAAAGGTATTCTGGGAACAGACTCTACTTTTACAGTTGTCTGTATCCTTAGAAATACTGAAAGAGGTTGCATCGGATGAATCGGATTCTCATAGCTGAAGATGAACCCCGCATAGCGGCTTTTATTGAGAAAGGACTGCGTTCCCAAGGTTTTACAACGGCTGTGGCTACTGATGCCTACTCAGCGACAAACATGGCATTAAGTAGCGGTTTTGATTTGATGATTTTGGATTTAGGGCTTCCTGGTAAAGATGGCTTGGATGTATTAGAAGAATTACGGGGACAAGGGGAAAATGTCCCAGTGATTATTTTGACTGCTCGTGATGACATTCAAGACAAGGTTGCAGGGTTTGAAGCAGGAGCAGATGATTATTTAACCAAGCCGTTTCGATTTGAAGAATTGTTAGTACGGGTAAAAGCTAGGCTGCGTCAGAGTGGTGGTAGCCAGGTGGTAGACGAGATGGTCATTAAGTCGGGAAATATAGTTTTGGATTTGCGATCGCGCAAGGTTAAAATCGGTCAAGAAATTATAGAACTACCAGCTAGGGAATTTACCCTCGCAGAAACTTTCTTTCGCCATCCTGGGCAAGTGTTGAGTCGTGAGCAATTATTAGATAGGGTATGGGGTTACGACTATGACCCAGGCTCTAATATTGTCGATGTTTACGTTGGTTATTTACGCAAAAAATTAGGTAATGACTTAATTGAAACTGTCCGAGGCATGGGTTATCGTCTGCGAACATGAGAATCTTCTCATCAAAACTTCATGATTCTTTCATCGGAGAGTTAGAAACTAATAATCACAGGTTTCGATTGCAGCCTTTCTTCTTTGCTCACAGAAGATAAATGCTTTCCTAAGAGGCTTGTGTTCCCTATGTGACCGGAATTAATGCTTTCCTAAGACGCTTGTGTTCCCTATGTGACCGGAATTTTGGATGCAGGGTTTTGGATTTTGGATGTCAGATCCGAAATCCAAAACTTTAGCAGTTATCATACATAAAAACTTATAGTTATATGGGGCAACAAGCCAAGAAAGAGAAATCTCAAGTTATTCTATTTCATCCCGACATTCAAAAATCAGTGAACAACCAGCAAAGTACCATAGCTGGAACATTCCTCAAGCATCGTCGAGGCTTTTTTTGGTCTACGCGTACAAGGATTTTGTCCTGGTACGCGATAATTTTATTTTTTATTTTTCTGGTTTTTATTCCGACGATTCGTCAGGCTTTGTATGCACGAGTTAATCAACGTGTAAATGAGGAAGCAATAGAAAAGATAGAAATATTTGAGCAACTACTTGGTACAAGTAACATTCCTAAGCATCAATTAGATGAAGAAAGTATTGAAGCTATTGATAAACTTAAACAAACTGATAACCGTCTACTCAATCCACCAACTACGAAGCAAGAACTAAGAGAGTTTTTTGATGCTTTCTTGGGCAATCAACTCCCAGAAGATGATACATTTTTGATTGCTCTGATGGACGAAAAATTTTATAAATCAAGTCCCAGAGCTAGACCCAAAGAAATGGATAGAGATGCAAAACTGATTCGAGATTGGGCAAAATTAACACAACCAAAGCAAGAAGAAGTGGTAGTGCCTAATAGTGAAGTTGATAGCATCGTTTATCTAGCTCGACCTGTGGAAATTCAGGGCGAAATCATGGGAGTTATAGTCATTGCTCACACCACTGCTGGGGAACGTGGAGAAGTTTTGGAAACGTTAGCAGTAATTGTTCAGGTGAGTGCATTTGTTTTAATACTTGCTTTAGTTTTGGCTTGGCTGGCTTCGGGAAAAATTTTGGCTCCTTTGCGCTTACTAACTCAAACGGCTCGGAAAATTAGTGAAACTGATTTAAATCAACGCATCACTATAGATGGTAATGGGGAACTAGCAGAATTAGGCACTACGTTTAATGACATGATGGATAGATTACAAAACGCATTTATCAGTCAACGCAACTTTATTAATGATGCTGGACACGAACTGCGAACACCTATTACCATTATTCGTGGTCATTTAGAATTGATGGGTAATGACCCAAAAGAAATACAAGAAACTCTAACTATAGTTATAGACGAGTTAGAACGAATGAACCGTTTTGTTAATGATTTGATGTTACTAGCAAAGGCGGAGCGTCCAGATTTTTTGCTGCTAGAAACATTTGATGCTTGCACTTTCACCGAAGAATTATTTGCTAAAGTCAAAGGTCTTGGCGATCGCATCTGGCAACTGGAAGCTGTTGCTAGAGGTAAAATTGTAGGCGATCGTCAACGCCTGACTCAGGCTGTGATGAATTTGGCACAAAATGCCACTCAACATACAAACAACACAGATACAATTGCTCTGGGTTCAATGATTCACAGAGATAAAATCAGCTTTTGGGTACGTGACACAGGTACAGGTATTGCATCAGCTGACCAATACAGAATTTTCCAGCGCTTTGCTCGTGCAACAAACAGTCGCCGTCTTTCTGAAGGTGCTGGGCTGGGTTTATCTATTGTCCAAGCCATTGCAGAAGCCCACAAAGGACAAGTTACCTTACAAAGTGAACTAGGGGCAGGATCTGTATTCACGATTATCCTACCTTTGGAACCACCCCAAGAAACAACATTTATTCAAAATTAATTATGTAAATAGGTGAAAAACATACCAATTACATCAATCTTATTTGTAGTTAGTGGTGCATATCTAATAGCATTTTTATTGGCTTGTTATCATCCCTCCAAAGAGGAGCAAAGTATAATAGTTCCCCCGTCCATTAAAGCAGCTTTCAAAGCTAAATATCCTAATATTCCTCACATTTGGCAAAAAAATAGCTACGGTTATGAGGCAATTTTTACTCAAAATAATATCCAGTATGAAGCAGAATTTTCCCACACTGGTGAATGGCTAGAAACTGAATACAATGTAAGAGAGGAAGATTTCCCTACTGCTGTCTTGAACCGGGTAAAAAAAGAACGCCCTGGATATATCATCACAAGATATGAAATTGAAATTACACCTAAAGGTACATTTTATAAAATAGAGATTACCGACGGAGAAACAGAAGAAGAATTATATTTTGATAGGAGTGGTAATCATCAAACTGATTTATACTATGATTAAAATAGACTAGATATATTATTGTACTAGACAGTCAGCTAGATGCAAGATTTGCATTCACGATGATATTATCTTGACTACCAATCCATGATAGAAAAATACTTATACAAATAAGTGGTAATTATAGCAATAAAATCCTTTTTATTGGGTCTTGGCGGTGTTTTCCTACTAGTGTGTTTATTTGTTTTTTATTATTTCCAAAATCAACCACAAGGTCTAGTTGTTCCTCAATCTGTAAAACAAGCTTTCCAAGCTAAATATCCCAATATTCCTCACACTTGGCAAAGACATAACTACGGTTATGAGGCAGTTTTCACTCAAAATAATATCCAATACGAAGCGGAATTTTCAGATACCGGGGAATGGCTAGAAACAGAATACTATGTGACAGAAAAAGATTTCCCTCCTATTGTATTAAAACGTATCAATCAAGAACGTCCTGGATATATCATCACAAAATATGAAATAGAAATTACACCTAATGGTATGTTTTATGAGGTAGATATTACTGACGGAGAACTTGAAGAAGAATTATATCTTGATAATCAGGGGAACCTGCAAACTGATTTATATGAGGATTAACGGGAGTAATGAGTGATTTATCTCGACTCCCCGGACTTCTTCTACTTACCGATACTTATACCAAATTAATATGAAGCTGTATAGAATAGTTGAACGCAGATGTACGCAGCGAAAAGTTCTGTAGGAGGGTTTCCCTCCGTAGGAACGCCACTTTGCACAACGGTGGGAACCCCCGCAAGCAAGTGGCTCAACTTTTCAAGACAGAGAAACGCGGATAAATCAACGGATTTTCTATTATGTGCAACCTCAGATAAAATTGCTATTAGAAGGTAAAAGTTGTCCGAACTGTGCCAATATAAATTTTGTCGTTATTATTATTATGTTCTGGGTTTGTGATGAAAAATAACCCCGGAGTTATTGCCAGATTATCTGTAATTTGCAGGTGGTAAAAGGCTTCTAAATGTAAAGATGTATCCTCATCTTCAAAGGCATTACCAAAACTATTATGAGTTATTTTAGGCGGTTGACCTATCACAAAGCCAGCAAAGCTATTTTCTTTACCAATATCGTTGAAAGTTAGTAGTAACGCCCATGTGGAAATAGTAGCATTTGGAGTTGCGGGTAAGTCTTCTGCTGTTGCATGAATCAAACCAACTCGTCCACCCAGGGTGATAGTTGGGTTAATTTGCCAAGAAGCTTCTGCACCAAAGGAATTAGCTGTAATTGCATCGGCTTGATTATTAAAGGGGTTGTTGGTTAATTCGCTGCCAGTGCCGGTATTTATATTATTATAAGAGTGGATATAAGTGACGCTAAATGCTGCGGTTTTGGTGGGTTCAAGGGTGAGTTGAGCGATCGCTCCATAAGGACTAGCAAAAATTCCCTTTTCTGGATTAGCTGCGTCGTTGGTGACGTATCCCAATGAAAAGTTGAGAGACTTGGCGAAATTATGAGAAATACCGATACCTGCACCGCCACCTTGTCGTCTAATCGGATTTTCTCGCCCAAATGTGGAAATTGAACCATCTCCACTACCACTAAACAGAGGATTGACACTAGGAACAAAATCCCCTAATCCTCCTCCTAACGCGGATAAAGTGACGCGGGTTTGCTTACCTAGTCGAAATCTATAATCTATTTCATCTACTTCTACCTCATTGTCATCGTCACCATCAAAGCCCAAATTAGCCATTTTAGTGTCGGTAACATCTGCCAATTCTGGTGTATTGCGTCCTTGTAGACTGATTTGTAATTTGTCTTTACCAGTAAAACTTGCTTCTAAGCTGAGACTGAGGCGATCGCTCAAAACAAAATTATCATTTATTGGCTTAGTTCTACTGTTAGCTTTTTTCCCTCCAGCGACTCCAGTTACAGCAAAGATAACTTCTCCCGCTAACTCAACTTGGGGCGAAAACTGTTGTGTTTCTAATGTAGCTACTTTGTTTTCTAATAAATTTACGCGGTTTCTAAAAGTTGCTAATTCCGCAGAAAATTCTGTTTGTAGTTTTTGGATTGTAGTTAATGTTTCTCGATTAAACTTTTCAAAGTTACTATTATTTATCGTCAGAATACAAGCATTTAATTTAGTGGCAAATTCATATCTAGTCATGGTTTGATTGTCAGTAGTCTCCTGACTAACACAATCATATTGCTCAGTTAATGCTTGTAGTGCCTGAAATGCCCAACTATCATGGGTAATATTCTCTAATTGAGAAACTGATATAATTTTATTTAATTTACTATTTTCTTCTACTGGAATATTTGTTGCACTAACTTTCGCTGTGCTACTCAAAATAGATAAAATGATTAAAGTAATCAGGTGTATTTTCTGATAAAAGATTGAAAACATTAATTCTATTTCCTGAAAATTAAACGCAGAGTGGCGCGGAGGGAAACGCCGAGGGGCAAGGAGTTTGAGCCATTTCATGAAACGCTATATAATTACGAATTACGAATTATATTGAGTTGCTGTTCGCAGAGATTTAATAGTGCTTCGGTAAAAGGACGACGTTCGGTAAATAGGGTGCTGATGTGAATATGTCGGACTAAAGTTAGGGTAGTATAGGCTTGAATTGCGGGGGAAAATTCATTACCTGTAAGCTGAATAAATCTTTTCGTGAGAATATTTTCATACTCTTGCAATGCTTGATAATTACCAAAAGTACGCAAGCTGTATTCTTGAAGATGAGCGATGAAATTACCGATATCAACTGCCGGATTACCTGCACAACATAAATCCAGATCAATCAGATACAAACGAGAATTATTAATAATCACTTGATCAGGATAAAAATCACGATGGATACCACAGGGTTTTGGTTCTGGTGTGTTCGCTCCTAAATCATCACTTGCTGCTAATATGCGTTCTAAACGTGATTGCCATTGTGGGTATTGTTCCATCACTAATGGAATCCGTTCATGCAAAATTCGTAATTCATCTGACATTCTATGAGAACGACGAGGAATAATATTAGCTTGGTGCAATTTATGAGCAGCTTCAGCAATCAGTTTTGCAGGTAAAATACTGTTAGTTTGTGAGAGCAATTGAGTAGCAGTCACCCCTTCAACCCGACGCTGTAACCACATTTGCCACTCAGGAATTATCCCCACAGGTTCAGGGACAGAAATCCCATCAGGACTATCATCACCAAATCCCGATTCCCAGAGAAATTTCTGTAACTCATAACTATGAAAATCAGTTCCCTTAGCCCTCACCTTCCCAATTAGCGTAATGATTTCCCCAGCATCATCAATCAACTCATATTCAATCAAACAACGCCGCCCCAACTTATGACGAATCACCCGGACATTCTGCACACGACAATTTTTAGCTATGTCCAAACACCCCTCAAAACACTCCTTCACCCGCACCAGATCAACCGCATCCGCCAGAAAAGGCATCTTCTCATCACTAAAAACCATACTCAGCGTACCTCAGCGCCCCTCTGCGTTAAAAACTCTCTCTAAACCCTCAAAGAAGCCTGCACCTCATACAACGCCGCATAACGCCCATGTTTCCGCATCAACTCCAGATGAGAACCTTGTTCAGCTATCCGCCCATTTTCCAGATAAATAATGATATCTGCACGAGTAGCAAAATTCAGATCATGAGTAATCAAAAAAGTCGTGCGATTTGCTGACAACCTTTGCAAAGCATCAATTACAGCCTTCTCACTCTCCTTATCTAACCCCGTAGTAGGTTCATCTAAAATCAAGATAGGAGCTTGACGAATAGCAGCACGAGCGATCGCAATCCGTTGTCTTTGTCCCCCCGAAAGAGTTGCGCCTCTTTCCCCCACAAGGGTGTCATATCCTTGCGGTAAAGCTTGGATAAAATCATGAGCATGAGCTAAATGCGCCGCCTCTTCAATTTCCGCATCAGACACCCCAGCAATCCCGTAGGCAATGTTTTCTTTAATACTTGCAGCAAACAAGAGACTATCTTGCAAAACTACACTAATTTGGGAACGGAATGATGCCAATGTATACTCTCGAATATCCCGCCCATCAATCATCACCCGCCCAGAGGTGGGATCATAAAGCCGTAATAAAAGACTGACTAATGTCGATTTACCACCACCAGAAGTCCCTACAATCGCTACCTGCTGTCCTGATTGAATGTTTAAATTGATATCTTCTAGTAGCACTCGTCCTGAGTCATAAGCAAAGTGGACGCGATCAAAACGCACCGAACCCCGGAAAATTGGGGCGGGGAATGCTTCGGGTGAATCACTAATATCTGGTTTTTGATTTAACACATCTAAGATACGCTCACCAGAAGCCGCCGCTTTAGCGAGTCGTCCCGTGTATTTAGCCAAGTTCTGCACTGGCTTAAAGGCGTTCTTGAGGTAGGTAAGGAATACCAGCACATCCCCAGGGGTTAAAGCATCTCGCAGCGCCAACCAAGAGCCATACCATAAAATAATTGCTGTTCCCATTGCAATCACCCCATCTACAGTACGTTCTAAATGAGCCGCTAGGCGTTGGGTTTTGACGCTTTCTTTGAGACTACTCTGATTTTGTTGAGCAAATACCCGTGCAAAAGCATCCTGAAGGGAGAGGGCTTTGACTAACTTAATCGCCGCGATAGATTCAGCCGCCGTTGCTGCTACAGCTCCTTCTTGTTGACGTTGCTTTAATGAGGAATCTTTGATGCGCTGGCTGAGTCGGTTAGTGACTAACCAAAAGAACGGTAGTGTGATTAATGACAACAGGGTGAGGCTACGATTCATCCAGAACATCACCCCAATCATGCCAAATAGAGAGAGAATGCTGACTACTAGCGGTAAAGCTGCCGTAATCATAATCTCTTGGAGACGGCTAGCATCGCTACTGACACGGATAATTAAATCACCGCTACGGGCTTTGGTGTGATAAGCCAAGGATAAATCTTGCAGATGACAATATAAACGATTCCGCACCTTCGCCATAACTCTGCTACCGACTATAGCTAATCCTACGGTACTTCCATAGGCAGCCAGGGCGCGTAAGCCTGTAATAATTAAGACTGCAACGGCTGAAAACGTCAGTAATGTGATTGGTTCTAGATTAGCTATGAGGGGAAGAGTATTAACCCTTTCGCCCCGCAGCAGAACGTAATCAAAGACAAACTTCAGAGGCCAAGGTTCTAATACCCGCAGTCCTACATCTGCAATTAAAGCGATCGCCGAAACTAAAAGTAGTCCATACTGGGGACGAATATCAGGCCAGAAATAAGTCAACACTCCCCACAAACCGGGAACATCTGATTTTTTGGGTTTTAGCATTTATAGTTTCACCTCCACCGGTAATGGAGACGCTAGATGCAGAATTTGTTGAGCAATCGCATCCCAAGTATGATGAGCTATCACGGTTTCTCGCGCCGCTTGTCCTAAACTGTGACGCAGATGAGGCGATCGCCATAATTGTTCTAATGTGTTTGTTAAGGCGATCGCATCACCAGGAGGGCAAAGCATACCATTCACCCCCGGATCAATCAAGTCTGTCAATTGTCCAATCTGACTAACAACTACAGGTAAACCAGCCGCCATATATTCATACACTTTCAACGGCGAGAAGTAAAAATCAGCTTGTGCAGCGTAGGGTGCAACAGCCACATCCATCGCCCCTAATAACTGAGGAATTTCATCAGGATTCACCGCACCAGTGAATTGAGTATGAGCATCTAATCCCCGTGCAGCTAATTCAACTTCTAGATTTTCCCGTTCCGGGCCATCCCCAACAATCAAAAGTTTGGCATGAGGAACACGTTGATGTAGTAAACTAAAAGCTTCAGTCAGGATGGGTAATCCGTGCCAAGGTTTCAAAGTACCAACAAAACCCACCGTAAAACTTTCTGATTGACTTGCAGAATGCCGATGAGAAAAGCGGTGAGGATTGACACCATTAGGAATCACATGAATCTTGCTACTATCCACATAATCCAGCAAGTAAGTTTTCACTGCATCGGAAACAGCAATTAATGCTGTAGCGGCTGAAAACACCCGACGCGCCACAGCTTCCGCACTTTCACGATCAATTAAACCCCGATGCTGTGCCTGTTCGATAATCAGAGGCGAATTCACCTCCAACAAACCAGGAATTCCCCTATCTTGAGCATATTCCATCGCGCCATAACTCCAGAGAGAATAACGCTCATAAATCAAATCAAAAGAGCCAAACTTCTCCAAACTCAAGCGTAAATCAGGATTCATTCCCAAAGCCACCTGCTCTCGCTGCGATCGTTCTAACTTAGGAACAGGTGGAAGTTGATGCACCACCACATCAGCCAAATCCCCCGGTAACTCTCCCTCAATCCGAGTAGCAAACAATGTAACTTCTCCACCTTGCCCTTTTAAAGCCCGGATTACCTCCTGCACATGAATAGAGCAACCCTTCTGCCCAAAAACAGGAATCCCCGCATCAGCACAAACATAAGCAACTCTCACCCTTCACACCTCCTAAAACCAATTCAAAATTCAAAATTCAAAATTCAAAATTCAAAATTCAAACAGCCTGATATCACAAGGGTTTGAAGATGTGTATCGATAGCATTCTTTTTTTACTAATTGGTATAAACCCTTGCATTTTCCTTTGCGTCTTTGCGCCTACCCTCCGGGTTCTGCGAAGCAGTATGCGTGAGAAATAAATCCCTCAAAACTCGCGTATTACGACAAATATCAAACTCAGACTCAATCAAACTCCTAGCCTGAGTAGACAACCTCACTCGCAAAGCTGGATCTTTCAGAAGTTTTCCAAGCGCAGTGGCTAATTCCTCCGCATCATATTGGGGGACAATCAACCCAGTCTCACCATCACACACAACTTCAGGGATACCCGTTACCACCGTACTTACACAGGGAGTTCCCAGAGCCATAGCTTCTAGTAAAACCGTAGGTAATCCATCCCGATTACCATCTTGACCAATCACATAAGGCGCAGCAAACACAGCCGCTTGTTGTACTAATTGAAACACCTCATTTTGAGGACGAGGGCCGATAATTTCCACACAAGATTGCAATCCCAAATCTATAATTTGCCGACGCAAGGGAAACTCTAAAGAACCAGTACCCACAATTTGACACTGAAACTCATAATTTTTCTGCTTGAGAATTGCACAAGCATCAATGAGAACAGATAGACCTTTCTTCTCGATTAACCGACCAACTGAGATAATTAATGGTGGGCGTTCCGCCGGAGAAGAATATTGTAATTGTCGTAAATCTAAACCGTTATAGATGCGTTGGACTTGGTTTGCAGCTAGGTTATATGTTTTTTGCAGATATTTGACATTGTAGTTACTGACAGTCACCACACTAGCCGCATCTTTTAGCTTCCGTTCCATGTCCGCAAATTCCACGCTTTCATGAAAGATATCTTTAGCGTGAGCAGTGAAGGTATAGGGAACGCCTGTAAAGTGGGATGCTAGGCGAGCTACACTAGTGGCTACAGTCCCGAAATGAGCGTGTAAATGGGTGATACCTTTGAGCTTGACTTCTCGTGCTAACCATGTAGCTTGGTAGACAGTGCTGGCTTTTTCCCCTTGAGCAAATGCTAATTTTGACCAAAAATCAGGGATAACTTTACCCGCTTCTTGTAATTCCGCCCAGAAATAACTAGCGGCTGTAGGTGCAAGACTATTGAGTGAATCGCTCACCCGTCCTTGGAGTGGCTTGCGAATGTAAGTGACAGGTGCGCGCACTTGGGAAATAATATTTTGAAAGTGCGTGTCTGATGGTGGTCTTAAAGCGAAAATTTTGATATCTAAGCCAGCCGCTTCATGAGCTAAAATTTCATTGACGACAAAGGTTTCAGAATAGCGGGGATAACGTTTGAGGACGTAAGCGACGGACATGGGCATATTTGTTAACGGATGACTGTTGACTGATGACTGTTGACTGTTGGCTATTGACTGTTGGCTATTGACTGTTGACTGTTGACTGTTGATTATTTAAGAAGCTTTTGCGTGTGGGGGTTCTTGATGAGCAGACATGAGGATTTCATGGACGAATTGGGGAATGCGGGTTAGTCCTTTGAGATCGACGTATTTACGGACTGGTGGTGGCTCAATGTCAAGCTTTAGCCAGTCGGTTAATGCAGCCGATGTCAGTTTATCTGGGTGTAGGAAATCAATTAAGCCTAGTTCTTTTAATCGTTCAGCCCGAATTAATTGTTCTTTTCGGGGTTTGACGCGGGGTAAAATGAGCGATCGCTTACCAAATGATAATAATTCGCAAGTGGTATTGTAACCACCCATTGCAATCACCCGTTCGGCTTGGTGTAGTAACATTGTCGGCTCGGCTAAATATTCCAACACGCGCAAATTGTCACGTTGCGCTGCATAGTTGTGGAGTTTTTGCCTAAATTCTCGCGGCATGAAGGGGCCTGTCAGGATTATACCATTCATTCCTGATGGTAGTTCCGCATGAGCAAAGGTTTCTGCTAACTGCGCTCCGTCTTGTCCACCACCTACTAGGCACAATACTAGGCGTTCAGATGGTAGATTGAGGGATTTAAATGATTGAACTATATCTAAATTTAGATATTTGAGGCGGTTGCGTTGGTCAAGATAGCCTGTGTAGCGGAATTTGGCGGCGGTTTTTGGCTGGAGGTGATATTCTTTGGCTAGGTCATAGATGTTGCGATCGCCATACACCCAAACTTGATCATAATATGTTTGAATCGCCTCTTCATTGGCTGCTCGTTTCCAATCTCGACGCACGGAAGCGGGTTCATCTAAGATATCGCGCAAACCTAGAATGCAGTGGGTTTTGCCTTCCCTACGCAAGTATTCTAAGGTGGGGTCTAGTTCTCTGACTGCGCCCCGTGGGACATTATCCACAATGAAGATATCAGGTTTAAAGGTTTTGATCGTTGCGAGGATAACTTGCGATCGCAATGCAATAATTTCTTGCAATGATAGATCCAATTTCCTGGCTTGATATTGCCCATCAATGTTTTTATGCAGAGCCGGAAGGGTCAAACAATCTACCCCTGGTGGTGTTGGTAAATTGCTGGCATCTTGAATGCCACTAATCATTAAAATATCAGTTTGTAGGGGTGAAAATCCTAAAGTTTGAGCAATCAATAAATTACGGCGTTTGTGTCCTAATCCCATTGTGTCGTGGGAATACAACGCAATACGGCATTTGCGAGCCTCATGAGACGTGATTCTAGCCGATGTTCTGGTGATTTTTCTAGAGTGGGGTAACAATTTGTTCATTTGTACTCCTGACTAATTTTTAACACGGTATCTAATCTAGTTTTTATCTAGCAATCCGCAATGATTCATGGGAACACACTACATTGATGGCGTTGAGGACAGTCAACTACCCTTATACATATAAAAAATCAGCCATTAAGTAGAGATACTGAGGTACTAATTCAACAAGTTAAAAATAGTACTAACAGTAATTTATTTACCAATCAGCTTGGGGAGCAGAAATATAACAAATCTCGATGAATTACAAGTAGAATATTGGTAGATTTATCTCTGCCTACAAACTACTTGATTGCTGATCTTTCTGCTCTTTAAATTGGCTGGTTTCTCTACATAAGAAATTGCTACTGAGTCGTAATTAACCTTCGCTTAATGTTAGTTTAACCAGCAGTTTATGAAACCTTAATGAATAAAAGATGAGAAACTTCTTATGAAAACATCTGTGGATTTCAAGTATTGTCTGTTTGTTTTATTAAAAAATTATTGATATGTCCCTTGTCTGGGCAGTAAAAATACTTGTGTATCAGCTTAACAGCTTGATGAGAACCTTCTCATGAAAATTTCATAAGGAATTAATGTAATTCAGTAATTATGTGTATTAGCAAGGGAACATCAAACGAATGTTTCTGCCATACATATTCCAACTTAATTGGTAACAATTATGCGAATGCTGGTGTATTCCCATGACGCATACGGGCTTGGTAATATCCGCAGAATGTTAGCTATTTGCGAACATTTGCTGCAAGGAATCCCTGAACTCTCAATTTTGTTGCTTTCAGGTTCACCCATGTTACAGGGATTTCGTTTACCTAAAGGTCTAGATTACATCAAATTGCCTTGTTTGAATAGAGGCTCAAGTGGTGAAGTTGCGGTAAAGTATTTGGGGATGGGGGTGGAAGAGACGGTAAGATTGCGATCGCAATTAATTCTCTCAGCTGCAATTAACTTTCAACCAGACTTATTTCTGGTAGATAAAAAACCATACGGCCTTAAAAATGAATTAGCTGACACGATTCATTATTTTCATCACCAACTCCCTCAAAGCAAACTGGTGCTTTTACTGCGCGATATTCTTGACTCACCAGAAGTCACGATCGCTGATTGGCGCAAAAACGGCTACTATACAGCTATAGAAAGATTTTACCATCAAGTTTTAATAGTTGGGACACCAGAAGTTTTTGATCCAGTAACAGAATATCAGTTCTGTCATGTCATCAACCGCAAAACTCGTTATTGCGGCTATATGGGACGTAAACCAGGACTAAAATCACCTAAACAGATTAGAAACGAATTGCAAGTATCACCAGAGGAGAAGTTGATTTTAGTAACTCCTGGTGGTGGTGAAGATGGCTATGAATTAGTTGCTACTTATCTTGCTGCTATTAACTTATTAGCAGAAGCACATCGCTACAAAAGTTTGATTATTTCTGGCCCCGAAATGCCTATAAATCAAAAACAAATGCTTCTTGAGTTAGCAGACAAGAATCCTCAAGTACAGGTGAGAGAATTTACAGACGATTTAATGAGTTATATCCAAGCAGCAGATACTATAGTTTCGATGGCTGGTTATAACACAGTTTGCGAGATTATATGTGCCAATAAACCTGCGGTCATCATCCCTCGTTCGCACCCATCTAAGGAGCAGTTAATTCGCGCTCAACGCATGGCTGAGTTAGGTTTGTTTTCAGTAATTACTCCAGAGAATTTACAGCCATCAACATTGCAAAAAGCTCTCGTTAATCATTTACCTGTGTCTCCAGTCAACCTGAATATGGAGGGTTTGGATAAACTCAAATCTTACATTGCTTTGCTGTTAACTCAAACAAGTTGTGAACGGCTATTTAACTATGAAAAAGATCATGTTTTATTGCCAGTACCTTAGCGGTATTGGGCATTTAGTTAGAAGCACAGAAATAGTGAGGAGTTTAGTTAAGGATTTTCAGGTTTATTTTATTAATGGTGGGCCTGTAATTACCGATTTTGAAATGCCACCACAAGTAGAGTTAATTAGATTACCTGCACTTTGGTTAGAAGATGGTAATTTTAGAGTTGAGGATACTTGTAATGATGTGGCAGCAGTTAAGGAGAAGCGAAAAAATCTCTTGATTTCTGAATTTGATAGAATTAAACCAGATTATTTAATCACTGAATTTTTTCCCTTTGGTAGACATAAATTATTGTTTGAATTACTGCCTTTAATGGAGCATATCAAAACTACCAGTCCTAGAACGAAACTCATTTCTAGTTTACGTGATGTGATTGGTAAGGACAGTGACACGGAGGAAACGGCAGTTATTTGCCATTTAATGAATCGTTATTTTGATCTGTTGCTATTCCATGCTGACCCTAATTTCCAAAAATTTTCTGAGAGCTTTAGTGACTACCAATATATCAAAAGCGAAGTTGTTCATACGGGATTTGTCACCCAATCCCCAACAGTTAATATCAATGATGCCCATCAATTATGGGGTGACGTAAACGTAGAAACAGCAAAAATTATAGTTAGCGTTGGTGGTGGCAGAATTGGCTATGAGCTTTTGGAAACAGTGATAGCAGCAAGCTCTATTTTAGCTCCATTAAGACCGCATATCATCAAAATATTTACTGGCCCTTTTATGCCAGAAGCACAGGTAAATCAATTAAGACAAATAGCAGGCGATCGCAGTCATATTCACATCGCTACATATACGTTACAATTGTTGGAATACATGAAAACGGCAGATATTTCTTTAAGCTTAAGTGGCTATAACACCACCATGAATATTCTGAGTACAGGTGTGCGTGCCATTGTTGTTCCCATTGGGCATGAACAGCAAGATAAAGAACAGTTATTGCGGACTCAAAAATTAGAGAAGCTAGGAATTGTTGATTCTATTCTTCCACAAAATTTAACAGCATCTAATTTAGCTGAAAAAATCATCATCTGTTTAAACAAAAATAGACCTGTACATCAATCTCAATTTAACCTGAATGGTGCAGAAGCCACTGCTAATTATCTCAAAACTTTTTAAAAACAAACGAAAAAGCCACAACTTTGCAGCTTGATAGAAGCTGGGGATTTAAACCCCCTAAATTTTGTTAACAAAGGAGAGAGATAATTAATGGGTCAGCGTGCCAAAGAAAAGGAATTAAAGGGTGTTATTCCGGGAATCTTGCGGATATTAGATAAATTTTCGCCTTATATTCGTCAACAAAAACTTTTAATAGCTGGTTCTTTTTTGGCACTCTTATTGGAAACTGGCTTACGTTTGCTGGAACCTTGGCCTTTAAAATATGTTTTTGATTACATCCTTATCCCTGCTCACAATAACAATACAAATCTTACTCATACTTATGGATTGAGTCCAGTTGTATTATTAACTCTATCGGCTGTAGGTATTGTAGTTATTTCTGGGGTGGGTAGCATTGCTGCATATATCAGCACTTACGGAATGTCTTTGGCTGTGGTGCGGGTGTTGTCCACAGTACGGGCTAATGTTTTCCATCATTTACAGCATCTTTCTTTATCTTTTCACCAAAAATCTAAGAGTGGGGATTTAATCACCCGTGTCACCGCCGATATTGAAAAGATGCGGACTGTGACGGTGAAAACAGCCTTACCTTTATTTACCAATACATTCTCGTTGGTGGGGATGTTGGGGATTATGTTTTGGCTAAATTGGGAACTGGCGTTAGTAGTGACGGCGATTTTCCCATTGTTATTTTTGTTGACTAGTCAGATGATTAGCCGCATTCGTAAGTTTGCCAAAAAACATCGTGATTCTGAAGGTGTTTTAGCCGCAACCACTGGCGAAACTATGGGTGCTATTAAGGTGGTGCAAGTCTTATCTCTTCAGGAAATGCTACACAGCGTTTTCTCAACTCAAAATCAAAAGAGTTTAGATGAAGCAATCGAATCTCTGAGACTTTCAGCCGCACTAGAAAGGGCTGTACAAATTTTAATGGCAATTATCATTGCTGTGGTGTTGTGGCGTGGTTCTCATGTGGTGCTACACAAGGAACTTACACCAGGGGAACTGTTGGTATTTATGACATATCTGCGAAATGCTTTTGAACCGATGCGGAAACTCTCCAATCAAATCGGCCAAATCGCTAAAGCCACCGCTTCCGGTGAACGAGTAGTAGAAATTCTGGATTATGAACCCAATGTACAAGATTTACCAGGGGCAAAACCAGCCCATCCTTTTTTTGGTGCAGTGCGGTTTGAAAATGTTTTCTTTGGCTATGATACAGGGAAAGATATTTTAAAAAATATTAGCTTGACTGTGCAACCGGGACAGCAAATTGCCTTAGTAGGGGCTTCCGGTGGCGGTAAATCAACGCTTCTCAGTTTAATATTACGGCTTTATGACCCAGAAGCTGGGCGGATTTTAATCGATGGTCAAGACATCCGCGAATATACCCTGAATTCTCTACGCCAGCAAATCAGTGTGGTTTTACAAGAGAGTGTGTTATTTGCAGTTAGTGTCAGGGAAAATATCGCCTATGGGAAATTGGGTGCTACTGATAAGGAAGTGGAAAAAGCTGCACGTCTAGCTAATGCTCACGAATTTATCATGAATTTACCCCAAGGTTACGATACTATTTTGGGCGATCGCGGTGGTACACTATCAGGAGGACAAAGACAAAGAATTGCGATCGCTCGTGCTGCAATACGACAAGCACCGATAGTAATTCTGGATGAACCCACCACAGGTTTAGATAAAAAGAGTGAATATATAGTCAATTCTGCACTCGCCAAATTAACCGAGGGGCGGACAACCTTTATTATTTCCCACAACCTCAAGGCGGTAGAAAACGCAGACATAATTCTCTACGTCGAGGGCGGAAGCATTTTAGAACAGGGTACTCACCCAGAATTGATGCGTTTGGGTGGTTACTACGCCACTTTATATCAAATACAAGGCATTGTCGAACCAGAAGGAGATATCTATGCAGTTGAGGCTTGAAGAATCCTCAGGAACTCGCGTGATTTTGTTACGCCACGGAGAGAGTACGTTTAATGCTTTGGGATTATATCAAGGTAGTAGTGATGAGTCAGTATTAACAGAAGTTGGGCGTAGGGATGCGCGAATTACAGGGGAATTTCTCAAGGGAATATGTTTTGATGCTGTTTATGTTAGTTCACTCAAGCGGGCGCAGGAAACCGCTAAAGAAATTTTAGAGGTAATTAATTTTCCCAAAAATGCAGTTTTTATCGATGAAAAATTAAGAGAAAATGATATGCCTGCTTGGGAAGGATTAGCATTTCAATATGTACGGGAAATATTCCCTGAAGCGTATCAACTTTGGAAACAGCGCCCGCATGAATTTTGGATGCAGGTAGATAATGAAACACGGTTTTATCCGGCGCTGAATTTATATCAACGGGTACAACAATTCTGGCAAGAAGTACTACCAAACAACGTAGGTAAAACTGTGTTGGTAGTTGCACATGGGGGGACAAATCGAGCTTTGATTGGGACTGCTTTGGGGATAAGTCCTGAGTTTTATCATTCTCTTCAACAGTCAAATTGTGGGATTAGTATTCTTAATTTTCCTGATGGTTCTTTGGCTTCGGGACAGTTAGAGGTGATGAATTTGAATTATCATTTGGATTTTTTGAGGAAGGAGGAGAAAGGCAGGATTTTTAAACGCAAAGTATCGCGGAGGTTTACGCGGAGTGACGCGGAGGTTTTACTATGAAAGTGGCTTTTATTGTTTGGCGGTTTCCGGTTTTGTCTGAGGCTTTTATTCTTAATCAAATTACGGGTTTGATTGATAGGGGACATGAGGTTTATATTCATCCTGTGAATGGTTTACCGAAGGGTTATACAGGGAAGTTACATCCGGTTGTGGAAGAATATCGGCTGATGGAACGTGTATGTTTCCCTCCTCATGTTCCTAACAATCTTATTTGGCGCTTTTTTAAAGGTATAGGTTTATTCATTAGGAATATTCATCAGGGTTCTTTGAAAACTTGGCGATTTTTTATTCCGGGAAGATATGGGAAGGAAGTAGCTACTTTAAAAACATTCTACAGAATTGTAGGGTTACTGAAAGATGGCTCTTATGATATCATTCACTGTCAATTCGGCACTTTAGCGCCTATTGCTTTAGCCTATCGGGAAGTGGGGATAATTTCTGGTAAATTAATCACGACTTTTCGGGGTATTGATATTAGTAAATATGTCGAGGAAAATGGCAGTGATGTTTATGAGCAACTCTTTCAGGAAGGGGAGTTTTTCTTGGCGAATTGCAAATTTTTTGGTGATCGCGCGATTAATTTAGGCTGCAATCCTGATAAACTGATAATTCATGGTTCTGGTTTAGATTGTAATAAGTTCACATTCAAACCTCGCTATTTTCCTGCTGATGGGAAAGTGCAAGTTGCGACAACAGGAAGATTGGTAGAAAAAAAGGGGATTGAATATGCTATTCGTGCAGTTGCTAAAGTAGCTGAACTTTACCCCAATATTGAGTATCAAGTTATCGGCGATGGCGATTTAAAGGAAGATTTAGAACAATTAATCACAGAATTGAATATTGGTCATATCGTCAAATTATTGGGATGGAAGCAGCAAAAAGAAATTGTGGAGATTCTGGAAAGTACCCACATTTTTATCGCGCCTAGTGTGACGGCTGCGGATGGTAATCAAGATGCACCAGTCAACACCTTAAAAGAAGCGATGGCGATGGGTTTACCTGTGATTAGTACCAGACACGGGGGGATTCCTGAATTAGTCACAGACGGGGTTTCTGGGTTTTTAGTCCCTGAACGAGATGCAGAGGCGATCGCTCATAAGTTAACCTATCTTATAGAGCATCCAGAATTGTGGGAAAAAATGGGTAAAGCTGGACGTGGACGTGTTGCAGAAAAATACGACATGAACAAGCTAAATGATGAATTGGTGGAAATTTATCAACAAATGCTCAAACCACAATCACCCCAACAAGATTTGCAGCATCTACCAAAAGAATTAACCGCTATTTAAGTCTGTCAACCGTCAACCGTCAACTGTCAACAGCTATTTAACTACGAAATATGAAAGTAGCATTTTTTGTTGCCCATTTTCCTGTGTTATCTGAACCATTCATTTTAAATCAAATTGTCGGTACGATAGAACGCGGCTATGAAGTTGATATTTACTCCCTTGATGGTATTCCCCAAGATACATCTAAATTGCATCCCTTGGTCGAACAATATCACCTCATGGAACGCACAATTTACGCTCCCACTAGACCAAATAATGAGTTATGGCGTTGGGTAAAAGGCTTAAGTCTACTGTTAATCAATTTTCATAAAAACCCTAGCGTCTGTCTGCAATTACTCAATACTTCGCGCTATGTTAGTCAGGCGAAATCCTTGAAAATGCTTTATCGAGCATTACCATTTTTAAAAACAAAATCTTACGATATTATCCACTGTCAATTCAGTACCTTGGGCGTGTTCGGTGTGTGGTTTCGCCAACTTGGTTTAATTGAAGGTAAATTAATTTCCACCTTCCGGGGTTCAGATATTAGTAAATTTTTACCCAAATGGGGAGAACAGGTTTATCAAGAACTATTCCAGGAAACAGATTTTTTCTTAGCTAACTGCGAATTTTTTAAAGATAAAGCCGTGGCGTTGGGATGTGATGCTGATAAAATTCATGTCCACGGTTCAGGAATTGATAGTAACAGTTTCTTTTTTCAAGAACGCTCTTATCCCCATGATGGTATTATCCGCATTGCTACTACTGGGCGTTTGGTAGAAAAAAAAGGGATTGAGTATGTAATTAAAGCTGTAGCTCAAGTCATAAGAAAATATCCCTATATTGAGTATAACATTATTGGTGATGGAGAACTAAAAACACATTTTGAAAAACTAATTTCTGAATTAAATCTTAGTCAAAATGTGAAATTATTAGGCTGGAAACAACAAAAAGAGATTGTTGATATTTTGGATAAATGCCATATTTTTGTGGCTCCTAGTGTAACTGGTAAAGATGGTAATCAAGATGCACCAGTCAACACCTTAAAAGAAGCGATGGCGATGGGTTTACCTGTGATTAGTACCAGACACGGGGGGATTCCAGAGTTAGTAGAGGATGGGGTTTCTGGGTTTTTAGTCCCTGAACGAGATGCAGAGGCGATCGCTCATAAGTTAACCTATCTCATAGAACATCCAGAATTGTGGGAAAAAATGGGTAAAGCGGGACGTGGACGTGTTGAAGAAAAATACGACATGAACAAGCTAAATGATGAATTGGTGCAAATTTATCAACAAATGCTCTATTCATCATCACCCCAACAAGATTTGCAACATCTACCAAAAGAATTAACAGCTATTTAAGTAGCCGTAGAGATATTAGGACATCAAGCTAAGATAAAAACCCGACAACACAGGGCTTTCTATTCTGTCAACAGTCAACAGTCAACAGTCAACAGCTATAACTAATAGGAGTTATCAACCATGTCAGAAGCAATTGTGACAATTGTCATTGTTCCCCGTGAACGCTTTAGCTGTACTCAAGCATCATTAGAAAGTATTTACGAACATACGAAGATACCTTTCAAACTAATTTATGTAGATGGTAATTCTCCAACTAAAGCCCGAAAATATCTACAACAACAAGCCCAAGAAAAGAACTTTCAACTAATTCGGACAGATTACTATCTTTCTCCCAACCACGCCCGGAATATTGGCTTGAGTCACGTTGATACTAAATATTTAGTATTCCTTGATAACGACGTTATAGTTTCCCCTGGTTGGTTAAAAGCTTTAGTAAATTGTGCAGAAACAACAGGTGCAACTGTAGTCGGGCCTTTGATGTGTGAAAAAGAACCCATACACGAAAGAATCCACTTTGCAGGTGGAGAAAGCCACATCGTGATTGATGTCAAAGGCAGACGACATCTACGGGAAAAAATGTACAAACAAGGTCATCAAGTATCAGCATTGCGTTCTCAACTCCAGCAAACTGAGACAGAATTAGCAGAGTTTCACTGTACCCTAATACGGAGGGAAATATTTGAGCAAATTGGCTATTTAGATGAAGAAATGCTCAACACCAAAGAACATCTAGATTTTTGCATGAATGTCATACAAGCAGGAGGTAAAGTTTATTTTGAACCTGATAGTTTAGTTACCTATGTACCAGGGCCTCCTTTAGAATGGAGCGATTTACATTTTTATATGCTGCGTTGGAGTGATGCTTGGACTTTAGCCAGTTTACAACGTATCCGCGCTAAATGGAATTTATCTGAGGATGGTTATTTTCAAACTAAATACAAAAAATTGGGTGTGAGACGAGTAGCAACAATTATTAAACCTTTTGTACGTCAAGTTAGCTTTGGGAATGAAAATAAGCCATTAAAAAGATTTCTGAAAAAGCTAGATCGAAAACTCAACCGATTTCTGACCGATAGGTATGCAGAAATGCTCCCACAACGCAAACTCGAATTACCAATTATTAAGAAAGAAATATCATCAGTTAAAGAATTTACCCAGGTTTGATAACCTGGAGATAACATTTATAAAATAAAAATTAAAATACCTAGAGGTGAATGAAATGTAGCATATTCTTTCCTGAATTTCCTGATTTTGAATGGCGAATTTTGTAGCTTGCTTAGAATAGAATAATCCCCATTGCTGAGAGAGGTTACACCCAATGTCCAATTCAGAATTAGATAGAGTCATTGTCCGCCCGGTGGATGAATATAATCAAAAATTAGTGGCTCATGTACACCCGCCTAACTGGGTAAATCCCCAACCGGCTGATAATTATGACTTGGTGGTCATGGGTGCGGGGACTGCTGGCTTAGTAGTGGCGGCGGGTGCGGCTGGTCTGGGTTTGGGTTTAAAGGTGGCGCTAATTGAAAAGCATCTTATGGGTGGAGATTGCTTAAATGTGGGTTGTGTACCTTCTAAAACTATCATTCGGTCTTCGCGGGTGGTGGGGGAAATCTGGAATGGGAAAAATTTGGGGGTGAATATTCCCAGCCAGATTGATATTGATTTTCCCGCAGTTATGGCACGAATGCGACGAGTACGGTCGGATATTAGCCATAATGACTCGGCGGAACGTTTTACATCCCTGGGAGTTGATGTATTTTTAGGTAGTGGTAAATTTGCTAGTAAGAATACCGTAGAAGTAGCTGGGAAGACCCTTAAATTTAAAAAAGCGGTGATTGCTACTGGTGCTAGGGCTACAAAACCAGCAATTATCGGCATTGAACAAGCTGGATATCTCACCAATGAAACGGTTTTTTCTTTAATTCAAAGACCGGAAAAGTTAGCAGTAATTGGTGGTGGCCCCATTGGTTGCGAATTAGCCCAAGCCTTCCGGCGTTTGGGGAGTGAGGTAGTGTTGATTCATAGCGGTTCCCATGTCCTTAACAAAGAAGATAACGACGCGGCACAAATTGTCCAACAGACTTTAATTAAAGAAGGGATTCGCTTAGTTTTAAATGCCAAGGTAGAAGAAGTAGTGACGGTAACCGAGGGTAAACGGTTGTATTTTTCTACCAACGGTCATCGTGATTCGGTGACAGTAGATGAAATATTAGTGGGTGCAGGGCGATCGCCTAATGTGGAAGGGTTGAATTTAGAAGCTGTCGGGGTAAAATACGACAAGCGTCGGGGTGTGGAAGTGAATGATTACCTACAAACGACCAACCCCAAGATTTATGCTGCTGGTGATATCTGCATGGAATGGAAATTTACCCACGCCGCCGATGCAGCCGCGCGCATTGTCATTAAGAATACCCTGTTTTCTCCCTTTGGTTTAGGCAGGTCGAAACTAAGTAGCTTAGTAATGCCTTGGGTGACTTATACTGACCCAGAAGTTGCCCATGTGGGACTGTACGAAAGTCAAGACGTAGAGACAATTAAAATTCCTTTTAGTAGTGTAGATCGAGCGATCGCCGATGCTCAAGAAGATGGTTTTCTGAAAATTCACCACAAAAAAGGTTCTGATGAAATTGTTGGTGCAACTATTGTCGCAACTCACGCCGGGGAGATGATTTCGGAAATCACAACAGCGATAGTTAATAAGATAGGTTTAAACAAACTCAGTAACGTGATTCACCCCTATCCTACCCAAGCCGAAGCCATCAAAAAAGCCGCAGATACCTATCGCCGTACCCTCCTCACACCAAAAACAAAAAAACTGTTGGGATTTTTAACCAAATTTTCTTAAGAAAAAACTGACAACACATCAAAGCAGAAAAAATCACGGTAAGTTTAACCTTACACCTTCCACAATCCCTTAGACTAGGGGCAGCAACCTTGTTCAGACTGGTCGAGGAAAGTGGAAAGTGACAGAGACGAACAATTTAAACTCTACCCTTCAGGATGTATCACGTAGGGAATTGCGTGATTTAGTGCGGACACAGATGCGAATGCTATTAGAAGCAGGAGATTTACAGGGAGCAAAAGCCATTCTTGTACCTGTACAGCCTGCGGACATAGCTGAAGCGATTGAAGGTTTACCCGAAACAATGCACGCTTTAGCTTTTCGCTTGCTTTCTAAAGATGAAGCCATTGAAGTTTACGAATATCTTGACTACAGTGTTCAAGAAAGATTAATTGAAGAACTCAAAAGCCAGGAAGTCCGCGATATAGTCGATCAAATGTCGTCGGATGACCGAGCGAGATTATTTGATGAATTGCCTGCCAAGGTTGTCAATCACCTGCTAGAACAACTCAGTCCAACAGAACGCCAAGCCACAGCCCTAATGTTGGGTTATGAAGCCGATACAGCCGGGCGCATCATGACTCTAGAGTTCATTGGGCTAAAAGAAAATATGACCATAGGGCAAGCTCTAGAACGGATTCGCAGCCTCGCTAATGCTAGTGAGATGATCTACTATCTTTACGTTACGGATCAAGCCAGACGCTTAACCGGCATTGTCTCACTGCGGGAGTTGGTGACATCCCAGCCAGAACAGACGATTGGTGAGGTAATGACCCGTGATGTAATTTTTGTCAATACAGATACTCACCAGGAAGAAGTAGCCAGATTAATTCAAAGGTATGATTTCCTAGCTGTCCCGGTGGTAGATAGACAACAGCTTTTAGTCGGGATTGTCACCGTCGATGACGTGATTGATATTCTGGAAGAGGAAACCACCAAGGATATCTACGCTTTAGGTGGTGGTGTACAGTCCAGTGGCGACAATTACTTTCAAATGGATTTATGGGAAGTAGCTCGCAAGCGGGTTTTATGGTTATTTGTTCTCTTAGTTACCAACACTGTCACCGGCACAATTATTAAGTCCCAAGAAGATATCTTGACAAAAGTAGTCACCCTCACTGCCTTTATCCCCTTGTTGACTGGTACTGGTGGTAACGTAGGCGCTCAGTCTTCCACAGTCGTGATTCGCGGGATGAATACAGACGAAATTCGCTCACTCGGCACATTACAAGTGATTGGCAGAGAAGCGATCGCCGGTGCATTGCTAGGCGGTATGTTAGGTAGTATCGCCACTATATGGGCTTACTTTCTCCAAGGCCGATTAGAAGTAGCGATCGCTGTTGGTGCTAGTTTAATCGCTATCTCTGTTCTGGCTTCTATATCTGGTTCAGCACTGCCATTTTTGTTTCGCTACTTACGCTTAGACCCAGCTTTAATGTCAGCACCTTTTATTACTACAGCCGTTGACGTACTTGGAGTTCTAATTTACTTCAATTTGGCAAGAGTAATTTTAAGATTGTGAATTATTGATATTTACAATTCCGACGCTGTATCAGGTGCAATAATTTCCCCAGTTCCCAAGTTAAGAATCATATCTTGGTCGGTAATCAATTCATTCAATTCTTTAACTTGCAGGTTCATTTCCTCACACGCTTTTCTTAGTTCTCCTGCAAATCTATTCAAATCATCACCATAGCCACATTGATAAGCAGCAGTTTCAATTCCCTGCTTGGCATTTGCTCTAGCACAATCAACTAATTCTGTGCCGTGCAATGGTTTTAGGGATGACATAAGCTAACTTTTTTCTTTGAATGTTCCTTAATAGATATAGCAACTGCTGAGGACGAAATCATCTCTCCGTTGGCAGACATCAAAGAAAATTCAGAATAAATCAGATATCATCTATTCTGAACTCCCCCCATTATCGTCAATTCAAGGGTTTAAGACCCCTATGTCTACAAGTAGTATCAGTTGAGATGGGGTTTAAATCCCCAACTCTAACTGTTTTGAATTTTGAATTTTGAATTTTGAATTTTGAATTGTTAATTAGCCATTAACTACTTCCCCACCATTGGGATGTAAAACTTGACCAGACATATAAGACGAGTCATCAGAAGCTAAAAACACATAACTAGGTGCAACTTCTTCCGGTTGTCCGGCTCGTTGCATTGGTACTTGTTTACCAAAGGTTTCTACCTTTTCTGGGGGAAATGTTGAAGGAATTAAAGGTGTCCAAATTGGCCCAGGTGCTACAGCATTCACCCGGATACCTTTACTAATTAAGTTTTGTGATAAGGAACGAGTAAAGGCGACAATTGCACCTTTAGTTGAAGAATAATCAAGTAACTGTGGACTACCTTTATAAGCTGTAACTGAAGTAGTATTGATAATGGCGCTGCCTTTTTTCAGGTGTTTGATTGCTGCTTTGGTCAAGTAAAACATTGAAAAAATATTCGTGCGGAATGTGCGTTCCAACTGTTCTTTAGTAATATCTTCAATGCTTTCTTGGGGATGTTGTTCAGCCGCATTATTGATGAGAATGTCTAGTTTACCGAACTCATCTACTGTTTGTTGAATCGCACGCTGACAAAAAGCTTCATCGGTTATATCCCCGGCGATAGATACAGCACGCCGTCCTTGTTCTTCTACTAAATTTTTGGTTTCTTCCGCGTCGCCGTGTTCACTCAGGTAAACAAAGGCTACATCTGCACCTTCTTTAGCATAGGCGATCGCCACAGCCCGGCCAATCCCACTATCCCCACCAGTAATCAGCGCAACTTTATCTTTTAATTTACCGCTACCTCGATACTGAGCATCATCAGCTTGAGGTTTTGGCTGCATTTTCGATTCTGTACCTGGTGGTTGTTGTTGCTGCGGTGGTTGTAATGTTTGCTTCTCTGCCATATATTTCTCCTGGTAATAAACCAACAATTTCTCGATCAACAAATTAAATTTTCATCCGCACAATTAAACCTTGGATCGACAGATCAACCCAAGGTTTAATTGTGCTTTTGCTCCCACTTGCAAATAGCAAGCTTACGCATTTTCACCCCGGATGTTAGCCAAACGTACTAATTGCTGGGCAATGTACATGACTGACATAATTGCTCCTCACACCTGAAACCATTAATCTGACCACGGAAAACAAGTACACAACTCTCTTTCGATGAAGGATTTATCCTATTCATCTGCCTTAAAACTAACTACTATGTACTTAATATTTATCGGTCTTGAGGTGGAAACAAAATTGAGATTTTCTCAACCTAGAGAGATAAAAAGTCGCTAGTGAAGGGAGTAGAAAACATGGCATGAAGGCAGTTTTTTGATTCCCTGATCCATTGTTCAGAATAATTGCTGATTCTTTGTTAAGAAAGATGTTTATATTGGGTAGCTTGTAGGGAAGGGGTTGGGGGTTAGGTCTGAGAGAAAGTTGCACACGGCGTTACCTAATTACGAATCAGTTATAAGCGTCCATTGGCAGACAAGAACAAACGAAATTTCTATCCCCAAAAGCTGCATCAATTCTTCCCACACTCGGCCAGAATTTATACTCCCTTATCCAAGGCACGGGATAGGCGGCTTGTTCACGCCCATAAGGATGGTGCCATTCAGCGCTGAGGAGACTTTCAACTGTGTGGGGGGCATTCTTCAAGAGATTATCTTGAATATCAACCTTGCCTGCTTCAATTTCCGCGATTTCTTGGCGAATGGCAATCAAGGCATCACAGAAACGGTCTAATTCAGCTTGAGATTCGCTTTCTGTTGGTTCCACCATAATTGTACCTGCCACAGGCCAGGAGACAGTCGGGGCATGGAAACCGTAGTCTATGAGGCGCTTGGCTATATCATCAATTTCGATGTTCGCGGATTTTTTGAGGGCGCGCAAATCTAAAATACACTCATGGGCAACCAAGCCATTTTGTCCTTTGTACAACACAGGATAGTAAGTTTCCAATCTCTTAGCAATGTAATTAGCATTGAGGATTGCCACCTTAGTCGCTTGGGTCAATCCATCTGCCCCCATCATGGCAATATACATCCATGAAATCACCAAAATACTAGCGCTTCCCCAAGGTGCAGCAGCTACAGCCCCAATATTTTGGGAATTGGGTATTTTCTCATTCACCAATACCGGATGTCCAGGTAAAAACGGTACAAGATGAGAAGCAACCCCAATTGGCCCCATACCAGGGCCACCACCTCCATGAGGAATACAGAAGGTTTTGTGCAAGTTCAAGTGACAAACATCCGCGCCAATATCCCCTGGACGACAAATACCCACTTGGGCATTCATATTTGCCCCATCCATGTATACTTGACCGCCATGACTATGAATCACAGCACAAATTTCTTGAATTCCTGCCTCGAACACACCATGAGTTGAAGGATAAGTCACCATCAATGCACCAAGTTCATGGCTGTATTTTTCTGCTTTAGCTTTGAGGTCATCAACATCAATATTACCTTCCGCATCACAGGCAACAGCTACAACCTTCATCCCACACATCACCGCACTTGCTGGGTTTGTTCCATGTGCTGAGGTAGGAATTAAACACACATTGCGGTGTGTCTCTCCCCGACTTTCGTGATACTGACGAATTACCAAAAGCCCTGTATATTCTCCTTGAGAACCAGCATTAGGTTGGAGAGAAACCCCGGCAAATCCAGTGATTTCCCCTAGCCACGCCTCAAGTTGTTGGAAGAGAATTTGATAACCCCGTGTTTGGGTTAACGGCGCAAAGGGATGTATTCTGCCAAATTCTTCCCACGTTACGGGAATCATTTCTGATGTAGCATTTAACTTCATCGTGCAGGAACCCAAGGGAATCATCGATGTAGTTAAAGACAAATCTTTAGTCTCTAGCCTGTGTAAATAACGTAGTAACTCAGTTTCCGAGTGATAGCGGTTGAAGACGGGGTGGGTGAGGTAACTACTGGTGCGGAGGGAAAGATGAGGAGAATATGTTAGTTCTTCTAGGGTGAATGGTAATTCATCTTTAAACGCGAAGATTTGCCAGAGGTCGATGAGGTCTTCTGGTGTGGTAGTTTCATTTAAAGAAATCCCCACAGCCGTCTCATCAAAAATCCGTAGGTTAATATTTCTGGCTTGGCAATCTGCGAGAATGGCTTCCAGATTGTTTGTCCCCAACTCTACCCGCAGAGTATCAAAGAAGTTTTCGGAACTAATTTTGTAACCCAGACGTTTTAAGCCAGCTGCCAAAGTTACGGTTAGCTGATGGATATTTTCGGCAATTTGTTTTAGTCCATCTGGGCCATGATATACAGCGTACATACTCGCCATCACTGCCAGTAATACCTGTGCTGTGCAAATATTGCTCGTAGCTTTTTCCCGGCGAATGTGTTGTTCGCGGGTTTGCAACGCCAGACGCAGGGCAGTTTTACCGTGGACATCTTTAGATACCCCCACAATTCGCCCTGGAACTTGCCGCTTGTACTCTTCTTTAGTGGCAAAATACGCCGCATGAGGCCCACCGAACCCCAAGGGAATACCGAAACGCTGGGTGCTACCTACGGCAATATCAGCCCCAAATTCACCAGGAGGGGTGAGTAAAGTTAAACTTAATGGGTCTGCGACTACCGTTACCAATGCACCTTGAGTATGAGCTGTTTCAATAAAAGCTCGGTAGTCGTAGATTGTGCCATCACTGGCAGGATATTGTAAGACCGCACCAAAAATTGGTTTCTGGAAATCAAATGTCTGATGATTCCCGACAATAATCTCAATCCCTAAGGGTTTAGCTCGTGTTTGTAAAACGTCGATGGTTTGGGGATGACAATCATGAGAGACAAAATAAGCATTGGCCTTATTTTTGCTCACACTGTAACTCATACTCATGGCTTCGGCGGCGGCTGTTGCTTCATCAAGTAGTGAAGCATTAGCAATTTCCAACCCTGTTAAATCGATAATCATGGTTTGGAAATTAAGCAGTGCTTCTAGCCGCCCTTGGGCAATTTCTGGTTGATAGGGAGTATAGGCAGTGTACCAACCAGGATTTTCTAAGATATTACGCCCAATAACTGAAGGAGTAATCGTATCGTAATATCCCATACCAATGTATGAGCGAAACACCTGATTTTTAGAGGCAATTTGTTTTAACTTTGCCAGGGCTGCATACTCAGTCTGTGCTTCTGGCAACTGTAGTTTTTTATGCAGCCTGATTGTGCTTGGTACTGTTTTCTCAATCAGGTCATCTAGACTAGAGAACCCCAACACATCAAGCATTTGTTGAATATCTGCCGATGATGGGCCTATATGTCTTTGTATAAAATTATTTAAATTTTCTTTCCTATTGTCTAACTGTTGGCGATCGCCTACGGTAGAGTGATCTGCGTCGCTAGACTGAGGAATAGAGGCATAAGATACCACTAAATTAAACTCCAGAATTAACTATTTAATATTTTGCAACAAATACCCCTGACAAGTAGGGGTATTTTTTAAACTTTTGAATGATTTATGAATAATCGTTGAGAGGAGGAGTGCTGAGTTAAAAAAGAGTCATTGGTCATTGGTCATTGGTCAATAGTTATTCTTCTTTGCCCCCCTGCTCCCCTGCCTCTCCCCCATTCTCCTATCCCCAACTACTCGCCTTCTACTTCAGCACGATATTCATCCGCAGTCAAAGCATCATTAACTTCGTCAGGATCATTCACACGTACTTTCAAGAACCATCCTTCACCGTAGGGATCATCTGCAACTGCTTCAGGAGATTCAATCAAAATTTCGTTGCGTTCTATAACTGTTCCGGTGATTGGTGCATTTAAGTCTTCGACGGCTTTGACTGATTCAATTGTGCCAAAGGAGTCTCCTTTTGTGAGTAAATCGCCAATTTCCGGCAGTTCTAGAAAAACCACATCACCCAACTGATCTACAGCAAATTCTGTAATACCGATAGTAGCAATTTCGCCATCTAGTCTCACGTATTCATGAGTATCCAAATATCTTAAATCTTGAGGGTATTCAAACGAAGACATTTCTTTTCCTCTTAAAATATCAAAAAATTAGCGTCCCAAAGTAATTAAGACCATATTTAGTTAATAACCATACTGTGATTGAGTATCTTACAACACATTTAGTAGGTCAACATTGATTTTTAGATTGGGGGCTGGAGATAAGCTAAATTTTCGCTCCTCAGCCCCTCTATTTACCCTAATCACAATTTTCTAACCCTTCTGAGTTGAACGATAAAATGGTCGCTTAACTACAACTGCTGGGTATGCTTTACCACGAATTTCGACTTCTAGCAGTTGACCAACTTTTGCTAGTTTACTGGGGACGTAGGCTAAAGCAATGGGATAACCCAGTGTAGGCGATAGAGTGCCGCTAGTCACTTCGCCTACTACTTTACCGTCTGAGAGAACTTGGTAGCCATGACGGGCGATGTTACGTCCTTGGGTTTGCAAACCTATGAGTCGGCGTTTTATTCCTGTGGCTTTTTGTTGTTCTAAAACTGACCGACCAATAAAATCTCCTTTGGTATCCAAATGAACTAACCACCCTAACCCAGCTTCTAGAGGAGTGGTGTTGTCATCGATGTCTTGACCGTAAAGCGCCATAGCTGCTTCTAGCCTCAGGGTATCTCTTGCACCTAAGCCACAGGGAATGACACCTGCATCACATAGACTACGCCATAACTCAACCCCCACTTCTGGGTCTACCAAAACCTCAAAGCCATCTTCCCCTGTGTAACCCGTACGGGCTATAAAACCTGCTTTACCCAGTACTGTTGCTTCTAGATGTCCAAAGGCTTTGATTGGTTGTAAGTTTTGCTGCACAAAAGGCTGGAGATAGTCGATAGCTTTTGGCCCTTGGATGGCAATTAAGACTTTTGCTGGTGATATGTCTTGGAATTGCACCTGATTTTGGTCGAGGTGTGACAGTATCCATGCTTTGTCTTTACTAGTGGTAGCGGCGTTGACGATTATAAATACCTGTTGTGTGCCGGTGTTGTCTTCACCTTGGTAATAGACAATAATATCGTCAATGATTCCTCCTTGGGGGTTTAACAACACGGTATATTGGGCTTGTCCTGGTTGTAACCTGTTCAAGTCGGAAGGAACTAAACCTTGGAGTTGAGAAATCAGGTTTTTACCTTGGAGGGTGAATTTACCCATGTGAGAAATGTCAAACATCCCAGCAGCGTTTCTCACTGCTTCGTGTTCACGGGTAATCCCACCGAATTGTACTGGCATTTCCCACCCGCCAAAGCTGGTCAAGCGGGCTTTGAGTTCTACACCCAGTTGATACAAAGGGGTTCTCGCTAAGGTTCCGGCAGTATCTTTTTGATTAGCCACAGATAGTTTTGCTTACGCGATCGCACTTCAACATTTAATATCCTACGTGATGGGTTCAATTAATAGGGAGTAAGACATAGGGGAATAATTTCTTACCCACTACTTCCCACTCTCTACTCACCATTCCCCTTTAATGTTTAATAATGGTGGAGTGTTGAGATTTATTAAGAATAAGTTATGAAAAATTGGCGAGTAGTGGTTAGTTTTGTCTTAGCGATGGTTTTATTTCTGTTTCCTGGGTCAGCGCAAGCTGCGAGTTCCTCTAGTATCACCCGTTCGGCTGGTGATGAACTGAAGGCAAAGGATTTCTCTGGTCAAAGTTTAATTGGTTCTGAGTTTACCAACGTAGATTTAGAGAATGCCAATTTTAGCAATGCTGACTTACGTGGTGGTGTGTTTAATGGGACTGTGCTAGAGGGGGTCAATTTGCATGGTGTGGATTTTAGTAACGGTATAGCTTATCTGGCAAGGTTTAAAAATGCTGATTTAAGCGATGCTGTTTTGACCGATGCTATGATGCTACGTTCTGTTTTTGATAATGTTGATGTCACTGGGGCAGATTTTACTAATGCGGTTTTAGATGGAACAGAGGTGAAAAAAATCTGTGTTAAGGCCAGTGGGGTGAATTCTAAAACTGGTGTTGATACCCGTGAATCTTTGGGTTGTCGCTAGGGCGAAAATTTTTGGGGCTGAGTAGGAGATATTTTCTATTTTCACGCAAAGGCGCATACCACTAAGTGGGAAAAGCACAAACGTGTTATTAGCGTCTTTGCACTGTATGATTTTGTCTGCATTTGCTGAGTAATCATCAGACTTTCACAAATGCTTTTTCTGTCCCATTATCAGCAAAATCAAGTCTTGGTATCAGCACAATGAATCACCAAGGACTTGCTGAAATCTTCACATTTTGTTACAAGAGTACAAAGAACTTCTAGAGACCCACAACCAAATGTTCGGCGGACTTACTGGTTTACAAGATCCTAAAGGCACTGATTGGGGCGAGAGAATGCTCAATACAGTAGCCAGCCAAACGATTCGCCACCTGTTTTCCCAAAGCGAGTCAGTAGAAGTCTTTGTGCGCTGCTATCCCTCTAGCAAGCTGTTGCAAGGTAGCATTGATAGCTTCAAAATGAGCGGACGTGGCTTAGTCATCCGCAGAGAGTTTGCGGTAGAGGAGATGTCTTTTGAGACGGATGCGGTGTCTATTGACTTTGGTGCTGTTTTGAGTGGTAAATTGAATCTCAAGCAACCAACACAGGCGATCGCTCAAGTAATTTTATCGGAAACTGGAATTAATCAGGCTTTTAAAGCTGAACTAGTACAAAAGCGCCTAGTAAATTTAACTTTACCCGCCTTAACTGAATTATCTGATGGTAAACCAGTCTCTTTTACCGAAGTTCAGGTACAATTATTACCCCAAAATAGCCTCAGACTGACAGCTCAGGCTGATTTAGGTAGCGGAGAACTGATCCCCATTACCATGACTCTAACGGTGGCTGTGGAAAAGCGCCGCCGTATTTCTTTTAAAGATCCCAAAGTTGAACTGGGTGCTGTTCCCGAAACGCAACAAGAAATATCACAAACCTTGAGCCTAGCACTGGCGGAAATTTTAGATAATATGGTCGATTTAGACCGTTTTGACCTTGATGGGGTGAAAATGCGGCTGAACCGATTAGAAACCGAAGGAGACAGGTTAATTTTCAGTGGCTATGCAGAAATTGAACGGATTCCTCGTAGTGCTTGAAGATGAGGCAAGAGGAAAATCCATTCAAAATTAATAATTTAGTTGATATATTTTCTTGTATAGCTGTTGACGGTCAACAGTCAACAGTCAACAGCTATACTCGGCGCTTCCTCTGTGTTGAACAAGAAAAAACGCAGAGTACATAAAACCCTGCGTCTTCAAAACCACTTATATCACAGCAAATGAATTACAACTTAGTCCCACACTCAGAACAGAAATTGTGATTGGGTAAATTCGATGTACCACAATGGCTGCAATAAACTGGTTCGACACTGGTCTTTGGTGGTTGCTTAGGCAAACCAATCATCTGAGCATTACTCTTACCAGGAGCTACCATAGGATAGCAATTCTCGTCTTTTGTGACGCGAACATCCAAAATAACTGGGCCATCGTAGGCTAACATTTGAGCGATCGCATCTTTCAATTGCTCTCTTTGCGTAACTACAATACCCTTAATGCCGTAGGCTTGTGCCAATAACTCCACATCTGGCATCCCTACTTCCATATTTGAGCAGGAGTAGCGTTCGCCGTGGAAGGCTTGCTGCCATTGGCGTACCATCCCTTGCCAGCCGTTATTTAAAATTACGGTCTTGACATTTATTCCATATTGTGCAGCAGTGCCGAGTTCTTGGAGGCACATTTGGAAACTGGCATCACCGCTAATACAGATTACTTGTTCATCTGGGAAGGCCACTTTAGCGCCAATGGCGGCAGGTAAACCAAAACCCATCGTTCCTAAGCCTGCGCTAGAAATCCAACGCCGGGGGCCATTCTTGAGGAATTGGGCTGCCCACATTTGATGTTGACCAACATCAGTGGTGTAGAAGGCGTGGGGGGCTTGACTGCCGACTTCCACAATCACTTCTTGTGGGGGAATGCTGTCTGGATGTTGGGGGACTACTAGGGGGTAATCTTCCCGCCAACGGTTGATTAAGTTAAGCCATTCTTGGTTTTGGTTGGGGGTATTTTTGGCACCTGTTTGTTTACAACGACGCAACAAATCAAGTAAGACTTTGCGGACATCACCAACAATGGGGACTTCAGGAATGCGGTTTTTACCAACTTCGGCGGGGTCAATATCGATATGAATAACTTTGGCGCGGGATGCAAACTCATCTAATTTGCCGGTAACGCGGTCATCAAACCTAGCACCGACGCAAATCAACAAATCACAATCAGTCACAGCAAAGTTAGCGTAAGCTGTGCCGTGCATCCCCAACATCCCCAAAGATAAAGGATGGTGTTCATCAAAAGCACCGATACCCATCAAAGTGGTAGTGACGGGGATATTAAATAACTCGGCGAGTTCTTGAATTTCTGCATGAGCGCCGGATGCGATCGCCCCACCACCAACGTATAGTAAAGGACGACGGCTTTCGCGGATCAATTCAATCGCAGCGTTAATTTGGCGGGGATTCCCCTTTACCGTGGGGCGATATCCGCGTAATTTAATTGAACCTGGTTCTACAGGTACATAATCAAATTGTTCAAAAGCCACATCTTTCGGCACATCAATCAACACTGGCCCTGGACGGCCTGTGCTGGCGATGTGGAAAGCTTCTGCCACAATTCGCGCCATATCTTGGGGGTCACGCACTACATAGGAGTGCTTAACGATGGGTAGAGTAATGCCGTAAATATCGGTTTCTTGGAACGCATCTGTACCGATCATTTTCCGGGGTACTTGCCCAGTAACAATCACCATTGGAATCGAATCCATGTAGGCTGTAGCGATACCTGTCACCAAGTTAGTTGCCCCAGGCCCAGAAGTACCAAAGCATACACCTACTTTTCCGGTTGCACGAGCATAACCATCAGCAGCATGAGCTGCTCCTTGTTCGTGTCTCACTAGAATATGTTTAAGGCTGCCAGTTGCTTCCACCTTATACAGATCATCATAAATCGGCAGAATCGCCCCACCAGGATAACCAAAGATATACTCAACGCCGTGGCGCAGCAGGCTATCAAGTAGCGCGAAGCCACCAGTTACCCGTTGTGGTGTCACAACCACCGATGGCGAATTAACAGACTGAGTATGTTTCTCTGTTTGTGAGGGACTAGTCGGGGAAGGCAAGCTCACAGTCACGGTCAAACCTCAGATGATAGCTAAGTTAATGGGGGAATTCTGTAATCAGTACTTCAATATTAATAGAAAAGTTCAATCAAATTATGAATTAAATTTCTTTCTTTAGTATGACGATGATAGATATGGAGTATGGGGGGGAATGGGGAGTAATGATTAAATTACATCTTGCAAAACTCTACGGGTATTTTTCCAAGCCCAAACACCAACAACTACTACAACTACGCTCATTGTCATCAACACTACTCGTAAACCCAAAGCATCAGTTAGAGGGCCGGTAATTGCTAAAGGTAAAGACAAGGCTATGTTTACAGCATGATTTTGAAAACCAAACACTTTACCGTGCATTGTGGGTGGTGTTTGCTGTTGAATTAAAGTTTGCATGGGTACACCAATTAAGGCAGCACCTATACCCAAAATTGCACAGAGTCCAAGAGCTAGCACCAAATTGTGAGTGAAGGTGAACACACCTAACACCATTGCCATCATCAAAAATCCGATTAAAGGTAAGGGCTTGTGATGGAATTTATCACCCCAATGTCCTAAAAGTCCTGCACCTGTTACCATCCCTACGCCTGCTGCTGCTAGGAAAAAACCAAACTGTTTCTCTTTTAAACCAAATTCTTCGGCTAACCGAATGGTTAGTACTGTCAATGCAGCAAATACACAATATAGGGTCGTGAGTTGCAGCATGGCATTTAAGACTAAGCGATTCTTTTTGAGGTAACGGATACTTTCGGTAAATTCAGACCAAGGATTAGAGCTAGTCAGTTGATCATTATGGGGTTTGTGTTCTGTAAATTTTATGGGCTGCATGAGCAACCCCGATAAGATATATAATCCCCCTACTACCAGTTCTTGACCGTAGGTTTCCCCCATCAAACTTTTTGACCAACTCAAAATCGGCTCTCCGACAGCAAAACCAACTATTAAAGCTCCCATCATGGTGCTGCTGAACAAGGCATTAGCCGCCATTAAATTTTCTCGCTTTACTAACAGAGGAATTGCCGCCTGTTCAGCAGGAGCAAAAAACTGTGTTACTGAGGAAATAGCAAAGGTGAGTATGAGTAAAATCAGGAATTCTCTGGGTAAAAATGGTAAACACAAGGTCAAAAGCCCACGCAAAATATCGGAGCCAACCATAATCAACTTTTTGGGCAAGCGGTCTACAAAAATTCCGCCAGCTGAACCAAACAAAATTGCTGGAATCGTGAACGCCACCATCAGAGTTGAGTACATGGAATTTTCTGGTAGTCCAGAGGGCGCTGGGTACACTTCCAACAAGGCAATCATTAAGACAAAAAAAACCTTGTCTGCTAATTGGGAAATTAGTTGCCCAATCCACAGGAGCATAAAACCACGGTTTTTGAGCAGTGCGCCAAACCCATTATTAACAGCAGCAGGTTCAGTGGGAAACATGGGAAGTTCGGTTATTAACTAGGGTAGATGGGGAACAGAGAGTGGGGAGAAATTTTGAGTAAGTAGGGACGAGGGATTAGGGACTGGGTACTGGAAAAATCTGAATTTTTTCGTAATTTTCCCCTTGCGCCCGTTCGGCTGACGCTCACGGCAAAAGCCTGTTATCTACTCCCTTACTTCTTCTCTTATCCCTTATTTTCTCATCACTCAATATTTCCCTCCTGTATACTTGGACTATTTTCCGGACTATTTTGCTTCATAGTTTCTTAACAATGAGTGTAAAAACTCGGACGCAGTTAGACGGATTTTTGAGGTAGCGTTTTCTACTGATGAATCAGAGCGCCAGCCTTGTACTGTTTGGGGCGATCGCCACATGGTTAAATGTTCAACGGGTGGTTCTGCGTAAAAATTAGTTTGCCCACTTCCTAGTAACAATGAACTCCAATGAGTAAAATAATCGTGACTAAGCCGATGAATGGGAAAATTTCCCCACAGTGGCACGCCCCATCCATCTATGGCAATAAATGCTTTGACATGACCCCCTCCATTTTGCCATTGCCAAGCAGCAGCGATCGCTCCTACTACGCCAGCACTGAAGCTGATGAATATAACTGGCGATTTTAGCTTATTCCCTAAGCGATCGTGTAAAAACTGCAAAATATGAAGTGATGATAAAGTCAAAACCCCTGCCACTGGAACAACAAGTATCTCTATTGGCTTTTGACTAATTGAGGTACCAGAGAATGCACCCAAGCACCCTGACACGAAGCTTTCAGTTAAATCTGAGTCATGGATTCCAGGGCAAATAATAATGCTCATTTATAAATTATAGTCATTGGTCATTAGTCAACGGTCAACAGTCAACAGTCAACGGTCAACAGTCAACAGTCAGCAGTCAACAGTCAACAGTCAACATTTCTTCCTCACAGCATATAGTGTTAAATATTTTTCACTACTCAGTACCTAGTATTAAGCCCAGTATGTCTTTTGATATATTATTGTCACTTTTGTTGTTATCCCATCCAGGGGGATAGGATAATAACTTACTAGGTGGGCAAACAATATGGCTATTTTGTAGCTACAAATTTTGCTTGCCATTCTGGTATATATCGAGGAACTGATTGTGGTTGCCACACCGGAAAAACTACAAAATACACAGGAACATTTATCAACCCAAGACCGAGTAGCCGTGTTGCTCATGGGTTATGGTGAAGTTGAAAGCTACGAGGATTTTGCTAACTATAACGAACAGGCTCTCAACCTACTGACAGCAAAATTTGCACCTGTACCGACTTGGATTTATCCGCCGTTAGCAAAGTTACTGGCGTTATTTGACCGTCACGAATGGGGACATCAACACCACGATTTTATTTCCCCTCACAACGCCATCTTTGAAAAGCAGCGTGCTGGCATTGAACAAAATTTACAAGCAAAATGGGGCGATCGTATTCAAGTTTTCAAAGCTTTTAATTTCTGCGCTCCCTTTTTACCTAACCAAGTTTTGGCGGAAATCAAAAGTCAAGGTTTTGACAAAATTCTGATTTACCCCCTACTAGTTGTTGATTCCATTTTCACCAGTGGGATTGCTATTGAACAAGTTAACAATGCTCTAACTGAGACGAATGATGGTGAAAACCATTGGCTGAAAGCATTACGTTATATACCTTCTTTCTATAACGAGCCAGAATACATCCATTTAATGGCTCATCTGGTTGAGGAGAAAATTAACGCTGATTTAGCCACAGCTTACTTACCTTCCCAAATTGGCATTGTGTTGATGAATCACGGTTGTCCTCACAAAGCCAAAGGTTTCACCTCTGGAATTGTCGAAAGTCAAGCGTTGTATGATTTGGTACGGGAAGAGTTAATTTATAAGTATCCACTCATTTCTGTGGGTTGGCTGAATCATGACACCCCCTTAATTGAGTGGACGCAACCCAACGCAGAGCAAGCAGCTAAAAACCTGATTCAATTGGGTGCAAAGGTTATTATCTTTATGCCTATTGGCTTTGCCACAGAAAACCACGAAACTTTACTAGATGTACACCACATAATTCATGATTTAGAGAAGAAATATTCTGGTGTGGATTATGTGCAGATGGCTTGTGTGAATGACAATCCAGAGTTTCTAGCAATGGCGGCTGAATGGGCAAATGCTCAGATTGCTGAGTTGCAGCATGAGCAAGCAGTGGCAATCAACCCACAATTAGCTGTACATCATCATCACCATCATCACTAGAATTAGGGATGTAAGGGTATAAGGGTGTAGGGGTGTAGTTTTCAGCACCCTTGCACCCTTATTAAGCGTTGGCTCAGATTACTTTGTAATTCCCGAATGGCAATGCTGGTACTACCCTCAGAGGCTAATTGGGGAAAATCTAGAATTGGTTGATGAGAATTGGCTTTTAGATGTCGATTCTTCAACACTTGTGAAGTGATATCCCTCATTTTAGGCAATTGAGCAGAACTGAACAACAAGTAAGCAATGAATTTTTGCACCCAGATCAAAGCTGAATATATCAAGGTTTGAGCTAGGCAATGGGGTATAGCTTTATTGCTGGGTCGCAGCTATTTTAATAGAAAACTAGGGGTCAGCTTTATAATACCCACATAGGTAACGAAGTTGTTTAACAACCATGTTTTGTGATGGGATTTATGCTGGATCGCAGCAATTTTTCTGGATCATTATGGTGCGCTAGGACTTGCTAAGTATGCAGCCAGTCCAACACGTATTGCTGGAGTTGTATTTGTGATTCTGGGTGTTTCCTTAGTTGCCTATGCAAAACGGTAGCAGAAAAGGGGCGATCGCCTGTATCAGTATCGTAGATGCGATCGTATCTTTTTGTTTACTAGGATGTTACCTTATGTCGGAACACGTTAATATTACAGAGAACAAAAATCAGTCTGCCTAATCCAGGTTTACCCTAAAAGCATCTATGATGCAGGGTCTAAGTTAGGAACGGAGGAACCAAGTTTGGGGCGTATCTGCCAAAAAAGCTGAAGCTAAAGTGTGAAAGAGAAATTTCAAATTTTAGACTTAGAGCATTTAAAGAAGGACATCTCTCAGTCCTAGCCCGTCAGCTAACTTCGTAGGCATTGAGAGGAGATTGAACGAGCAGCATTTATACAAAATAATGCCTGTCGTCAGTATCCTTGGCTGGTAAACTTACGCTTCGCTTTACCTGTCCTCGCACTGGAAGTCAGGTTTTATAGTCTGTGTTTCTAGGGGCTGAGGTCAGATTAGTTGCCTTGAGGTACAGTAGATCGTGTTTTTGCAGATAAATCATCACTTGACTTTCATTACAGTAGACATTGTTAGCGCCACCATAAATAGTATTGAAAGTTTGGTTTTTCCTATAGAGAAAATTCCAACACAGTACTTATGAAACTTTGATCAAACTGTAGAGAAAACCTCTGTCATTGTGCTAGGTGTAAATTCTTGATGCAGTTTAGCGGCATCAATTGGGCTAGAAAAATTCACGATGGAAGTATTATTCATAAACAGTTCTGGAGAATAAAATGTCTATTCAAAATCGTAACTTTTTTACTGATGTTAACTTTTTACCTGAGCATAAATTTAAGTTAATTGGAGAGTTTGCAGGAAAAAAGCTCTTACTAATTGGCAGAACTAATGCCTATGGTGATCCCATAGTTGCAGCAAGCCATAGTAATGAGCCTAGCCAAGAAGATTTATACGCTTATGACCTATATGAGTTGATGAAGTGTAATCACGAGCTAGTTAATATCACTGGAGAGATTTAGTCAATTAATAGGGTGGGTTGATACTGTTCAGAAAAGAATCGATAAGCTATTCTGCTTTTAAGTTGCACAATCCATCGTGAGGGCTGTTAACTGTGAGGCAGTCGCAGTCTTGGCGGTTTCCGTCGATTGCGAACTGCCGTTAGCGTAGCGGTAGCGACGTTAGGAGCGTCACCCGAAGGGTTGACCGTTGAAAGTTAACAGTTAACAGCCCTTATTAGAGTTATACAATTTAGCCGCGCATTAGCTTATCAGAACTATCTCCCACCTTATAGCGTCTATAAATATTGATGCTGTTCTAGTGATACACCTCAATAATTAATTAATACCAATATTTTGTTATATGGGGTGTTTTTGTATAAAGCAACGCACCATTTGTGACCCTTATTTAGTTAAGATTAACGCTTATAGAAATCCGATTTAATTATTGAAATGATCTAAGCTATTACGCTTTTAAATTACATAATCATTTGTATGGATTGTTGACTGCTGACGGTTAACTGTCAACAGTCAACTGTCAACAGCTATAGTTATACATCATACATTACAACTACTGAGAACAAAACTAAGTGTAAAGTTTTGTAACATACGAGATAACTTTCTCCCACTTCTACAGAAATACCTATAGAACCGCAACTGTAATCTCCATATACCGCGTTCAATAACACCAGAGATATAACAAAATTTTGTTATATCTCTGCCTTCCTTATATGTATGTGTTAAATATTATTTAAAGGTAGCTGTTATGAAAAAGCAAATAGTAAAGTTATCTCAACATCATCTGGTTTTTTGTTACCAATAAAGGGTGAACAATAATTATAAAATACCTGGAAATAGGGTAATGAATAATCCAATTCTCACAACTGCTGGTATTGTAATCGCTTTCGGGATTATTGTTGGTGTTTTCATTGTGGGATTAATTTATCTGCAACGAAGACGACAAGTAGTAGACAGTTTAATCCGTATTAATAATGTAGTTGGTTGTTTTGGGATTGTGGAAGTTCCTATAAACCACAATAGTCCAGGAAAAGTACGTATTAATCTCAAAGGTTCTCTCGTAGACTTTGTAGCTTTCACCGATGAAATTCATCAATTTAATCAAGGTGATTCCGTTGTTGTTGTGCGAATTAAGGGAAATAAAGTTTGGGTAGTTAATGTTTAGCAAGAGAGGCAGTTTGCGGAAGGTGTCGCAGGACTGAAGGGGATTCTGATGACAGTTGACGGTTAACAGTTGAGAAATTACTCATGACTCTTGAGAAATAACTATGAGCTTAATTAAACAAGAATTAGCGACTGTAACAGTAGCACAAGTTGATGCAAATACACCTGATACTAGCAAAGAAAATAACGGGATAGAGAGTCTACTTTATGGTGGTCTTCCTATTGCTTTATCTATTTTTGGTGCGGTTGTACTGGTGTGGTTTATCAAGTCTTTTTTATGTATTTGTAAACCCAACGAAATCTTGATACTTTCGGGACGCAAATGGCGGACTAAAGATGGACAAGAGATGGGTTATCGAGTGTTATTAGGTGGGCGAGCCATTCGGATTCCTATAGTGGAAACTGTAAAACGGATGGATGTGACGACTATGCCGGTAAGGGTGGAAGTGCGGAACGCTTACGCCAAAGGGGGAACGCCTTTGAATATTCAAGCGATCGCCAATGTGAAAATTTCCTCAGATCCGGTGGTTGTAGGTAACGCCATTGAACGCTTTTTAGACCGCGATCGCTCGGAATTGGCTCGTGTATCCCGCGAAACCTTAGAAGGCTATCTCCGGGGTGTCGTCGCCACCCTCACACCAGAAGAACTCAACGAAGACCGCCTGAGTTTTGCCCAACGCATCGCCTCTGATGTCAGCCGCGATTTGAGTAAACTGGGATTGCAACTAGACACCCTGAAAATTCAAAGCGTTTCCGATGATGTAGACTATCTCAAGTCTTGGGGACGTAAACAAATTGCCCTCGTAATTCGAGACGCAGAGATTGCCGAATCCAACGCACTCACCCAAGCCGAACAAATCGAAGCCCAGTCCGAAGAATATGCCCAAGTCGCCAAAACCCAAGACAAAATCATTGTGTTGGAGAAAGAAAACGAACTCCGCAAAATCAAAGCCCAGCTAGAACAGAGAGCGAAGTCAGAAGAAGAAATTACTACGGCTGCTGCTCAGGAAAAGAAAGCCAAAGCCGAACAAGTTTTACAAATGCTACGGGCTGAATTAGAACGCCTACGTCTACAAGCCGATGAAGTCCTCCCCGCCGAAGCCCGTCGCCAAGCCCAAGAACTCCGCGCCAAAGGCGAAGCAGCCTTCCTAGAGGAAAATGCCAAAGCCGCAGCTTTAGTTAACGACATTCTTTCCCAAGTTTGGCGGCAAACCGGCAGCGATGCTTCTAAGTTATTCCTCATTCAACAAATTGAAACCGTCCTCCAAGAAGCAGTGAGGATTCCTCAACGCATTCACCTAGAGAAGGTAAATGTGATTGATAACGGCGATGGCAAATCCGTAGCCAGCTTGGTGAATATTTACCCCGAAATCGTCCTGCAATTCCTAGAAAATGTGAATCGTACTCTGGGTATTGATGTTACTGGAACCTTGGGGAGTGGAGATTAGGGATTGGAACTGTACAGACGCGATTAATCGCGTCTCTAACAACTAACAACTAACAACTAACAATTATGGAAATTATCGCTTTACTTTTAGGAATTTTTGGGACTGGAACCGCCGCAGGATGGTGGGTGATTCGCAACTTGTATTATATCTGCCAGCCTAGTGAAGTGCTGATTTTTGCGGGTAGCCGGACTCAGGTTGATGATAGGCGATCAGTTGGTTATCGCTTGGTGAAAGGTGGTAGTAGTATTCAAGTGCCTCTGTTGGAAAAAACTTTCCGCATGGATTTGACTAACATGATTATTGAATTAAAGGTGTCTAACGCCTACTCAAAAGGTGGGATTCCTTTGACGGTGGAAGGGGTGGCAAATATTAAAATTGCTGGTGAAGAACCGACAATTCACAATGCAATTGAGCGACTGTTAGGTAAAAGCCGCAAGGATATTGAACAATTAGCCAAGGACACCTTGGAAGGTAATCTGCGGGGGGTGTTGGCGAATCTCACACCAGAACAGGTGAATGAGGATAAAATCACCTTTGCTAAAACTTTGTTGGAAGAAGCTGAAGATGATTTAGAAAAACTGGGATTGGTACTAGATAACCTACAAATCAAGAATATTTTTGATGAGGTACTTTATTTAGATTCTATAGGACGCAAGCAACAGGCAGAGTTGCTACGAGATGCGCGCATAGCTGAAGCCGAAGCGAAAGCCCAAGCGATCATTAAATCTTCAGAAAATCTCCGCATTACTAAACTCAGGCAAATTGAACGGGATTTGCAAATTGCTAAAGCCGAAGCAGAACGCAGAGTTAGAGATGCAATTACCAAACGCACCGCAGTGATTGCAGAGGTGGAATCGGTGGTCAATTCCCAAATTGCCAAGGTGCAAGCAGAAGTAGCAGTGCAAACCGAACGCATCATTCAAGTAGAAAACCAACTACAAGCCGATATAGTTGCCCCAGCCGAGGCAGAATGTCAAAGTGCGATCGCTCAAGCTAAGGGAGATGCTGCCAAAATCATCGAAGAAGGCAAAGCCCAAGCCGCAGGAACCCAGCGCCTAGCTGAATCCTGGCAAAATGCAGGTGCATCGGCGCGAGAAATCTTTATCTTCCAAAAACTGGAACCATTATTGAAAATGATGGCTGCGGGAGTACCTGAGGTGGAAGTAGAAAATTTAACTGTGATTGATGCGGCTAATGGTGGTGGCGTACCTAAAATAGCCTCTTTAATTGAACAGTTACGTCAAACTACTGGTGTCGATGTTGCTCAAGTAATCAATCAGCTCAAGTCTGATGGTAAAAATGGCAAGGTTGGCTCAAATTTGGATCAAGGTTAGTAAGAAAGTCAAGCATGGATGAATTAACCGCACTGGTAAAACAAACCTGTCAGCATCCAAGGGGTAGTATTGAACGCCAAAAAGGACTGCATGAAATTATCTGGCGGATTCAGCAGTCGGGTAAATTGTTTCGGGGTACGGGTGTACCTGATGCAGAGGAAGCATTGCAGAAAACATGGCTGTATTTTTGCCTCAATCTCTGCGAAGCTACAACCAGTGAGGAACCATACAATTCCAGCCAAGGAAGTGTGATTACTTGGCTGAATGCCTACTTGCGGTACAGGCTGAAAGATATCGTCGTTCCTGATCAAAAAATCATTCATTATTCTTCAGATGAAAATGGCGAAGAAGTAGATCCCACAGATTTGATTCCTGCACGCCCAGAACCACCACCAATTCTAGAGGAAATTCAGGAATGGTTAAAAAAAGAAGCTCATACTTTACGCCGTATTTACGTAACTAATCGCCCAGATATCAATTGTTTGGTGTTGATTGAACGTCGCTTACCGCCAGAAACTTCTTGGAAGGATTTATCTCAAGAGTTTGGTGTCTCCATCGCTACCCTGAGTGGTTTCTATCAACGCCATTGTTTTCCCCGCCTCCTCAATTTCGGCATATCCCAAGGTTATATTGATCATGAGTATGAGTTACCTAAGTGAACAGCAAAGCATATCAATACCGATTCCAGAGAGTTTTCGCCAAATAGCTCTGGAATTTGCCCAAGAGCAACCAATTTCTACAAAAGCGAAACAAGTATATTTAAATACCCTAGCTGTACAAATAGTTAATAGCTATTTAGCAATGTTAGATATCCCCACGGAACTAGAAGCTAGCTATAGTTGGCATCCAAGGGGGCGCTTGGCGGCTGATGTTGCAGATTTACTATTAACTGGTGTGGGACGTTTGGAATGTCGGCCGATGCGGATGGGCGATCGCTCCTGTAAAATTCCCCCAGAAGTTTGGGATAATCGCATTGGTTATGTTGTTGTGGAAATTAATCACACTTGTAAGGAAGGGAAAATTATAGGATTTATTGCCAGTGTCAACACTCCAGAAATTACCCTGGAACAACTGCGATCTTTAACGGTATTAATTGAACATTTACATCTAGTACATTTACGGCAATGGCTAGAAGGTATCTACACCAATAACTGGCAAAGTGTAGAAGAATTATCAAGTCAAAGAAGCACTCAATTAGCCTTCCGTTCCAAACGTGTGCGGGGTTGGGAATTGGATACTCCAGAAAAAGTTTGGCAAGTAGTTGAGCAATTATATCCTGCTCACAGTTGGGAAAAAAGTTTACCACCGGAACTATTAGCAAGTTTTCCTTGGAGGAGATTAGGCAATATAGAAGTATCTCCCACTACTAATAATTGCACTGAATTTACTGAAGCGATCGCTCATCTTTTAAAAACAACTCCAGACGAAGAAACTCGCTGGACTTTGGCAGAAATTTTGTGGACTCTTGCACCCAATCATCCTGCTGTCAGTGCTAGACGCATCATCGATTTAGGAATGCAGCTTGCAGGCCATCCTGTCGCTTTAATGGTAGCAATTTTAGCCAAACCAGATAGGAATGTGGCTGTCTTATTGCGTGTGTATCCAATGGGAAATCAGCCTTATCTACCACCAGGATTGCAATTAGCTGGACTAGATGAAAATGGCAAATCATTTTTAGAAGTCCAGGCACGAGAAAATAAAGATGATTACATCCAGTGCAAATTTTGTGCAGAATTTGGCGAAAAATTTCAAGTTCGGGTTACTATAAATAATGTAAGTTTTACAGAAAATTTTGTCATTTAATAGACAAATTATTACAAGGAAGAAACAGTGGGTAAGCTGGTTATCTTCGAGATTGGAGAAGGCAGTTTTCAGCAGGGGTTTCCTGTGAAAATTAGAATTGGGGAAGAACGGAAACGCGATTCTACAGAAATTCTCGGCAGGTTGCCACCAGCATTAACAATTCCTCAACATTATTATGAATGGCAATCAAGTTACCGTCACTTGCCAGCAAATTGGTTAATTACTGTTCCCGAAACTCAAATTACCAATGTATCCACCATCGAAACTTGTCATCATGCTGCTCAAAGATTTCAATTTAGTTTTAATGAATGGTTAAATCAACCGGTAGTTAGACAATTGGAACGGCAATTATTACAAAGAGTTGGTGATTGGCAGGATGTACGCTTTATTTTACAAACACAAGATGCCTTGCTGCGCCGCATTCCTTGGCATCTATGGGATATTTTTCCCGATAGCCATCCCCGCCCAGAAATTATAGTTAGTTCTGAATATGAACCATCTAAAAAACAATTAACAAATCCAGTAAGAATTCTGGTAGTTCTTGGCAACAATCAAGGTATTGACATTCAACAGGATTTAGAAACAATCAGAAATTTACCTAATGCCATTATTGAACTGTTGCAAGAACCATCACGCCAACAACTTAGAGATAAATTATGGACTCAATCTTGGGATATTTTCTTTTTTGCGGGTCATAGTTGTAGTTATCAAGATGATATTTCTGGACAGATTCAAATTAATGCCCAAGAAACTTTATCACTAGATAGCCTGCGTCATACACTCCGTCATGCTGTGAAGAAAGGATTAAAACTAGCCATCTTTAATTCTTGCGATGGTGTAGGATTAGCGCGCAATTTGGCTGATGTGAGGATTCCTTACACAATTGTGATGCGGGAACCTGTCCCTGATATAGTAGCCCAACATTTTTTAAGATATTTCTTAACAGCATTTGCATCCGGTGAGTCTTTATACGCCTCAGTCCAACAAAGTCGCGCCCGCTTGCAAGAAGAATTAGAAAATGATTATCCTTGCGCTTCCTGGCTACCTGTAATTTTTCAAAATCCAGCAGCAGCAGAATTAAAATATCCCCAACCCAGTAATTGGGCAAAAATAGGATTGAATGCAGCTATTTTAATAGGTTTGTTTGTTACCGGGAGTTATATTTTTACAATAGTTGTTAATGAGTTGAAGTTTCGTGGACGCTTTAGTGATGGTAATAATCTTTTAGTGCAAACATTGACAACCACTCATAAACAAGAAGGTATTAAGGCATTTCAACAAGGTAATTACCAGTTAGCTCAAGAGAAGTTTCAAGCGTCCTTACGGGATTATTATAATGACCCAGAAACATTAATCTATTTAAATAATGCTAAAGTTGCCAATCAGCCGATACTAAAAATTGGTGTTGCTGTCCCTATTGGTACTAATTCCAATGTTGCTCAAGAAATTTTGCGAGGAGTTGCACAAGCACAACAAGAAATAAATCATCAAGGTGGGATTCACGGCAAGTTTTTAAAAGTTGTCATTGCTAATGATGATAATAAACCAGAAATTGCCAAACAAGTAGCCCAGAGATTTGTTCAGGATGCAGATATATTAGCAGTAGTAGGACATAATAGTAGTGACGCAAGTGTGCCTGCATCTGATATTTATCAGGCAGGAAAATTAGTCATGGTTTCACCAACTAGTAGTTCTACAAGATTAACAGATCGTCCCCGTCCTGATAGTCATGGTAATTATATTTATCGCACAATTATCAGCTTTAATGTGATTGCCGAAAGTTTGGCTGAATATGCCAAAAATGCTGGTATTAATAGGATAATGATTTGCAGCGATTCACAAGCCGCAGATCAGTCTTTTGAACAAGCATTTGTAAATGCAATAATTTACAAACGCTTGCAACATATTAATAATATAAATTGTGATTTTGCCTCAGAAGTTTTTCGTCCAGAGACTATTGTAAAAGATGCGATCGCTCAAAATGTAGATGCTATTTTACTCAATCCCCAAGTTGATAGAATGGGTAAAGCTGTAGAGATTGCAGAATTTAACCAAGGGAAGTTACGATTATTAGGAAATCCCAGCTTACAAACTAAAACTATACTCGATGCAGGCAATGTAATTAAGGGAATGGTGATAGCAACTCCTTGGTTAGCAGATGTTTCTCCTAATCAAGAATTTGTGCAGAATGCCAAAAATCTCTGGCGTGAACCAGATTTAATCACTTGGCGTACGGCTACCGCCTTTGATGCTACCAAGGCTATCGCCGCAGCCCTGAAACAGGAAGACGACACCCGAATCGGTATTCAAAAAGCCTTTGCCCGAAATTTTTCTTTACAAAGTGCTACAGGGACAATTCAGTTTTTATCCTGGGGCGATCGCAAAGGCGATCGCGTGGGCAATGCTATCTTAGTAGAAGTAAAACCAGACTCCAAAGCACCCAGTGGCTACAGTTTCGTCCCGAAAAACTCTCTACAACATAGGATTAGTTTGGGAGATAAAATTCTAGTCCAAGATAACCCCAGTCATGAAAAGCAACTAGGTGTAGAAGCTTTTGCTGTAGGTAATTATCGACAGGCGATCGCCCTATTTCAACTATCTCTGCAAAAGGTATTTAATGACCCGGAAACACGCATATATTTACAAAATTCTTTGGCTGCTCGTAGTGGTAAAATCTTGAGAATCGCAGTTAGTGTGCCTATTGGTAGTAACTTGAATGTTGCGAAAGAAATACTCCAAGGTGTAGCTCAAGCTCAAGATGAAATTAATCGCCAAGGTGGGATTCAAGGACATTTATTACAAGTAGAAATTGCCACCGATGATAATAACCCAGAAATTGCTCAACAATTAGCAAATCATTTTGTGGCAGATAAGCAAATTTTAGCTGTAATTGGTCATAATGCTTCAGATGCTTCTGTAGCCGCTTGTCCCATTTATCAAGCGGGTAAACTAGTTAATATTTCCCCCACCAGCTTTTCTTTAAAATTATCAGGATGTGGCGCTTATATATTCCGTACCGCCCCTAATATTAGACTCATTGCTGATGTTCTCTCTAACTATGCAATTAAAAAATTGAGGACAAAAAACTTAGCAGTTTGCGTAGATGAACAGGCGATAGATAATCAATCATTTCGAGATGAATTTACCTCCGCTATCATTATTCATGGGGGAAATCTGGTTAATATCCCCTGTGATTTTTCTGCACCTGATTTTAACCCCAATCAAGTAATTACTGAGGCGATTAGTAGTGGTGCTAATGGCTTAGTTTTAGCACCTCATATAGATAGAATTAACAAAGCTTTAGATATAGCCGCAGCCAATAAAGGTAGATTGAGACTGTTTGCTAGCCCCACACTATACACATCCCAAACCTTACAACAAGGGCAAGCTGACGTTAACGGTTTAATGTTAGCAGTCCCTTGGCATCCAGACGGGAATACACAAAATAATTTTAGCCAGAATGCTCAACGCCTTTGGGGAAATTCTGTAACTTGGCGTTCCGCTACCAGTTATGATGCAACCCTAGCCGTAATTGCAGGTTTGCAGCAAAGTAAAAATCGTGAAGAATTACAAAGAGTTCTACGTAATCCTAAATTTTATGCTGTGGGTGCAACCGGCAAAATTCGCTTTTTCCCATCAGGCGATCGCTATCTCAAAAACGATACTATCTTAGTAAAGATTCAAGCAAGCAAAGCATCTGCAACTGGCTATGACTTTTTTCTCTTAAATGCAGCCAGAAACAAGATTTCCAAAACAAATAGGTTTTAATTTTACATATTGTGTGATGCTAAATCTATAAATTTGCATTCCTCCTAAGCTGTTCTGCTTTTAAGTTGTACAATCCATCGTGAGGGGTGTTAACTGTTAACTGTTGACCGTTGATTGTTAACAGTTAACACCCCTTGTTAGTAGTTATACAATTTAGCCGCGCATTAGCTTACCCCACCGGGGAAGCAAACTACACGTAGTATCCCGAAAACAAGGGGTTATTATGTCGGAAACTGTAGAAATCGAACGTCATCGAGCTGCGATCGCTCGCACGGAAATCTCTCGTCCTGTACGATTGGCTATAGAATGGGCAATCCTCAACCCAGACAAGACTTTTTTTGACTACGGCTGTGGTTATGGTGGCGATGTCCAGCGTGTAGCTAATCTTGGCTACACCAGTACAGGTTGGGATCCTTACTACTATCCTGATGCAGCCACTACCCCCGCCGATGTGGTGAATTTGGGTTACGTCCTCAACGTCATCGAAGACCAAGAAGAACGCCGCCAAAGCCTCATTCAAGCCTGGGAACTCACCCGCAACGTTTTAATCGTCGCGGCGCAAGTTTTAATTAACGCCCCCAGTAAAGCCCAACTGGCTTACAGTGACGGTATTGTCACCAGTCGGAATACTTTTCAAAAATATTACGAACAACAAGAACTGAAAAAATATATCGATGAAGTTTTAAACGTTGATGCTGTCCCTGTGGCGCTTGGCGTTTATTTCGTTTTCCGTGATGAAGCCGAAAAAGAAAGCTTCAAAGCCATCCGTTTCTTTTCTCGCACTTCTACACCGCGAGTCCGCATTCCTGTCAAACGCTTTGAAGACTACCAGGAACAACTTGCGCCCCTCATGGAATTTTTCACCAAACGCGGTAGACTGCCAGTAAAAGGAGAATTAGCCACCGCACAAGAATTACTAAGCGAATTTGGTAACTTTCGCCGGGCTTTCGCAGTTGTCCTGCAAGCCACCGATGAGGCAGAATGGGATGCGATCGCCTACCGTCGTTCTTTAGATATTCAAGTTTACCTTGCCCTCACTCACTTTGATAAACGTCCCAAATTCTCCCAACTAGCGCCAGAAATGCGCCACGACATCAAAGCTTTCTTTGGTAGCTACGAGGAAGCCTGTAATGTCGCCGACCAAAAACTCTTTAGTTTAGGTAAACCAAAAGTCGTCCAGACAGCCTGTGAAAAAAGCAAAATCGGTAAGCACACACGGGGCGCTTTATACGTCCACGTTTCTGCATTAGCAGCCCTCGACCCCTTGCTACGAATTTACGAAGGTTGTGCGAGCCGTACCATTGGGCGTGTCGATGGGGCTACGCTGATCAAATATTACACCGACCAACCGCAAATATCCTACTTGTTCTATCCAGAATTCGACACAGACCCCCACCCGTCCTTAAAAGCCAGTATCACAATTGACTTAAAAACTTTGTATGTAACTCACCGCGACTATAGTACCAGAGCCAATCCACCAGTCCTGCACCGTAAAGAAACTTTTGTTACTGCCAACTATCCCCTTTATGAACAATTTGCTAAACTCACCCAACAAGAGCAAGAATTAGGGCTACTCCAACAGAAAAGCGAAATTGGCACTCGTGAAGGTTGGGAAAAATGCCTCGCTGCTCATGGTGTAGAAATTAGGGGACATGAAATTCATGTGATTCAAGAAGATTAAGAAAACCCTGAAGATTGTGAAAGTTATTAACACTATTCAAAGGACAAACAATTATGCAAAGTATTAATATCCGATCTCATATTGGAGCAGATGGGATTTTACATCTTGATATTCCCGTAGAAATGGCAAATACAGAAATTGAAGTGACAGTAACTATTCAAGAAGTTTCGCCACAAAAACGAGGCTGGATGCCTGGTTTCTTTGAAGAAGTAATTGGGGGTTGGGTAGGAGAAGCACTAGAACGACCAGACCAGGGAGAATATGAAACTAGGGAGCAGATATTTTGACTTATCTTCTCGATACAAATGTCTGTATTCGTTTAATCAATGGTAGTAACACTACGGTAATTAATCGTCTTGCAAATCAACAGCCAGAGGATATTTTTATTTCGACCATAACCCAATTGGAACTTTATTACGGTGCTTACCGCAGTTTAAAAACTGAGAGTAATCTAGAAATATTAGAAAGATTTTTTAGTCAATTTAATATTATCTTATGGGATTCGGAAATGGCAAAAATAGCCGGAAAAATTCGTGCTGATTTAGCTGTTAGTGGTACACCAATAGGCCCTTATGATTTACAAATTGCTACGAGCGCAATAGCCAGAAATTTTATATTGGTCACACACAATACGCGAGAATTTAGTCGGATTAATGGACTACAGCTTGAAGATTGGGAAGAATAATGGCAATTTTTTTCAAATTATGAAATCACACTGTAACTATGGCAATATAACGGCAATGCGCTCTGGTGAAAAGGAAAAGTATAAACGATGAGAGAAGTTCAAGCACTGCGACAAGCCTTTCAAAGTCGCAAAATGGGAGCGCTACTACTGCTAGGTTTTGCATCGGGATTGCCTTTGTTTTTGACCAGTAGAACATTACAGCTATGGATGCAGGATGCCAAAGTTGATTTGGGAAAAATCACTTTATTTGGGTTGTTGGCTTTGCCTTATTCCCTAAAATTTCTGTGGTCGCCCTTATTGGATAGATTTGTCCCACCACTGTTAGGAGCTAGACGGGGTTGGTTAATATGCACCCAAATTGGGTTAACATTAGCGATCGCTGCCTTAGCATTACAACAACCATCTCAAAGTGACCAAGTACTGCAAATCCTGGCTATCAACTGTCTCATCATTACTTTTTTGAGCGCTACCCAAGACATCGCCGGAGATGCCTACCGTACCGATATTTTAAACCCCCTCGAAGCTGAACCTGGAGCATCAGTTTGGGTGCTAGGTTATCGCATCGCCTTGTTTATCACCAGTTCCCTAGCGATAGTTTTAGCCGACTATATTCCTTGGAATAGCGTTTACTTACTCATGGCTGTTTTCATGGCGGGGAGTATCTTGACTACCTTGTGGTCGCCTCCAGAGCCAGAAATCCGCAACGCTACTGAAAAATATGCGCCTATATCTGTTAAAGACGTTATTTTTATCGTCTTAATTACAGTCCTAGTTGCTGGATTAATTGGCGGTGTTTTCGTTGGGTATATTGCTCTGCCTGTATTTTATTGGTTATTAGCAAGTTTAATAATTGCTTGGATTGTCACATCCTGGTTATTACCCACAGAACTATTAGGAGAAGTCACAGAAGATAGTCCTCCCCAAAATTTGCAAGCCGCTATTTTTCTACCTTTCAAAGAATTTTTTCACAGATTTGGCTTAACTCAAGCCAGCGTCATCCTGATTTTCATCATCCTATATAAACTAGGTGACTCCCTAGTAGGCATTACCGCCAACTTGTTTCTGCGAGAAATTGCCTTTACTAAAACTGAGATTGGGGCAATTCAGGCTGGTATAGGGTTTATTGCCACAACTATCGGCGTATTAGCCGGTGGTGTCATCATGACAAAAATCCGCCTCAATCGCAGTTTGTGGATCTTTGGTATTCTTCAATTACTGAGCAACTTAGGTTATTATGCACTAGCCATTGCTGGCAAAAATTATTCACTTCTAGTCTTGGCAGTGAATATCGAAAACTTCAGTGCAGGATTAGTCACAGTTGCTACAGTAGCGTTCTTAATGAACCTTTGTAACCATCGCTTTACTACTACTCAATTCGCTTTATTCTCTAGCTTAATGGCTATTAGTAGAGACGTTTTATCCGCACCAGCAGGAGATTTGGCTAAAACCACAGGCTGGCCTGCATTTTTCTTGCTTACTCTAGCAGCAGCGTTACCTGGATTGCTGCTTTTGCCTGTTGTCGCCCCTTGGAATCCTAAACCAGTGGCAATAAATAGACCAGGACTTGATGACGAGGATGTATGGGAAACCAAGTAGTGATTATCGTCGGCACATTTATTCTCTTACTCACAGGTTTGTTACTCGGCTATGTTCTTTCACAGTTAGTTTTAGGTTTTTTAGCCTTCAACCTCCTAACCTTTTTCGGAACAGTCAGCCTCATCTTGATTTTTGGCACCTTATATTATGTATTGTTCTGGCAATTGAAGCGGGAACAAACGCAAGTAATACCCACAGAACTGCCCACTCAGCTAGAAACACAAACGCAAACTACAACAATACCCGAAAATCATCTCAAAAATAAACTCATTTCCCGATTATCCGGTGATGTAGAAGCAGCAGAACGATTAATAGACCAAGCAAGGCAAAACTATCCAGGGATGCCAGACAACTGGTACTGCGAAAGAGTTCTGGATGATTTAGACCGCGACACTCGTTAATTACGTATGAAACCTCAAAATCAAGGGTTTGGACAAGGGTGTAGGGGTGTAGGGGTGTAGGGGTGTAGGGGTGTAAATATTTAAAGCCCTTACACCCAGTCTCAACAGACAACCTGGGTGCGTAAGTCCTGAATCTTTGGTTTGTTATGCTCAAATATAGCTAAAATAAGTCAAGTAAAATTTACAAATCTTTGATTAGGTCGTCTAACACCAGCTAATCTAATCACACATCAAAATATGGCTATATTCAGACAATACATCGCCCCCTTACTAGTAGTACTAGTATTTATATTTGCCCTAGTCGCAGTCAGCGCCCGCATCTTCTTACCCTCAGATATGGCTGCACCAGCACCCATTGAAGAGGTAGGTGTCAGTTTCGTACCTATCGGTAATGACCCAATAGCACTTTCTTGAAGCATTTTGAACCAGGAAAACTACAGACGTTGCAGTGCAACGTCTCAGAAGAAATGACCAACGACTAATGACAATTGACTAATCCTGAATTACTAATACCCGGATATCATATTCGACGCGGCTCAACCTTGGAGCGATCGCAACTCGTCAAATTCATCCAGCGTACTTACCAAGAGTTGTTCCCCCAACAATCAGACTTTGCTCACCTAGCAATTACAGTTGAGCAATATTTCTCTAAAGACACACCTTTGTGGTGGGTTGATTTTTTGGGTGAGGAACTGGGGGGAGATGGGGGAGAAACAAAGAATTATTCCCCCCTATCCCCCGTGGCTTGCCTGTGGATGGGAAATGCCATAGATCAAATAAAAGGCGATCGCCATGCTCATATTTTTCTGCTGTACGTTCTTCCCGAACATCGACGCAAAGGGATTGCTACAGCATTAATGCAATATGCAGAGAATTGGGCGAAGCAAAGAGGCGATCGCCAAATCGGATTACAAGTATTTCAATCCAATCCCCCAGCCTTAAATCTTTACAATTACTTAGGTTATCAAACCCAATCCCTCTGGATGGTCAAGAAAATTAATTAGTCAACAGTCAGCAGTCAACAGTCATCAATTAACAGTCTTACTAATTGCAAATTCATCGGGTGTGAGATGGATCAGAAAGTGTACAATGATTTAACCCATAACAACAAAGCTTTAAATAATCAGCACGGGGAGTTTATATAAATCTCACTCGCGCGTGCAAGAGAAATATGTATGACGAAGAAGAACTAAGCCTACTCGATATCGAGGAGGAGTTAGAAAGCCCCTTAGATAAGATAGAACCGATTACGGCTGAGTCAGAAATACCAAAGCCTGACCCAGATGAAATGCTAGCGCTTCTAGACAATCCGCAACCACAAAAACGGATGCTAGCGGCTCGTGCTTTTTGCGATATCGAAGACTCACGCGCCACGCCAATTTTGATTCGTCTTTTGAGTGATAACTGTCCTTTAGTACGAGTGAGTGCATCCTATGGCATTGGGAGAAATCCCAGCGCAGATGCAGTTGAACCGTTAATTGCCCAACTGTATCGAGATTGGAATGGCTATGTCAGAAAAGGTGTTGTTTGGGCTTTAGGTAACTGCCGCGATCGCCGTTGTTTAGCACCCTTAGCCGATGCTCTCAGAACAGATATTTCCGCCGTGCGTCTTTGGTCTGCTAGCGCCTTAGCCCAAATGACAGAAGTTGGTTATGAAGCGATCGTTGGCGCAATCCCACCACTTATTGAAGCTCTCGTACAAGATACAGTAGCCGCCGTGCGGAGTAACAGCGCTTGGTCAATTGGGCAATTGTGTAAAGAACTGCCTTCTAACATAGTTTATGCCACAGCGATCGATGCTTTAATTCAAGCCTTCGCCGAAGACAAGGATTTAGGCGTGCGCGAAGATGCTAAAGCCTCATTATTGGGTGTAGGCGACCCCCGTGGCTTGCAACTCATTGAAACCTTAGAACAAGAAGGCTGGTTTTAGGGTGTAGGGGTGTAGGGGTGTAAGGGTGTAGAGGTGTAAGGAGTTGATCACCAATACACCCCTTTCAATTCAGGGAGCAGCAGGGATCTGGGGAAGTAAGCAGAATGACAACTGACAACTGACAACTGACCCTTACTTATTCTCAACCCCAGGCTTAACCAAATTTAAGTCATATGGACGCTCGGTATCGTCCTCGCCTAAATATTCACCATTTTGAATTTCTAGAATTACTAATGGGATAGACCCTGGGTTTTCTACTTTATGTAGCGTTGCTGCTGGTACATAAGTTGACTGATTCCGACCCAGCAAAACCTCATCATCGCCACAAGTCACCTTAGCAACACCAGAGACTACCACCCAATGTTCATTACGGTGATAGTGGATTTGGGGTTTAATACCATGTCTAGGCTTGATTTCAATGCGACTAATTCTATAGCTCTCTCCCTCTTCAATTACCTCCACATTACCCCAGTAACGTGAACCTGAGTGTGAGGAAGAATCATTAGCATCTAACTGACCATTGTTTTCACTCTGAGTCATAACCAAACTTCTCAGCTAAAAGATTATTAATGTTTTCAGGTGATCTAACTTAAACCAGAGAAAACTAAGAGCAAGATGCACAATATTATCTGATGATTACTACTGCTCTCACTTTACTCTAGGCCATAAATTGTATCTAAATTTAAACATAGAATAATTCCTGTTTTTCTCTCCAATCCCTAACCCCCTGTATACTGAATTCGGTAAATGCGATCGTTTGCTTCCTCCGTAACTAATAAACTGCCGTCAGGTAATACAAGTAAACCTACAGGTCGCCCCCAAGTGGTTGGTACAGCAGGGTCTAGTAAAAATCCCGTGAGAAAATCTTCATAGTAACCTTGCGGTCTTCCTTGGCTATTAAAGGGAACAAATACTAATTTGTAACCAGTACCGCGATCGCGATTCCAAGAACCCCGAAAAGCGACAAAAGCACCGTTACGATATCTTTGGGGAAAAGTTTTACCATCATAAAATTGCAAGCCCAAAGCAGCTGAGTGTGCTTGAAATAATACATCCGGTGTACGAGTACGAGCGGCTAAATCTGGACGTTTACTTTGATCGCCGGTCTTTTGCCGAGGGTCGAGGTTTTCGGGAGTAAAGTAAGCATAAGGCCAGCCATAAAATTCACCCTGGCGAATCCGTGTCAGGTAGTCTGGAACTAAATCATCACCAATTCCATCCCTTTCGTTCACGGTCGTATAAAGTTCTTTAGTCACAGGATGAAAGTCAAGACCAACTGGGTTACGTAAGCCAAAGGCAAAAGTCTGCTTTTGAGAACCATCCAAGTTCATTACCTGTACAGAAGCCCTTGGTAGTTCTTCTTCATCCACATTGGAACGAGAACCAACGGAAACATATAGTTTATTACCGTCGGGTGATGCAACCACATTACGAGTCCAGTGTTGATTGTAACCACCACCAGGGAGGTCAGCAATTTTTTTACCAGTGCCAGTTAGTTGTTGCTGTCCTTCGGTGTAGGGAAACTGTAAAACCTCATCAGTATTACCTAAAAAGAAGGAATTACCAGCAAACGCCATCCCAAAGGGAATGTTCAACCCATTGTCTTTGCTAGCAAAAGTCTGGCGGACATCAGCTACCCCATCACCGTTAGTATCACGCAATAAACGAATCCGGTTTTGTCTAGTTTCCGTCACCAATACATCACCACTGGGAGTCAAAGCCAGCCAGCGAGGTGCGTCTAAACCTTCGGCAAAAACATTAACTGTAAACCCGGCTGGGACTTTCAGAACTGGTTTTTGCGGAATCGGCACAACTTGCGGGGCTTTAGATGCACTATCTGTAGCAAAGGGCGCTGGTAAATTCTGTAAGTCAATGCGGATAGGTGTAGGTGAAAATTTTTCCGTAGGGATGAGGTTTTTCCCTTCTGTCGGATTTTGTGCCAATTGAGCCGCAGAAGTAGATGCTTCTTGTGGTGGAGAATTATCTAATGAGGCGCTAGTCTGGTTACAAGCTGCTGCGGTGATGAATAGAAACACAGACAGCACAAAACGCCCAGAAACCTTCATGATGGTGCAAATATATACACAACTTCCTTAATGTAAGCTAGAAGTTAAATAATTGCCGCCCGTCACAAGTGCGATTTTTGTGAATCAATTTTTTATTTTGTAGCTTTAGCTTCCCGTAAAGTATTTTGAATTGATTCATGTGCAGTTGCCTAAAGCTACAATCATTGATGATATTTAACCGATAGCTTGGTTGAGATAATAGGGGGTAAATAATGGGATTGGCTGGTGTCAGAATCGTGTTGGTAGAACCAGCCGGGCCATTGAACGTAGGTGCGATCGCCAGAGTTATGAAAAATTTTGGGTTAGCACAGCTAGTATTAGTTAATCCCCAATGCGATCCACTATCGGAAGAAGCAATGAGAATGGCAGTCCATGCCAAAGAAATTTTAGAATCTGCTATTACAATCCCAACTTTACCAGAAGCCTTACATGGGTGTGTGCGGGCGATCGCCACTACAGGCCGCGATAATGATAGGGGTCTAACGCTAGAAACCCCCAGAATAGCCCTACCTTGGTTATTAGAAGAAACCAGTCAACCCTCTGCGCTGATTTTTGGTAGAGAAGACAGGGGTTTAAGCAATGAAGAATTAATTTACGCCCAAAGATTTATTCGCATTCCCACCAGCCCCGATTATCTGTCTTTGAATCTGGCTACATCTGTCGGGATCTGCTGCTACGAACTAGCACAAAATCTCACACCCCCTGAAACTCAAGCAATCAGCGAAACTGAGTTTGCGCCTTTAGAGTTTATGGAGGCCTACTATCAACAATTAGAATCCTTACTACTAAGAATTGGCTATTTATATCCTCATACAGCAACCAGCCGTATGGAAAAATTTCGCCAACTATATAACCGTGCCTACCTGCAAACTCATGAAGTAGGAATGCTTCGCGGCATTCTACGACAGATAGAATGGGCAATTGACAACCAGCGTGATGTGTAGTTCGTAATTATGCCCAGAGACATTGTTTCCCAATTTGGTATAATTCATTGTCTAATATTTACGCAAGTATTCCCCAAAATATTTAATATGGCTTAAACTAAACACAAAAATGTTACTACTAGTTAGGGATTGGGTACTGGGGACTGGAAAGAGGTTAGCTCAAGTCTATGAATTTGCCTATAGCTCCTATCCATTATTTTCCCAATGGGGAAAAGCCTACAACCAATAGATGACAATGTTTCTTTCCCAATCCCCAATCCCCAATTCAACCAGCCGATGGCGTAAGTTTTGAATCGGGAGTCGGCAGAAAACAATTTGAGTGGGTCACAAGGAGTGGCAGTGTCAGAGTCAAGTGACAAACTAAGAGATTTTTCGCGGCGACAACCCGTCAACCGCCGCCAGCGATCGCGTAAAGTCCAAAAGGCAGAATCGAAAAAAGTCAAAGTTCCTAACCAGCAGCGCGCTGGTGCTGGTGCAGCCGTAATCACGCGCTCTCAGAATAACGCTACACCCCCCCCTGTCGCTGTTGGGGGTCGCAGACCCAAACAAGGATTGGTTATGCCCAGTGTAGTCAAACCCATTCCCACAGCCAAAGGGCCGATACCCCCCTTCAACCCCAACAATGTAAAAGTCAGAACAGTACGAGCGCAGAAGCAGCCGATGCCCCAAATCGGTAGACGAGTATCACGGAAGACTAGATTAAAACCAATGGCCAGAGCCATTTTGTATGCTATACGCTTATTAATTGTCGGAGTGGGTATTGGTGCGATCGTCGGTACAGTTTTGTCAGTTTTAGACCCCGCCACTCGCATGGTTCCTGTTTCTACTCCATCTAACACCGGTAACACAGGACAAACTCAGTCAAAACCTACCCCACCAGCAGGTTTATACTTGACTCAAGAAATTACGCCTCTCAAAAATGTTGTGCAGCAATTGGCTACTGCTACTCCTAACCTTAGCCCTGGAGTCTTCTTGGTAGATTTAGACACAGGAGGTTATGTAGATATCAATGCTGCTAATGCTTTACCTGCCGCCAGCACAATTAAAATCCCGATTCTTGTCGCTTTTTTCCAAGATGTGGATGCTGGTAAAATCCGCTTGGATGAATTGCTGACCATGCAACAGGAAATGGTCGCAGGGGGTTCAGGGAATTTTCAATATAAACCAGCCGGAACTCAGTACGCTGCCTTGGAAGTTGCTACGAAAATGATCACCATTAGCGACAATACAGCTACTAATATGCTGATTGCCCGACTGGGAGGCATGGAAGCACTGAACGAGCGTTTTCGTAGTTGGGGATTGACAAGTACAGTCATTCGCAATATATTACCAGACCTACCAGGGACAAACACCACCAGTCCCAAAGAGTTGGGAAACATTATGACTATGGTAAGTCAGGGTAATTTGGTGAGTATGCGATCGCGTGATCAAATTCTCGATATCATGCGTCAGACAGAGCGAGATAATCTCTTACCCTCCGGTTTAGGGGCAGGTGCCAGAGTTTACCATAAAACCGGTGACATAGGTACCATGTTGGCAGATGCCGGGTTAATTGATACACCTACGGGGAAGCGTTATGTAGTTGCTGTCATGGTACAACGCCCCAATAATGATCCCCGTGCCGAAAAACTTATTAGCTCAATTTCTCGTGCAGCTTACCAACAGTTTAGCCAAAGTGAGCCAACACCTAGTAATACGACTAGTAATTTACCCGCAACTGCTTATCCTTCGCCAGTCATGGCTTCTCCAGCCACCAATACACCCATAAATCCATCAATTGCCCCTCCCATATCTAATAGTTATCCCGCTCCAATGATGAATCCACAATATTACCCACCAACTAGATGATTAGCCGGCCTTTTCATGAGCCTTAACAACTTGATCAGGGAACACCAAAAAATAACTTATCCAAAATTGATGGTTTGCTAGTGTGTTTCAGTATAAATAATTTCCAAGTATATAGAAATACGATTTGATTATGTTCGGTGTAGCAAACACAATCAAATCAGATTCCTGTAGTTCTCCATCCCCCATGCTCAATCTCCAAACTACGCCATTGGGATGAGGGAACACCACATAAATTTCATGACTATTGTCATTAATTCTTGATCTAATAAAGTCACCATAAAACCATGCCGGCAACTAACAGCTTGCTAGGAAAAACCTTTTTCAAAATTTTCGGTGCGATTAGTCTAACAGCGCTATCTGCCTGCGCTCAACCGACTACAGAAACCCCCACCGCTACAGTTCCCCCTGATGCGTCAACGCCCGTATCAACGGTTCCTCCTCTCACCCCAACTCCCAGCCCCACAACACCAAATAACACCACGGAGGATCGTAACCTGGGAGAACTCGCCAATTCAGCAGCAAATCAAGGACAGTTTACAACATTAATACAGGCAGTAAAAGCCGCAGGTTTAACTGATCAGTTAGCTGCCCCAGGACCCTATACAGTATTTGCCCCCACAGACGCTGCTTTCGCTGCTTTACCAAAAAACACCTTAAATAACCTTCTTCAACCAGCCAACAAACAGCAATTAGTGAAACTGTTAGCCTATCACGTCCTTCCAGGCACCTTTACTTCAAACCAACTCAAATCTGGACAAGTCAAAACAGTTGAAGGTAGCCCCGTTACCATCAACGTTGACCCTACCAATAACACAGTTACCGTCAATGGCGCTAGAGTCACTCAAGCAGATATACCAGCTAGCAACGGTATCGTTCATGTCGTAGACAAAGTTATCTTGCCCCCCAATGTTCCCAACAATGCCAACACAACACCGACACCACAATAGATAATCGAGGGGCAGAGGTAGCAGAGAAAATATAAGCCAATACCCGCCTAAATTGCATAACTACTAACAAGGGCTGTTGACTGTTGACCGTTAACAGTCAACAGTCAACAAACCTCACGATGGATTATGCAGCTTAAAAGCAGAATAGCTGAGAAATAAATTCTTATCAGTACATTGATCATTGCCCCGCTACCTCTTTGAGCGCAACTATATCCCCAGGGCTTTACAGCATTTATCACTTTTTACCAATCCTGTATAGAAAAATTTTTGGTCTTTTTATTAGTTCGGGAAAAATGTTTGATAGGATACATAAAGAATATTAAGCACAATCATCACTTTTTCTGCATATACCGATGCACAAAATTTACTCACAGCCAAGTATATTATACAATTATTGTAAATTTTTTATCATTTATCTAAGTAATATACATAAATATAAAGTTTTTGAGTCACGGGTTGATGCTAGCCACAGACCAAAAAAGCATTTGTTAAGCTTGCAGAGCAAAGCTCAATCTCTTCTTGCCTGTCACGTGAGCCTGACTATGCTTAAGGATTGAATTTCACAAGATAATAAATCCTGTTGAAAACTAACGTAGTTTATTTCACACTTTTCTCATATCAAGTCAAACAGTTAAAAGTATCCAATCTCATCAATTCGCTTGACTTCTATTTACACAAGACGCTGCTAGCATTAGATAATATCCTGCTATTAGGCTGTTGCTATATTACTATTTCGTCTTTGAGAATGTTACATATTTTGTCTGTATTCGATAAAGTTTTGCCTTAAGTAGACAAATATCTGTAATTTTAAATGTCAAAGTCCTTTTGAATTGATTAAAATATCGTTGGATACAATAACAAGAGTTTGTCAAGATTCAGAGGTTGAAAATCTCGGCGATACGCTAATGTGTGAATAAGACCTAATTTGCGAAATCTCAACCGCTAGTCGTTTGGCAAGTTAGCTCATACCTTTTACTACGAGCTAACTGTGATGAACACGCAAAAAGTTAAGTTTCTGAAAAGAAGGATTATCTCTCTGGCTCTATGCACATTGTTGGAAGACCTACTCAATTCTCCGGACTAATTTATTTATGAAGGAAATGTAAAAATGGGTGCGTTCATAATTCTTGCCTCAGTTAACTTGAAGTACACTGTTTCTAAGTAATTTATGTTTCACACAATACCAGAAATTGTATGAAGGCAACTTTAATTTCCTGAGAATGTAAAGATAATGCCACAGCAATTGCAAGAAGCTTTAGAGAAAATTTAAGGGGATTACTACCATTTACAATATCTTTTTGATATTGGAGCCTTGACCCTACTTAATCAGTTCATGATTAACACACAAAAAGAGTGCAATTTCTGTGAAACAGGCTACAATCGGAAGAGTCTTTGTAGGAAAATATGCCGACAGTCATAAATCATTTGTTATGAAGGGGTGATTTTTTTATCAAGACCAGTTTTTTCAGACAAGCCAGTTAACAGTGATATGCGAAGGCAACACTTTTGGTTTGTAACCAAATGAGTAAGTCAGCACTTAATGTGACTTTTCACACTCAGCCAGAAGTTTCTCTTTTATGAGGAACAAAACGTCCGAAAAAGATCAGGGAAATCAACTTAAAACCCTATCTTCGGTTGTTAACTAGCTCGTTTTAAAAAGAGCAGTAAAACCATCTTGAGTAATTGATTCTGCAAGGAGCATGAGGAACGCGGCATGAACCAGGCTAACAACGTACTCGATAGCATTTATCAGCCTGACCTAGAAATAATGAATCAGCCTGAAATCGAGTTAGATGACCTCCTCATTGAAGAAGATGAGGATTTGTTGCTCGCTGATGATGGCGACATTGATGAGTTTTTAGAGCCTCAGACTGATGAGGACGACGCAAAGTCTGGAAAAGCCGCTAAGTCGCGTCGTCGGACACAAAGCAAGAAAAAGCACTACACAGAAGATTCTATTCGTCTGTATTTGCAAGAAATTGGTCGAATTCGTTTGTTGCGGGCAGATGAAGAAATTGAACTTGCTAGAAAAATCGCTGACTTATTAGAATTAGAACGGGTGCGGGAGCGACTGTCAGAAAAGTTAGAACGTGATCCCCGTGACAGTGAATGGGCAGAAGCCGTACAATTGCCCTTGCCAGCTTTTCGTTATCGCTTGCACATTGGCCGCAGAGCAAAAGATAAGATGGTGCAATCAAACTTGCGCCTTGTGGTTTCAATTGCCAAGAAGTATATGAATCGTGGCTTATCATTCCAAGACTTGATTCAGGAAGGTAGCCTTGGTTTGATTCGTGCGGCTGAGAAGTTTGACCATGAGAAAGGTTATAAATTCTCCACCTACGCTACTTGGTGGATTCGTCAGGCTATCACTAGAGCGATCGCCGACCAATCCCGCACTATCCGACTACCAGTCCACCTCTACGAAACCATCTCCCGGATCAAGAAAACCACTAAATTGCTGTCTCAAGAAATGGGACGCAAACCTACGGAAGAAGAAATCGCTACTCGCATGGAAATGACCATCGAGAAACTGCGGTTCATCGCTAAATCTGCTCAGTTACCAATTTCACTAGAAACACCCATTGGTAAAGAAGAAGATTCCCGCTTAGGTGATTTTATCGAATCAGACGGCGAAACCCCAGAAGACCAAGTTTCTAAAAACCTGTTACGGGAAGATTTAGAAAAAGTCCTCGATAGCCTCAGCCCTCGTGAACGCGATGTTCTCCGTCTACGCTATGGTTTAGATGATGGTCGTATGAAGACCTTAGAGGAAATTGGGCAAATCTTCAACGTCACCCGCGAACGGATTCGGCAAATTGAAGCCAAAGCTCTCCGTAAATTACGCCACCCCAACCGCAACAGTGTTCTGAAAGAATATATTCGCTAGTCAGTTGTCAGTGTTCGGTTGTTTTTACTATTGACCACTGACAAATAACTTAAAAACCTAGAAGTGTTAATACACTTCTAGGTTTTTTTGTTTATCTTTTATTATCTATATTTTCTAGGAATTACAGAATTCCCCAGAAATGTAGGAAGCCTTGGCCAGAGAACAGTTCGATTAATGTGGCTGCTAAAAAGCCAATCATTGCTAGGCGACCGTTCCAGATTTCAGCTTGGGGAGTAAAGCCCCAGCGCCAAGAATTACGGTCTTCAACTACTGAAGCAGAGATTTTTGTTGTGTCTGTCATGGGTGGCACTCCAAATTAATTTTGATAAGGATTGTTGCCGTATGTAAATTAATATAACAATATTTTTCGTAAATGCGACATTTATTTATAATTTTGTTGCAATTAATTTATGCCAACATTTCAGTTGATAAGAAAATAACCTTTGTAAATCTGTCTAAAGATAGATATATATGGAAATCACAACAGACACAGTATTTATATGAAAAAATATCTATTGCTAACTAGAAGCAATAATTTCAGCAAAAAAGTAGTTGATTGCAGGAATAAGAGTTATTTATGCGTCTAGCTAACTCTAATAATTGCTTTCCTTTTTAGGAATTATTAGCATTTAATGCAGACATCAAAGAACTGGGGATTTGATGGTGACAAACAAGAGCGATCGCCATTTTTAGCCACCAAAAAATCAGAGTTTATACAAAATCTTCAACCATTCGACAAATGTCTGTGCTTTTGACAGTATCAATTTTTCCTTTCGGCTCTCCAACCGCAAACTTCATCTTGTTATTTGCATAATTATTTAACTACGAATTAAGAATTAGGAGTTATCCCCACAACCTTCTCCCCGCTTTGCCATTTAATCGATTGTGGGCATCTTCTAATAAAGAAGGAATATCTAAATTTTCTGGACACAGAGGTAAACAATCACCGCATTCTGTACAACGGTTAGCTTTCATACCTGGGAACCAGTGACCGGCATTTTCAAACATTCCATAACGGTATTGTCCGTAATCTGTCATGTTGTATGCCACTGCCAAATTTCGTAACCTAAGAACTTCAGGAATATTGATTTTTTCTGGACAAGGTAAACAAGCATAGCACTGGCTACACTGTTCAGTTCCTAAAACTGTTTTCTGATGATTTTCTAAATGCTCAAAAGTAGCAATTTCTACTGATGTTAACTTACCGTCATAATTAGCTACTTGTAGGGGTTCTACTAATTCTTCTGGAGTGGCTGGCCCTACACTCAAGGTAGTAATCCGTTGATCACTTAATAGAAATCTATAGTTTAATTCTAAAGGTGAAAAAGGCTGACACAAATCTTTGAGGGTTTGGGGTGCTGTGTAAAGTTTTCCTCCCTTATCGGCTGGGGAGATAATAAAAATGCCCATATCTTTTTCAGATGCTAGCTTGATGGCTGGGGCATTTCTTTGAAAGAAATAGTAATAATGGAGATTAACGAATTCAAAAAAATCTGTGTTAATTGCAGCTTGAATTATCTCTAATGATCCGTGGGTAGAGAAGCCAACGTGTCTAATTCGGCCGTCGTTAATCGCTTCCTCGACGGCTTTCATACAGCCACCTTTGGCTTGTACCCACTCCAGATGTTCCCAAGTATTTAAGCCGTGAATTCCTAGACAATCCAGATAATCTAAATTCAATCGTTCCAGGGATTCATCGATGTACCGACGCATACTGTCAGCATCAGATGTTGGTGGAATTTTGGTAGTTACGTAAAGTTGGGAACGAGCTACAGATAAACCGACTTTGATTGCTTGGCCAAAATACTCCTCACTTTTACCATAACCTCTGGCTGTTTCTATATGATTAATTCCTAATGCTAAAGCTGTGGCAATAGTTTGCTGCACATTTTTGCTATCAGCCAAGTAGCGCATTGTCCCTAAAGAAAAAACCGAGAGGTGCAGATTAGTTTTGCCAAAGCGTCGGTAGAGCATAGTTTGAGTGCAGTATAGCCTTGTGGGCATAGTGCGCTTACATCGGTGGCAGAATATTCCGCCCGTTTTGATTCCTGAGTATCAGATGATGAATCTTCTCTCTAAAAGTTTTAAGTACTAACAAAAATTATTACCAGAAAATTGCTTTTTCATGCTAATTTTTGCGTCCTTTTTCCTCAAAATTCCCCAATTTATGGCTAAACACTTTGTCTAGCTGTCACCATTACCAAAGCGCTTAATTAAATCCTCAGGACGAAGATTGGAAATAAATTCCCGAAAGGCTTCTTGTTCTGCTTCATCAGCGTCACGGTCTACAGGAATGGAGGCATCAGCGATTACTTCTTCCATCACCCAAATGGGTGTATTTGTACGGAGAGCAACAGCGATCGCATCACTGGGACGTGCATCGATTTCTTTCTTGACTTCACCTTGCTGGACTATTAAGGCAGCATAAAATGTATCTTTTTGCAAGGAATGGATAATTACCTTTTCCAGAGTCATGTTCCACGCCTCTAGAATATTAACAATCAGGTCGTGGGTTAAGGGACGGGGAGGCTTTTGATTCTCCAGTGCGCCCATAATTGCCCTAGCCTGTTCCTGACCAATATAAATTGGTAATGCTCGGCGATCGGAAGCGTCTTTCAGCAAGACGATGGGGCTGCGGGTTATGGCATCTAATGCTATGCCAGCGACTTTCATTTCAATCATTGACTAAGCCTCTATCATCCTTTGAGTTATCAAGGATAAGTGATAAATAATACCCCTTATTGGGTAAGTAACAGCAGGAATAAACATAGTCATTGTTTTCTATAATTGCCTCTATTAAACTCCGAACTGTTGGTGAACACCAGAGTAATGGAAAATGGGTCTTTGTAGACAATAACCTTCTTAACCAAGTATGCCTTGTGAAAGATGTAATTGTGTTAATAACCTTATAATAAATAGAGTCAGAAAATATACTCAGAATTTTTGCCATTCTTGTGAGAATTACCAGTGGATTTTCGGCAAAATTAAGTAATAAATAAAGTTAGTTTGACAAAAAAGCCGTGTTTACAGGATTAGTACAGGCATTAGGAACAATCAAACCTTTAGGGGGCGATTCTTGGCAGATTACTTGTGTGAGTCAGTCATTATCAATTATGCAGGATCTGGCTTACGGTGACAGTGTTGCGGTAGATGGTGTTTGCTTAACAGTGGAAGAAATTTTGAAAGATGGGTTTATCGCCTCAGCTTCCCCGGAAACTTTGCGCCGCACCACTCTAGGAACTGAGCAAACACAACAAGGATACGTCAACCTAGAAACTTCCTTAAGAGTTGGTGGTAAAGTCGGCGGTCATTTTGTCATGGGTCATGTAGATGGCGTAGGTCAATTGCTAGGGTTTGAACAGACAGCCAGTTCGTGGGAAATGACCTTTACTGCACCGGAAGCGATCGCACGTTACATTGTCCCCAAGGGTAGCATTACTGTCAATGGCATTAGTCTCACTGTAGCTGCCTACGAGCCTGAATTATCTCAGTTTACCGTGGCAGTTATTCCTCTTACTTACGCTGAGACTAATCTCCGTTATCTTGTCCCTGGCAGCTTGGTAAATTTGGAAGGGGATATCTTAGGCAAGTACGTCGAAAAATTTCTCCAACCCGGTCAACGTCGCACCACAGATACAGATATTACGCCTGCTTTTCTCTTAGAACACGGGTATTTGTAATACTTTAGTGGTTAATGGTCGTCAGATCCCCGACTTCTTCAAGAAGTCGGGGATCTAAGCAACCCACTAATCCCTAATCCCGAATAGCTCGCGCTGTACGTGAATTGTTGAGCAATTGGCTGAGGGCAATCTGTAACTGTACACCAGGGTCAACAGCCACCCATCCGTTTTGTGTCAGGTGGCGCACTTCAAAGTGGAGGTGAGGCCCTGTGGAGTTACCCGTGCTACCGACTCGTCCAATTACAGTTCCTGGTTCTACCCATTGTCCTGGTTGGACTAGTAATTCTGACAAATGCCCGTATAGGGTTTGTTGAGCAGAACCATGATTGAGGATAACTGTTAAACCATAACCACCCACCCAATCAGAAGTCGCTACTTGACCTCTGGCGGCTGCTAAAACAGGCGTACCTGTAGGCGCACCTAAATCAGTGCCGGCGTGGAAGCGTTGATTACCCGTGATGGGGTGGACGCGCCAGCCGAACATAGAAGTGATGGGAGAAGCTACAGCCAAAGGATAAACCATGCCTGTACCACGATAGGCGATGGTATTGGCGTAAGGAATTTGTGGTAATACCGATGCCAAGGGGATGTCGTAAGCTACGGTGCTGACGCGAGGAGCAACGTTACCCTGTGCCATTGGTGGGGGTAGTGTGCCACCACTGGGAGCAATGGGAGTTGCGCTCACTGTTGTTGTGCTGACGAAATTGCTGGGGTTAGGAATAAAGCGATTGGGGCGATATGCGGTTTTGGTGGAACTACCAGCAGCGACCCCAGAATTGCCCCATCTAGCATTGTTGTTAGTAGCTAGGAGTCGCCGGGCTGGGGTTACAGTAGCTAACTGAGCATTTTGACTTCTTCTGAGCCAAGAGGGGGATGATTTGCCACTGGAATTGGCTACAGACTGTCTATCCGTAGGTTTAGCGCAGGCGTTGCCAATCCCTTGTCCTGAAGACAGCACAGTACGACAACCACTGGAGCGTTCTGTAATGATTACAGAATTTGGCGCTTGATAAGTACCCGCAGTTTTATCACTGTAATCGTTTGGGTCAATATAAGCGTTGTTAAAATCCCTGGTTTGCTCTGCCGTAACACCATTGTTAGCAGGTTTGGCAAAAGCTGGAAGGTTATCTCTAAGGGAAGGTGTGGGAGTTGCGATTTCTGGGTCTTTGATAGGGGTAACTCGTGGAGTTTCCGCTACCTTGGGCTTAACTTCTGGGTTCTTAGTGGGAGCAACGCGGGAAGTTTCTACTTGTGGTTGGGACTGTCTCACACTAAAAACAGGTTCAGTAGACTCAGGCTTGGGTTGAGACCGTCTGGTTTCAGCTACTTCTGGCTTGCGTAGTCTTTGCTTAAGAGAGGCTCGCCGTTGGGAAAATTTTGGCTGAGTTGGTGATGCTTCCGGTATGACAATATCTTTTTTTACAGTAACTGTGCCTGCTGTGGGCTGGGCATTTTCAATAGTAGGAACAATGTTATCTATGGATGTTTCCGTTTGGGCGACTACTAATCCACCACTCAGAAGACTAACGCTACTCAACAAACACAGACCTTGTGCTGGTAGGGTATAAGCTAGACGTTTTGTTGTCAAACCTTGTTGCTGTGGTTGGTGCAAATGGTTATGGGCAGAGTTATGGCGCTGCGTCATTTGTTCTCTCGTTTATGTTGAATTTTGCTAAACAGATGAAGACAGTGGTTTGTCTAGCCCAAAGAGCGATTTTTTAAACAAACCTAATATGTACCTAAAGACCTACGATAACCCAAACTAATTGTACCGGGTTCTAAATAAAGTTCTGGTGTTTTGATGTCAGTTACGCAATCTGTTTCTAAAGACACGCGTAAATCTCCCTGGGGCGTAACTCCCACCACAATACCGGAAAGATCCTTGATATGTACGCGATCGCCCATATTCACCAATAATTCTGAATAGCGAGACAAGAGTATGCTAATTCCTTCTTGGCAAAGGCACACCATACCGGACTCTATACCCAGTAAAACCTTACTGGTTAAGGTTTCTAGACAAGATATGGGTTTATGGATTTGGTCAGCCTGCCATGATTCTAAGTTAATTCCCGTCTCTGGTACTGCATTCGACCAGTTAATACCCACACCGACGACAGCTTGGGAAATCTGACCTTGGCTGACTTTTGTTTCTGTTAAAATTCCGCCTAATTTACGCCCCTCCAAAACTAAATCATTCGGCCATTTAATCCCCACATTCACCCCAGATTCCCTTAATTGACAGGCAATTCCCCAAGCAGTAGCTAAAGTTATTTGATAACTCGCATTTGCGTCTATCTTGGGAGTGAGTGCTACAGAAACATATAATCCCCCCGTTGGCGAAACCCACTGACGACCCCATTGTCCCCGTCCGGCTGTTTGTTGTGTGGCAATAACTACGGAACCTGTACTTGCACCTTGGTCGATTAATCCCCAGAGGGTTTTGTTAGTTGAGGCGACAGTAGAAAAAATATGCAGCGAAAATGGTAAATAGCCATACTTTCGCCCTGTTTCCAGCGCCGCTTCTAATTTTTGTTGATTAAATTCCCCAGCCATTCACCGAAATCCCGTTGATCAAGTTAGCATTAATTGGCTGATGAGTGATTTTCTGTTTAGGTTTGGTTCAAGATGCACACTTGGCACTGGCACAATTGGGAAGGACTACCTTACTTGAGTTGTAGTCTCTTAAAAGATTGGCAGCACGGCTTTTTTACACAGCAATTTTGGCCGCGATCGCCCCATGAATTAACAAAGGTGCTGCACCCAGAAGCATCAGCATATCGCTTGAAGCAGGTGCATGGCAATACTGTTCTCACCCCGCAAGAAGTTGACAATCAAACTGATGGCACTACGGATGATTCTGCTTTAGCCTCTGCCGATGGTTTGTTAAGTCACCAACCCCTACAAGCAATCTGGGTAGCCAGCGCCGACTGTACACCCGTGTTGATTGGAGACGTGAAAACTGGGCAAGTCGCCGCACTCCATGCCGGCTGGCGGGGTACAGCCCAGAAAATTGTCCCCCAAGCGATCGCCCGGATGCAAACACACGGCACTCAGTTAGCCGATTTACGCATTGCAATGGGGCCAGCCATCGCCGGTGAGGTTTACCAAGTTTCTGTCCATGTCGCCGCCGAAATTGGGGCTAGCGTCATATCACATGATGACGCTAACACAATCATCAACTCATTACACGAGCTACCCCACTCACCCTTACTAGCCGACCCAGAACCAGGAAGGGTGAGGGTTGATGTCAGACGAGTCAATGCTTTACAGCTAGAAAACTTAGGTATTAGCCCAGAGCAAATAGCGATCGCTCCTTATTGTACATACCAAACCCCGGAGCATTTCTTCTCTTATCGTCGTGAAAAACAGAAAAAAGTGCAGTGGTCAGGGATTGTTAGTCATTAGTCAACAGTCAACAGTCAACAGTCAACAGTCAACAGTTAACGGTCAACAGTAATTTGTTATGAATCTAAACTTTACCAACTAAATTATTACTAACAGAATTAGTCGCGGATAACTTTCTACCATAGTAAATGGCAGCGAAAGCCGTGAGATTCATAAACAAGCTATAAATAGCCGCAGGAATCGCCATGTCTTCGTTTTGTAGTAGTCCAGCCGTGATGGCGATCGCTAGTGTACCGTTTTGAATTCCCACTTCTATGGCGACACAAATTTGTTGAGGGATGTTGAGTTTAAAGAATTTACTCATATACCATCCCGAAAGCATAGCCAGGATATTCAAAATTACTACTCCCAGACCCACTTGTACAAGAAAGCCAGGGATACGGTTCCATTCACGAATTACCAGGATCAAAATAATTAAAGCCAAAAAAGCGATCGCCAAGCGATTAGTTACTTTTTCTAAGCGCAAGGCGGTTTCGGGAAAGATGCGCTTGATATACATTCCCAACCCAATCGGCACAATTGTAATTAAAAATATTTGTAGCATTGTGGAACCGATGGGTAAGGCGATCGCTGCCGTTTGTCCCAAAAAATGCTGGAGTGCTAAATTAGCAAATATAGGAATTGTAAATATTGTAACCATACTGCTGACAACAGTCAGGGTCACCGACAATGCCACATCACCTTGAGCGAGGTAGGTAATCATATTCGATGAAGGGCCGCCTGGACACAAAGACAAGATGACCAATCCCACAGCAATTTCTGGCTGCATCGGCACAACTTTAGCAACTAAAAAGCCCATGATTGGTAAAAGAATTAGCTGAGTTGCCGAACCAATCGAGACTGCTTTAGGATATTTAGTGATACGTTTAAAGTCTTCTATTTGCAAAGATAGCCCCATTCCCAGCATGATAATCGCTAGGGCTAAAGGCAAAATCACATTAGTAAACACATTTGCCTGCATAAACCTGAATTTTCACCTTATAACTGCAATATTTGAGATACATCAGCAGTTTACAATAGTTTGTAATCCAGGTATCTGGGAAAGAAGATAGGAATCTTTACTGTTGGCTAAAAATGAAAAATGCTGTTTGAAATAGTCCGACTATTAAGCCTAATATTCCACCTAAACTAACAATTGCCTGTAATTCGTTTTTAACAATTCCCTCAATTGCTGCTTCTAAATCAGCAGGTGAAGTTGATTTTACGCGATCAACAATTACCTGATCTATGGACAAAATAGGAATTACCTGGGCAACAATAGCCTCTAAATCTTTTTCTAAATATCGTTCTAAAATTAAAGCTAATTCTTGGCTGACGACTTCTAAAGAACTCAGAACCACTGGTGAATTACTCAGACGATTTAACAGCAATTCGGCGATATTTTCCCAGTTGATAGAATCTGTTAATCCTTGTAGTAAGTCGCTACCACTGGTTTGAACATATTGACGAACAGTTTCTCGTGTAGTTTTTCGCAGTTGTCTGACTGTGCCGATTGGTAAATTTTGCAATGTTAAATCCTGCAAAATCTTTCTGAAGCGATCGCGCATCTGCAAATCTTGAATTAATTCTGTTAAACGATTATTAGTTGCTTCTTTTTCGTCTAGACAAAAAGTACGTAACCTTGTCAGAGTGTTACGTAAACCAAACAGATTTGCTACTACCCAATAAGTACCACTGGTTTTTTCTCGGAAGCTTTCGTCAATAATTTGAATTGTGCGATCGGTTAAGAAATCTACAATCGCTTGCCGGATCACATCTGGCGGCAAAACAACTTCTAAAAACCAATCGGCTAGTCTGCTGGCTTGTTCTTCACTGAGTTGTAATTCCAGTAGAATCTGATCAAAAATCTGATTAATTTGCGCTTCTAAAAAATCTTCTCTTCTTGCCAACACCTTGAGTAAGCGAGGTAATGATTCCCCTATCAAATCCCGCAAAATACCCGCTACAATTTTGGCGCTTTTCTTATCTGTATCGGTTTTAATTTGATCTATGGCAAGTTGCAACAACCAGAGAATAGCACCTTGTACACGCTCGGTTTTCAATAAACGCCGTGCCAATTTTTGCAATTCATCGGGTGTCAGTAGTGACCCCATGATTGTATCGGAAATATTCTTTGCCAAACGTTCCTGGTTGCGAGGAATCAATCCGGGTGTGAATGGCACTCTTCGTCCCCCAAGATAAATTGCTCGGTAGGGACGAAATAGCATTTTGATAGCTATATCATTCGTGAAATAGCCAATAATTCCACCCAATATTGGGGGAGATACATACAGCCAAAGATGTGACCAATCCACTGTTTTTTGTTGGATTAGGAATGGGTATTGGGTATTGGGTAATAGATAGCGGGTACTGGGTAATAGTTTGTCTAACCATTAATTACCAATTCCCGTTTAGCAATCACCATTTACCAATTACCAATTACCTATTTACTAATTATCAATACTCCCATCATACCGTTCGCAATGGGGTAGTGTGTGGCTGAGGTAAAACCAACTTGACGGGCTATTTCTACTTGCTCTTTGCCAATGGGGAAGCGGTCTAAGCTGGGGCTGATATAAGCATATTCTTCTTTGACTCCCAAGCGATCGGCTAGTGGTACAACTATACTATCTAAGTACCACTGCTGAAAGGTGCGGAACTGTTGATTGTTGGGGCGATGAAAATCTAAAATGGCTGCTTTTGTATTGGGTTTGAGTACGCGGTGTAGTTCTTGCAGGCTACGGGGAATATCTGTGACATTTCTTAAACCGTAGCCCATTGTCGCCGCATCGAATTGATTATCCTCAAAAGGTAAATCCAAGACATTGGCTTCCACCCAAGAGATGTTAGGTTGGGGGTATTGTGATTGGGCGCGTTGTTTAGCAGTTTCTAGCAGGTTAGCAGAGAAATCCACACCATATACTTGGCCTGTTGAGCCTACACGCCGTGCTAGACGTAGGGCTAAATCCCCACTCCCGCAACATAAATCTAAGCAAGTATCTCCTGGTTTAGCCCCAGTCCATTTAATCGCCATTTCTTTCCAAATGCGATGCTGTCCTAGACTTAGCCAATCATTCAACTGGTCGTAGACGGGGGCAATGCGGTCAAAAATAGCACGAATTTCGTTTGTCATTAGTCAATGGTCATTAGTCCATAGTCATTAGTCAACAGTCAACCATAAGATGAGGTAGAATGCACAATAATTATGGCGTTATATAAACTTTCATGCGGTTTGAATGGGATGAAGCGAAAAATCTAGAAAATATTCGTAAACACGAAATTGATTTCGCTGATGTCCCGGAGATGTTTGAGAGTTCAATGTTCGTTGAGTTAGATGATCGTTTTGACTACGGTGAAGACCGTTGGTTAGGTATTGGTTTTCTCGGTAACGGGATAGCGGTTGTTGTGTGGACAGAACGACAAAATGAAGTAATTCGGATAATTTCAGCACGAAGGGCAAATCGGTATGAGCGACAAAGATTTGAACAATACCTCTCGTACTAACTGGGCTGCACTTGAGACAATGGAAGATGAAGGGATTGATTACTCTGACATCCCACCATTAACAGAAGATTTCTTTGAAAAAGCTACGTTAAGGATTCCTGCATCTCAAGCACAAAGACTAGTACAGATTGAGCCAGATATTTTGAAGTGGTTTAAAGCTCAAGATGGAGAATACAAAGCTTTAATCAATGCAGTTTTACGGCGTTATATAGAAAATGGTGGTGAAAAGTCAGCAGTATAACAATTCTGTTGGCAATTATTGACCGAAATAATTCGCAGTATCGCAATTGGTGAACGCGGTAGCACTCTGTAGGAAAGACTAACGCGGACGCAGTTCGCAGCTACTTGATAATTGCGAACTGCGAACTGTGAATTGGCTTGACTATATCAGGGACTATAGACTACAGCGACTACTAGCCAGGGCGATCGCTACCAATTGGGCTGATAGATGGATGAGTGTTAATTCATCTTCCCGTAGAGAGATTGGTTTTTGCCACTGGAGGGACAGTATACCTAACATCTCATTGCGGTAGGTAATGGGGATGACTACATGGGCTTGGATACCGTGATCTTGATATTGGCTGATGCCGGCTAATTTGGGGTCTTTGGCAATATTGGCAGCTAACTGAATTTGACCAGTAGCGATCGCTTCGTTGGTCAGTGGGTCTTGATTTAGCCAGTTGTTGACAGTGCCTTCCTGACTGTAAAAGCCTTGTATTGTGCTTAGAGTCTGGCCTTCTAACATTTGCAAAATACAAGCATTGACGGTAAAACTTTCAGCAAATGCCGTGGCAATGGGTGTCAGAATTGCTTCTAAACTATTTGAGGCTTGTGTCACCTGCACCAACACTGTTAACAGTGACATTTGGGCGTTAGCACGGCGCAATTCTTCCGTCCTTTGCTTGAGCAAATCATAGGTTTCTGCTGCCCTCTGGACAACTGCTTTCAGTTCGCCAGGATCCCAAGGCTTAGTAATATACTTGTAGACTTGCCCAGCATTAATCGCCTCTACCAAGTCTTCAATATCGGTAAAACCAGTCAGAATGATTCTCACTGTATCGGGGAACTGAGGCACAGTTTTACTCAAAAACTCAGTTCCTTTCATTTCTGGCATTCGCTGATCGGAGATAATAACCGCTACTTCTCCTTCTGCGGCCAATACTTCTAAGGCACTTAATCCGCTATCAGCTTTGAGGACATTAAAATCTCGGCGAAAAGTGCGATAAAGCAAGTCTAAATTATCTGGCTCATCGTCAACTACTAAAATTTTCAGTTTTTTTGCTCGTTCTAAAGTTGCCGATTGACGACGACCAGTCTGAATTTCGGTAACAGCATCAGCCATAAGTTACTACCTGTAAATATTTTTATATTGTTAGATTCCATACAAGCTTAGTAGATTATCCTTACCAAGCCTTGCGGGAATTTGCTGATATAGTTTTCCCTACTGTAATGAGTAATATTCATAACTCAAAAACATATTTGGCGGTAGAGTGTAGAGATAGTTAGCTGTTAAAGATTACAATAAGATTTACTGATGCAGTATAAAGTTAAGCTGATGAGCGTTTAAATTGTGTCTTATTCAAAATCTATAATCTCAGCACTGCTACCATTTCTTCTCTACGAAACGCTACAAAAACATTTTGTTGAATCTTGAATTGCAATATGACTGAATTACCACCCAATGCTCCTAATCCAGAGAACACTAGCAATGAATTGGCACAAGAATTGTTACGAAAGTTAAGACAAAAACAAGGTAATTGGGTGGAATGGGGTCAGGCGATCGCCTCTCTACAAAAATCTGGTTACAATCCTCAAGATATTTTTGAGGCAACTGGATTTGAACCAGTACAACAAAATCAGGTAATTGTTGGTTCTCAAGTTTATAATTCTTTAGAAAAAGCAGGAGCATCAGCAGCCACTTTAGCCCACTATGCTACACGGGGAAGTGATGTTTTATATGAGTTACGTTTGCTGACCCATGAAGAACGAGCGGCGGCGGGTGACTTGACTTTTACTCATAAAGTCGATGCAGATGAAGCGCGGGAAGTAGCCAAAGCGATTAAAGATTTCTCTCGTTTCCGCATCTTACCCGAAGGATTCTCTAACCATCCTGGGGATGCAGTTGCCTATCAAGCTTGGAAATTAGCACGGCAATACTCAGATTTGCAAGAGCGATCGCGTCTCATTGCCAAAGGGTTACGTTTTGCTCACAGCGAAACAGCTAGGAAACAAATCGAACAATTACTAGTAGATTTTACTGTTGTTTCTAAGCGTCCGGCTCCCATTCCGCCCTTTTTCCGCTTCGATACAGAAGATGAGTTACCCCGGATTGTTCCTGTCGTGGGTGAGTTACCTTTAAAAGCCCAAGAACTTAAAGCTGTTCCCTTCGTGGCAGAAATTGAGCCATTTCGCTTAGTGAAATTTTCTGGTGAACAAGCTTGGGTAGCTTTACCTGGTTGGCAAGTTTTGTTAGCAGCAGAAGACCCAGTAACAATTTTAGCTACGAGCGATCGCTTTCCTAAACAGAATCAAACTGAGCCTGGGCCTGTATTAGTGGTGGTAGATCGTTCTCAACGGGAATGGAATGATTTTAGTTATTTTGTCGTAGATCACGATGGCGAGTTAGATTTTCAGTGGTTTGAAACCGAACCAGAGTTTCCCATATTGGGAAAAGTGATTATTCTAGTTCGTCCGCGAAAAATTTTGGATGAAAATGTAACTAAGGACTCGTGGCAAATTGACGAATAATTTAAGTGCTGTAAAGCGAGTGTAGCAGCGCTAGCAACAGTAGCAGGGCGTTGAGCAATGTTCTGAGTAATTATTTCTTAATTTTGAGTTTTGTTGGCGTAAGCCTTCTCTACGAGACGCTACGCGATGCTGTAGGCTATTTTAAATTTTGAATTGATATGTCAGACACTAATGTTACTGCCACTGTATCAGTATCCCAACCGTCATTCGTTGCGCTTTTGCAGGAGAGAATTGCTCTAATTCGCAGTACTCTGCGCCCAGGACAACAACAAATGGCTGACTGGAAATCGGGGCCTTTGGCGGTATCGGCTGTACCTGGTGCTGGTAAATCTACGGGGATGGCGGCGGCGGCGGCGATCGCTATTGCTCGTCAGTATCAGCAGGCGGCGGAGTCGCGCACATCTTCTCGTCGTCAGTTGGTGGTAGTTACTTTTACTCGCTCGGCGGCTGCCAATATAAAAGCAAAAATTCGTCACTATCTAAAGCAATTATCCTTACCGCAAACTGGTTTTGCTGTTTATACTCTGCACGGTTTGGCGTTGAATATTGCCAGTCGTCATCCTGATTTGTCGGGGTTAGAGTTAGAAAATGTCACCCTCATTACCCCTAACCAAAGCCATCGTTTTATTCGTACCGCAGTTGAGCAATGGATTAATAATCATCCCCGGCTTTATTTGCGGTTATTGGAAGGACAGCAATTTGATGGTGAAGAAACAGAAAGGTTACGTCGCCAGTCAGTATTGCGGACGGAAATTTTACCAGATTTGGCAACTACCGTGATTCATGAAGCCAAAAGTTCTGGTATATCACCAGAGCAACTACGGCAATGGAGTCAAGAAACTACAGACGCTTACGAGATTTTAACAATAGCGGCGGGTTTATACGAACAGTATCAAAACCTGATGCGATCGCGCGACTTCATCGACTACGACGACATGATTTTAGCCGCCCTACGCGTCCTCGAAAACGACAGCGCCCGACGCATTGAGCAAAACCAAGTTTTCGCCGTCTTTGAAGACGAAGCCCAAGATTCTAGCCCCTTGCAAACACAGTTATTAGAGATTTTGGCAAGTGATCTAGCAGCTAGTCAACAGTCAATAGTCAATAGTCAACAGTCAATAGTCAATAGTCAACAGTCAATAGTCAATAGTCAACAATCAACAGTCAACAGTCAACAGTCAACAGTCAACTTAATCCGCGTCGGCGACCCCAACCAAGCAATTAACTCTACTTTTACCCCGGCTGATCCAATTTATTTTCGGGAATTTTGTCAAGAATGCGATCGCTCTCTTAGACTAGCGACAATGGATCAAGCTGGTCGTAGTACTGCCATGATTATTGCAGCAGCTAACTTTGCGCTGGAATGGGTAAATAGTGCTTACGTTGCCAAAAATCAAAAGTCTCCCCATGTTCCTTTGTCCACGCCCTTTAGTCTGCAAACAATACGTCCTGTCCATCAAACTGATGTTAACCCAGCACCAGTAGGTAGGGGATTAGAATTACACACACCCCGTGATATTTATCACACTGTCGAATTGCTATCTCAAAGGGTGGTTGAGTTATTAACCGAAGATATGGGCAAGAGTGCGGCGGTGTTAGTGCGGGAGAATCGCCAAGGACGTTGGTTGGCAGAGGCGTTAGAACCTAAGTGTAAAGAGCATAATATTACACTATTTGATGTGGGAGAAAGCGATCGCCGTTCTCATGTTCCTCAAGAAATTTTAGCGTTATTGCAATTTTGCGATCGCCCCCATTCCCCCGATTATCTCAAAGCAGCCTTAGAAGCATTGGTAAAGCGCCAATTAATTCCGACTCAAGACCTCAACGCCTTGGCTAGTCTACCAGAAGAATTTTTGTATCCCGGCCCCTTAGCTGCACCCCAGTCAGAAGTAGTCCAAAAAGCTGCTCATCTTTGTCGTAGCTTACTGCGCGCACGTTTGGAATTGCCTTTATATCAGATTATTTCTTTCCTCGCCCTGACCTTAAATTATGACCAAGCGGAACTGGCGACTGCTGATAAACTTTCGGAACGGGTAAACAAGCAAATAGCTGGTAACAACTCAATGGGGGCTATGCTTTCCGCCTTAAGTGAAATCGTCAATTCCGAACGTTTTGAACCAGTGGAAACCGATGATTCGGAAGCCCGTTACACCCGCAATGGTCAATTGACGATTATCACCATGCACAAAGCCAAGGGGCTGGACTGGAACTATGTTTTTATCCCCTTCCTCCACGAAAACTTAATTCCTGGTAGATTTTGGGTTCCGCCCCAAAGCCAGTTTTTGGGTGACTTTACTTTATCAGAAGTTGCCCGCGCCCAGATTCGCGCTGCGCTTCATGGTGAAACTGGGATACCGGAAGTAACGTCAGCTTGGGAACAAGCAAAACACCTGAAAACGGCTGAAGAATATCGTTTACTATATGTGGCGATGACGAGGGCAAAGCAATTATTGTGGATGTCTGCGGCACAAAAAGCCCCCTTTACTTGGAGTAAACCAGAGAATTTACAAGAACAAGCCCCGTGTCCAGTTTTTTCCGCGTTAAAGCGCCAGTTTCCTGAATTTGTAATTCACACTCAGCCCTCATGAATCGTCAAGTTTAGCCAATAGTTCTAAAATGACTCCGTTCGTCCAACCAAAACCTATCTCGTTAGAACTATAGCCAAAGCAAATTTCGTCGGAAACTTGAGCAGAACAGCGCTCTACATCGTATTTTTCTACAAAAAAGCCATATTTCGTAAATTCTTGAATCGCCATAGTTAGGAACTTGTGAGCAATATCATCACCCTCAGCGCGATATCCGTAACGATAAAGTCCTTGGACTGCAATTAAGGTGAGTGGGGCCCAGCCAAAAGGTGCGTCCCATTGGTTCCCCGTCACGTGTGTGCTGGTGAAGATTCCTCCTGGGGCTGTAAATAAAGAAAGATTTTCTACAATGCGTTGGGCTTGTTCTGGGGAGGATAATCCTGTCCACAGGGGATAGAAGGTGGTGGCAAATTCATAATGACGGCGTTTGCCACTGTAGAAGTGATAGTCTAAATAAATTCCTTTTTCTTCATCCCACAGGTATTGATTGATACGCTCACGGCGGATATTAGCGCGATCGCTCCATTGTTCTGCAAGTTCTGGATTATCTAAAATCTTGTGAATTTGCGTCAAGTCTTGCTCCATTTGATAAAGCAGGCTGTTCAGACAGACAGGCGCATAATGGACGATATCAACGCTGAAGGGGCCAAAGCGGTTGGTGATATCAAAACCAGACTCGCGCATGGAGCGATCGCCTTTGTAAAATAAGTCTGTGAGTTCGTCTTTTTCTGAGTCATAAAACAAACTCACATCATAGTCATCAATCTCAAATGTTTTGTAATATTCCTTGACGCGTTCGTAGTGGCTGCGTCCGGCTTCATCTAGCTCGGAAAATAATACTTCTGGTGCTGGGCCTTCGCCTAAAGCGTAGTATCGAGATAAGCCTGTGGCTGAGTTTAGATGCGGTGGTACTACCCAGTAGTAATAAAACTGTTCCAGCAATGGCAGGGTTGATTTCAGCCATGCTTGGTCTTGGGTGTGTTGGAATAACGCCAAGACCATCATACTCAGGACGGGGGGTTGCGATCGCGTCAGCATATAAGTACGGTTGGCGTTGAGGATTGTACCGTAATGCTGGACTTGGTAAAGTAGCTGATCAACTTGACTTTGAGCTAGTTCCCATTCTTCATCTTGCAACAGTCCAAGCAAAATAAAATAGCTATCCCAACCATACATTTCATTAAAACGACCGCCAGGGACGACGTAAGGGCCTGGGAGATATAACAATCCGTGTTCTTGGATGGCTTCAACTTCGCTGGGTAAGGTGCGAATTTCTATTTGCTGCATCTCTTTTGTCGAAAGCGATCGCTCTAATACGGACTTGACTGTATTACAGTCTTCTTGGGGGGAGATGTAGATAATCCAAGGGGTGTTGGGTTGGTGTTCTAGTTTGGTGTCTTGGGCGGATTCTAGTAAATGTTGATGGGAGCGGGTGAGGGTTTTCCAGGTTTGTTTGATGTAGGTTCTGACGGTGTGTTTGGTCATGGGTTTTTTCTCACGCAGAGGCGCGAAGGCGCAAAGAAAAGAGGAAAAAGAGTTATTCGGCGATTAACAGGGCTACGGGGAAGTGGTTTAGGGCTTGGGCGATGGGTAGGGTGTCTTCGGTTTGTAGGGTTTGGTGGGTGAGGGGGTTGTACCAGGTTTGGGGGGGGAGTTTTAGGTGAGTATCTTGCCAGATTTCGCCTAGTGGGGGTTTTCCTGGGGGGGTGAGGGTAGTGAGGAAGCGGGGGGCGATGGCGATCGCTGTTTGCTCACCTTTTTGTCTGGCAAATGCGATGATATGGTTGGCGTGGGTTCCGTGAACTTCTAACGGGAGATATTCGCCGTCTTGGAATAATGCAAGGTATTGTGTTCTGGCTTTGAGGGCTTGGAGTGTTAAAAATAGTTTGATTCTACCGTCGGTTTTTTGATGGAGTAGTTCGGAAATTAAGCCGAGAATATCGGTTTTGCTTTGCTCTTGGATGGTGTTTAAATATCCACGGCGTGATTCAAAATCTACGGGGCGACGGTTGTCGGGGTCAACTAAGCTTAAGTCCCAGAGTTCTGTTCCTTGGTAGAAGTCGGGTACACCAGGAGCAGCAATTTTCAAGAGAGTTTGGGAAAGAGAATTAAATATGCCATATTCGGCTATTTTTTCTTGAAAGGGGCGAAAAGTTTGTAAAAATTGCCGTGATAAGTTTGGGTCAAGTACTTTCTGAATAAAAGAGGTACAAGCTTCTTCGTACTCATTATCGGGACGCAACCATGCAGTATGTACTTTTGCTTCCCGAATGGCTTTAATCATGTAGTCTTGCACTCTCTGGACAAAAGACCCTTGTTCGTGTTCTGCAAAGGGAAACGCACCTACCAGAGTTTGATAGAGAAAATATTCGTCATTGCGATCGGGTTGGTTATTGCTACGATGTATCTGATTAAGTTGGCTCCATTGATTTACCTGTTCTTCCCACTCCTGGGGAATCTCCGACAACACATTTAACCTTGCTCTCACATCTTCACCGCGCTTTGTGTCATGGGTGGCTGTGGCGTTCATGGTGTGAGGCCAGTTAGCTTGGTGTTGTTGGTTAAAGTGATGGAATTTATCGACAGTAATACCGAAATGGCTGGGATTTCCGCCTACTTCATTCAAGGAAAGCAGACGGTTGTAGACATATAAGGTAGTATCTTCTACACCTTTAGCCATGAGAGGCCCACTGTATTGCTGCATCCGCAAAACAAAATATATCCACTGTTCCCGTTCTGTTTGGTTAAGAGAATCATCGAACTCCAGCAGCATGACTTTTTCTATAAATTTCATCTCATGCTGCAATAGAGGTACTTGTTTTTTCGCAGCCTCGATGACTCCTTGAATGCAGGCTTTATCGCTATCTCCAATCCCATCGGGGGTGATATAAGTGCGGTAAATGGGGAATAGGGTCAGAACTGTGGCGATCGCTCTTTTCAACCCATTCAATGTAAAATCGTTCCCATAGCGGTATTTGCTGGCAATATTTTTCAGTAAACTTGCCAAGTTATCCACGTCACCCGCTAAATTCTTTTCTAAAATCAGGTGTTTTTTCTCATTTACAAGGGATGGGTAATCTACAGGTTTCCCAATAAATTTATGGTAAATATTGTCAAACGATGATTCATTTGCTGATTGGCAAAAGACACCATTAATATAATTCAGAAAATCATATCCAGACGTACCTTGAATATCCCAATTTTCTGGTAAATCTTCAGTTAATTCTAAAATCTTCTCAACCGTAACATAAACATCCCCCATCTTTTCTCGCAGACGTTCTAAATACTGCGTCGGTTGATAAAGTCCGTCAATGTGGTCAATTCTTAATCCAGTAAATATGCCCTGTTCTACTAATTGGTGAATTAAATTATGGGTATTGTTAAACACGCGCATTTCTTCTACTTTCACGGAAATCAATTCGTTAACAGTAAAGAAGCGGCGATAGTTCATTTCTTCCGCCCCAACTTTCCAGAAAGCGAGGCGATAGAATTGGTCGTTGAGCAAATCATCTAACAAATTAAAACTTTCAGAATTACCTGGATTACCATTAAATATTTGAATATTTTCCTCAATGAATGCGTGGATATCATCATTACTGGTGTAGAGTTCCCAAATCAAACCTTTGATAAAAGCGATTTGGTCTTGTCGCTGTTTCCCTGCAACTTCCGAGGGAACACTTTTCAGAATGTAGAGAATGCCTAAAAGTTTAATAAAATCAGGGTGATTCCGTCCCAGTGTACGTGTAAGTTTGCCTAAATTTTGGGTAATAAACTTAGTGTAAGATTCTAACCGCAATGGCAACTTTAAGCTGTAATAGTTAACAGTTAAACCATTTTGCTCATATTGTAGTTGAATATCACCTTTTTCTAGAGACTCACCATAGAAATCGCCTAATAAAGGAGCTAAGATGCGCTCCTGACTATTAGCAAATGGAGAGTTCCAACACACATCAAAGTAGTCGGTATAACTCGAATCTGGGCCATGTTCCAGCACATCCATTAAATATGGATTTTCGCTACTATAAGCCATGTGGTTCGGGACAATATCTTGCAACCAACCCAGACCCAGAGACTGTAATTTAGCCACCAACGCCTCAAAAGCCTCAGTAGTTCCTAATTGGGGATTAAGTTGTGACGCATCCACCACATCATAACCATGTGTACTACCAGTTCTAGCCTTAAAAATCGGCGAAGCATAAAAATCAGAAATACCTAAATCAGCCAGGTAAGATGCGATCGCTCTAGCATCATCAAACCCAAACTCTGGTGTAAACTGAATACGATAAGTAGCTTTAGGAATTCGCATAAATTTTAACTCTTAATTTAATAAACCCAAAAAACACTCCGCGCTTACCTATGTGTTCCTCCGCTTTAAAAAACCTCCTAAACCTCATACAAAACCAAACTTGTAGGCTGTAAAACAACCTCCTCCCCCACAGACAACATCTCAACCCCTCCACAACCAGAAGAATCTAACAACTTGCGCGCACTCTGCTGAATTGGTAAAACCAGCGACACCAAAGACGTATTAAAATTCATCGCCAATATCACTTCCCCAGACTCACACCAACGCCACACCACAACTATTTGCTTATCTTCATCACTAGTTGCTGCGATACTGTCGCGGTCATAATTCTGCAATGCGGGATGAGTTTTGCGTAAATGAATTAACTGACGATACCAATCCCATAAAACCTTGTGCTGACCTTGATTCCGTAATTCCCAGTTGAGTTTACAACGTAGGAAAGTTTCCGCCGATTCGGGGTCTGGTGGGTCTTCCGCATAATGGAACGCTTCAAACTCTTCCTTGCGTCCAGCACGTACAGCTTGAATCAAATCCGGGTCAGAATGACTCACAAAATATATAAAAGGTGCAGTTTCGCCATATTCTTCACCCATAAATAACAACGGTAAATAAGGCGATAGCAACACAGCACCAGCCGCTAACTTCAAACCCGCAAAGGAAATCCGCTCAGATAAGCGTTCCCCCTTCATTTGATTACCTATTTGGTCATGATTTTGGATACATACCGAAAACTGAGATAATGGGCGATCGCGGCATGATATACCATGAAAACGTTTACGGTGTGGTGCATACCGCCAATCATAGACAAAAGTATCTGCGTAAGCTTTAGCTAAATCCGCACACTTACCGAAGTCTTGATAATAACCTTGGCGATCGCCTGTTAACAATGCGTGTAATGCGTGGTGAAAGTCATCACTCCACTGTGCATCAAGTCCATAACCACCCGATTCTACCGGACGAATGATTTGGGGATTATTCAAGTCACTTTCAGCAATTAAATAGCGTTTCCATGTTCCCCCTTGGGAGAAGTTATGTACAACCTCCGCCAATTCCCGCAAGAAATGCTTTGCACCCAAATCATAGATTGCTTGAATCGCATCCAACCGCAACCCATCTATGTGGAACTCCCCCAACCAATACAGCGCATTTTCAATAAAATAATTCCGCACACCTTGACTATAGGCATCATCGAAATTCATCGCATTGCCCCAAGGTGTCTTATATGTTCTAGTAAAATAGGGCGCAAATTGTCCCATGTAATTACCTTCTGGGCCAAAGTGGTTATAAACCACATCCAGCACTACAGCAATACCATTTTCGTGACAAGCATTGACAAATTGCTTTAAATCTGAAGGACTCCCGTAGGAATTTTGCACAGCAAACGGATAAACGCCGTCATAACCCCAGTTACGGTATGCTAAATCAGGCTCAATATGATCGTCACCCGGAAATTGAGCGATCGGCATAAGTTCAATCGCGTTAATACCCAATTCCCTTAGTTCTGGTAAACGAGGAATGATAGCTGTAAAAGTTCCTTCCGGCGTGAATGTCCCTACATGAAGTTCATAGAAAATCATCGATTCTAAGGGAACACCAGACCAAGTTTCATCTGTCCATTCAAACTGATGTTCGACCACCTGAGAAGCTCCGTGAACTCCTTCTGGTTGATATTGGGAAGCTGGGTCAGCAAAGGCTTCTTGGTCATTTAATTGATATCGATAAAGCGTACCCGGATACACATCATTTACTTTTATCTGCCAATATCCTTCCCCTTGAGGTTTAAGCGGAATTAATTGCTGTTCTGGTTTTAAGATTTGCACTGCAACGCTGTTTAATGTTGGAGACCAAACTGTAAATTCACACTCTCCATTACCCAAGTAGTGAGCGCCAATTTTCATGCAGTATCCTCCCCTTAAATAACGTGTTGTGAAAAATATCACCAAAAACAAATGTCATCGATTACACACTTTTCAGTCATGCACCAGATAGAATCATGATTTGTCACTGAGCCAATTGACTAGAACCGAAAGGAATATTTATTGTTAGCTAAAAGTAGTATTATTTGCGAATTTCATATTTTTAATTTTTCTAATTAATAGACAATATTGCTTGAAATTGGCTTCTGGCAAAGCTTAATCACAACTTGCCCAAAGATAGATGTGCATAAAAAAAAATTAGATAGATAATACCTATGGTTTACGGAAACGCGGAAATACAAAAATTTGTATCTCTGTTTATACATACTTCATATCGCATTAAAAACTGCATTTTTTTATGGTACAAACACCACCATCACAATTTTCCGAAGAGCAATACAAAGTCGAAAATGCTAATGCAGAGGTACAAGCATTAATCGAATCGCCTACGCCAGAGACAGAAATAGATTTAGAATTTCTCTACACTAGGGATATTGAATTTCGTCAAGAAACAATTTACTTTCTAGTAGTTGATCGTTTTTATGATGGCGATCCTGAAAATAGCGAAGGCTATAATCCAGAACTTTATGACCCAAATGGAGAAGATTGGGGTAAGTATTGGGGAGGCGACTTACAAGGAGTTATTGATAAATTAGACTATCTAAAAGATATGGGAGTAACCGCACTTTGGTTAACTCCTTTATTTGAACAAGTCGAGGAATTATTTGTTGGTAATGCCGCTATGCACGGCTATTGGACAAAAGATTTTAAACGGCTAAATCCTCGCTATATTGGCAATGGAGAAGACCCTTCCTTAAACAATACTCAAGAAACCAAAAATACCACTTTTGACCGCTTAGTTACAGAATTACACAAGCGGAAAATGAAGCTTATACTTGATATCGTCTGCAACCATAGCAGTCCTGATACTAGTGGTAGCAAAGGCGAATTATATGATGATGGGGTAAAAATTGCCGACTTCAATGATGATGTGAATCATTGGTATCACCACTATGGTGAAGTACAGAACTGGGAAGATGATTGGCAAGTCCAAAACTGTGAACTGGCTGGTTTAGCTACTTTTAATGAAAATAATACTGAGTACCGAAACTATATCAAGTCTGCAATTAAGCAATGGCTAGACCGGGGTGTGGATGCGCTGCGGGTAGATACTGTTAAACATATGCCGATTTGGTTTTGGCAAGAATTTACTGGTGATATGTATAATCACAAACCAGATGTGTTTATTTTTGGTGAGTGGATTTACAATCATCCCAGTGACGATCTATCGGTGGAATTTGCCAATAATTCCGGCATGACTTTACTTGATTTTGGACTGTGCGTAGCAATTCGCGGCGCACTAGCCCAAGGCGCAGAAGGGGGATTCCATCTCATCCAAGAAGTATTTGACCAAGATTATCGCTACAACGGGGCTACGGAGTTAATCACCTTTGTTGATAACCATGATATGCCCCGCTTTCAATCCCTCAATCCTGATCCGGCGATGTTGAAAGTAGCGATCGCTCTGATTATGACATCACGGGGTATTCCATGTATCTATTACGGTACAGAACAATATCTGCACGATGATACTAACGGCGGTAATGACCCCTATAACCGCCCCATGATGGAAAATTGGGATACTGATACTGAGGTTTATAGATACCTCCGATTGTTGTCTGGTATCCGGCGATTAAATCCAGCCGTCTCTATGGGTAGCCAGTGGCAAAAATACCTCACACCTGATGTTTATTGTTATGTCCGCCGCTATCGTTCTTCTGTTTGCTTCGTCGCCCTCAATCGTGGTGGAGAGGTGACTTTACCAGAAGTCCAAACAGATTTACCAGATGGTGAACATACTTGTGCGGTGACTCGGAATAAATTTGAGGTCAAAGACGGTAAAATTTACAACCTACCACTCGAAGAACGGGGAGTCATCGTTTTAAGTCATGTAGGCGAACGGGTGAAGGCACAAACCATTATCCGCGTTCAACTCAATGGCGTATATACTCAACCAGGCGAAACTATCGTAGTTGTCGGTGACTGTCCAGAATTGGGTAACTGGGATATTAGTAAAGCCTATCCCTTGGAATATATCAACTCTAATACTTGGTTTGCCGAGATTCCTTTTGATGAAAGCGCAGGTAAACTCATTAGTTATAAATATGCCATGTTGCGAGAAGGGCGATCGCCTCTGCGAGAAAATATCTTAAATCGTCGCTGGGTAGTGGCGAAAGAAGGTACAGTCAAATGGCGTGATACTTGGGCTTCGGGTAGAGAATCCTAAAGTCCTCATAATACACCAGATACCCATGTCAAAAAATGGGTATCTTTCTAATACTAAAATTAACAAAATAAATTTAAACTTTAGGCTTTTGAATTAATTTCAAGAACAAGACGCGATGAATCGCGTCTCTACAAGGGGGGATGGGGTGGTCGTTGGCTATCGCGTTCCCAATTGATTGGGTTATTAATAATGTATTGTCTAATGCGATCTAGGGCGAATTCATCACGAATTATGTTGTCATGGAACCTTTGTTGCCATCCAAAACCTTGATAGATTTGATTAATTTCAAACGAACATCGTCCTTTGTACCACCTAACAATTTTAGAAAGGGAATTCTTAGACAACATCGGGTTAAATAACCCAGTAACCCCGCCCCGTTCCCCATCCCCCAATTGACTTGTAGAGACGCGATTCATCGCGTCTTGTTCTTGTTTTTGTATTGGAATCGCGTCTTTTTGTGTTTGATTAATAATCAAAATTCCATGAATATGATTAGGCATGACGCAGAACGCATCTATCTGGCAATTGGAAAAATGATTAGGAATCTCACACCACAGTTTATAAGCAATTTCTCCAATAGGCGATCGCTGCATTTCACCCTGCACAACCTCACCAAAAAAGCATTTCTTACCATCCGTGCAAATAGTAATGAAATATCCACTATCACTAGCATAATTCCATGCTGGTAAACGGGTTGAATCAATTCGATATTTACCTTTGTATTTGGGTTTGTTGTTTTTTGGTTGAGGATCGTCATGACTCATAATTACATTTTTGCTGGATACAAAGATTGATGCAATTATTGCTTTGCATTGATGTAATTGCTAACCCAAAAAACTCGGAATTATTTGTATTGTGTAAATGATGGGAAGGAAGAAGACGCGATGAATCGCGTCTCTACAAGGCGGGCTACGTCTACGCATTTCCATCCCGGTGAAAATATCTGTTTGAATATAGGCGATCGCACAACCTTATAGAGACGACGATTTATCGCGTCTCTCTTTCAAAATTATCTGACACACGCAGGGAAAAAAAATGGGGAAGATTTGTTTATCTTCCCCACCTTGGTTATTCTGTTTCTTGTCTGGCTGGTTAGCTTCTTTGAGCTTTTGCCGTAACATTTGTCTTTGTTTCTTGAGTTGTCGCTTTCTTGCAGAGCCGCCTCTGCCCTTGTCGTTTCTCCCTTCTTTGCGGGGGGATTCCCATCTTTTTAATCGCATCTTTTTTTTTATCTAGTTAACAGTGGGCAGGAGGAGAATCGAACTCCTATGACCGCAAGGTCGCCACATTTTGAGTGTGGTGCGTCTACCAGTTTCGCCACCCGCCCTTGGAGGCAACTTGACTATTATAGTACAGCAATTAAGTTTAATGCAAGGAATAAATTAAAATTCTCCTTTACTTACTTAAAATGCAGAAAACTAGAATCAATATCTTGTAACTGAGAACAGCCCATCAGCGCCATTGCCACATTTAACTCCTTTTGTAGTAAAGAGATAACGTGAGATACGCCTGCTTGTCCTCCTACTGCGAGTCCCCATAAAATTGGTCTACCTATGAGTACAGCTTGAGCGCCTATTGCTAAGGCTTTGATAATATCTGTACCCCGGCGGATTCCTCCATCTAGTAAGACTTCGGCTTTACCATTGACGGCTGCGACTATCTCTGAGAGGGCATCTAGTGAGGCGATCGCACCATCTAATTGTCTACCTCCATGATTGGACACTACAATTGCTTTAGCTCCACATTCCAGCGCCCGCGCCGCATCATCACCCCGCAAAATTCCTTTCAGTACCAACGGTAGGGGAGATAAAGACTGCAACCATTCCAAGTCATCCCATGTTAAAGCCGAGTTGAGTTGTTGAGCAAAATAGGTCAACAACCCAGATTCTCCTGGCGCATAGGGAATATCTAACCCGGAAATTGTTGTGAGATTAGCCAAATGCAGACCTGGCGGTAACACAAATTCATTACGTCTATCTCGTTCCCGTTGTCCGAGTACGGGAGCGTCCACAGTCAAACATAACGCTTTGTAACCTGCTGCATAAGCCCTTTCTACCAGAGCGCGAGTTAAACCCCTATCTTTATGAATGTAAAGTTGAAACCATTGTAGGGAATCGGAAAATTTACTACCAACCTCGGCTACTTCTTCTAAACTTTTGGTAGACAAAGTACTCAAAACCATACCCATCCCAGCCGATGCAGCCGCCATTGCTGTGGCTAGTTCACCTTCTGCATGAGCCAAACATTGAAACGCCATCGGTGCAATTAATAGAGGTAATTGCAGAGGTTGTCCCAAAACAGAGGTTGTGAGGTTAATTTGGCTAACATCCACTAGCATTCGCGGACGCAGTTTGATACGTTCAAAGACTGTACGATTCTCTTGTAATGTGATTTCATCCCCAGCCCCACTAATGTAGTAGTCAAAAGCCATCTGAGATAGATGAGTTTTGGCTAAATGTTCATATTCAAATAGGTTGATGGGACTGGATATAGCTGTCATGGTGGTAGTTGTGAGTTAACCACAGTTATGATAAATCGCTTTGGAGAGACGCGATTATTCACCGAAGATTTTTTTAACAGAGCGATCGCTCCCTCTGTTTGGTACTGGTCGCCACTACGAAACAAAATAAAAGCTCCTCTTGGCTATTTTAAAGGAGCTTTTATCGTTTTATCAAGATAGTTTTTTAGAGTTTTTAGATACAGAAGAATTCTTTATATTTTTGAACAATTAATAATGATAGCGGGCTTGTAAAAAATTTATTTCATCGTCTTTAACAAGGTATACAATTCTATGTTCTTGTGTTAACCGACGAGACCAAGTATCAGGATCTAAATATTTTAAAGGTTCAGGCTTGCCTTTTCCGTTAAAAGGATCTCGGCAAATCTCTTTGACAAGATCCAAAGCCTTTAAGGCAACTCGTTGATTAGTTTCTACCCAAAATTTTAGGTCTTCTAAAAATTCAGGTTGAAATACTGTTTTTCTTTGCTTTGGAGTTACTGGAACTTCTTCGTTTGATTGGTTTTTGTGACTCTTCTTTTTGGTCAAGCCCTAACTCCTTACGAATATCATCCAAACTTTGAGATTCCACAACACCTGATTTGGCTCTATCTAAAGCCCTTAGCAAACGTTCAGCGTTACGTGGGGAACGTAAAAGATGAGCAGTTTCTAAAAGACTCGAAAGCTCATCAACAGGTATTAAAGCGACATTTTCAGCATTCCGACGTGTAATAACTACAAAATCACGTTCTGAAGTAACTTTGTCGCATAATTCAGACAAACGATCTCGTGCTTGTGTGTAAGTGTAAGTGTTAGAAAGCATAAGTATTAAAAGCTCCCTTTGTGTACTTTCAAATTGAATGCAGTACATTTTTGCTCAATCTGTACACACTTTCTGTACAGGTCGCTATTTCAAGCGTAACATAACAAAAATCTTATGTTCACAGAAAAATACAGCAAAGGGAACAGGATAAATCAATTCAAAATTCAAAATACCCTGCGGGAAGCGCAAGCGCTACAAAATTCAAAATAAATCATACCTAATAACTCCTTCAGGGTTCGCCAGGCGCTAGCCTCTCCCCTTGGGATAATACCGCGCTGGCTCACCAATCCCCAAATCCTTCTTACCAATTCCGCCAGCCACCTTTTGATGCTACTTCACTGGTGTATTTCTGACCATGATTTTGCAATAAAGATTGGTATTCTTGGCTACTTGCCCAACTGTCAATTTCTCGTGCGCGGAGGACTGGTACAGGGTGGGTTAATTGAGCAGTACGGGCAGCTTTAACCATTTCCCCCATTTCGTTTTTACTAATATCGTCGTAAGCACGAGCCTGGTCAATAAAAGCATCCAGATTAAGCTGCGGTGCTAGGGTGGGTGAACCTCCAGCCAACTTCATTAAAACTGACATCACGACTTTCGGGTCTTGGGTGGCTAGTAATGCGGCGCGATCGCAGGTAAACTCAGCACAACGTACCCATTCTAAAAGTTGTGCCTGGATAGCTTGAGCCATAAAAGCCCCAATATTGGGGACTGCTGAGGCTGCTAATACTAATAAATTTACAGGTGTCAGATAAACACTGTGGTCACACTTGAGATGTCCTAATTCATGGGCAATAACTGCCTGGATTTCCTCTGGAGTTAGGATATCAATTAAGGAAGTATGCAGCACCACAAAAGGTTGCTTACCCCGCATAGCAAAAGTGTAGGCATTAGGAGCCGGATGTTGTCTGACATACAACTGGGGAGGCTCAATATCCAAAATTTTGCAAGCTTCTAACAACAGCTTATGTAAATCAGGCAGTTGTTTTTCCCCTACCAAAACACTTGAAGCAATATTTTCCACATAAAAAACTTGTTCCGCCATTGGCCCTAGTAAATTTCGTACCAACATATCCAAGCCTGGTATTTGCTTGAGAGATGTAGTAGCTTCCAGGTCTAGTGGATGACGAAACGAGTCAGCTTTTAAACCGATGAGCGGAGATTTGCACAAGGACATGATATAGCCAGTTGGTAAAACAAAGTATCAACAGCCTCCCACAGTTAGTATAGCGATTGGGGATTGGGGATTGGGGAGTGAAAAAGCAGGGGAGCAGAGGAGCAGAGGAGAAAAACTACCTGCTAAACCCCTACACCCCTACACCCCTACACCCCTACCTAAGTAGAAATCGATGCTGGCGACGCATTGTTATTAGCGGCTACTTCAGCATTCGCTGACTCTTCGCGTACTCGGAGGATTTTAGCTCCCAATTGTTGCAACTTTACATCAATTTGATCGTAGCCCCGATCAAGATGATGTAAGCCCTGAATTGTGGTTTTACCTTCGGCGGCTAATCCAGCTATGACTAACGCGGCTGATGCTCGTAAGTCGGTACCGATGACTGGCGCACCGGATAAAATTGGCACTCCTCGTACAAAAGCAGTGTTGCCTTTCACCCGAATATCTGCCCCTAAGCGATTTAACTCTGAGGCATGGCGCAAGCGATTTTCAAATACTGATTCGTTAATAATGCTGTCGCCTTCTGCCAAAGTTAACAAGGCCATAAATGGTGCCTGCATATCCGTGGGAAACCCAGGATGGGGCAAGGTATCAATATCTGTAGCCTTGAGGATTTCGGCAGGAAGAATGCGTAAGCAATCTGGACTTTCCTCGATGATGGTTACGCCAATATCCCGCAACTTGGCAATTAATGGGATTAAATGATCTGGTACTACTGAGGAAAGGGTAATTTCGGAACGGGTGATGGCTCCGGCAACGAGGAAGGTTCCAGCCTCGATGCGATCAGGAATAATGCTGTAGTCAACGGAGTGTAACTTAGGGACACCAACAATAGTAATTGTACTAGTGCCAGCGCCCTGAATATTTGCTCCCATTGCCTTGCAGAAATTAGCCAAATCGACCACTTCTGGTTCCCGTGCAGCGTTTTCTAAGATGGTTTCGCCATCAGCGAGGGTGGCTGCCATCATCAAGGTTTCTGTCGCTCCCACACTGGGAGTATCTAGGTAAATTTTGGCTCCTTTCAACCTACCACCACTACCAGGAACATAGGCATTACAAATGCCATGTTCAATCTGTACTTCTGCACCCATTGCTTGCAATCCTCGGACGTGCAGATCAACGGGTCTGGCTCCAATGGCGCAACCGCCCGGTAATGGCATTTGTGCTACGCCTAACCTTGCCAGAATGGCTCCTATGGCGAAGAAACTAGCTCGTAACTGGGTAACTAGCTCGTAGGGAGCTTTTGATGTCTTAATTTCGCTGGCATTGATGTCTATGATGTCTGCTTGTCGTGTTAAGCGTACACCCAACGCCGATATTACCTCACCCATTCGTTCTACGTCCGCCAATAAGGGAACGTTACGAATCCGGCAATCTCCTGAACAAAGCAAGGCTCCAGCCATGATTACCAATGCTGAATTTTTGGCCCCGCTAATTTTGACATGACCCCGTAAGGGATGCCCACCCCAAATTTGCAAGACTGAGGAGTCTGCTTCTGGCACCAGTTTGGCATCTGGTAAGCTGCTAGAAGTATTAATAAGCCTACCTCCAAAATAAACACGTATTTTCTAGGTTAGAAGTTGGTTTTGATTCTACAGTAAAGATTTGATTTGTCTACATTTTTGTAGTTATGTCTTGTACTGCTAAATCATGTTTGTGGTCTAGTTTGATGGCTAAAAACTATTAGTAGCAAGGTTTAGAGGTTTTGACTAAATTTATCGACGACTTAATACAGAGCATTGTTTTTATGTAAAAATAAATACTCAATAAAATCTTGTCATATGCCCTCACTACTGCAAATTAAGCCATCAGCAATTATCCACTTATGAATAATTCCCATTTTGTCAACTCTAATTTCTATCAAAGCGTAATCATGTCAAGATGATTATTTTTAGTACCATAGACATATTTGCTGCGGGCTACCCAACTTGTGGACAGTCCAGAAACCTCATAATTTAGATTGACAAAGATCAATAATTAGGCAATAATCAAAAACGGTCGATAAACAAACCGCAAGCGGAACTGGCGGAATTGGCAGACGCGCTAGATTCAGGTTCTAGTGCCGCAAGGCTTCCGGGTTCAAGTCCCGGGTTCCGCATAAATTCAGTGCTGAGTTATGAGTGCTGACGTTGTTAAATATTCAGACTTCAGCATTAGCAATGTTAACAAGTTTACAAAATTCATTAGTAAAGCAAATTCGTAAGCTGCACTCTACCAAGGAACGGCATAGACAAGGTCTGTTCTTGTTGGAAGGGACGCACTTGTTAGAAGAAGCTTGTGCAATGGATTATCCCCTAGAGGTGGTGTGTTGTACTCCGGAATGGGAAGCAAACCATCCAACATTGTGGGAAGATGCTTGTAGCCGATGCGATCGCTCGGAGATTGTCAGTGAAGAAGTATTAGTGGCGATCGCTACTACTGTACAACCAGATGGGGTAGTGGCAACAGCGAAGCGTAGCGAACTCCAAAGCCAAATACCATTTACAGGCGTAGTCTTAGCCTTGGAAACCATCCAAGACCCTGGTAATTTAGGGACAATCATTCGCACGGCGGCGGCGGCTGGTGCTTCCGGGTTATGGCTGAGTCAAGATAGTGTAGATTTAGATAACCCGAAAGTTCTACGGGCTTCGGCTGGACAGTGGTTTCGTTTAGCCACCGCAGTTAGTGAAGATTTAAAAGCAACAGTACAGCTTTGCCAGCAAGCAGGAATGCAGGTGGTAGCTACTCTACCCACTGCCAAGTTAACTTATTGGGAAATAGACTGGCACAAACCCAGTTTAATTTTATTAGGGAATGAAGGCGCTGGCTTGTCACCTGATTTAGCGGCGATGGCAGACCAGGAAGTGAAAATTCCCCTGAGTCCTGGTGTAGAATCTTTGAATGTGGCAATTACATCCGCCTTAATGTTGTACGAAGTACAGCGACAGTTAAACGCTTAATAGGTAATACATTGACGTAGCTGTGTTGGGTAGCGACTATTTGGACTTTGTGATTTCTTCTAAATAATTTTCAATATCAGCAACCGCATCTTCCAAGGCTGCTAAATCAATATCAGTTTCATCGTCCAAAGCTGCAAATTCACCAATATTATCAGTAGGTGTAGCAGTTATTTCTTCATCCTCAGTTGAGCTTTCCTGTAAAAGATGCTCCAGCTCTTCCAGGGATGCTTGGAATTCTTGTTCAAATGCTTGAAACTCTTCTTCAAGGTGGTGGCGCTTTTCTGGCTGGCTTTGCTCCATAGTTTTGCTAAAAAATTTTCTTGAATTTGTAATCTAATAGCAGCTTCTATAAAATATAATTTTGCCCATTTAAGGCATATTTACAGCTATTTGCTCTATAAAGTTTACACACTCATTTACTAAACGGGTAGCTTTAGTTGAGAGAGGGGTGTGGGGGCATGGGGGTATAGGGGTATGGGGGTGTGAGGTTCAATAAAAACCTACATCTGTGAGGTAGGAAAATATGGGTATAGAGGTTTAGGTATTGAAAACCCCTACACCCCTACACCCTTACCCCCCTACACCCCTACACTGTTAATAATGAGTACCAGTTTTGCGGTGATTAACAGCAGTTACATCATCTGGCTTGAGTAACTTGCCGTTGTCAACAGTTGCATATACTACCCAATGGTCGCCACATTCTAGGCGTTGGTCAACCGAGCATTCCACATAAGCTAAAGCGTCAGCTAAAACAGTGCAACCGTTGTCAGCTTCTGTAGTGGTGAAGTTAGCAAAACGGTCTTCCCCTGGGGCGAAGTTTTTGCGGAAATGCTTCATGTATTCTAGATGATTGCCTTCAGGTAAGATATTCAAGGCAAATTTACCACCAGGATACATAAGGGATTCAATCGCCCGTTCTTTCGCAATGGCGACAGTTAAACCTGGTGGGTTAAAGGTGGCTTGAGATACCCAAGAACCAAGCATTCCTGTAGACACATCGCCTTGTTTGGCGGTAATGACACAAACTGAGCCGACAATGCGACCTACAGCTTGTTCTACAGGGGTAGCGGCTTGTTGGGGTACACGCACTTTCTTGGCTTTCTTCAAGGTTTGGGCGAAGTCTGTACCCACTTCTTCACAGAATTTGAGGGTAACATCGTCTGGCTTAAATTTCACCTTCAGGGTTTCCAAACCAAAGCGATATCCCGCGTCCCGTAGTTTACCTTCAATCATGTCTAAGGCTTCACCACTCCAGCCATAGGAACCAAACACCCCAGCTAGTTTGTTGTTATCGCCAACTTTGAGGACAATACCCAAAGCAGTGTTAATAGGGGTTGGTGCATGACCACCGATTGTAGGGGAACCGATGAGAAAAGCATCAACTTGTTCTAAATTGCTTTGGATTTCTTCCGGTGTAGCAAATTCGCAGTTGATGGATTTGACTGCTACGCCGCCTTTAGTTAATCCGAGAGCGATCGCCCGCGCTATAGTTGCAGTATTACCGTAAGCTGAAGCATAAAGTAAGGCAACGGAAATCTCTCGGTCTTTTTGGGCTTTACTCCAATCTGTATATGCTTGCGTAAGGGCGATTAAACTGGTACGTACCAGAGGCCCGTGACCGACAGCATACATTCTCACTTGTAAGTCAGAGATTTTCTCTAATGCTGCTTCCACATGGATAGCATGGGGAGCCATCAAACAGTTGAAGTAATAACGTTGGTCTTCTTTGAAAGATTCCCAGTTATCATCAAATACATCATCGCCACAGATATGAGCGCCGAAAATCTTATCGGTGTAGAGAATTTGGGTTTGCACGTCGTAGGTACAAAGCCCAGCCGGCCATCGGGGACTAGGAATTGGCAAGAACTTCAACACATGACCCTTACCTAAATCCAGGGTTTCTTTACCCCGCATCGCCAAAATATTTAAGTTGTCATCAGGGAAAGCTGCACGTAAATCACCCGCCGCCGGTAGGGAACAAACAAAGGTAATCTGGGGAGCCAATTCTAGCAACGCCTTAAAAGTGGGTATGCGATTGGGGCTGAAATGACCCAAAATAACATAATCCAATTTTTTCAAATTGACCGTCTGTTGTAATGCTTCGAGATAAATTTTCATGAAGCTTTCTACAGGCGGGTCAATAATTGCCGTTTTATCACCTTCAATTACATAAGAGTTAGAGGTAGTACCTCTTTCTAAGGCATATTCAATTTCAAACCGCAAACGTGACCAACTACGCGCTCTCAGAACTTTCGTGTTTGTAGCAATCGGCAGAACCTGTACGTCACGGGGCTTGGAATCGCTCATAGATTTTGTTTTAGGTTTGTCAAAAAATTGCAAAAACCGGGTAGATTTTGCCCAGTCTTTAATTGATTGGATTAAGTTCATAGATATTGGGGATTGGGTAGGCATTGCTGATTAGTAGGATGATTAAACAGTTAACTGTTAACTGATAACTGTTAACTGTTAACTGTTAACTGATTTAATCTCACCCCTTTCTTAGTAATAGTTGCCTACTTTGCGGTGACGAACTGCGGTCAATCCATCGGGTTTGGAAACGCGACCGTCTTCAACGGTGCAGTATAAAATATAGTGGTCGCTGCATTCTAGGCTGCTTTGGACTTCGCATTCCATGTATGCTAAAGCGTCCGTGAGGATGGGGGAGCCGTTTTTGGCGGTTTGGGTTCTCACTCCGGCAAAGCGGTCTGCACCGGGATGGAGACGCTTGAGAAATTGTTTTTTCAGTTCTTGGTAATTGCCTTCTTCTAAGACATTGAGGACGAAGCGATCGCCTATTTGCATTAAGCTATCAATAGCTCTATCTTTAGCTACGGCAATAGTAAAGCCCAATGGTTGCAAGCTGGCTTGGGATACCCAGGAAGCTAACATGGCGCTGCTAACGTCACCTTTTTTGGTCGTGACAATATACAGACCGTTGCTAATCCGTCCCAATGCCTTTTCCATGTTGACATCGAGAGATTTGATTTGCTTGATGTTGCGTTCCCTTGTCAGCAATTGTCCCAAGTCTGTACCCGCTTCTGTACACAATTGATATGCGGATGCGCCAGGAACGTCTTTAATCCGAATCGCGGGGAAGGCTTCTTTCACACCCAAATCGATAAATTTGCGGCGGATGGTATCAACAGGTTCGTCATCGCCACCGAAGCATTCAAACAAGCCGACTGCTTGCTTATCTTTAACTACAGATAGCAGGGAACTAATACCAGCTTGCGCTGCTACCGATGTTGTGGGAGGCATACCAATAATTAAACCAGCTGCCCTACCTGCCAATTCTTGAATTTCTTGGATTTCTGCTGTGCTGAGGTCAATCATTTCTACCGCAACACCAGTTTTTTGGATACCCTCACCGATGGCTTGAACTAGTAAGTTGCTATAGCCATAGTCGGCGACATAAAATAAACCGACGGTGGTTTCCGCTTTGGCTTGTCTTTGGCTCCAGCTTTGGTAACACTCAGTCAACACATCCAAATGGTGGTATAACAGAGGCCCGTGACCATTAGCGATTATCTTAATTTTGCCCAGTTCACCCATACGCTTCATCGCATTCAACAGCGATCGCGCATTTGGCCCCATAAGACAGTCGTAGTAAAATCTGAAATCAGCTTCAATCGCTTCTAAGTCTTCATCAAAAGTACGGTTGTCGCAGAAGTGCATCCCAAAGGCATCGCAAGTATAGATAACTTCGGTTTTGCGATCATAGCTAAAAATGGTATCAGGCCAGTGCAGATTAGGCGCACTTACAAACTCAATTTCGTGACCTTTACCAATATCGATGCGATCGCCACTTTTGACAATCCGTTTGGAAAAAGGATCATGTACTAAACCTTCCAAAAATTGCAAAGCAATCTTAGAAGCCAAAACAGTTGCTCTTGGTGCTAATTGCAGCACATCTTCCACCAAACCGCTATGGTCTGGTTCTGTATGACTGACAATAATGTAATCAATAGCCTTCGGGTTGATGAGACCTTTTAGTGTTTCTAAATACAGTTCCCGAAACTTCTGGTGAGAAGTATCAACTAAAACTGTTTGTTCGCCTCTAATTAGATATGAATTATAAGTCGTACCGTTTTGTAGTCCGAATTCGATATCGAAGCGATCGCGATCCCAGTCTAGACAGCGAATCGCCGTAGTATTAGGGGCAATTTCTACAGTTTCTACAGTCAGCCGATGCTGTACATTTTCTGTGTGGGCGTTGCCGGTCGTAGACATCGATACCATGATTCGTCTCCGAGCGCAAATAAACAGTAATTATTTCTCTGCCCCCATTGTGCGCCTAACTGAATTTTAAAGTTGTAATAAAAACGATATTTTCCCAAATTCAACTTGTAGCAAATAATACCTTTTTTTGGCTTCTTTTCTAACTCAATAAATATCCTGTAAATCAAATCACCCAAAGGGTATCACGTTTTAAATATTGATATTTCTTGGCATAATTTAAAATCCCTCACATATCATACATAACTTATTTATCTTGGCAAGATTACCGTAACAAAAAGCATAGATTTCCCTACTTCATAAGTATCTATCCCCTTGTGGGTGGAGTCTTTATTTAGCGTAGTTTCATAGAGAATTTTATTTTCGTAGCGATCGCCTAGCGTTTTTTGATATCCAATAGACTGATGATAAAGCGCGTAGGCTTAGCCCGTCGTAGACATCGCTCGGCGTATATCTTGATTTTCTCACCTAAATTGCCGTAAAAATTCATCGACAAAGCTCAAACACTCACCCGCGAGTATCAAATACTCACCCACGAGTATCAAACACTCGCTCACGAGTATCAAACACTCACCCGCGAGTATCAAATACTCACCCGCGAGTATCAAACACTCATCCACGAGTATCAAACACTCACCCGCGAGTATCAAATACTCGCTCACGAGTATCAAACACTCATTACAGCAATTCTCATTTACCTAAACCACACACTTACCCTCTTCTCTGCGCTTCTGCGTGTTAGCTTTAGCGGGGTGTAGCCCGACAAAAATCTTCGAGAATTCCCTATCACCTTCTCAAGACTCGCCCTCACACCTTCAGCATCCGGTAACTGTAATCGCTGCAAAATCTCTAAAGCTGGTTGCAAATAGGATTACGTAAAAATACGTGATTTTCTGCAACTTACACTCTATCAGAATTTAAAATTGTTCCTTTCGATAGTTATTAGTGGAAAAATGTATACTATAAGCTTTTCTAATTTTATATCTTAGATTTTACGCTCCACCCACTGGTGGGGGGTAAGAGACTTCATTTTACATTGGCTTTGATCGGCTAATCTAAAGACCTTCATCAAAGCTCTCATAACTTTTTCTCACCAAAATCGCAAAAAATGTAAAAAAATCCGAAAATTTTAGTAACCAAATCCTGTGTAAGTGTCAATCTCATATTTTTAGATATTTATCAGCTAACGTTTTTTTACATTCCAAGGTCACAAAAGCCAAAATGCTGACCGTTAGGAATTTTCTGAATTTTTAAGTGCTGAAAGCATTGGGGAGTCTAGTCAATGAAGATATTGGTACTAAGTTGGGAATTTCCACCGAGAATAGTTGGCGGTATTGCTCGTCATGTAGCGGAACTATACCCTGAACTGGTAAAGCTGGGGCATGAAATCCATCTGATTACGGTAGAAGTTGGTCAAGCATCGATGTACGAAGTCGTGGAGGGAATACACGTACATCGAGTACCAGTATCTTATAGTAATGACTTTTTTCACTGGGTAGTCAATTTGAACCAAAGCATGGGACATCACGGTGGGAAGTTAATTGCTGAGGAAGGGCCGTTTGATTTAATCCATGCCCATGATTGGCTAGTGGGAGATGCTGCGATCGCTCTCAAGCATAACTTTAAAATTCCCCTGATTGCTACCATCCACGCCACAGAATACGGACGCTACAACGGTATTCACAACGACACCCAACGCTATATTCACGGTAAAGAAAACTTACTAGCCTACAACGCCTGGCGAATTATCGTCTGTACCAACTATATGCGCCAAGAAGTAGAGCGCACCTTAGAAAGTCCCTGGGATAAAATCGATGTGATTTATAACGGTATCCGACCAGAAAAGAAACAGCACCACGAAGATTTTCATGCTCAAGATTTTCGTCGTCAATTTGCGGAAGACCATGAAAAGATTGTCTACTATGTTGGTCGCATGACCTATGAAAAAGGTGTATCAAATTTACTCAATGCAGCGCCCAAAGTTCTATCAGAGATGGGCGGCTACGTGAAATTTGTGATTGTCGGTGGTGGTAATACTGACAATCTTAAACGTCAGGCTTGGGATTTAGGAATTTGGCACAAATGTTACTTTACCGGTTTTCTTTCCGATGACTATTTGGACAAATTCCAAACTGTGGCTGATTGTGCAGTATTTCCCAGCCTTTACGAACCCTTTGGGATTGTAGCTTTAGAAAGCTTCGCCTCGCGGGTTCCCGTAGTGGTGTCCGATACAGGCGGCTTCCCTGAGGTAGTGCAGCATACCCGAACAGGTATCGTAACTTGGGTGAATAACCACGATTCTTTGGCTTGGGGAATTCTGGAAGTTTTAAAAAATCCGGGTTATAGTCAATGGCTGATTGATAACGCCTATAAGGATTTGGAACATCGCTTTAGCTGGCCGAAATTAGCCCAACAAACCCAAGCTGTTTATCAACGAGTGGTGAAAGAGCGATCGCAAGTTGAATGGTAACAAAATGTAAAGATGATCTGAGGTTTTCGCAGAGGAACTCAGGGAATCAATAATTACTCGGCGTGATCCAGCGCTAACAAACAGTACAAGCCCTGTACGCTGGGAATTTTAGCCTTTGGAGTGCGAAATTAAGCAATAGTTGCAGTTTGCTCCAAAAGATTCGTATGACAAGGGCATTCCCAAATATAGCAAAGTGGTGGAAGAATTTTATATCCCGCCTTACAGCATACCTGAAACTCTTGTTTCAGGGCAACACTGTCGAGGTTCTTCCTGCCCTAGCTGGCCCTGTCCTTAACTTAGGTGGGGGCGGCCCGGATGTGGAAGCGGCTATTCAGTGGATGATTAACCAAGTCAGGGGAACCGCTAAGGTTAACGTTGTTGTTCTCCGCGCTTACGGCGGAAATGACTACAATCACCTGATTTATCGAATGTCCGGCGTAAACTCAGTGCAGACACTGGTTATCAGCAATCGCCAAGATGCTAACAGAGATGATATTGTCCAGAAAGTCCTCAACTCTGGAGTAGTTTTCTTCGCAGGTGGCGACCAATGTCAATATATTCGTAGCTGGAAAAACACCAAGTTAGAGAAAGCTGTAGCGTCAGTTTACCGCAGAGGTGGAGCCGTTGGTGGCACTAGCGCCGGGGCAATGATTATGAGTGATTTTATCTACGACGCTTGTGCTTGCGAAGACCCCATCGAAACAAAAGACGCACTTGAAGACCCTTACCAAAACATTACCTTTACCTACAACTTCTTCCAATGGTCTCATTTGCGAGGAACCATTATCGACACCCACTTTGATAGCCGTAAACGCATGGGACGAATCATGGCTTTTATCGCCAGACAAATTCAAGATGGTGTGTCTAGAAGTGCTTTAGGAATAGCCATTAGTGAGGAGACATCAGTTGTTGTAGATAAATATGGTAAGGCAAAAGTCTTGGGGAGAAATGCCGCTTATTTCGTCTTAGGCGACCATCCCCCAGAAATCTGCAAACCCCGAACCCCACTCACATATTCCGACTACAAAATCTGGCGCGTCCCCTGTGGCGACACTTTTGATTTGAATAATCCACCAGCTAGGGGTTACTACTTCAGGAGTGTGAAGCGGGGGAGGTTCGATTCAGACCCTTATTAGTTGACGGTTGGGAATAAGTTTCTTCTTATACCAAAGTTGCTTGTTTGCGTAAACTTTGAATAGTAGCGATCGCGTGTTTCGCTACTATATCAATTTCTTCTGCTGTATTAAAGCGTCCAATACCGAAGCGAATAGAAGCATAGGCTAGTTTTTCTCGACTTCCTAAGGCTGTGAGGACGTGGGAGGGTGCAGTTTTGGTGGAGGAACAAGCAGAACCAGAAGACACAGCCACAACAGGCTGTAAACCCAACTGGAGTGCAGCGCCGTCAACACCTTCAATGCTGATATTCAAGTTTCCGGCTAGTCTCTGGGTGGGATGTCCGTTGAGGTGTATTCCTTCCAGTTGTGAGATTTGTGACCATAATCTATCCCTTAACTGGGTAAGGCGCTGATTTTCCATTGTCTGTTCTGCGAGGGCGATTTCTACAGCTTTGGCAAAACCGACAATTTGCGGTGTGTACAACGTCCCAGAACGCATCCCTCGTTCATGTCCGCCGCCATGCTGCTGAGGTGCGAGTTGGACTCTAGGATTGCGCCTGCGGACGTATAATGCACCAATACCCTTAGGCCCGTAAACTTTGTGGGCTGTCAAAGACATCAAATCGATGTTCATCGCTTGCACGTCTAGAGGAATTTTGCCAATAGCTTGGGCTGCATCTGTGTGAAAAATTATATTGTGAGTGCGGCATATTTCCCCAATTTTCGCCAAAGGTTGCAACACCCCAATTTCGTTATTAGCAGCCATCACCGATACTAAAATTGTCTCAGGACGCAACGCTTTTTCTAATTGCGCTAAATCAATTAACCCATCTGCTTGGACTGGCAAAATAGTTATCTCAAAACCAAGTGTTTTTAAATATTCACAAGGATCAAGTACAGCATGATGTTCCGTTCCAACAGTGATAATATGCTGACCCTTGGTAAAATAAGCCTCAGCCACACCTTTAATAGCTAAATTATTCGCTTCCGTTGCCCCACTAGTAAAGACAATTTCTTCTGGGCTAGCATTAATTGCTGTCGCTAAAATTTCCCGTGCTTGTTTCACAGCCGCTTCTGCTTCCCAACCATAAATATGACCGATACTAGCCGGGTTGCCAAATTTTTCTCTAAAGTAAGGTAGCATTGCTGCTAATACTTGTTCATCCAGAGGTGTGGTAGCGTGACAATCAAGATATATAGGACGATTAGACATAAGTATTAACGTAATATTTGACTTAATTTTTTTAATATTGCGAGAACTTCATATAGTTCATTTTTTCGTTTTAGAAGCGTAAATTCATCAGATATGCCATAAATTGGCGTATTTGAACTATTTACTTTCAAAAAAAGAAAATGGCTGCCATTAGTCAGTAATCCAAATACGGGTTTTTCTTGGTTAGGGTTTGCTAGCATATAAGCTAATGCTTGCGGAATATTTTCTAAAAGAGAGAAACTAGCTCTTTTAGACTCTATTACTAGCAGCCAAAATTGTTCTTGAATTACTAAAACATCTATTCGTCCCCTGATAATTTCTTCTTCGTCTTCTACAGAAATTTCTATAGATTCTTCGGTAGCAATAGAAAATGGCTGACTATAAAATCCTGCCAAATCTAATAATGGAGATAAAACCACCATTTTGACAGCATTCTCTAGAATTGGTGGTCTTTGTACTAAATTCAGGAAATTGTTTTTAACTCTATCTAGATATTGCTTTTCTACATCTGTAATTTCCGGTAATGACTCGAACCATTCTCTGAAAAAATTTTCATCCTTTGATATTTGCAGACCAAATCTTTCTTCTAGATAGGCAATGCCGATATTTTGTGCTTGGACAAATTGAACCATAGTTCAGATAATAGAAAGCTTACTATTTATTGTAAGTACAATTTTTGTAAAATAGTATCTATTATAAAAATATACAAAGCGTAGTATCAGGCAATAATTATTTACTTAGATTGATAGTTTTAGCCATCTAATTTAACTATTAATTAATTCTTGCAACTTATTTAATACCGCCTGAGCGTGACCTTTAGTTTTGACATTAGGCCAAGTATAGGCGATGATGCCATCACTTGATATCAGAAAAGTTGAACGCACTACACCCATATATTCTTTGCCCATAAATTTCTTTAACCGCCAAGCACCATAGGCTTCTATTAGTTGATGTTCTGGGTCACTTAATAGGGTAATCGATAAATTATGTTTGTCAATAAATTTGCAGTGTGCCTTACCAGAATCGGGACTGACACCTAAAATTTTGGCTCCTAATTGATTGAATTGCTGATGTAAACCTGTGAAATCTTTGGCTTCCGTGGTACATCCAGGGGTATCATCTTTGGGGTAGAAATATATAACAACCCATTGACCATGAAAATCATTCAGGCTAACTAAATTACCGTTCTGGTCAGGAGTTGAGAAATCAGGTGCTGGCTGTCCAGCTTGGGGAACGTTGCTCATGATTGTACTGATATAATATTGTGTAGTTTGGAATACTGAGAATATGTGTTGGAATTGGTACCTACTCTACATTGCCGCTACGCTGTAACTGAGAAGTTTCATCGACATTAATAGCACTGCGAATATTACCAGTTAAATCACAATTTTCCACTGTACCCATACTATTTTTGTACACGTACACACCATAATATTTATTCTTATTGATACTAGATCTGCGAATTACAGGATTTCCCCTGTCTCTAATTTCTACACCAGAAAAACCATTACTGAAGATATTGCAGTCTTCCACTGTCCCGCGTCCATCAAGGTGAACTAATATACCATCACCTTGTTGGTTATCGTGGATTCGGCATTTTTGAATGATGGGGTTACTACTATCCCTAATTTCTATGCCGGATAGATTATTGTTGAAAATATCGCAATCTTCTACAATTCCCTGAGCCTGATTACGAAATAAAATACCGCCTTCTTTATCTTGGTGTATTTTGCAACGACGAATTATCGGTTGCGCTGCATCAACGGTGATTTCCGTGGTTGTATTCCCAAAGAAATCACAATCTTCTATTGTTCCGCGACTATTTTCATACAGATAAATTCCACTTTGTTTACCATCGTGAATTTGGCATTTTTGAATGACTGGGTTAGCTGTAGCGCCATGAACACCAATTCCCGACAATGAATCAGATGTAATATCACAGTCTGCTAAAATTATCTGTCCTTGGGATATATCCACAGCAAAATATTGCTTATTTTCCGTTCCCGCACGACTACGGAAAGTTAAGCCTCTGACTTCGGCTTGGTCAGTTTTCACTACAAGACAACCTGCACCTTTACTTTCGATGATAATTTCCGCCTTCGCCCCATCACCAATAATTTTTAATGCTTTGTCGAGTACTAAACTTTCTTGATAGAGACCAGGACGTACTAAAACACGCATCCCTGGTTGAGCATTTTCTATGGCTGCACTAATAGTTTTATAGTCGCCACCGCCTTCTTGAGACACAATAACAGTCGTCTTTGGTAATAATCTAGATATAGCTAAAGCCCCGGTTAACCCTAGACCACTGAAGCCAACTACTGTAATTAACCGTCGTCTCGTCCATCCTTTCGGTTTTGGTGGAGGTGGTGGAAGTGGTTGCAAATTTTTTTCAATATCTGCTAACCGTTGCAAAATTATATGGGTATTTTGTGGGCGTTGACCAGGCAAACGCTCCATCATTTGATCGAGTAAATCTGCAAACTGTGGCAGAATATTTGTGCGATCGCCTACTGTAGGCGTACCACTATTACTTCCAGTAGACAGTAGCCCATCACGCCAGTGTAGTTCATCATTTAAATAATTATAAATTGTTGGGTCAGATGGCTCTTTTCCTGTTAATAAATAAATGAAGGTACGTCCCAAAGCAAAAAAATCTGATTGCTGTACCGCTTGACCGTTAATTTGTTCTGAAGGTGTGTAACCTGCCGAAATAACACCTGTAACCTGTCCTACCGCTTGCTTGGCTATGTAAGTCCCCGTCACTGACCGCGCTGTACCAAAGTCTATCAACACCAGACGACCATCCGCCCTCAACATAATATTTGATGGTTTAATATCTCGATGAAACAAGCCTTGCTGATGGACTTGATGGAGAATGGTCACGACTTCTTTGAACCATTGCAAAGCTAACTTTTGGTCAATGGGTCGATAATCTCTTTGCCTTAAATATTCACCTAAATCTAAACCCTCAATTTTTTCCATGATCAGACAGTGCATTGGTTCTTGAATATTTCGCGGAAAATACACAAAATAACCATTTGCTTCTACTGTCGGGATTCCAGGGTGATTGAGTAGAGCTAATACTTGGGCTTCTCGTTGAAATAGCTCCACCGCTTTGGGATGATTATTAATTAGGACTTTGAGGACTTTTGCTGTTTGAGTACGTGTATCGTTGACTGCAAAAGTTTTACCAAAGCCACCACTTCCCAGAACACTAACTACTCGGTAGCGTCCTTCCAGGAGTAATTCTGAACCACAAGTCTGACAAAACAGGACATTATCAGGGTTTTGGGGTTTTGAGCATTGAGGGTTTATGCAGAGGCTCATCGCTTCGGCAAGTAACAGTTTTATCAGAATAGTTTAACCTGATCGGGATTCTTCGTAATAAAGAGGCGATCGCAATAAGCTATTCTGCTTTTAAGTCCCACAATCCATCGTGAGGGCTGTTGACTGTTAACAGTCAACAGTCAACAGTTAACAGTTAACAATTACCTTTCTTCATCATGATTTTTTCCATTTCATGGTTCAAAAAAGCTCCCACTGTGGCACTCTGAGAAACATAGGCTTTTAAATCTGATATTTTAACTACAGCAAATCCACCTAATTAAGGTTATGCAAACTCTGCCGACACCCACAACATCCAGTAATACAGCCAACCAAAGCACATTTGATACGACAATCAAGCGTCGGAAAACCCGTCCAGTAAAAGTGGGTAATGTCACCATCGGCGGTGGTTACCCTGTGGTGGTGCAGTCGATGATTAACGAAGACACTCTTGATATCGACGGTTCCGTAGCCGCTATTCGGCGCTTGCACGAAATTGGCTGTGAAATCGTCCGTGTCACAGTGCCAAGCATAGCTCACGCCGTAGCGTTGGCAGAAATTAAACAAAAACTCATTACAACTTACCAAGATGTGCCAATTGTTGCTGACGTACATCATAATGGGATGAAAATTGCCCTGGAAGTTGCCAAACATATCGAAAAAGTACGGATAAATCCCGGCTTGTATGTGTTTGAGAAACCCAACACCAATAGAACTGAATATACTCAAGCCGAATTTGAAGAAATTGGCGAAAAAATCCGCGAAACTCTCGCACCCTTGGTAATTACTCTGCGCGACCAAGGTAAAGCCATGCGTATTGGTGTCAATCATGGTTCTCTCGCTGAGAGAATGTTATTTACCTACGGCGATACTCCAGAAGGCATGGTGGAATCTGCCTTAGAATTTATTCGCATCTGCGAATCTCTAGACTTCCGCAATATCGTCATTTCCATGAAAGCCTCACGAGTTCCCGTGATGGTAGCCGCCTATCGCCTCATGGCTAAACGCATGGATGATTTAGGCATGGATTATCCCTTACATTTAGGTGTCACCGAAGCTGGCGATGGTGAATATGGACGGATTAAATCCACAGCAGGTATTGCCACATTATTAGCCGATGGTATCGGTGATACGATTCGCGTCTCCCTGACAGAAGCACCAGAAAAAGAAATTCCGGTCTGTTACAGCATTCTGCAAGCTTTAGGTTTGCGGAAAACAATGGTGGAATATGTAGCCTGTCCTTCCTGCGGGCGTACTTTATTTAACTTAGAAGAAGTATTACATAAAGTACGTGAATCTACTAAACACCTCACAGGACTAGACATTGCTGTCATGGGTTGTATTGTCAACGGCCCAGGAGAGATGGCTGATGCTGACTACGGTTATGTAGGTAAAACTCCTGGTTACATTTCTTTATATCGTGGCAGAGAAGAAATTAAAAAAGTTCCAGAAGATAAAGGCGTTGAGGAATTAATTAACCTCATTAAAGCTGATGGTCGCTGGGTAGATCCTTAGAGTAAGTAGGGGAGCAGAGGGAAGTAATAACTCCCTACTCCCACATTTATTCATAAACTTTCTGTAAACAACAATCGGCTAGGTCGCCGGATTACAAAGTATTTTGATGAAGTTAGGAATACATACTCGGTCGTTACACTTTACCCTGTGTTAGATTGAGCATACTGACTATAAATCTTTCCCTCTGACGCAGCTGTCATTATGGTGATTACAAAAAGTAGGCTTGTTTTGGGTGCTACGGCAGTGACACTCTCCACGATCGCAGTTACTAGCCTTGGCATCCACTCGCGCGGTCAGGCTTTATTTAAAGCAAGTCCCAAGGAACTGGTAGATGAAGTATGGCAAATCGTTCAGCGTCAATACGTAGACGGCACTTTTAACCAAGTGGATTGGCAGGCTGTTCGTAAGGAATACTTAAACAAGTCCTACAGTAACCAGCAGGAAGCTTATAAGTCCATACGGGAAATGCTCAAACGCCTGAATGATCCGTACACCCGGTTTATGGATCCTCAGGAATTCAAGAATATGCAGGTGGATACCTCTGGAGAACTTACAGGGATTGGGATCACCATCAGTCAGGATGAAAAAACTAAGCAATTGGTAGTGATTGCACCAATTGAAGACACCCCAGCTTTTAAAGCTGGAATTTTAGCTAAAGATGTCATCCTCAAAATTGACGGCAAAAGCACCAAAGGGATGGATACTAATCAAGCTGTCAATTTGATTCGAGGTACAGCAGGCTCACAAGTAACCTTGACAATTCAGCGCAACAATCAAGAAAAACAATTTAAAATCACAAGGGCGCGGATTGAAATTCATCCGGTGCGCTATTCTCAAAAGCCAACCTCTGTTGGTAAAGTAGGCTACATTCGCCTGAACCAGTTCAGTGCTAATGCCAGTAAAGAGATGCAGGAAGCCATCAAAAATTTAGAAAAACAACAAGTAGCTGGTTATATTCTAGATTTACGCGGTAATCCGGGCGGTTTGCTTTTCTCCAGTGTGGAAATTGCGCGGATGTGGATGGATAAAGGCACAATTGTCTCTACTGTTGACCGCCAGGGAGAACGAGAAAGAGAAGTGGCGAACGGACGCGCTTTGACAAACAAACCTTTAGTAATTTTGGTGGATAAAGGTTCGGCCAGCGCTAGCGAAATTCTCTCCGGTGCATTGCAAGATAATAAGCGTGCTGTTATTGTAGGTACTCAAACTTTTGGTAAGGGCTTGGTGCAATCAGTCCGTCCTCTAGATGATGGCTCAGGATTGGCAGTAACAATCGCCAAATATCTAACTCCCAATGACAGGGATATTAACAAGCATGGCATCGATCCCGATGTGAAAGTAGAATTAACCGATGCCCAACGCCAAGATTTATGGCTACGTGAGCGCGAAAAACTCGGCACAAAGGATGATTTGCAATTTGCGAAAGCATTGGAAATCTTAGGTAAACAGATTGCTGCCAAAGGTACGCCAACAGCAGAAAAGAAGTGAGGAAATTTAGTGAATGGGGAATCAATTTCCCCACACTCCTTAAAATTACTGTGGTTGGCACTTGCCAGCCCTAATTAATCCAATGCGACGGGCGATCGCATCTTCTCGTGAGTCAAAAGGCCCCCATTGTTCAACAAACTCTGAATTACTCTCCCCAAGTTTTTCGCTGGGGATGATGTCACAGCTACCAGTATTTTGCTTGACAATATACCAAGCTTGTGTATTACTCATCTGTTAAGAAAAATCTGATTTTTTATCGGAAAAATTGTCTGGGATTAGTATTAAGCACTCTATCATTTTTGTGCTATGCCCTAAAAAATATCTCAAATGTAGGGTGCGTCAGTGCGATATACCCTAACTATACGCAGAAATTATTCATGCTGACGCACCCTACCAAACCATCAATTTCGGATAATTTATTTTTTGGTATTCCCTAAGGTAAAATTCAGTATACAAATGCTGAAGCCATTATGAATAAACCGAAAATTTTTATTGATGGGGAAGCGGGAACTACAGGCTTACAGATTTACTCACGCCTCAACGAGCGAGATGATATTGAGCTAGTTAGTATTGCAGCATCGAAGCGCAAAGATGCGGATGAGCGAGCGAAATTACTCAATTGTGTCGATGTAGCCATTCTTTGTTTACCTGATGATGCAGCGAGGGAGGCTGTTAGTTTAGTTAACAGTAGTCAGGTGAAAATCCTTGATGCTAGCACCGCCTATCGCACGGCTCAAGGTTGGGTATATGGTTTTCCGGAAATGAACCCAGGACAGCGAGATAAAATCGCCAATGCTCAGTTTGTGAGCAATCCAGGGTGTTATCCTACAGGGTTTCTAGCTTGTGTACGTCCGTTAATAGCTCAAGGTATTCTTCCCACTAGCTTTCCCGTAACAATTAATGCGGTATCTGGCTACTCTGGGGGTGGTAAGAGCCTGATTCAAAAGTATGATAGCTTCCACGAGCAGCAGAAGAGCGCGACCTCAGATTATCCCTTCGGTATCTATGGTTTACAGTTCGGTCATAAGCACGTTAAAGAGATGCACCAGCATTCTGGGTTAGCATCACCACCATTGTTTATCCCTGCGGTGGGTGACTTCGAGCAGGGAATGTTGGTGCAAATACCCTTACCTCTGTGGACTTTGGACAATCCGCCATCGGGTGAAGAGATTCATCAAGCGATCGCCCAATACTACCAAGGGGAAAAGTTTGTGCAGGTAGCCCCATTTAACAACCCTAGCCTGTTACGTGACGGCACATTTTTAGACGCAACGGCAGTTAACGGTACTAATATTGTTCAGGTTTTCGTCTTCGCTAACGATAATACGCAAGAAGCGCTGTTAGTGGCTCGACTAGATAATTTGGGCAAAGGCGCATCAGGTGCGGCCGTCCAAAATCTAAATATTATGCTAGGTCTTCCAGAAGAGTTAGGATTATGACGTTATTAGTTATCAGATTAACTAATGACTAATAACTAATGACTACTGACTAATGACCAATGACTAATAAAAAACGAGTTTGCATTATCTTAGGGACACGCCCCGAAGCCATTAAATTAGCTCCGGTAATTCAGGTCTTCCAAAAATCTCCAGACTTTGAGCTGCAAGTGATTTTAACTGGACAGCATCGTGAGATGGTTGAGCAAGTGATGCAGTTGTTCAACCTCAAGGCGGATTATGACCTAGAGATTATGCAGCCTCAACAGTCTCTAAGTGATATTACTTGTCGTAGTTTACGCGGTTTGGAAGGTTTATTTATTCAAAATAAGCCAGATTTGGTGTTGGTACAAGGAGATACGACAACAGCTTTTGCGGCAAGTTTAGCAGCCTTTTACCAAAAAATTCCTGTAGGTCATGTGGAAGCTGGGTTAAGAACAGATGAACTATTTAATCCTTACCCAGAAGAAGCTAATCGGCGGTTGATTTCCCAAATTACCCAGTTGCACTTTGCACCAACGACTCTGGCTGTGGAAAACTTGCAGCGTTCTGGTGTTTTGGGGAAAATTCACTTAACTGGTAATACTGTAATCGATGCTTTATTATATGTAGCCGCCAATACACCAGCTTGCGATGTAGCTGGTTTAAACTGGGATGAGTATCGTGTGCTATTGGCTACAGTCCATCGACGGGAAAATTGGGGTGAGCCACTACAGGCGATCGCTCAAGGATTTTTGCAGATATTAGATAAGTTTCCTGACACAGCCTTGCTCTTACCCTTACACCGCAATCCCACAGTCCGCGAACCATTGCAAGCATTACTAGGGAATCATCCACGGGTATTTTTAACAGAACCCCTTGATTATGCCGAATTGGTAGGAGCAATCGGGCGATCGCACTTTTTATTGACTGATTCGGGCGGTTTGCAAGAAGAAGCACCTAGTCTGGGTAAGCCAGTCCTGGTTCTCAGGGAAACGACAGAAAGACCGGAAGCAGTCACGGCGGGTACAGCTAAACTTGTCGGTACTGACAGCAAAACTATTGCCTCTGCTGCCAGTGAGTTATTGAGTAATCCAGTAGCTTATGATGCAATGGCTAATGCCATTAATCCCTTTGGTGATGGTCATGCAGCCAAGCGCATCTTAGAAATTGTGCAGAATTACTTCGCTAGTTGACGTAGTGGCGATCGCCCCATGAGGAATCAAAACCCAAACCAAACATAGCAGAGTTAAAGTAGATTTTTTCATAAAAATCAAAAGGTGGGCATTGCCCACCCTCAATCATCCAAAGATACCAGCAAAAAAGTCAATGGTTTCCTTGAGTGCTTTGATGAATACATCAATTTCCTCACGGGTATTGTAGAAAGATAAACTAGCTCTTGCGGTTCCAGCTAAACCTAAATGACGGTGTAATGGTTGGGTGCAGTGGTGTCCAGAACGGATGGCTACGCCTTCTTGATCTAATAATGTAGATAAGTCGTTAGCGTGGATACCTTCAATTGTAAATGTGGCTAATGCGGCTCTACCCTCTCCATGAGAGTCCGGTGTGGGGCCGTAGAGGGTAATTTGAGGAATTTGCTCTAATTTTTGCCACAAATAAGCTGTTAATTCAGCTTCATAGGCGTGGATTTTATCCATACCTATATTAGTGAGATAATCTATCGCCGCACCAAGGGCGATCGCTTCCCCAATTGCAGGTGTACCTGCTTCAAATTTATGGGGTAATTCGGCATAGGTAGAATGGTCTAAATATACCTCAGCAATCATCTCCCCACCACCAAAAAATGGGGGCATGGCTTCTAATAATGCCAACTTACCATATAAGAATCCGATGCCTGTGGGAGCGCACATTTTATGCCCCGATGCTACCAACCAGTCGCAGTCTATTTGCTGGACATCGACAGGCATATGAGGAACACTTTGACAAGCATCAACTAAGAATTTCGCGCCGTATCTGTGAGTAATTTCCGCAATCTCTGCCACTGGATTGATACAACCCAATGTGTTAGAAACGTGGACGATGGAAACCAATTTTGTTTTTTCGGAAATCAGTTGTTTAAACTGTTCCAAATCCAAGGTTTGTTCTGGTGTTAGTTCCACGAACTTGAGAACTGCACCCGTTTTTTGAGCCACAAATTGCCAGGGAACTATATTACTGTGGTGTTCCATCACCGACAGAATAATTTCGTCGCCTGCTTGTAAATTGTTCATTCCCCAGCTATAGGCTACGAGGTTAATCGCTTCGCTGGCGTTGCGGGTGTAAACAATTTCTTGGCGGGAGGCTGCATTAATAAATTTAGCGATTTTGTCCCGTGCGGCTTCATAAGCGTCGGTGGCTTTGGCGCTGAGGGTATGCGCTCCCCGATGCACGTTGGAGTTATATTGCTCGTAATAATCCCTGAGTGCATTTAGGACGAACAAGGGTTTTTGCGATGTCGCCGCGTTATCCAGGTAAACTAAGGTTTTACCGTTGACTTCCTCACGCAATAGGGGGAAATCGGCACGTACTTTATCTGCAAGGGTTTTGGTAGGTGTATAAGTCATGGGGAATTAGTCATTAGTCATTAGTCAGTAGTCATTAGTCGTTAGTTAGGGATTTAAAACTAGTGACAGTGGTTAGTAATTTATCTCGCAGAGAAGGAACTGGTATTTGGTTGATGATTTCGGCGGCGAATGCGTTTACTAGTAACTTGCGCGCGTCGTTGGCATCTATTCCCCGGCTTTGCAGGTAGAATATTTCATCATCTTCCAACTGGCTGACGGTTGCACCGTGGGCGCATTTTACGTTGTCGGCGGTAATTTCTAGTTGGGGTTTGGTGTCAACTCTAGCTTTTGATGATAACAGCAAGTTGCGGTTTAACTGGGCTGCATCGGTTAGCTGGGCGGGTTTGGGGACGAAAACTTTACCATTGAAGACTGCGTGAGCGCGATCGCCTACAATACATTTATGTAATTGCTTACTTGTACCATAAGGATGATTGAGTGCGATCGCGCTATGAGTATCTGCTAATTGGTTACTGGCTACCATTGTCAAACCGTTAAGAGTAGTTTCGGTTTGTTCACCAGTCTGCAAAATCTCTAAATTATGGCGTGATATCTTCCCACCTAAAGTTATAGAGTAATTAGTATAGCGACTGTGGCGAGCTTGGGTAACGGCAGTTTTCCCGATATGGAAAGCCTGTTTACTTTCATTCTCAACTCTAGTGTGAACTACTTCGGCATTGTCGGCGATCGTAATTTCCGTAACGGCGTTGGTTAGGTAAACCCCCTCTTCTACATTTGGGGTAACAAACTCTTCCACTACACTCACCTGGGAACCACTTTCCGCCACCACTAAACACCGGGGTTGGGAAATCGTCGCCGTTTCACCAGCCACAGAAATAAATAATAGATGTATTGGTGTTTCCACGATGACATTCTTTGCCACCAACACCACAGCGACATCAGAGATACCAGCCGTATTCAGCGCGGTGAATACTTCTAATGCACCTTCCGATTGTGCTAAATATTTTTGTACACGTTCCTGCTCGGTGATGGGTAATGCAGATAGATTATCTACAACTATACTGGGAGGTAAATCTGCAACTGCTGATAAATCAGGCGCATAAATACCATTAACAAAGACCAACCGGTTATTTGCGGCTTCTGACAAACTCAGCGCCGAGATATCAGCTGGCTTTACTTCCCCTTGCTGAAATTCCACCCGTCGCAACGCAGACAAATCCGTAAACCGCCATTCTTCCTCACGGGTAGTAGGAATAGTTGAATGACGTACCAAATTTGTAGCGCGATCGCGTAATTCCTGCAACCATCCCTCTGTCGCTGGTAAAGTTACCTGATTTAACAAACCAACCAAATAACTATCTCTATCCAACAGAGTTGATGTCAAACTCACCGCATCCGAGTTAGCAATTGCACTAGGAGAAACTTGCATCGTCATTACACACCCACCTCAACAGCAGCATCTTCTAGCAGCCAGTCATAACCACGAGACTCTAACTCTAGTGCCAATTCCTTACCACCACTAGTAATTATCTGCCCCCGTGCCATCACATGAACAAAATCCGGCACAATATAATCAAGCAACCGTTGATAGTGAGTAATCAAAAGGGTGGCATTTTCCGGACTAGCGAGTTGATTCACACCATGAGCCACAATTTTCAGCGCATCAATATCTAAACCAGAATCAGTCTCATCCAGAATTGCCAACTTCGGTTCTAGCAGCGCCATTTGCAAAATTTCATTGCGCTTCTTCTCACCACCTGAAAACCCTTCATTCACACTCCGATTCAGGAAAGCAGGATTCATCTTCACCACTTCCAGCTTTTCCTCAATCAAGTCGTCAAAATCAAAGGTATCGATTTCTTCCAAACCTTGAGCTTTGCGACGAGAATTATAAGCCACCCGCAAGAAATCCAAATTACTCACACCAGGAATTTCCAAAGGATATTGGAACGCCAGAAACACACCAGTCCGCGCCCGTTCCTCTGGTTCCAACTCCAATAAATTCTGTCCTTGGAAAATTACCTCACCACCAGTCACCGTATAAGCAGGATGTCCCGCCAACACCTTAGAAAAAGTACTCTTACCAGAACCATTCGGCCCCATGATTGCATGGATTTCACCAGCACGCACCTCAAGATTCACACCCTTGAGAATTGGCGTACCATCAACCTCCGCCGTCAAACCCCTTACCGAAAGCACAACTTCACTATTTTCAATAATCATCTTCTCTCTCTTCTCTCTTCTCTCTTTCTTCTTTGCGTACCTCAGCGCCCCTCTGCTTTAAAATTTTCCCAGAGGTACTAACCCACACTACCTTCCAACTTCAAACTCAACAACTTATCAGCCTCCACCGCAAACTCCATCGGTAGCTGATTAAAAACATCCTTACAAAAGCCGCTAATCATCATAGAAATAGCATCTTCCGAAGAAATACCGCGTTGAGCAAAGAAAAATAGTTGATCTTCCCCTATCTTGGAAGTAGAAGCCTCATGCTCCACTTTTCCAGTATTATTCTGCACCTGAATATAAGGGAAAGTATTAGCGTGGGCATTATCGCCAATTAACATAGAGTCACACTGAGAATAGTTCCGTGCGCCTACGGCTGTCGGGTTGATTTTCACCAAACCCCGGTAACTATTACTAGATTGACCGGCAGAGATTCCTTTAGAAATAATTGTACTGCGAGTGTTCTTCCCGATATGAATCATCTTCGTCCCGGTGTCGGCTTGCTGCATATTATTTGTCAGCGCCACCGAGTAAAATTCACCGACGGAGTTATCACCAACTAAGACGCAACTAGGATACTTCCAAGTAATAGCGGAACCAGTTTCCACTTGTGTCCAAGAAATCTTGGAGTTTACGCCTTTACACAAACCCCGCTTGGTAACAAAGTTGTAAATCCCGCCTTTACCATTCGCATCACCAGCATACCAGTTCTGCACTGTGGAATATTTAATCTCGGCGTTATCTAAAGCGACGAGTTCCACTACAGCCGCGTGGAGTTGGTTGCTGTCATACATAGGTGCAGTGCAACCTTCTAGGTAAGAAACATAGCTACCTTCTTCAGCGACAATCAAAGTCCGTTCAAATTGTCCCGTATCACCGGAATTGATGCGGAAGTAGGTAGATAATTCCATTGGACATTTTACGCCTTTGGGAATATAGACAAAAGAGCCATCACTAAATACGGCGGCATTGAGGGCTGCAAAGTAATTATCAGCAATGGGAACAACGCTACCCAGGTATTTTTTGATGAGTTCTGGGTGTTCTTGTAAGGCTTCGGAAATTGAGCAGAAAATCACGCCGTCTTTGGCGAGTTTTTCTTTGAATGTAGTGGCGACAGAAACGCTATCAAAAATGGCATCTACCGCCACGTTTGCCAAGCGCTTTTGTTCAGATAGGGGAATACCTAGCTTCTCGAAGGTTTCTATGAGGGTAGGGTCAACTTCGTCTAAGCTGTTGAGTTTGGCTTTCTTTTGTTTCGGCGCAGAATAATAAATGATATTCTGATAGTCTATTGGCGGATACTTGACGCTTGGCCAAGTTGGTTCCGTCATTTTTTGCCACTGGCGAAACGCTTTAAGACGATATTCCAGCATAAACTCCGGTTCGTTTTTTTTGGTGGAGATTAAGCGGACAACGTCTTCATTGAGTCCACGCGGAATAGTGTCGGCTTCAATATCAGTGACAAAGCCGTACTTGTAGGGTTGGTTGACTAAGGTTTTAACAGTGGCACTCATTGGTAGTGTTCTCTCGTGTTCGGTACTAATTCTCTAGATAAGGATGGGAGACGGGCTTTGATCTAGCCGAATCTCATCTCATATTACTGAGTGGTGACACGGCTGTTAGAATGGGGGTGGAGAGTAAAACAACATTGACGTTGTTTAATGTATCTCCATTTTAGGCTAGATTAACAACAACAATGTTGTCAAAGTCAAATTTTCTCAAAAAATTTTTAGAAGAAGATGGCGACTACTCAGCAAGCCTCAACTAAACAAGAGATTTTAGAGTATCTCTTGAAACACTCACAGGCAACAGCCCTTGACCTAGCTAATGTATTAGATGTCAGTCCCCAAGCGATTCGTCGTCATCTCAAAGATTTGGAGGCGGAAGAGTTAGTTGTGTATTCCAATACAACACAAGCGGGGATGGGGCGACCACAACACGTTTATCAGTTAAGCCGCCAAGGGCGAGAACGCCTGCACAGAACAACAAGCGATCGCCACGGTGATTTTGCCGTATCCTTATTGGATACCCTAGCAGAAACCGTAGGACACGACCAATTCAAGACTATTTTACAAAAACAGTGGGAGCGTAAAGCCCAAGAATACCGCGATCGTGTGGGTAGCGGTTCAATTAAAGAAAGAGTAGCTAATTTAGTTAACTTGCGAAAAGCTGAAGGCTTCATGGCGGAATATCACCCTGTAGATTCCCCTGAGTCAACAGAGGAAGAAAGATTTATCTTCATCGAACATAACTGTGCAATTTCCAACGTCGCTGAATCATTCCCCAGCGTCTGCGGCCATGAACTAGAAATGTTTGCTGCTGTTCTCCCAGACTGTACAGTCGAGCGTACTCATTGGTTAATCAACGGCGAACATCGTTGCGGCTATCTAGTCCAAGCACGCAAATCAACATCGGCTATATAAATTGGTTTTCTCATCTCAGTTTAGGTCATGAATAATAGCCGATTGGTAAGCGCTTTTACCAATTAGTCGCTATATAATTACCCAAGACTGACTTCTTAAACAATTTTATGGATTTACCATCTCAACAACCATCAACCCAATTTCTCACTTTAGAAGAATCAGCCAAAGTTGATGCGGCTCTTTTGTCATCTCCAGAAAAATTTTTAACAAGATTGACCATTTCCTCACTAAAGCTCTTACAGCATATTGCCCAAGAGTATGGTGTATCTATAGAAGATTTGACAACACAACAAGTTATTTCTTGGTTTGAAAAAGACAGCAAACTTAGAAGAGAGCAAGGTATAGAAGCATCTTATTTAAAGTGGTGAAGTTTGAGGATGGCTACATTGGAGTAGTTAATTGTGCATTGCTGATATTTGTTTTTTTAGCGGAAGACTGTAGTGATGCTTCTGACTAATCCACGATCACTTTTATTTTTTGAATATTTATTAACTAAAAAGCACCTTTGACTAGGTGCTTGTAAAAATAATTTTTAAGCTTGTATTTATTAAGCGTTGTAATTGTTAGTGCGAGGATTACGGACTCCTGCTGCTGCACCTATCATGGAAGCAACTAAACCTAATAAAGAACCAAATACAAACCACCACAAACCTCTAGAAGTTGCGGCCGCAATATCACGAGCTTGTTCTGCCGTAACGTTGGGTACATTTTGTGGTACGGCAGTACCTGGTTGTTGTACCTGGTTGATAACTTCTCCTGCGTTAGAAGCTGCAACACCGAAAGCGCCCGATACTCCACTGGCTAATAACCATGAGCTAAGTGCTAAAGTAGTTGCCCAAAGAATTGCGCCATTGAGTAGTGCTGTATTTCGGTTCATTGGGCCACAAGCACGAGCTGTTACCCAACCACCCGTAAACAGGGAAATCAACAAAGCAATAGTTGACCAAAGCCCCACATTCCCTGCAACATTTGGCGCAATAGTTCTGGGTGCGCCTGAGCCAGAAACTGTACCGGCACCAATTGCACCAAATAAAGCACTCAAGATTAGTTGAGTAGCTAAAGCAACTAATACACCAGAGATTATCGGGCCCCAACGCACACGGTCATGGTAATCACCTACTCTTCCTACCACCGTAGGTTCGGGTTGAATCACATCGTCGCCTACTCTATTGACGTATGACATAAGTCTTTATTTCTCCTGACTAATTTAACTTCAGCGAAATTTTTCTTAATTTTTTATGCTTACGTTAAAATTAAATGGCTAATTGTAGATTTTAATATCTATCAGCAGAAAGAGTTATTTGCTCTATCTTGAGTAATAATAAATAGATTATATTTATATAAGTCGATTTATACTTACTGCAATAAAAATGTCTATTTTTTATATGGATGATAATTAGATAATCTTAGGAAGATTACTATTGTATTTAGGACTTTAAAATATTTCGATATTTGATAATGGGTAATAATAAAAAAAATTACCCATCTTTAATGAATAAGAAATTATAACCGCAGTGTATGTCAATGAAGTGTTCAACCGCCCTAACGTACTCTCACTGCTGTACCTGTTGCAGTAATCAATAATAAAACACCTGACTGGTCTACATTTATTGTTCCGGTGTCTATTTCAATACCGATGACAGCATTGGCTCCTAAACGTTGCGCCCTGAGTTCTAATTCTTCTATGGCTTTACGTTGTCCCTGCTCAAATAAACGTTCATAGCTGCCAGTTCGTCCACCGATAACATCACGGATACCAGCTAGAAAATCTCGGAGAAAATTACTACCATAAACAACTTCTGCGGTCACAATACCTAAGTATGAATCAATTACCGCACCTTGAATTACATCTGTTGTTGTGACAATCATAAGTTTTCCTGAGAAATTGCTGATGAGGGAACTTAGCTCCTAGTTTACCAAGCTGATACTCAATCGGAAGATTGACACTAAATATTTATATCGTCATGGCTAATTAACTCAGTAGAAACTCTGGTTTTTCTGTATGGAAACTTTTGAGAAAATTTACGTATTATTAATATTTTGTGAAAAGGGATAAATACAGTTTTCAAAATGCAAATTTTTTGTTTTAATAAACAAGAAAAAAGTTCACTATAATTTAGGGAAAATTACTGTGTACAAACACATATCATTCGTGTTGAGTGTGTTGTTGTTGGGTGGTGGGGCTGTGACTATCCCTGCAATAGCTCAAGGGCAGGTTTTGGTTGTGCAAGCTAACAATGCAGAGTTAAAACGATTGTTAGAGGATGGTAAGAGATTAGTGGATGCTGGCGACTATAATGGAGCGATCGCAGTTTATCAACAAGCTGCCACAATGGAACCGAGAAATGCCAGAATTCATTCGGGAATTGGGTATTTACACGCAAAACAGGGGAATTTCCAGGCTGCACTAACAGCATACCGTAGGGCGATCGCCATCAACCCTAATAATAGTGATTTTTTCTATGCAGTGGGTTACATCAAAGGCAATATGGGCGATACCCCTGGTGCAAAAGAAGCTTACCGTCGTGCTATCCAATTGAACCGTAACAATGTTAGCGCTTATGTGGGTTTAGGTATCACTCAATCTCGGATGGGAGACTTTCAATCCGCTAATTGGGCATTTGAGCAAGCAATTAAGCTTGATAGAAACAATGCCCAGACTTATGAGTTTATGGCGGCGATGTATAAACAAAGACGGCAAACTAAACAAGCAAGTAACCTACTGCAAAAAGCCCGCGACTTATACCAAAGGCGCAACGATGCAGATGGTGTAGCTAGAGTAGAGGCGATGTTGCAGCAGTTATAAAGCTCAAATTAATTTAGCTGCCTTCCTGTTAACTCAACGAAAATATCCTCTAAATTAGAGGGACGAACCATCATTCCTGTTTTATCTGGCTGTTGATTTAGATAAATATTTGCCTCTTCTAATGAAGGAAAAAATAGATATTCCCAACCTCGTGAACTATCGTTGCTGGTTGTGGTCACGCTCAACTGTTTCATAATTAGGCCTTCGCCGTGAGCAGAACGCAACTGTTTTAAAGTCCCTAAAGAAATTAACTTACCGCCATCCATAATACCTATGCGTCCTGGTTTAGCAGAACCGAAAGCATCACATAAAAACTCCACCTCATCCATGTAATGAGTTGTTAATAACATCGTCATACCTTGTTTATTTAAATCCCGAATAATTTCCCACAACCGACGACGAGTTTGGGGGTCTAGCCCTACTGTCGGTTCATCCAAAAACAAGATTTGTGGTTGATGTAATAAAGCTCTCGCTATTTGTAGTCTTCGTTTCATCCCTCCAGACAGAGTTTTTACCAAGCTTTCCCGCCTGTCTGCTAGTTCAACATAATCCAGCCATTGATTAATTAGTCGCTGTCGCTGTGGGTTAGGGATGTGATGTAGCCTCCCATGTAGTTCCATATTTTCCCACACACTTAAATCCCCATCTACACTAGTTTGCTGCAAGACAACACCAATACTCTGCTTGGCTAGCAAAGGTTGGCGCACTACATCATATCCAGCCACCTCCATCTTTCCTTGGGATGGTTTTGTTAGTGTAGTCAGCATCCGAATTGTGGTAGATTTCCCTGCACCGTTCGGGCCGAGAAGTGCAAATATTTCTCCAGGCTCAATGTTGAATGACAAGTCATTAACTACAGGGGTGTTGTTATAAAATTTGTAGACATTTTCGAGAAGAACAGCAGCAGCCACGTCGCTTCGCTCCGAATTCAAAATTCAAAATTCAAAATTAAAACACTACCAGGATAAATCCGGGGGCTTGAATTAATTAGAACTTACGCACCCAGATTTTCTGTTGAGACCGGGTGTCAAGGTGTAAGGGTGTAAGGGTTTCAAACATTTATGTCCCTACACTCCTATACCCTTATCTAAACCTCGATCTTGCGTTTTCATGCGTAAGTCCTATCAATATTGTTTCACTTTTTGAATTCATTAAATGAGGCTTTCAGAATGTGCAACTTAGGCGGTAATTGCTTTTAATCGCATTCCAGTTGCTAGCAATTGGCATTCGCCAACCAGTACCAAAGGCGCGGTCAGTGATTTTTAGTCCTGGGGGTGCTTGGCGGCGCTTAAATTCTGCCCGTGCGACCATCTGGATAACTCGGTCTACCACTACAGGGTCATGACCGGCGGCGACAATTTCCCCTACTGATTGATGGTTGTGAATTAGACGTTGTAATATATCGTCCAAAATTTCGTATGGGGGTAGGGAATCTTGGTCAACTTGACCGGGTTTGAGTTCGGCGCTTGGTGCTTTGGTGAGGATGTTTTCGGGGATGAGTGGGGATTGGCGAGAGTTAAGCCATTTGCACAGGGAGTAAACGCGGGTTTTGGGAACATCGGCAATTACAGCCAAGCCACCGTTCATGTCGCCGTAGAGGGTGCAGTAACCGACTGCCATTTCCGACTTGTTACCGGTGGATAGTAATAGATAGCCAAATTTATTAGCGATCGCCATTAATAAGTTACCGCGAATCCGTGACTGAATGTTCTCCTCAGCCAAACCAAATTCTGTACCGGCAAATAACTCTACTAAACTGTGGTCAAAACTCTGCATTAAATCCCCTATGGGTAAGATTTGGGTCTTAATTCCCAAATTGTCGGCTAATGCTAAAGCGTCACTAATAGAATGTTCGGAACTGTAAGGAGATGGCATTAACACACCAAAGACATTTTCCTTACCTAAGGCCGCAGTGGCAATTGTCGCCACCAGTGCAGAATCAATCCCACCGCTTAAACCCAGCACGACTTTAGAAAAACGGCACTTTTGAGCATAGTCTCGCACACCCAAAACTAAAGCGTGCCAAATTTCCTCATCTTCTGATTCATAAATAGGAGCAATAGAACTTAGTTGTAAATCTCGTTGTGATTCGTCAAAATCTACTGTAATTAAATCAGATGCAAAACCCTTAGCCCGACACATCACTTCGCCTTGACGATTTAAGGCAAAACTCCGACCATCAAAAATTAAATCATCATTACCGCCGACTTGGTTAGCGTAAATTACTGGTTGTTGAAACCTCACTGCACTATGTCTAAGCATTGTTTCTCGGAAGCTTTGCTTACCTAAACTGTAGGGCGAAGCCGATAAATTGACAATTAAATCTACACCTAAAATTGCTAAGTCAGAAATGGGATTAGCTGTATAACTGCGTTTGCCCCAAAACTCCTCATCATTCCATAAATCTTCGCAAATTGTCACACCGATATTAATATTATCTAAGGCAAAATAATTCGCTTGTTGTCCAGCTTCAAAATAACGATGCTCATCAAATACATCATAAGTAGGCAATAGTCGCTTATGAAACATTTGTTTGATTTTGCCATTTTCTAATAAAGCTGTGCTATTAAATAAAGGTTTTCCCCCAGTAGTATGGGCTTGATGATTTGGTTCAACTGTCCCTACTAATACAGCCAAATTTGCAGGTAAATCCCTAGCTAGCTGCTGTAAAGTGACACTCATTGTCTCTACAAAACTAGGATTTAATAATAAATCTCTTGGGGGATAGCCACATAACGATAGTTCTGGAGTTAGCAGCAGTCTTGCACCTTTTTTTATTGCCTGTTGTGCCACATCCAGGATTTTTTGAGCATTACCATGTAAATCACCAATAATAGGATTAATTTGAGCGATCGCAATTTTCATTGTTTTTAATTAATAGGTTTTTGGTAGAGACGCTGCACCGCAACGCCTGTACAACATTCCATCAATAATTACCAATTAAATAAATACCAAAGGTTTGTCCTTGAAAGGTGCAAAGGCTTCAGCATCAAATTTGTATAAACTCGCGGGACGACCTGCGCCGCGTGATACTTTTACTCCAGTGTCAGATAAAAAGCCTAATTTGAGTAAACGGGCGCGAAAGTTGGAATAATCAGAGAAGTTTTCGCCTAAAACTGTTGTGTACAACTGATATAAATCATTCAAAGTAAACATTTCTGGTAATACTTCAAATGCAACCGGACTGTACTCTAATTTATTACGTAAACGTCTATGCCCATAAGCCAAAATTTCATTATGGTCAAAAGATAATTTTGGTACTTGCTTGACTGGATACCAAGCAATACCAGTAACACCATCAGCAATTAATTCGGCTTCTTCAAATCTGACCAAGGCAAAGTAACTAACTGATAGGTAACGCACACCATAACTGCCAGTTGCTTCCCTGGGGTCGCGTTCGGGGCCACCAAAGGTGTATAGCTGTTCCAAATAGAGATTTTTGACTCTAATTTTTTCTGCCATAATGCGATAAGCAGCGTCTTCTAAAGACTCTCCTTCTCGCACTAAAGTACCAGGAAGACTCCAATAATTTAAAAATGGTTCTTGCTGTCGCATTACTAACAGAACTAACAGCCGATTTTTTTCGGTATCTACAGAAAAAATCACATTATCAACACCAACCTTAAAATCGGCTAAAGGTTGTTGATTTAACGAAGTTGAAAACTTTTTTTGGTTGCGTCCGGGCATTTGTACAAATGCTGTTGATGAATGTATTCGACTATAGGAGGGGTGAGAGCTTCGGTTTCTCCACGTTCACGATATGCTGTTGAGGAAACATCCAGACCTGTAAAAGAGGCGATCGCAATTTTACCGCCCATTTGTTGCACAACTTCTAGACTAGTCCCATCTATTGCATATCCTGGTCGTGGCACAATCAACAGTTGCACCTGCTGTAATAATTCTTCAACTCGATACCAACGGGGTAACTGACTCAATAAATCTGAACCAATTATCAAAGTAAACTCTGTTTCTGTACCCCAACGTAATTTTGCTTTCTCCAATGTTTCCAGGGTTCTAAAGCTACTCAAATCCTGTTCTAAAGCTATATTCTGCCGAGGCGCTTCTATATCCGCAATCAACAGCCGCAGCATTGCCGCCCGATGCTCTAATAGCGTTTGATGAGATTTAAACGGGTTATCCGCCGCCCAAACCGCCACCCAATCATAACGCTCAGACAACCAGCGTAAAATAATCTGATGTCCGGCTGTCGGTGGGTCTGCACTAGTACCAAATAAAGCGATTTTTTTCATTGTCAGTTGTCAGTTGTCAGTTGAGACGTTGCAATGTAACTTCTGTCAAATCTTGCAATGCGGTGGAAATTTCTATGGGTACGGGAACGGGATTATCTAAACGTCTTGTTTGTGCCGGTAAACTGGCAACAGAGGCTGCTGTGCGTTGGCGAATTGCGGACAGGGTTTCTGGCGGTTGTAGGCGTTGACCTTCTTTAACTACCAATTGCAACAAAGGTTTTTCTGTAATTAAGGGCGTATCTGTGATTAACCCCAATCTGTCTGCTTGAACCTGACCTCCCCCATAGGAACGAAAAATCTGCTTACGCCCTGGGTATGTTGTTTTACCACTGGACTTTTTCATAACTGGGATGTCGTCAATTTCTACGAGTTTATAAACTCCATTCACGGGGGAACCTGTAACTAGCTTGGTTCCTAGCCCATAGCCGTCGATTTCTGCACCGGCTGCTTTAAGTTTGGCAATTTCCCATTCATCTAAGTCGCCACTGGCAAAAATCGATACTTCTGGCAGGAGCGATCGCACTTGCTTTGATAAGCTAACTAAGTCACCAGAATCTAGCCTGACACCAGATAATTCCATTTTTCCGGTATTCACTTTTTCTGCTAAGTGTTGGGCAGCCGCAACAGTATCATAAGTATCAATTAACAATGGCGCACCGGGAAAATAGCGATGAAACGCACTAAAGGCTTGTTCTTCACTGCCTTCCATCGCCGACAACGCCATAACCAAGGCGTGAGCCATCGTACCACTTGGCTGTTGACCTAGTTGTAGCGCTGCTAACACATTGGAGGTGGCATCTAAACCACCCGCTAAAGCTGCCCGTGCTGCCCACAAAGAGGCTTGGGGGCTAAAAGCCCGTCTTGTACCAAATTCCAAAAGTGTTGCTTGCTCACCAGCTATATCACGGAGACGTGCTGCTCTTGTGGCTACTAAGGTTTGGTAATTGAGTGTATTTAATAAGTAAGTTTCTACTAACTGTGCTTGCCATAACGGTGCTTCTACCCGTAACAGTGGCTCGTTAGCAAATACGGCTGTCCCTTCTGGTACTGCCCACACATCCCCAGTGAACCGCCCTTCTGCTAAAAGTGACCAAAAGCCTTCTCCTGCATGAGCAAAAATTCCTGTGGCTTTTAATGCTGCTATCTGTTCCGAGCTAAAACGTAACTTTTCTAAATATTCCAGTGCTTGCGTCAGCCCCATCGCAATTAAATAGCCAAAACCCTCTGGCGATCGCCGCACAAATAACTCAAAGCTAGCCCGTCGTTGTTCTACGCCTTCACCTGTATAACAAGCAGCCATTGTCAGCTGATATAGGTCTGTAAGCAAGCTGTAATCAGCCGCAGAGATGTTTAGTTCTGGGGTTGGCTGAACATCCCAGATGGGGATAGTTGTCATGCAAGCGCTTCCTTAAAAGAATGCTCTTTTTATTATGGTAGAATTTACCATAAATCTTGTCAACCCCTAAGCAGAAATTATTTACTCACAAGGACACACAAGCTTTTTAGCCTTTCATAAGGTTTAAAATATCCATTAATTAATATTTATTAATAGTTGATTTCGATAATATTCAGATAATGATAATGTCTGCATGATATCCACAGGAATTTTCAATGCTTTTGGCAGCAAGGAAGAGAAGGAGAATATCAGCGTGTTTCTCCTTGGTTTTTCACCTTTTCTCATAGAAATTTTTGGGTTAGAATCTTAGTGAAAACTGTCAACTCTCCCACAATTTAAAGTATTGCAAAGCTATCTGAAAAAGTATTGCTTTTATTCTCAATATGTTGAGAGTAAGACTCAGATCAATTTATTGGCACTAGAGTAGATAAATCACCAGAAATTGACTCAAATAGGAGTCCAACTTTATGGCTATTACCAAAATGATCGCTGGCGTAGTGCAGTATGTTTCTGAAGCCTTCTTGCGGATTTTTGGCCCTAATGACGATGCTTATCCAACTATAGGCGTACAACCATTTACAGGTGATCCTTATAAAAAGCGTACAGCAGAGATTTGGTAAATATAGCAGCAAACAGGCTGATGATTAATTTCTGTCCTTATCTCCCTGGATACTGCTGACTACAAACTCATCAATAAATGACAAATAAAATCTTGATTAGCAGAAAGGCATGGGATAATTATTCCATGCTTTTTTGTATAATGACTTAACGGTCGTTGAGCAACATTTTTTAATATTATTCAAAAGTTATTTATTGTCGAATAGGAATTTCAATAATAAATTCTGTACCCTTTCCCAGGTGGGAATTGCATAGCAGTTTACCGCCATGCTTTTCGGTGATGATTTGGTAGCTGATAGACATTCCCATACCTGTTCCCTTACCCACAGGTTTGGTAGTAAAAAACGGATTAAATATCTGTTGTTGAGTTTTTTCAGACATACCCATACCGTTATCAGCGATCGCCATCTTAATCCAATTAGAACCAATAACTGAAGTAGAAATCCGAATTGTGGGGATGTCATTAGTTTGTTCTCCCTTGTCCGTTACTTGAGCATTAACTACTGACCACTGACCACTGATAACCGACTCCTCTAAAGCATCAATGGCGTTTGCCAGAATATTCATGAAAACTTGATTAAGTTGCCCTGCATAGCATTCTACTGACGGTAAAGCCCCATATTCTTTAATCACTTGAATGGCTGGACGTTCTGGTTGCTCTTTGAGGCGATGTTGTAAGATCATTAAAGTACTGTCGATGCCTGCATGAATGTCCACAGCTTTAAATTCGGCCTCATCCATGCGAGAAAAAGTACGCAACGACAACACAATTTGGCGGATACGTTGAGTACCCACTTTCATAGAGTTTAAAATTTTTGGCAAATCTTGTTGGATATATTCCAGGTCAATTTCCTCATGCAAAGTCTGCAATTCGGGGTCGTAATTAGTGTTTTTTTGTTGATAAATTTCAATAATTCTGAGTAAGTCTTGAGTATGTTCCTCAAGATAATTAAGATTACCGTGGATAAAGTTAACAGGATTATTAATTTCGTGGGCGACACCAGCAACCAACTGTCCTAAGCTAGACATTTTCTCTGCTTGAATCATCTGCGTCTGAGTGCGCTGGAGTTCTTGTACAGTTGCTGCTAAATCTTGCGCTTGCTGTCTGAGTCGGGCTTCAATTTGTTGGCGATCGCGTATATCACGGGCAATAGTGGATAAAAATTCTACTTCCCCTTGTTCATTTTTATGGGCAATAATCACTTGAGAAACAGGGAATTCTTCTCCGTTGCGCGATCGCATTAAAGATTCTCCAGACCACATCCCCTGTTGCATCACCACAGGAATAATCTCAGTTTGAAATTTCTCTAACATCGACAATCCTACAGCTTCGCTGATGGGAAATTGGTCAGTTGGGGAGATACCAAGCATCCTCTGTCCTGCTTTATTTAAGTAGCAATTCGTTCCATAAACATCAGCAATACCCACAATATCAGGAGTCGCTTCCAAGATAGCTAGTAATCTTTGTTGCTCTTGCTCTGCCTGTATACGCTCGCTAATATCCCTCACTACCGAAATGGCGTGAGGCTTACCATCGTAGTCAAAAAGTTTTCCTGTGACTTCTATATCAAAGCTAGTACCATCTTTGCGGATACCTACAGCTTGGGTATGATATTTCTGTCCAGATTTAACTGTTTTGATAAAGTCTCCAAACTTCCCATAAGACTCGGCATGAATATAGTCTGTGGGGCTGAGATTGAAAAACTCAGTTTGAGAATAGCCGTGTATCTCACAAAAAGCAGGATTCACCGCAACTATCTTACTAGTATCCAAATCCATCACACTGATACCATCATTAACAGTCTCAAAAATGCCTCGATATTGGGCTTCTTGTTGACGTAGAATGACCTCAGTTTGTTTGCGATGGCTAATATCATTCAATGTACCCAGCATTCGATATGCCTGTCCTGCGTTATCGAATAAGAAGACTCCGGTATCTTCTACATGAATATATGTGCCGTCTTTTTTTTGTAGGCGATACTCAACTTGATAGCGGGTTTTTTGTAGCATTGCTTGCGTCAGCAAAGAAGTCGCTAGATCCCGATCTTCTGGATGAATCATTGATTCCCAAGTAGCAATATCAAAAGACTGCAATTCTTCAGAAGTTAAACCCATAACTTTTGTAGTTGTACCAGCCCAGCGAATTGTACCGGAAAGAACGTTATAGTCGTAGATAGCTTGGCCGGTTTGCTCACTAGCTAAACGAAATCTCTCCTCACTTTCGCGCAGTGCAGCTTCAAAATTGAGGCGATCGCTCACATCCTGTACAATTGAATAGATGCCCAAGGAATTACCCTCAGCATCCACCAATGGAGTATTAATCCATTCACAGCTAATTAATCTACCATCTTTGGTAATGTTCTCATTCAGACTATAATGACCACCTTTTTGTTCAAGCAAAGACTTCATTGTTTGAATAACAGCATCTCTTTGGTTTACTGGTACAATTCCTAAGGCGTGTTGATGCAGCATTTCTGTGACTGAATAGCCAAATACTTTTTCCGCAGCCGGGTTCCATTCAACCACTTCAAAAGAAGAATTCCACTCAATAATTGCCAAGGGTGTTTGTTGGAGCAGGAATTTTATTTTTGTCTCGAATTGCTTCAACGCTTCTTCCGTAGTTTTGCGTTCAGTCACATCTCTAGCCATAGCAAAAATATAGTTATCGTGAGCAACCGAAGTCCACGATAGCCAGCAATAGGAACCATCTTTGCAGCGATAGCGATTTTCAAACCGAAAAACCCGAATTCCTTCGCTTAACTTAGACATTTCTCTCAAAGTAGCAGCTCTATCTTCTGGATGTACTAGCTCCATGAAGGGTAAAGATAAAAGCTCCGCTTGAGAATAACCCAAAATATCTTCACCAGCCTGATTTATTCGTTGAAAATAGCCATTAAAGTCAGCAATACAGAGTATATCCACTGAAATATCAAAAAATAGCAACAAGTTTCTAGATTCACTCAGTTCCTGTTCCAATCGGGCAATAATTTCACTAGATTTTTGGTTGGTTGCAGCTAACTGTTGCTTTAATTCAGCGTTTTGTTGCTGGAGTAGATTTATTTGCTGCTTCAGTGTTTCAGTATACATAAGCTATTTCATAAGTCGTCAGGTTTAATTTGGAGCTATGTAAGTAGAACAGGATAAATCATTAAAGTTTTGTAGTGAGAACTTTAGTATTCAAAAGAGTCGTCGAATACTAACGGCAGAAGTCTATTAGCAGCCCTTGAACTGATAACTAGCAAATTATGCAAATTTAGTATTCCCATTTATATTGGGCGTTTATTACTTTTTCGATAAATTGACGGTGATGAGAACGTCAAGCAGCAGATAGCAACTATAAAATCACACGGACTAATCAAGCAAACAGAGAAATAGATTTCTGGAACTACAAACACCATTGCTGTATCATCACTGGTTTGTAAATCAGTTTTGTGGGAAAGATCGTTATGTCTCAAAATCGACGAATGTCCCTAGCAATGATCGTCGCTATGACCACCCTTGTGTCATTTTTCTCAATTAGCAGTTTTCGAGATATGCCTGGACATTCCCAGGAAATTCAGACACCAGCAATTCCTGTGAGTGTTAACCTTGGACGTTCATTTAATCAACTAGGCATCGAAGGTTCTATTCTAATTTACGATCGCAACAACAAAAAATTTTACGAACACAATGCAGATCGCAACTCACAATCGTTCCTTCCCGCCTCGACTTTTAAAATTTTTAACTCTCTGGTAGCTTTAGAGACTGGGGTGATTTCCAATGACGTAGCTATTTTGACTTGGGACGGTATACAGCGCCAGTTCCCAACATGGAATCAAGACACCAATATACGCCAAGCATTCAAAAATTCGACAGTATGGTTCTACCAAGTACTGGCTCGAAAAATTGGTCATGAACGGATGAAGAAATTTATCAAGCAAGTCGGCTATGGGAACCTGCAAATCGGCACACCTGAGCAAATTGACCGATTTTGGCTAGAAGGGCCTTTGCAAATTACACCCAAACAACAGATTGAGTTTCTACAACGTCTGCACCGCAAAGAGTTACCCTTTTCCCAACGTACTTTGGATTTAGTTCAAGACATCATGATTTACGAACGTACCCCAAATTATGTATTGCGAGGAAAGACAGGCTGGGCAGCAAGTGTTACCCCGAATATTGGCTGGTTTGTGGGATACTTGGAACAAAACAATAATGTATATTTCTTTGCCACCAATATTGATATACGCAATAATGATGACACTGCTGCCCGAATTGAAGTTACTCGGCGCAGTCTCCAAGCTTTAGGATTGCTATAAATAAAGGACGAAACGCAAAATCAAGGGTATAGGGGTATAGGGGTATAAGGGTGTAAATATTTAAAACACTTACACCCAGTCTCAATAGAAAACCTGGGTGCGTAAGTCTTACCTGACGTGATATTAGAACTTAATAGAATCCTCTAACAGAGATTTTTGTTGTAACCAATCTTTGCCTACTTGGATACTAATATCTGAGTTGAGACTACCAGTGCTTTCTACCCTCACTTCGCCAAAACCTAAGGCGTTGCGAATGGACTCAGCGCTGTTACCGTCGCCTTGCTGGGCAATAATATTAGTGACTTCTAACGGTTCATTCCAAGGATTAGCCACATAAACGTTACGATAGCCTGCTTTTTCTAAGGCATTGATTAAAGGACGTAGTTGAGAGCGATCGCTACCGGTGCTATCCTGAATTGCTACTCGCACAGATGTTGGATCATTTACTGGGTTTTCTGATAGAGATTCCAGACCAAAGTGCTGTGCCATAAGTTTAGCAATACCATCTTTACTTGGTATCCAATAACTGGCATTATACTCATTCGGTTCGCTGAAACGTCCGGGTAGCATTAACATTTGCATATTGGTGCGATTAGTCCGCACACCAAAACCCACTAGCGCCACCAATTCCTCAACTGTTAAGTTGGTGTCGATATTATCTTTAACTACGTTGAGAATTTTGGGTAACTGAGCTACTGTCACAGGGTTAAGAGCTTGATCCATTAAGGCACGCATCACCATTTGCTGGCGTTGAATCCGGCCGATATCTCCTAGTTCATCATGACGAAAGCGGAGTAATTGTAGTACTTGGTCGCCATTGAGATGCTGTTTACCTGCCTTTAAATTAATATATAAGTGTTGGGAATGATCTTGATATTTCATATCTTTGGGGACATAAACTGTCACTCCGCCCAAAGCATCAATAAGTTTACCAACACCCAAAACATTAATGCGGATATAACGGTCAATACCCACACCACCCAACAGGTTACTAACAGTTGTGGCAGTTAAAGCAGGCCCACCCTCCACGTTAGCGGCATTAATTTTTCTGACTCCATGCCCTTCTATACGCGTGCGGGTATCTCTGGGAATGGAAAGCATAGCAATTTTTTTGGTCTCTGGGTCAAACTTCACCATGAGCATGACATCAGCAAGACCATCAAAGGAATTTACCTGGGGTAGGTAGCGGAGATTTTGGGTTTCAGTAGGGGGAGTTTGCACATCTGGTGGTAGTACGCTCATCCCCATGACTAATAAATTCACAGGCCGAGTTAATTCAGAAAAACGTAATCCACTACCAGAGATGGCATCACCATCAAAGACTGCTTCTTCCTGGGGGCTGAGTTGAGCTTGCTGCAATGGTGTACTGGTTAAAGAAACAGCTAATAACGCTCCGGCTGTTGCTGATACCATCGCAATTCCCCCCATACCCATCCAAAACCATAGCCAACGCCCCGGTTTAGTATTGTGCGAATTTTTGCCACTGGAGTTAGGGGCGTTTGACGATGGATTTCCTTCTGCTGAAGTTCTTTGAATGGTCACAGACTTCCTCACACTATACTGATGAATTAAGTAAATTTGCTGACTTACAATAATGCAGATAAATCAACCCATAATAGCTAACTTTTAATCAATTACATTGACATTTTATTTTGCTTGCAACCACAACACTTATAGCAGGATTTTTCCTCATTGTGGCAATTTTTTAATTGATTTATTGCAGTATGGCAATAGTCCGTTCCCTTTGACTAGGCCTATCAGAAAATTATTGGCAATTTTGTTAGCCATTAAGTAAAAATGCCGACTAATCATCTGAGAAACTCAAGATAAATATTTGCTAAACATCTGTTCTGCAAAGCGACTTAACCCCGGTAAACGATGGGACTTACCTTGGAGTAGGCGCAAAATTAACCAGATACTTACCAAAAAGTAACCAGATGTGAAAAAGCCATTCAGGATTAACAGGCGCAGTGTGAAAAATTCCGAAGTTGCCGCTCCAGTAGCCAACAAGAGATACCCCAACAACCAAGTAAACGCCAAAGTAATAGACAGACGACTCACCGCCAGTTGTTCCCGGCTACCTTGAGAGCGATAAACGGCCCATAAAGATGGGAAAAAGCCGATAACAGGGATTAGATGTAAAATAAGCTGTGTTTTGGGAATAGTTGACTCTTCCTCGCTCCCCGTGATTTTTTGACTTGATTGAAAGTTTTCCATTGTTTTTTCGTCAAATCCTAAACTAGAGGGATGAATGACAATGATGTGGTTAGAGATAATAAGCTATAGATACAGAATTTTTTAGTTCTATCCCGCAATCGGCTCAAGATGCAGACACTCAAGCTACTCAACTGGTGGCAAACACTAACACCAATAGCGAGAATTGGGGCGATCGCTCTGTTCGCTCCTTTATTAGTTCTCAATGGTTGGGCAATTTCCGCAATTTTTGATTACTTCCATTCCTTAATAGTCATTTTAGTCGGAGCTTCAGTTTTAGCATTTCTGCTCAACTACCCTGTTAGTTGGATGACGCATCGCGGCGCGAGACGAGAGCAAGTTGCTATTTTAGTGTTTTTATTGGCTCTATCAATTTTGTTAGCTCTGGGTGTGACTTTGTTTCCTCTGGCGCTTACCCAAGCTCAACAACTGGTAGCACGTATCCCAGAGTTAATTGATTCTGGGCGATCGCAGTTAATGATGTTAAACGAGAAAGCTGAGACTGTCGGTTTACCGATTAACCTGGATGCTTTGGTAGTACAGATTAACGATCGCGTCAAAGGACAACTACAGGCGATCGCCGGACAAGTCCTCAATCTGGCCGTTGTTACTTTCACCAGCTTGCTAGATTTTCTGTTGACGATGGTGTTAACTTTCTATCTTCTTCAGCATGGCGGTGAACTCTGGCAAAGCTTAGTAGAATGGCTCCCTACTAAATTTCGCGCTCCATTCTCGCAAACAGTACGCTTGAGCTTTCAAAATTTCTTTATTACCCAGTTAATTTTATCTACTTGTATGGCATCAGCCCTTATCCCTGCCTTCTTATGGCTGAAGGTGCCATTTGGGTTGTTATTTGGGCTAACTATTGGCATTATGGCGCTTGTGCCATTTGGTGGCTCTGTGGGTATCGCTCTTACTACCTCACTAGTCGCACTGCAAGATTTTTCGATGGGAGTCAGAGTTTTGATTGCGGCTGTAATTGTCCAGCAAATTCTGGAAAACTTAATCGCTCCCCGCATCTTGGGCAATTTTACTGGCTTAAATCCAGTGTGGATATTAATATCTGTTTTGACAGGAGCTAGAGTTGGGGGACTTTTGGGAGTGATTGTTGCTGTCCCCACTGCTGTAATCATTAAAACTGCTTTGACTGCCTTACGTCCCTCTAGTGTAAATAATGCAATAGAAGTAACAGATACCACAGAAATAGCCGCATCTGTAGTACAAAAAGAGAATCCCAAAAATACCCTGAGTATTTCCGAACCAACTACGCCTTAATTTGGGCATTTATGGGAAATCGGTCATAGGGAATATGCTTTTCTCTAGAGGTGAACAAAATTAACGATTTGGATAAACATGGCGCATTTCAAAGCGGCTTTGCTCCCACAGTGGTAGTAAAGCCTGCTTTGCAGCATTTAACTGGGCTTGGGAGCAGCTTATTTTGCCATGTTCGATAATCCAGATAAAAATGCGAGTAATTAAAACTGCTTTAAAACTATTTTCATATTGATAATTATTAATTCTAGCTACTTGAGCATCTAAATAATAAATTACGTCTTTAAAACTCCATTTTTGGAAATTACTTTTTACTTTATCTTTTGTATTATCAGACTCCATTAACGATAAGTTACGGATAATATAATCCATCCCTTCTATTGATGAATCTGTATTCCTTACTAAATTAGTGAATGCCCTGTAATATACTCGCAATAATGTAGTTGAAATATTTTCTATATATATATTTAGCCAGGATTGTATATCTTGGAGATAAGGAATTAATTCTTGAATCTCATAAATTTCCGTAATATAAATCCTGTTATTTTCTGTATGCAATATATTATTTAATAATTCTTCTTCAGACAACGGATATTTGTCTGAATAATAATCTATAACTTTAGGAATAAGTTGATTTAATAACCATTGTTGAGTATATTTAGCTGTCCAAGTTCCCCGTGGGCCGATATCTTGTTGCCATTTATTCAGTTCGCCTTTTTCCAAAGATTGTAGATGCACATCATTTATTTCATAAACTATGTTAATTATGCCGTTGGGTGATATGGATAAATAATTGACAGGTTTGGGTAAAATAAAAGCATGATCCCGAATCCCCCGACTAACACGAAGGGAAATATCTTCTTGCTGAAATAAATGCCACTCTGATTTACCTTGTACATAGTTAAACTCATTAGCGAAATTTTGCATTAATCGCCATAATTTTGCATCTACAGAAAACAGGTTAACCCCCCGCACACCTAAAAATTCTGTAAATTCAAAATCCCAAGTTTCTAAAGCATTTTCAAACTCAATAATCGCTTTTTTATATTCTTGAGAAACTATATCGATACATAAACATAAATCTGCTGTTTCTAAGTCAGATAATATAACTGTTGTTTGACCTAGATTAACTTCAAAAGCATTATCATCTAATTGTTTAAGAAAACTTCGACAACCCCATTCCGGACGGGTATTTAAGCCTGTCATGAGGTTACCTAAAATGTCTTGATGATTTAAGCTAACCTTTAGTCCTCTTAAGATAACGCTGCTAAATTGTATTTGACAATTACCTTCACCAGAAGCTTTAGGTAAGTTACATTCTATAACTACTTTAGGCTTAACAACAGTCAAGCGATCGCCTTCTCGAAAAGTAGAGGTTCTAAAGTCAGTATTAGCGACAATTTCCTGTAAATTGTAACGTCTTAATGATTTTTCTATGAGGCTGTATTGTGTATATTTAGAAATATTAGCTGTGTTTTTATCAATATTTTTAACTAAATTAAAATTAAAGTTATTATAGAATTCTGTGGCTATATGGGTGTTTTTTAAAGAATCAACACTTTTGTCAAAGATCAATTCTTCTTTGTGGTAGATAAAGTATTTAAAAATCCTTACATGATAGCCATTAGTTACTAAAAAGTATAAAGGTTTTAAATAAGTACTATAAAACTTGGCGCGTTCAATAGCTTCTGAAAAATTATGCGAATTTGGCTCTAAATATATGGCAATAATTAAAGCTGTTTCAGCATTTTGTTGAATAACATCATCAGTAGAAAAATATATATAAATACTTTCTAAATTTTTTTCAATGTTTTGAGTATCTAAAGGATAGTTGCCGCTAGAATATGTCTTGGGATAACAAAGATGACGAAACATAGGTACAATAAAATTTATCTCGACATCATCTTTGTTTTTTAAAACACGATAATCAAAAGATTGTATCCATTGAATAAATTGTTTAGTTTCATTAGAAATTGACATTATATAGTTACAATAAGCACTTTAATAGAAACTGAGAAAGGCACAGCCTGACTGTGCCTCTATCTTGTTTAACTATGATGGGTGCGGAGGTCAACATTATGCCAACGCCACCACCTTCTCAAGCAACCCTTGGAATAACTTTAATCCATCGCTACCACCAAGCACAGGGTCAGAAGCCCTTTCAGGGTGAGGCATCATGCCTAAAACATTGCCTTGGCGATCGCAAATCCCGGCTATATTATTCAGGGAACCATTGGGATTTTCACCCGCATAACGGAACAGCACCTGCCCATTATCTTCAATCTCAGATAAAGTTGCCTCATCAGCATAAAATCTGCCTTCTCCGTGGGCAATTGGGAGAGTGATCACTTCACCAGGGTTGTAAGCTTGAGTCCAAAGGCTATTGGTACTCTCAACAGTGAGAGGGACGCGATCGCAAATAAAATGCAAATCTCGATTTCTCGCCAATGCACCGGGTAACAGTCCGGCTTCAGTTAAGACCTGAAAACCATTACAAATACCCAAAACCAACTTACCTTTCTGGGCGTGTTCCACCACCTGCTGCATCACAGGAGAGAACCGAGCGATCGCCCCACAGCGTAAATAGTCACCGTAACTAAATCCACCAGGGATAATCACCACATCCAAATCAGCAATATCAGTGTCTTGATGCCAAACCATGCGAGTTGGTTGTCCTAGCAAGTCTCTAGTGACATAGGCAACATCGCGATCGCAATTAGAACCAGGAAATACAACAACGCCAAATTTCATGATTAGTCAATGGTCAATGGTCATTAGTCATTAGTCATTAGTCATTAGTACAGGGAATAAATTATTTCCCATGACCAATTCCCTATTACCTATTCCCCGATCCCTAAAATACTCCGGTCTGGGTTTCGACTTCAATCAAATCAAAGCGGTAATTTTCAATTACTGGATTAGATAACATTTGGTCACAAATGCGGTTTAAGTCTTGACGCGCTTTTGCTTCATCAGAAGTAGTGATGTTGAGTTCAATGTACTTACCAATCCGTACATGATCAACGTTATCGTATCCCATTTGCTGGAGGCCAGATTGTACAGCCACACCAGCTGGGTCTAAAACTGAAGGACGAAGTGTCACGAAAATTTTGGCTAGATACTTAGTTTGCACGGAGTTTTTCTGAAAGCTGCGATCGCTATACTATAACTTTCTGTTCCAACTGAGTAAAAATAAGTTAATCGAGACGTTAAAGTTAATTTATTAGTTAGGCAGTGTAACAGCTTCTAATCCAGTGGCAAATTTAAATAATAGTCTATGAGAGCCATACGCACCCGCAGTCAAGAGCGCATTTTAAATCTGTTGCAAACCATTAAACAAGGCATTTCTGCCCAGGATATTTATGTAGAACTCCGTAATTGCAATCAAAGTATGGGGTTAGCAACAGTTTATCGTTCCTTGGAAGCCTTAAAACTAGAAGGCTTGGTGCAGGTACGAACTTTACCCAATGGCGAAGCTCTCTACAGCCTCGCGCAGCAAGATAAACACCATCTTACGTGCCTGCAATGTGGTGTATCTATTCCTATTCATCAATGTCCTGTCCACAACTTAGAAGACCAGTTAGAAACTGACCATAAGTTTAAAATTTTCTACCACACTCTGGAGTTTTTCGGTTTGTGTGGTAAGTGCCAAATGAATCAGGCGAGCGGAATTAGTCACTAGCAGCAACTACTGACCACCGACAACCGACGACTGACTATCCGAAACAATCGAGCGAATACCCTCTAAAGTCGCGGGAATGGTGCGGGGGTCGATAAACATGACTTTGCTACTATCGCTCTTACCGATGGTTGCGCCCATATCAAGATAACCCAAAGCCAATAACACCTCTAGAGCTTGTTCCGCAGTACCGTTAGAATTGATTTTCTGGGCAAGAATTTCTGCTGATTCAGCAATAGCCTGAGCTTTAAGAACTTGTTGCTGACGTTCAGCCTGTGCTTTGAGAATGATCGCTTTTTGTTCAGCTTCTGCTTGCAATATGACCGACTTTTGCCTGGCCTCCGCATCTAATATTTGGGCTTCAGCTTTACCCTTGGCAGAGTTAACGGCTGCTTCCCGTTCACCCTCAGAATTTAGAATTGCTGCCCTTCTGCGTCGTTCTGCTGACATTTGCAATTCCATCGATTCCCGTACAGCTTGCGAAGGGATAATATCTCGCAGTTCTACTCTGGTTACTTTTACACCCCAAGGATCAGTGGCAATATCCAAATCCCGTAATAAAAGTTCATTAATTTGGGAACGAGCCGTAAAGGTTTGATCTAACTCCAACTGTCCCATCTCCGAGCGAATTTGAGTCAGTACCAAGTTCACCATTGCCGAGTGGAGATTTTCTACTTTGTACCAAGCCTTTTCCATATCGACAATCCGCCAGTAAACAACCGCGTCTACTTCAATCCCTACGTTGTCACGGGTAATACATTTTTGGGGCGGAATATCTAAAACCTTTTCGCGGATAGTTTCTTTGTAGACGGCTTTATCGATAAAAGGAAAGACAAGATTTAGTCCAGGGCCTAGCTTTTTGTGGTAGCTACCTAATCTTTCTACTAAAACTTCATTGCCTTGATTAATCACCTTCACAGACCCCGCAACGGCAGAACCACCGAGTGCTAAAGCAATCAATAAAAATAACTGTTCCATTGCCAACCTCCAAATATTTTTGTATAATTTATAACCAATTGTTAATTAATTAAGACTTACGCACCCAGGCTGTCTGTTGAGACTGGGTATAGGGGGATAAGGGTTTTAAACATTTACACTCCTACACCCCTGTACCCTTATCCCAACCCTTGATTTTTCATTTTCATACGTAAGTCTAATTAATGACTAATGACTAAAATGCAGCAGATTTTCTGGCATCACCACTAAAGTAGTGCCTTCCCTCCTGACTACATAAACTCTTTGATTAGCGGCGATAGTGATTTGCTCGTCGTCGCACTTTGCCCGCCAAGAATTTCCCTCGTATATTACTCGTCCTGTTTGTCCGGGAAGAATTTCTGTTAATGTTTCTGCCGTAATCGCATCTTGAATTTTTGACTTACGTTGTCGTGGTTGCAAAAATCGCCGGGAAAGTACAATCAACACGCTAGAAAGAAACAACCAAGCCACAACTTGCAGCCATAAAGCTAACCCCAATTGAGATAGTAACGCCACCATTAAGGCGCTAATTCCCATCATGAAGGCGATAAACGCCGATGGTAAGAACAGTTCTGTTAAGCAGAGAACTGCTCCAGCCAGTAGCCAAATTAAGGTAGATATTGGCATAGCGCCATCCTAGACATTAAATTCACTTAACAATTCAAAATTCAAGACAGTTGGAGTCGGGGATATCTTAACTGATACTACGTGTAGACGTAGCACAAAGTCTGTAGAAACATCTCGCAGGATGTGCCGGCCTCCGGCGAACATAACTTTACCTAATTACCAGTCTTTAAATATCCCAAGATTACATACACACAGACGCTGAATACTTCCAGATAGCAAGACTTAGTCTTTTTCCCAGCCATTTTGATTAAAATCAGTAACAATGTGTAGCCACAGGTACACAAAACCAGTCTATTCTGTCCTTCAAGCCTTTGACTGCTAAAGTTAATCGAACTTCACCACTTAAGTTATTTTTTAAATTTATACCTATATGCTTTCTATCGAACGGATAATTTATTGCATAAATCAAAATTGTGATAACCCGATTAATTTTGCGGGAGAACGTGTTTGCGCTAGTTGTCAAACTCCTTTAGTTCACCGTTATCTTTGGGCTACTGGCTCATTAGCAACCGAGATTCCACTAGGTACAAAAGTATCAGATAGATATGAGGTAATAGGACAACAGGTTTGGCTGGACACTCGACCGGGATTATTACCAGAAGTACCTGAAGAATTGCCGCCGGATGTTATTCCTTATCTTCGCTTATATCCAGAGCGATCGCATCTCCCCCAAGTCTATGGTTTTGTTACCTCCTCAGCAGAAGGCGCAGACAATATCCTGTTACTAGAAAATGTCCCTATCGATGAAGAAGGAAATATTTATCCAACTATCATTGATGCCTGGCAAAAAGCCAAACCAGTCAGACAAGTTTACTGGTTATGGCAGATTCTCCAACTGTGGACACCTTTACTAGAGTTAGGACTAGCTCACAACTTGCTGAGAGCAGACAATTTACGTGTCCAAGGCTGGTGTGTGCGACTGTTAGACCTTAATGGCACAACACCCACAGAACAGCCTAATTTAAAAGATTTAAGTTATTCTTGGCAGCCTCTACTAGAGTTGACAACAACTTCTGTTACTCCAAGGTTACAGAATATCATCCAACAGATGGCTAACGCGGAAGTGGAGTTAGAAACTATTGCGACTCAACTTAATGCTTTATTACTCGCCGCCGCCGGAGAATTGCCTTTAACTTTAAGCATGGCAGGGGCGACAGATGCGGGCCCCCAACTCAAACAAAATGAAGATACTTGCTATCCCAATACTGCTGTTGAGTTCCATGAATTATTAGTACCAAATTTGGCGATCGTTTGTGATGGCATCGGCGGACATCAAGGGGGCGAAGTAGCCAGTCAATTGGCAGTGCAGTCTCTAAAATTGCAAATTCGGGCTTTATTCACTGAGGTAGCCGCACAGGCGGAAATCGTACCACCAAATTTGTTACAGGAACAACTAGAAGCTAGCCTGCGTGTGGCTAACAACCTCATTAATTCCCGTAATGATGAACAAAAGCGCCAAGGTAGAGAACGCATGGCCACAACCCTGGTAATGGCAGTACAAGTACCGCAAAAAGTATTAACCACATCTGAGTGGAAATCAGATAATGCCCATGAGCTTTACTTGGCTAATGTGGGTGATAGTCGTGCTTATTGGATCACTCGTGAATATTGCCAACAGCTTACAGTAGACGATGATATAGTCACTAGGGAAGTTCGTTCTGCCCGGAGTTTGTATCGGCAGGCACTCCAACGACAAGATGCCAATGCTTTAACTCAAGCCTTGGGAAACAGAGATGCTGAATCTTTACGGTTGGCGATTAAGCGATTCATCATCGATGAAGATGGGATTTTATTATTATGTTCCGATGGGTTAAGTGATAACAACTGGGTAGAAAATTCTTGGCAAGATTACGCTGTACCAGTATTAACTGGTCAAATGACTGTTGAAGATGCTGCCCACCATTGGATTAATCTAGCCAATGAAAAAAATGGCCATGATAATACTTCTGTTGTGCTGACTCTTTGCCGTGTTTCTAAAGAATATTTAGTGCCAATCACACCAACGCCACCACTGGTAGAGATTCCAGAACCAGAAATAGCAGAACTGGAAAGATACCCAGAAGAATCTATCTTGACGGAAAGTTCTCAAGCATTGCTGGATTTGGAACTCCCAGATGAACCCAGCCCAGCCCCAATTAAACAACCAAAACGCCGTCAACCTTTATTATTGGTTGGGGGATTATTGGCGTTACTAGTAGGGGGTACAGGTATAGGATTATTTGCTTGGTGGCAACTTAGTCCCCAATCATTTCAGCAGATGTGTCAAAAACTACCCCCGTCGTTGCAGCAATATTGTTCACCAAGGGGTAGGTGAAGAGCAGGGGTGTAGGGGTGTAGGGGTGTAGGGGAGGCAGGGGAGGCGGGCAGGGGAGGCAAAGAAGAATACTATGAACTATTGACCAATCACAATTGGCAACCGACAACCGACAACCGACAACTGACAACTGACTAATGACTATGGACTAACGACTATTTATTGTAGAATTGATTCTGTCGTTAAAGCGCACAGCAAAGGCAATTTTGCTCACTAATTGCGCTCAAAGCCTGCGTAGGTAAGCTTTGTTTGTATATAAGTTAGAGAGTTGTGAAACAGAGCATCTGTAAATGTTGAGTGCTATGGGAGTTGCTGTTGTAAACAATACTTTTTGTTAAAAAAGCAAGTTAGTTCAGTGAGGATGGCCGTGGAGATACTTGTTGAAAAAGGTGTGAATGTTGTTATGAAAGTTGGCGATCGCGTCTGTGTAAAAGAATCGGTAGTAGTTTACCATCATCCTGAACATCGCGGTAAAGCTTTTGACCTCAAAGGCTCAGAAGGCGAAATTGTGGAGATTGTCACCCAATGGCAAGGTAGACCTGTTAGTGCTAATTTACCTTTTCTCATCCAGTTTAATAAAAAGTTTAAAGCTCATCTACGGGAAAATGAGTTAGAAGTTATCTAAAGTATCTAAATTTTTGAGGAGCGGCGGAACCATGAGAGAATATTCACTTCGCCGCGCATTTTTTCTAACTCTTGGCGATGCTGCTCGGCTGTTGTACGATACCATTCACAATGGCGCTGAAACTCAGAACGTTTTTGCACTTCATAATAAAACTGATGAGTTGTCTGATAGGCTGCAAAAGTGTCCTCAGCTTGGGGTTGGGGTGCAGGAAGGATGTAAGGTAAGTTTTCGTTCATGGATTTTAGGGAGCAGGGAGCAGGGAGCAGGAGTGCAGGGGTGCAGGGGAAGCAGGGGGAGCAGGGGGAGCAGGGGGAGCAAAGAAGAATTACTATTGACTATTGACTATTGACCAATGACTACTGACTACTGTACAGACGCGATTAATCGCGTCTCTAATTACACCCAACCTCTTAACCAATAAATAAAGCTACCGACATATTCTTTTAAGGCGTTTGTGAATAGGTGTAAGTTGTAAGTATCTGGTAGTAAATTCAATATAGCGGCCTTGGGGGTGTTGCCGAGTTCTTGGAGTTCACCTTCGCTAACTAAAAAGTCAGTGGGTGCGGGGATAACGTTCATACCTTGACGTTGGAAAATTTTCAGCGATCGCGGCATATGTAATGCTGAAGTTACCAACAATACTTTATCAATACCACGAGATGCCAATATTTTCTTGACATTTACGGCATTTTGATAAGTATTGAGTGAATCAGGTTCTTCAATCAACACACCGGCCGGAATACCTAGAGAGGTGAGGATATTAGCCATATCCGTTGATTCCGATGAACCACTTCCGCGCCAATCGATGCGTCCCCCACTGAGGATGATGAGTGGGGCTTTGTTTTGGCGATATAATTGGGCAGCATAGATGACGCGATCGCCTTGTTCACTTAAATCTGGTGTAATCCTTGGGGGGAAGACTGATTTAGTTGCACCACCTAAGACGACGATGGCTTCAGCGTTGGGTAATTGTGCTGGGGGTAGATTTTGCCATTCTAGCGATCGCACCAAGTATTTAGCAACCCAGGCGTTACTGCACAGTAGTAATAAAGTTAACGACAAAGCTATGGCTGTAGTCGCTATACGTGGACGTTTCCGTAAAGTTACTAGTGCTATTACTAAACTGACGCTGGCTAATCCCAAAGGATAAAAAAATAAAGGCAGTAATTTAGATAGATATAAGAACATATTTATGGCTGTGGAATTGGGTATCGCGGGTTGAGTTTTGGCTGTGCTAAGACAAGGTAGCAGATGAGTCTCAGATTTCCATGAAACAGCAAAAAAATCAATTTAGCCATCTCACCGCCATTGAAAGAACTTATCTATCGTTTCCTGCACAGTTTTTAATAAATCAAAACCTGCTACAAGGCCAAATATTAGACTTTGGTTGTGGATTTGGTAATGATGTTAAATTACTACAGCAAAAAGGCTTCGATATTAGAGGTTATGACCCTTATTATTTTCCCCAATATCCTGAAAATAAATTTGATACTATAATTTGCTTCTATGTTTTAAATGTTTTATTCCCCGAAGATCAAGCTAATATCCTCATGGATATATCACACTTATTAAAACCAGGAGGTAAAGCTTATTATGTAGTAAGAAGAGATATTAAAAGGGAAGAATTTCGGGAACATTATATTCATAAAAAACCTACGTATCAATGTCTTGTTAAACTGCCTTTTCATTCAATTCATTTAGATGAAAGTCGAGAAATATACCAATATACACATTATAATAACCAGCGTCACTCATCTAATTATTGTATATTTTGTAATCCCCATAAAAACTTAAAATTATTAACAGAATCAGCAACCGCCTACGCTATATTTGATGGTTATCCGATCAGCAAAGGACATACATTAGTTATTCCCAAGCGCCATGTTAGTAACTACTTCGAGTTACCCCAAAAAGAGCAATCAGCTTGTTGGTTAATGGTAAATAAAGCACAGGAATTTCTGAAAGCAGAATTTGCCCCTGATGGCTTTAATATAGGCATGAACATCAATCGAGCCGCCGGACAAAATATTATGCACGCCAGTATCCACATCATCCCACGTTATCAAGGTGATGCGATAGGCGTGAAAAGTGGCATTAGAAACGTCATCCCTCAAAGAAAATAGTTAAAACTTTGCGTCCCTCAGCGCCAACCTCCGCGATACTTCGCGTTAAAAAAACTAAACAACCTCTCTAGCCTTGCGTCTTTCCACCTCCTCCGTTTCCTTGCGATAACCATCCAACCACTGAATAATTTCCGTAGATAACTCTTGCTTACTTCTAGTATTAGCATCAATACAAACGTGTCGAGTTACAGCCTTAGCCACTAACACATCCGCCAAATAAATTTCATAATTAACCTCAAACTTTTCCGCACCAATCTTTTGCGGCACTAAGCTAATTATCACCTCATTTCCACAAAATAGCGGACGCAAAAAATCTACACTGGTATGGACAATGGGAAAAGCCATAGTAGGATTAGTAAAAAACTCCTTGAGACTAATTCCTGATGTTCTCAAAGACGCTTCATAACCTTCATGACAAATGCTGAGGATATTAGCAAAATAAACTACTCCCGCAGCGTCCGTATCTTGAAAGTGAATTGTCCGATGATAAGTAAAAGGCATATGGAAAATTACCAAATAAAAAAAAGAGCAGACTAGAAGTCCGCCCTACAAAATCATATTACTGTGCAAGAAAAATTTATAACTTTAATGGTGAATATATATCTTCAGAAGTAGGGTTAAGATAAGGACGCTGTAAATCTATAGAATGATGTTGAAAGTGTTTGTTAATCGTCTTCATTCGTTCTTCGACTGCATTCTTACCCTTCTGCCAAGCTTCTAACAAAGCATTCGCCACAATTTGACAACGATTCATGCCAAAAGTTTCTTGTGCGGCAAATTTTTGCGTAGGTTCTTCAGCCAGACTCAACCCAGGTGCTAAAAATTTGGTAAACAGGGGTATCTCTGGTTGAAAATAAGCTTGATACTCTTGATATATAACCTGAAGAATTTTATGTATTACTGGATAGTTTTCGTGTTCAAAATAGAGTACGCCTGAGTCATAGCGTCCATAGGCGCAGGGATTGTACAGAACTTGAAAGGTAAAAGGAAGTGCGGCGGCGTTGAATTGTGCTGTTAAACTATCCATAAGTGCGATCGCACCATCTGCACTGAAATTAAAATAGATTCTCCCTGTACCTAAATCAGCATCCGGGTTTCCTGACTTTTCCTGTCCCACATCACTCACAGCTAAGTAGTAGCCGTTTTGCAATCGATTATTAGGCATCCAAATCGCTACTGATTCCCCCACAGTGGCGGATTTTTTACCGGGTTTGAGATGGCAATCGGGTTCTATGTATAAAGTTAATCCACCTTTAGTCACTGCCATACTACCATCGGGTTCCTTACGTAACACCTGCCAACTAGGGTCAAAATAACCCCGTCCGTGATTACTGGCTTGCAGTTGTTCGTAAAATTCCCAATCGATACCCACATTGGTATTAGTTGCTAAATTTTGTGGCATCGAGTAACTAGCATAGTTATCATTTGCCAAATTACTTTGCAATACACCATTGTAATAAATTCCATAAAGGAAGTTACGCAGCAATAAGGCGAGATATTTATTTTGTAGAGCAGGGGAGTTGTGCTGAAATCTATCTGCTACTTTGGTTGGTAAAGCAAAAGGCTGATAACTGGGATGGTTGATACAAAAGTTCGGCTCAATTTGGATATTGGTAGCAATATCCATCAGGGAATTAAACAGTGGGTTAGCAGAATAATCTAGCATCAATCAATTCCAAACTCAAAATTGATAATTTAGAAAACCCCTACAGGGTAAACATCCTGACTCTAATATTAATTCTCATCTAATCGATGACAAATTCAAAATTCAAAACTGATAATTTTGCTTTTTGAATTGTTCATCTACTGACTCTTAGCAACCACGTAAGCGGGTTTTTTCGTAATACAGAGGAACTAACTGTTTCTCTTTTTCAGGATGTGATACTTGAGGAACCTTTGCTACCGGAGAGAGAATTTCTGCCTCCGAGATACCAAAAATACTCAGTATGGATTGCTCAGGCATAGTCAGCAGATTTTTAGCCACTTGCAACATATAAAGGTGAGAATTATCAAATAATTTACAGTTATTCATCTTGTCTTGAATTTGGTGAATTAAAGCCAAGCCGATAAACTTGATAACTCGTACCAAAAAATGAGGATGGTATTCCAAAATCATGGGAAAGGCTTGCAAATAAGCTTGTAATAAAGCCACTAAAGATGGTTGAATCTCTTCTAGTGGTATCATTGCTAGTTCTAAAGATTCTGCTAATTCCAGGGTAGGATCTACAACTAAGCTTTCAAGCCAAATTTTTAAATAACTAGCTAAAATAGTTCCTAAATCAAAAGCCGGATCTCCCCAAGTGCAAGCTTCCCAATCAATCAATCGCACTAGGCAATTATCTAATTGGTTCCACCGGGAATGAATTAATATATTGTTGAGTTTGAGGTCATTATGAGTTAAACAACAAGCATCCCACTCATAAGCCAAGTCAGCGATCGCTGCTTCTAAACTCTCATAGCATTGATAGAGAACGTGAAATTTTAAGGCTTCAGTAGGAATTTTACCAAAAATCTCTGGACTCAGAGAACTTATTCCTTGTGCCGGATTGTAAAAATGATAGCGGAACTGTCCTTGAGGCGCAGTCGCCATGAAATTACGATATTCTTTACCCTGGAAGGTAGTACGGTGTAGCGCTGCTAAGGTCGTCCCAATCGCCGCCGCAATTTCTTTTGGGAAAACCTGCGTGTTTTGATAAGACTCAGCTAAATCCAGGTACTCGCTTAAATAACTGCGAACGAGGACGGAGTTTTCCTCATCAAAATGTACCACCAAAGGAGCGATCGCAGAAATATTCCCTAAAATGGGAAACTTTTGTAGTAATTGGTGAAATAGCCATTCATTAAACAATTCATGGAGAATCCCATCATTTTCAACACCACGTTCTTGTTTAACTAGCAGTTTGCGATTATCTGCTAAATTCACCACTAAATTGTAGTTCTTCTTGCTAATTGGCAATTCAACTATGTCTGATTTGCCATCTTCTGAGCTACACAGGTCTGCTGCTTGCAGATGCTGGATAACGTTTTGAGAAGACAGTGGTAATAACATTGATTATTTCCTAGTTCGTAAAATTGCTGAGATAATCACCTAATCTCAAGATTGGTCTCGTTTTAGTCGTCTAGGTAGATAACAACAAGGATATAAGTATCAATCATGATTGCTTTAATCTATAAATATCTCATCTCTTTTACTAATACCTGCCAAAATGGCCTTTATTTTTGCTTTAATTTTTAATGTAATCGCCACGAAATCTTTAAAATAAATATTCGTTTTTTGGAAAAACTATGGCAGATTATTTAATTTCTTATATAGATTTGTGATTAATTTTTTGCTGGTTATTCCTAAACCATAATTGATTACGCTTTGGGTGTCAGTTGTCAGTTGTTATTTGTCATTTTTTGAAAGGATCTGGTTTAATACCTTATCCCCTTGTGGGTGAAGTTTTTGATTAACTGAAGCACCTATCTAAAGACAGATTTATACTTCTTCATATATTCAACATAGGATTTTTTATAGGATGAATCTATCAGAAGTAAGGTACATAAAAACCCATATCATGCCGACTATGACATCGATATGCAAAAGCTGATTTCACTTACTACGTTAGATAAATAGGAAATCTCATTTTCAGGTATTAAAGTACTTTGTAATAATTAATACATTTTTGCTCTCGGTTTTTCAAAGCTATTAATTTAATATGTGTATTATTTTTATTTATCATCACCAAGTTTAAAAAACCGGATACTTTGGGTAGTCGGCAATGATTTTTTGAAAAAATATTAAATTACGTCATGTAACACAATCATGTTTCGTCGCCTGTATCTCCTAAAGCGGGGTTTTTGTATAAACTCCTGATGAGTAAGCAAAGAAACATATATATTTCACCTTTGCTAAATAAGCAAAAATTATGTTATCAGTAAAGATTTCTGCTTGATTTACGTTGTTATTTACAATACAGCATATACTTAATAAACCGACATTTCTAGAGCAAAAGATCTTCGTTACGTGAAATACATCTAATTTCACCAGATATGCTGTCAAAGTCATTCACATATCATTAATACTAATGTACTATTGTGAAGACAATCCTCAATCAATTTAAAATACATTTTGTCGCAGTCTACTAAACAAAATCCCCAGCCACAGGGGGATGGAGATTTTTGAACCTATTTAGGAGCTACCATTTGATTGAGTAAAACTACCAGTGACAACATCCCTAAAATAGTCATTAATCCCGCAGGCATAAACTTGCGTGTTCTAACCAATCTTAATGCAAAGAAGACTACCAGTGCAGCAGTCACCACAGTTGCTAAGATTAAACCCCAAGTTTGTCCTTGGAGTTGCAAGTAAGCAGCAACAAATAGTAATAAACCACTAACAACACCACTAAGGAGAGAAACTTGACTATTAGCCTGAAAGTAGCCAATAATGCCACCAATAAGCGCTAACATACCATAGGCGATCGCAGCAGTTACACTTAAATTCATTGTTAAACCTTATCTAGATGTTGATGATGTGGTCAACAGTCAACAGTCAATAGCGAAGGTTTTGGACTAATGACTACTGACTACTGACTAAGTTAATTGATGGATAATCCAGTAATGTCGGCAATTACTTCTCTCTATCCCCAAGTACAATTTCTCCAACGCCAAGCCGCGTCCCTTTTACTGTACCAATCAGTCCTACAAACTGATGTCGGGATTGCATTTCAAGAACTATTACAAGCCATACGTTATGCTGATGCTGATGCTAGGGGTTCTCTTCAAGCCTATGGCAATTACTTTCACGCTTTAGCTAGGAGAAAGCAAAATTGGGAAGATTATTTAGTTTCGCAAATTTTGATAGCCGAGAATCCCTTTAGCAAACTTACTCAACAGCAAGACTTTAAAGATTTACCCCCGGCTTTAATCTCAGCTGTAAAGCATGATTTACAAGTATTACAGAGTCTTTATGAATGTAATAGTGCTGTTTTGAGCCAATGGGTGCAAGCCGTGGCTCATTTACCTATTTCACCTGTGGTATGGTATTTGGAACAAGATGATATGGGGTCAGAAGCAGCATTATCTTTACATCATCTAGAGCATTGGGCAGATGCAGCAGAAGAATTAGCCATTCATTATCAGAAATGTGGGACAGGTTTATTTGCTCAATACCGCGCCTTACGCTGGCAAGATGGGGAATTTATTGGTATTCCTTACCCTGACCCAGTTAAGCTAGGTACACTCGTTGGTTACGAGTCACAACAAGAAGCCTTATTGAAAAATACAGAATTTTTATTATCGGATGAGAAAGCACTGCACGTATTACTTTATGGTAGCCGAGGGGCGGGGAAATCTTCCTTAGTCAAAGCCTTATTAAACGAATATAGTCATCGCCAACTCCGTTTACTGGAAGTGTCAAAAGCAGACTTAAAAGATTTACCCAAGATTGTGGAACAGTTACGCGGAGCCCCACAAAAATTTATCATTTTTGTTGATGATTTATCTTTTGAAGAAGATGATGATGCCTTCAAAGCGCTGAAAGTTGTTTTAGAAGGAAATTTAACAGCTCGTCCCCAAAATGTAGTAGTCTATGCTACCTCAAATCGCCGCCACTTGATTCGAGAGTTTTTTGCCGATAGACCTAGCTTGAAAAATCATGAAGAAGTCCATGCTGGGGATACAATGCAGGAAAAACTTTCCTTTAGCGATCGCTTTGGCTTAACCCTTACTTTTGAATCTGCCGATCAAAGCACTTATCTAAAAATTGTACGCCATCTAGCAGCCCAAGCGAGAATTAGTATCAGCCCAGAAGAGTTAGAATATCAAGCATTACAGTGGGCAACACGCCATAATGGACGTTCTGGGCGTACTGCACAGCAATTCATAGATTTTCTCAAAGCAGACACATCTCTGTTTGCTGCAAATAACAATATCTTAAATACCCAATCATGAAAATAATTGTTGCATGATTTCAATATTTTGTTACTTTCACAACAATCTCATCCACAAACACTTACAACTAGAGTGACTAACACCACAATATGAGGAGTAATCATTGGCAACGCTGCTCAGTCAAAAAGCTTAACTACGCTAAAAATTAGCAATATGCAACAAGTCATAATAAGTAATCGATTTATTTTAGGCATAGTTGCCTTTAGTGTGAGTTTTGGTTTGAGCCTAGTTCCCAAATGGAATTTTAGCCACGCTTTTTTCACAGGTGTAATTACAGTAGTAGCTACTTATGCAGCAGCCTTATTTGTAGATAAGCGACGGAGAAATTATGAACTATTACTTTTAAGTTCACTCCGTAAACGCATTCAAGAAACCGAGGGTCTGAAGTCTAGACTAGCCAGAGAAATTGAACAACTAGAGACCCATCGCAGTTTATTATATACAGAGTCACAGCAGCTAAAAAATCAAATTTTAGACAGCCGCAATCAAAGAGATAGTTTACATCGAGATTTAGGAATTTTTGCTAGTCAAAGAAAACAAATAGAATCAGAAATTGCCAACCTAAAAGCTACAATTTGTAGCTTAGAAGAAAATCAAATAGAATTGAATAGTTACTTATCTAACCTAGCATCAGAAAAACGTAGATTAGAATCTAACCATCACGTATATCGGGCAGAAATAACCCAGATACAAAATCAAATCAGTGACTTGAATCTAGAGAAACAAGAACTTGAAAATAGTATTACTTTGCTAGGAAGGATAAAGCCACAATTAGAAGAAAAACTTTATGAACTGCGAATTACTATCCAAAATTTAGAGTCGGAAAAAAACAAGCAATCTCAAATACTTCTAGATACTAGCAACGAACATGAAAACCTAGCTGCAAATATTGACTATTTACAAAGTCAAAAAACAGAACGCCACAATGAACTACAACAAATCCAAAATGAAATCTTTTTGTTGCAACAAGAACGAGACAGCCTGCAAAATCAAGTTTGGGAACTCTTACAACAAATAGAAACATTTAATCAAGAATCTACGTCTGTTAATACATCAGAACAAACAGGAATATTCTTTCCCTCTTCAGATATTCTCGAAAATTTAGATAAATTAGATGCTGAAAATGATACTACATCCCCAGCCTTACCAGAAGAGTGGCATACATTATTAAAGCAATTACCTAGTCATGAAATTCAGGTCTTAAAAATTATCATAGAGCAAGACAATCCCCAAGCATCGATCAAAAAAATTGCAGAAGCTAACATCACTATGCCGAATTTGTTGATTGATTCCATCAATGAACGTGCTAATGACATTATTGGTGAATTAATAATTGAAACTGACATAGACGTACCAAAGATTTATGCAGAACATATAGCCAATGTCAGAGATATAGTTGCATTGTATGAAAATTTCATAGCTAGATACGCATCATCAAATTAAATGTTCCTATCTCATTGTAAAATATATATAAACATAATGTGATTATTGCAAAATCTATGTACGTATAGACCAGAGATTATCCAAAAAAAACATGATGTTATTCTGATTATTTAAAGAGTTACACCACAACATACAATAAAAAGCGGCTAGGGACTAGAGAATGATAAATTCAAACTTCCACTCAGCGCTATAAAATTGGCATTGATATCCCGTACATCAAAATACATGGCAAAGCTCAAAATCCCGAAAAAAACCTCAACTGCTTTGATTAATTCACTAGGTGCAGGAGTAGTACCCAGATTAGGAGTAGAACATATAGCAGTCGGTCGAGAAAAAGAACTTAAAAGCCTATTACAAAATCTCAATGATATTGCCGAAGGCGTAGCAGCATTTCGTTTTATCATTGGTAACTACGGCGCGGGAAAAAGCTTCATCCTCCAGATGTTTCGTAACCGAGCAATGGAGCAAGGTTTTGTGGTTGCTGATGTTGATTTATCTTCTGAACATCGCCTAGCAGGAAGCAACAATGAAGGTCTAGCGACCTATCGAGAATTGATGAGTAGCCTTTCCACCAAAACCCGTCCTGATGGTGGTGCGTTAGTTTCAATTCTAGAAGGATGGATTAACAAAATTCAGCAAGAGGTCGTTAAAGAAACTGAACTACGTCCCAATGATGAGGGTTTTGATGACCAAGTAGAAGCCAAAATTCGAGAAGTTGTTCAGTATATAGAAGACTTAGTTCATGGGTTTGATTTTGGTAGCATTATTATTGCTTATTGGCGTGGCTACCGCTTAGATGATGATGATTTAAAAAATTCTGCACTGCGTTGGTTGCGGGGGGAATTTAATACTAAAACTGAAGCCAGAACAGCTTTAGGAGTAAGGATAATTATTGATGATGATAGTTGGTATGACTATATTAAACTCTTAGCTAAATTCGTGGCAGAGATTGGTTATAAAGGATTACTGATTTTAATGGATGAAGCAGTTAACCTCTACCAAATATCTACTACAGTTACTCGTGAGAAGAACTATAACAGATTACTAGCAATGTTTAATGACACTATGCAGTGTAAAGCAGAACATTTAGGTATTGTTATAGGTGGAACAACAAAGTTTTTAGAAGACCCTAATCGAGGACTTTTTGCAGACCAAGCTTGGCGTAGACGCACAAAAGAAAGCCGCTTTGCTGCACAAGCAGATATACAAGAGTTTATTGGGCCAGTTATACGTCTTAATCCTTTAAGTGAAGCAGAAATTCTGACACTTTTGCAGCGTTTAACTGAAATTCATGCCCTCCATTTTGGTTATGACAAGATTTTTACCAGCAAAGAATTACAAGAATTTGTCAAAGAAATTGTCAGTCGTTTAGGCGCAGAAGCATTATTAACACCAGGAGAGATTGTGAGGGATTTTATTAGTGTGTTAAATATCTTACACCAAAATCAAAATATTAAGTTTAGCGAGCTAATTCATGGTTCTAGTTTTAAACCTACTGCTGCTGGTAAAGATATCGGTGTAGATGAGGATAATGCAGCTGAATTTAGCTTGTGATTGTGATGTTTTATTCAATATTAAGGATTTAACAATAAAAATTTAAATAATAAAAAGGGCTTCCAGACTGGTATTTATCTGAAACCCCTTTTATTATTCTATGAATCTATAGTGCGGATGAAAGGACTTGAACCTTCACTCCTCTCGGAACTAGAACCTAAATCTAGCGCGTCTGCCAATTCCGCCACATCCGCTTATGCAACTATACTAGCATAGCACGTTATGTAAGGGAATAGGCAATAGGTTATAGGTATTATTTAAAAATTCGTAACAATCACATTACTCCTACGCGAGGTAAGCGGTGTTTAAATCCACAGAGAATTTCCCAGGAAATAGTATTTAACTGTTCTGCCCAATCATCGGCTGTGATTTTTTCTTTTCCTTGTTTCCCAAGTAAGGTGACAATTTCCCCTTCTTGTAGGTCTGGTAAAGCACTAACATCTATCATCAACTGATCCATCGTGATAGCACCGATTTGTGGTAATCGCTGACCACGAATTAAAACCTGCATTTTGTTGGATAGATTACGCGGTACTCCATCAGCGTAACCAATACCGACAACGGCAAGACGCATTTCATGGGGGGCGATAAATTGGTGTCCGTAACTTACACCAGTACCCGCAGCAATTGTTTTGACGTGGGTAACTCGCGCTTGGACTTGGATGACTGGTTTTAGGCTGATTTTCTTCTGTAAATGAGGGGCTGGATAGAGTCCATACACAGCTAAACCTACCCGTACCATATCGTAGTGTAATCTTGGATCTGCCAAGGTTGCAGCCGAGTTTGCTAAATGCAGGCAGGGAATTTTAATACCCAAGGTTTTGATTTGAGCGATCGCCTCCTCAAATCTTCTATACTGTTCTTCCATAATCCCCGGATCTGGACTATCTGCTGTTGCTAGGTGGGAGTAAACGCTAGCAATATCTAGATGGGGTAAACGCTCTACTAACTGTACAAACTCCCCTGCTTGTTGCCAGTTAGTTCCAAGTCTAGACATCCCTGTATCTAACTTAATATGTACAGGTATGGGGGAATCATGCTGGACGGTTTCCAAGGTATTGGAAAATATTAAAGCTTGTTTAGGACTACCAATAGTTGGTTGTAGTTGCCATTGAGCGATCGCCTGAATTTGTTCTGGTGTATGGGTAGCCCCTAAAATCAAAATGGGCGCTTGAATACCCGCCTCTCGCAGTTGAATCCCCTCCGGAACAGTGGCGACACCCAAGCAACTAGCACCTGCTTGTAATGCCGTCTGCGCTACCGTTACAGCACCATGACCATAAGCATCTGCTTTGACTACCGCCATTAACTGAGTCCGTGGTGATAAAAACTGCTTTAGTTGCTGGACATTGTGCGACAACGCCTCTAGGTCAATTTCTACCCAAGCGCGTTGTGAAAACCAAGCATAGGTATCACACTGTTGATGAGAAGCCATACTTGAGGCTTGTTGGCGACTTAACATTTTACTCCCCCTTATCACACCACTGCTTTTTTAACTGCGTATTTCTTCCGAATTGCGTTGGCGTTAGCCTCGCCGCAGACTATCACGAATTGGTCTTATAGCCACATCAGAGTTAATCAGGAAGTTTAACTCGCATTTCGCAACAGATACAACATACTTGAGGAAAATTTTGAAATTTTCTCGCTCGAATGTTGATCAGGCAGAGGGTGAGAGACTTGAACCTAAAGGGTTTTACTTCCACCTCTTAATTAAAATTAACAGGTTCTTTTTGCTACTAATCACTAGCACGAAGAAGAGCTTAAATTCTGTTTTTAACTGAAGTAATAGGCTATTAATCAGGGTTTCGAGCCATCATTAATAACCGACAGGAGCAATTACTCAATTCTTGCAGAAGTATACTTTAACCTCCTCTCCCAAGGAGAGGAAAATCGTGTTAATATATGTAAAACTAATACCTTGAGCGCTGATCAATGGGTAAGGTTTTAGTCCTAAACGCCTCTTACGAACCGCTCAACATAACGAGCTGGCGACGTGCTGTAGTTCTGTTAATCAAAGGCAAAGCAGAACGCGTTGAACATAACGGTAGTTTTCTTTACTCAGACTTTCCGTTACCAACTGTAATCCGGTTGCGTCATTACGTCCGCGTTCCATACAAGGAAATTCCTCTGACCCGTCGCAATATATTGCATCGTGACGGACATACTTGCCAGTACTGTGGCTATACCGGGGACGAACTGACATTGGATCATGTAAATCCGCGATCGCGCGGCGGCGGTGATAGCTGGGAAAATATTGTAACGGCTTGCGTGCGTTGCAATGTCAAGAAAGGCAGTCGCACACCCCAAGAGGCGCGTATGCCTTTGCGCCATCTTCCTCGTCAACCCTACAGCAGTCTTTATTTTGAGGTCAGCAAGCATCTCAAAAATGGATTGCATCAAGAGTGGCAAAAATATGTTATAGGACTTTGACACTAACACAGTAATCTTCTATACCCAGTTACTTTGTCACCTAAAAGCAGGTGTTATATCTACTTGTCTATTTGATTGCACTTTGTCAGCCTGATTTTAAGCCTTATAAAGTACCAAACTGGGTATAAATTCGATTTGTCCTTTATCCAGTGATGGATATTTTGCCTACCAGTGGTGTAGGGGAGTACTCAATTAACCAGTCAAATAGCCAACAGCCTCCTATAATAACACATAAATCGGGGGAATAGTAAAATAAATCGTTGATTGCAGTTTTTTATAGAATAGTTTTCTTTCAATCCTTACATTTACGCTGACGCAAGCACTCTCCTGTCTGCTCATCTCTAGCTGATATTTGCCAGAGAACTATCTGTGATTGAGTACTTCTGCTATCAGTCATCAAAGCAGTTGTACTCAACATCTGAGTTATGAAACTGGAAACATTATTACCACTAACAAGATTCACCCCGGCATTAGAAAAACACATAGGTAATGCCATGAGGCTCATGTAAATCCGCCTATTCATCCCAACCTCAGCAAAAATTTTCAATCATCTACTATGGAAGCTCGGCGAAAATAGCAACAAGAGCTTGTAATGAGTACCTAATGCTACTGTTCGCCCAGACGTGATGAAAAAATTAATTCTTCCTGCTTTTGTCGTAGCAGTTGCAAGCTAAACTTACGGAGCAAGTATTTTTTCCCAGTGCAGAGTTAAGAATGGATTACTTCCCCATATTCCTATAGTCTGACATATTTTTCTGTTCATCCTCGCCCAATTTGTAAATTTCAGCTTTGAATAGGTTTCTCCTATCGTGGTAGCTGCTTCCCCAGATACAATAGTTAGCAAATGTTGCCTACCACCTGAGCCATGACCCCCTCACAAGAAGTAGATACAATAACCACTCCTGAGATTGATACAGAAGGATACGGCAACTCAGATATTGATTCTCTCGATGAGTTGCCCGGTGAAGTCGAAATGTCTCTATTCGACCACCTAGAAGAATTAAGACAGCGCATCTTTTATTCACTGATTGCCGTAGCAGTGGGTGTCGTCGGCTGCTTCTTTGCTGTCAAGCCAATTGTTCAGTTACTAGAAGTCCCGGCCCAAGGCGTTAAATTTCTCCAGTTAGCCCCCGGAGAATATTTCTTTGTTTCTATCAAAGTTGCAGGCTATACCGGCTTGCTACTTTCAAGTCCTTTCATTCTTTACCAAATTATTTTGTTTGTTCTCCCTGGATTGACTCGGCGCGAACGTGGTCTACTTGGGCCTATAGTTTTAGGGTCAAGTGTGCTGTTTGCCACGGGTTTAGTCTTTGCTTATTTACTTTTGATTCCTGCCGCTTTGAATTTTTTCATCAGTTACGGCGCGGATGTAGTCGAACAACTGTGGTCTATCGACAAATATTTTGAATTTGTACTATTGCTTTTATTTAGTACTGGGTTAGCTTTCCAAGTGCCGATAATTCAACTTTTACTAGCTAATTTAGGTATTGTTTCGTCCCAAAGAATGATTTCTGGCTGGCGATTTGTAATTATGGCAGCCGTAGTTTTAGGCGCTGTACTTACACCTTCTACTGACCCCCTAACTCAAAGTCTGTTAGCCGGCGCAGTACTTGCCCTTTACTTTGGTGGTATTGGTGTAGTAAAGCTCACAGGTAAATAAAAACCTGTGATGTGGAAATTCAGGAGTCAGGACATATCAGGTTTTAATATCTTCAGTTCAGTACTTTGAAGAAAACTGAAGCTAAGAAGATTTTTTGATAGATGGCTGTTGACTGTTGACCGTTAACAGTCAACAGCTAGCTATATTATCAATAGATTAATATTGGCTGTGACTAATTTTCCTCCCTGTCAGATAGCTGATTTTATGTCTGAATTTCTGGTGTTAGGTGTAGTTTTAGACGATGATGAAGTTGCTTTAATTCAGCCAGATATAGGTTTCTCTTTAGGTAAAAGAGTTTTATAGCCTGTAGCCGAAATTATAAAAAATTATTTTAAGACTCCTTAATAATCACCAATTTCTACTCCCAATATTCAGATAATCCATTCAGAAGCACGTTCACCCAAATCTAGAGGTATGCTTACAGCTTTACCGAGTCGAGGGCGCTCTTTAGTTTGTGTGATAAATGTTTTGACTTGGACTGCACCGCCTAAAGCATGAAGATAATTGGCGACACTATCAAGATGCTCTTGATATTCGGTTTCACTCATCGGGAAAGAAGCTTGCTCTGCGTATTTCCACATTACTTGTAAAAATATCTTGCCTTGTGTCCGGCGAAACTGGACATCATAAGAGTAGCCCCATTTATCCAGCAATAGTTGGCGTAATTCCTGTCCTGTCATAGTTTTTCTCAACTAGATTTTACATTTAGTTATGACGTTAAGTTCCGTAACTCAAGTATGATAAGGATATAAAGAAATGTAATGCTAACAGAAAGGATGCGAGATATATCTTGAAACAAAGAATAACAGCATCGTTACAAACGTTAGCATTTCAACCAGACAGGAGTTGCTCAAGCATTTAGCGCTCTTGTCGAATGCTTAACAAAATACACGAAGAGCGCGTAGATTATGGCTCAATTTTCTGAATCAGTAGACGTTCCCGATATGGGGCGACGTCAGTTCATGAACCTGCTAACTTTTGGAACCGTTACTGGTGTGGCTCTGGGTGCATTGTATCCCGTTGTCAATTACTTTATTCCACCTGCTGCTGGTGGCGCTGGTGGCGGTACAACAGCAAAAGACGAGCTGGGCAACGATGTTAGCGTCAGCAAATTTTTAGAAAGCCATAATGTAGGCGATCGCACTCTAGTTCAAGGACTTAAGGGCGACCCCACCTATATCGTGGTAGAAAGCAAAGAAGCCATCACAGATTACGGCATCAACGCCGTCTGCACCCACTTGGGTTGTGTCGTTCCCTGGAACGCGGCAGAAAACAAATTTAAATGTCCTTGCCACGGTTCTCAATACGATGCAACTGGTAAGGTTGTTCGCGGCCCAGCACCAAAGTCTCTGGCTTTGAGTCACGCTAAAACCGAAAACGACAAAATCGTTTTAACTCCTTGGACTGAGACCGACTTCCGCACCGGTGAAGAACCCTGGTGGTCTTAATGATTTTGTTCTGCGTCAGGAGTCAGTTGTTAGTTGTGAATTTGCCACTGACCACTGACCACTGACCACTGACTATTGACTCTTGACTAAAATTCAATCGTTGCCCCTATAGAGATGAGAAATGCTTGTACAAGAGCGAGGTTAACTCGCACTGCTAGAGCAATGGTAAAAACATTGTTCATAGCGATCGCCAGCGTGACATTTTTCTTCACCAGCGACTTAGCCCTTCCCCAATCAGCTGCTGCATATCCTTTCTGGGCGCAGCAAACTTACCCAGAAACCCCCCGCGAACCGACAGGTAGAATTGTTTGCGCTAACTGTCACCTAGCAGCGAAGCCTACAGAAGTAGAAGTTCCTCAATCCGTACTACCCGACACCGTGTTTAAAGCCGTTGTCAAAATTCCTTACGACACCAGCGTGCAACAAGTTGGTGCTGATGGCTCTAAGGTCGGCTTAAACGTCGGTGCTGTACTGATGTTACCCGAAGGCTTCAAGATTGCTCCTGAAGACCGCATTTCCGAAGAACTGAAAGAAGAAATCGGCGATGTTTACTTCCAACCCTACGGCGAAGATAAAGACAACATCGTCATCGTCGGGCCTTTACCCGGTGAACAGTATCAGGAAATCGTCTTCCCCGTTCTTTCTCCCAACCCCGCCAACGACAAGAACATTCACTTCGGTAAATATTCAGTTCATGTTGGTGGCAACCGGGGACGCGGACAAGTTTATCCCACAGGCGAAAAGAGCAACAATAACCTTTATAGCGCTGCTGCTACTGGGACAATTAGCAAGATTGCTAAACAAGAAGGCGAAGATGGTAGCGTTAAATATTTAGTAGACATCAAAACTGAGTCTGGAGAAGTTGTCAGCGACACTATCCCCGCAGGCCCAGAACTGATTGTTTCTGAAGGACAAGCTGTCAAAGCAGGCGACGCTTTGACCAATAACCCTAACGTTGGTGGTTTCGGTCAATTAGACGCAGAAATCGTTCTCCAAGATGCTAATAGAGTTGGCTGGTTGATTGCTTTCGTTGCTCTGGTGATGTTAGCTCAAGTCATGCTAGTTCTGAAGAAGAAGCAGGTGGAAAAAGTCCAAGCTGCGGAAATGAATTTCTAAATTCTCTGATAAATCAATACTTTTAAGACAGGCGATCGCCTGTCTTTTTTATTTACACTAGTTGACACTCTCCGCCCTATAAGTACACCCTTATATCCTTATATCCAAAAGCCGACCACACTAAAACTTCGCAGTTATAGCCGTCGCCAGTAGTGTTAGGACATCAATAGATGATACAACCTAGACACAAAAAAACTTTTCACCCAGTCCCCAGTCCCCAATCCCCAGTCCTCAGTCCCCAGTCCTCAGTCCCCAGCTATATATTAGTGCCATTCCACCCAGTCTCAACAGACAATCTTTCTGGGTCAGCCTTGACAGTAAATTCCGCAATGCCAATTGTGCTACTTCTGGAGTTATGATTTTTAAATTATTCAGATACTTACTGAATGAGTTCGCCCAGTATTTTTTAGGTTAATAAGATGACTGTTGAGAGAAAACGCTGGTTTCAAATAGCCTTTCAACTTAAAGGCTCTGTTATTAGCGCAATTTACACACGCGTTATTTGCTGCGCCTTATTTGGGGTATTAGTTACTTTACTATATCAAATAGAAATTCCTGTATCTCAACCAATTTTAGGTAGTGTTATCCCTAGTATTGTTCTAGGTTTGTTACTAGTTTTTCGGACAAATACTGCTTATGAACGTTTTTGGGAAGGTAGGAAAGCCTGGGGTTCTATAGTCAACAATACGCGTAATTTGGCTAGACAAATTTGGGTATCAGTTGATGAAATATCACCCAAGGATAGAGAAGCTAAAATATCCGTTTTAAACTTACTAGTAGCTTTTGCTGTAGCTACTAAATTGCATTTACGTGGAGAACTGATAAATAGTGAACTTGAAGATTTAATATCAACTTCTCGATATTTTAAACTGAAAAGTATGAATAATCCGCCGTTAGAAGTAGCCTTCTGGATTGGAGATTATTTACAACAGCAATATACTCGCAAGTGCTTAAATAGTTATCAATTAACATCTATGCAAGAATTATTAAACAATTTGGTTGATAATTTAGGGTCTTGTGAACGCATTCTCAGAACACCGATGCCTTTAGCTTATTCTATACATCTCAAGCAATTATTATTACTGTATTGTTTTCTTTTACCTTTTCAAATGGTAGAAAGTTTGGGTTGGTGGACAGGTTTAGTTGTGGGGTTAGTGAGTTTCACTTTATTTGGTATTGAAGCGATTGGCTTAGAGATTGAAAATCCTTTTGGTTATGATCCTAACGATTTACCATTAGATGCTATATGTAACACAATGAAGCGGAATATTGATGATTTAACTAGTTTATCTCCCAACGCGCGTTCTCATGATCTGGGTGAAACTTCAAATGTCATAATATAAAAAATTTGCAAAGCAAAACTTATGCAAACAGCCAGTAAGCCTTTGAGTTTAGCTGAATTTTTAATACTGCCAGAGACAAAACCCTCTAATGAGTTTATTGATGGTTATATATACCAAAAACCCATGCCCCAAGGAAAGCATAGTACTCTACAAATTCGACTTGCAGATGGTATCAATGAGGTAGGCTTTCCCAGCAAAACCGCTTACGCTTTTCCAGAATTGAGGTGTACATTTTCTGGACGTTCAATTGTTCCCGATATTGCTGTATTTCGTTGGGAGAAAATCCCTTTTGATGCAGATGGCGAGGTAGCTAATGCTTTTGAAATTCCTCCCGATTGGACAATTGAAATTCTCTCACCTGATCAATCGCAAACACGAATCACAGACAATATACTTTTTTGCTTACGCCATCAAACTAGTTTAGGATCGTTAATTGATCCAGCAGAGAAAGCGGTTATTTGCTTTTTACCTAATCAATTACCAGAAATCAAACGGCAATTTGATGAGATTTTACCTGTGCCAGATTTTCTGGATTTAAAATTGACGGTTGGGAAATTATTGGGATGGCTGAAATTTGGATTCAAGTAACTTTGTTCACAGCCGTCGGATACTGATTTCTAAGCCTTCGCACACACCTGTGAGAAAATCTAAATCGAGAGTAGCGATCGCATCACTGGGCTTATGATAGTGAGGATTCCGTAAAAAGGCTGTATCTGTGACCATAATTGCTGGATAACCTGCGTCCCAAAATGGTGCATGATCGCTTAATCTAGTTTGGGGAACAATCAAACCTCTCTTGGGTACTGGTAGCCACTGACTAGATATACCAGCTTGACGAATATTGCGACTCATGCCAATTAAGTCGGGAATAGTGCGTAAATTGCCAATTAAAGCAATAAAATCACCCGTATCCGGGTAAAATTTTTCTAATGGTGCAGGATATCTCTGCGAACCGGGCGTAGAGTCCCGATATCCCAGCATTTCTAAAGACATCATCAAGCGTAACGGCTGCTGTTGTTGACGTAACAAGCCTGCATAATCAGTACTACCTAGCAAGCCATATTCTTCCATATCAAAGGCTACCAGCCGCAGAGGATATTTAGCTGGTGCAGCCGCAAACTTTCTCGCCAATTCTAATAAAACTACTACACCTGTAGCATTATCATCAGCTCCTGACGTTCCTGGGACACCATCATAGTGTGCGCCAATTAAAATAGGTGGTAGTTCCTGTTTCTTCCCTATAGATTGGGACGGCAAATTGAGGATGAGATTATTAAAAGATTTATTACCTACTTGAAAGGTGTGGATTTCCACACTTCCCCATTGGGCAAATTCTTGGCGAATGTATTCTTGGACAAAGAAATGTCCAGCCGTCGCTAGATAAGGATCACGTTCTCGTGCTACCTGTATTAAATGATTGTGTAATCTGGCTTTTAAATTCAAGTCTTTAAAATCGATTTTGTCAGTGGTCAGTGGTCAGTAGTCTGTGACTTTCATATACTAAGTCAGCATACTCTTGGGTTAGTTTATTGAAACTGATTCAAAAACAAATGACACACATAGCAATTAAGATAAGGGTGGATTTCCCAACTTGAAGATGTAATGAAGTTCACAGATGAGGCTACAACATTTACAACGGCTAGAACATACTAAGCATCGTCAATGTTATCCTAGTCTTGCAACTAAATCCTCAAGCTATAATTCTTCCATTTTTTGCCTTAATGATGACTGTTATAACATTGAGGCAAGTTTACCCTGTAGCACAAAGCTAGAGGTAGTTCTGCCCAATCATAATATATATAGTAAGACACAGTAGGAGAAGAGTAAGGCATGGGCAAGGTAGTCGGCATCGACTTGGGTACAACCAACTCAGTAGTCGCCGTGATGGAGGGTGGCAAGCCGGTGGTGATTGCCAATGCAGAAGGAATGCGAACAACCCCCTCGGTCGTTGGCTTCAGCAAAGATGGTGAAAGGGTTGTTGGGCAAATGGCACGGCGACAAACAGTCCTCAACCCTCAAAATACATTTTTCGCCGTAAAACGCTATATCGGGCGCAGGTATAACGAACTTAGCCCAGAATCGAAGCGTGTACCTTATACAATTCGCAAAGATGATGTTGGCAATATTAAAGTTGCCTGTCCTCGTCTGAATAAAGAATTTGCAGCCGAAGAAATTTCGGCAATGGTGCTGAAAAAGTTGGCAGATGATGCTAGTGCTTATTTAGGATCAGCCGTTACAGGCGCAGTCATTACAGTACCAGCTTATTTTAACGACTCCCAAAGACAAGCAACCCGCGATGCTGGTAGGATAGCCGGTTTAGAAGTGTTGCGGATTCTCAACGAACCAACGGCTGCATCCTTAGCTTATGGGTTAGACAGAGGTGATACGGAAACCATCTTAGTTTTTGACTTGGGTGGCGGGACATTTGACGTATCGATTTTGGAAGTCGGGGATGGAGTATTTGAAGTCAAAGCCACCAGTGGAGATACCCAACTAGGTGGGAATGACTTTGATAAAAAGATTGTGGATTGGTTGGCAGAGCAATTTTTAGAAACAGAAGGTGTAGACTTAAGACGCGATCGCCAAGCTTTGCAACGTTTGATGGAAGCCGCAGAAAAAGCTAAAATCGAACTCTCGGCTGTCAGCATCACTGATATTAACTTACCCTTCATTACCGCCACAGAAGACGGCCCCAAACATTTGGAAACCAGGCTGACACGTTCCCAATTTGAAGGTTTATGTGTTGACTTATTAGGACGTGTCCGCAACCCTGTAAAACGGGCGCTAAAAGATGCCGGACTCAGACCTGATGATATTGAAGAAGTCGTACTAGTTGGCGGTTCCACAAGAATGCCAATGGTAAAACAACTGGTGCGGGATTTAATTGGCATTGAACCCAGCGAAAATGTCAACCCTGATGAAGTGGTGGCGATGGGTGCAGCCATTCAAGCGGGGATTCTGGCAGGAGAATTCAAAGATGTGCTGCTGCTAGATGTTACACCCTTATCTTTGGGATTGGAAGCGATCGGTGGTGTGATGAAAAAACTCATCCCCCGCAATACAACTATCCCCGTCCGCCGTTCTGATATTTTCTCCACTTCCGAAAATAACCAAAACTCCGTAGAAATTCACGTAGTCCAAGGTGAACGGGAAATGGCAGGTGATAACAAATCTCTAGGACGTTTCAAACTCTACGGCATTCCCCCTGCACCACGAGGCATTCCTCAAATTCAGGTAGCATTTGATATCGATGCCAACGGGATTTTACAGGTAACAGCTTTAGACAGAACCACTGGCAGAGAACAGAGTATCACCATTCAAGGTGCTTCTACCTTAAGTGAATCAGAAGTTAACCGGATGATTCAGGAAGCCCAAAAATATGCCGACGTTGACCGGGAACGCAAAGAGAGGGTAGAAAAACGTACCCGTTCTGAAGCCTTAATCCTCCAAGGAGAGCGCCAACTCAGAGAAGTTGCTTTAGAATTTGGGATGCAGTTTGCCCGTAACCGTCGCCAACGCATCGATAATATTAGCCGGGAATTAAAGGAAAGTCTCAAAGAAAATGACGATCGCGGGATTGACCAAGCCTACGCCGATCTGCAAGATGCTCTATATGAGCTAAATCGAGAAGTTCGTCAGTATTATGCTGAAGACGAAGACGACGATTTATTTGCCACGATCAAAGACATCTTTGTGGGCGATAAAGACAAGGAACGCGACCTTCCCAGAGATAGCTATCGAGAACGCGATTCTTACAATAACAGAGATTATGGCAGAGACTATGGCAGAGATTACGGACGAGACAGCCGTCCTTCCTATGACAGCAACCGCCCTCCTCGTAAATCACCCCGCCCCAGCTATCAAGATAATTGGGACGATGATGATGATTGGCTATAGATGAGGAATAAAGAGGAATCAATTCAAAATAGCCTATGGTATCGCGTAGCGTCTCCTAGAGAAGGCTACGCCAACAAAATTAAGGAATTGATTCCCATCTCCTCTTCTGCCTGAATGCGGATTTGGTAATTGATAATCGGTAATTGGTAATTAGTAACAATTATCTAGAATCTAAAATTTAAAAGTTAAATAAATGAATATGCAGAATTTGCAGAATTTTCGTGATTATTACGAGATTTTGGGAGTAACGAAAGATGCTACTAATGAAGATATTAAAAAGAATTATCGACGGTTAGCAAGACAGTATCACCCTGATCTCAATCCGGGGAATAAAGACGCAGAGGAAAAGTTTAAAATCATCGGCGAAGCTTATGAAATGCTTTCCGATGCGACTAAACGCGCACAATATGACCAGTTTAGCCGTTATTGGAAACAGAAAGGCTTTCCTAAACAAACTCCTAAATCAAAAGCTTGGGGAGATAGTCGTAATGGAGAACGCAACGGTAATGAAAATGTAGATCCCAGCCAGTTTACCAACTTTGAAGACTTTCTCAATCAAGTTATCGGTGTTGGCAGTCGTAGAGACAGCAAAAATGGTGCAAGTACTAACACGACAACCGATCCGTTTCGTTCACCAAAAAGCCGAGTTGAATATACAGTTCCCAAAAATCCCTCCCGTCCAGCCCGTCGTGATATTGAAGCAAGATTGACCTTACCGTTTGAAAAAGCTTATTCTGGGGGTAATGAACGCATTCGTTTAGAGGATGGGCGATCGCTAGAAGTGACAATGCCCCCAGGGATGGTAACAGGTCAAACCATCCGCCTACGTAATCAAGGCATAAGTGGCGGCGACCTCTATCTAAAAATTACAGTCGAACCCCACCCCTTATTTAAACTGGAAGGTACTAATATATTCTGCCAAGTACCAGTTACTCCCAGTGAAGCCGTCTTGGGAGGACAGGTAGAAGCCCCAACTCTAGATGGCCCTGTGAAAATGACCATTCCCCCAGGAGTCAGGTCTGGTCAAAGATTCCGTCTAGCCAATAAAGGCTACCCCAGCGACAACGGTAAACGCGGTGATCAATTAGTAGAAATTCAAATACTTACCCCAAAAACTATCAGTCAAGAAGAAAAAGAACTTTACGAAAAACTCCGGCAAATTGAAACATTTAAACCCCGCGCTGATTTAATTTAATATGTGTAAGCAATAACACTACAGCATCTGCCGCAATTCTTCAATTGTTTTGGCGGCAACAATTTTGCGTACAATTTCCTTTAAGGTGGCTAAATCTTTAACTTGACTAATTTGTGGCAATAACTCTAAACCCTCTTTGCCAAACTTTACTTCTAAATTAGTTTCAATACCGGACATCAATCCCAGCAGTTTACCGCGTGCTTCACCGCGTGCTTCACCGCGTGCTTCACCGCGTGCTTCACCACGTATTTCACCTTCTCGCAAAATTTCTTGATACCAAGGCGATTCACGTAAAACAGCCATATCCCACCTCATAATTTCTTGAACTAAGGCACTCTCTAACACAAACGTAGCAAAAAAAGCTAGGACTGTTTCTAACTGATTGAGTTGTTCGTCCGCACGCAGCATTTGCAACGCTTCTCGAATGATTAACTCATTCTCACCACCTTTAAGAAGGGGTACAAAGGGAAGTAGGGAAGGTAAGGGTTGTTGGAAAGCAATATTCACATCAACTTCCCAAAGATTAATGACTCGATAATCTTGTATAGCCCGTAATCCTGCAAGATTTGATGTAAAGCTTGTGGGTACTTCTTCGTTACTAGTTTTGAGAATATTGATTAAAACGGGGTATGTGGGTAAATTATATTTTTCTTCTGCCAGTGCCGCATAAGCCCTCATCCGTCTTGGCATTTGGGGCTGATAGCGTAACTGTAATTCGTTGAGGACTAAAAATTCACCGTATTCAGGACTGGTGACACGAATTAAAACATCACTTTCTCGGCTAATCCATTGAAAATCAGAACTGAGAATTTCTCCAGCGACAACATCAGAAAGCTGTGTCACCCATCTTACCCAGTTGTTAGGTGCTAGGCTGATTAATTTTTTGGTGCTGATGTCTGCGGCTTTAGTCATTAGGTGGTGAATGCACTCAAGCAATGAAATTTATCGTAACTTAAAGAAGCTCCCTGCTTGAAGCTTTCACTATAGAGACATTCAGACATGGAAGTTTGACATTTATTGCTAATGGTAGGTTTAGAATATTAGAAAAAACTTGATTGCAAAGTGAATCAAACAGCCGTGAATCAGAACGGTGCAATGCCAAAAAGCAGTGAGCCTACATATTATTCTCTGCTAGGACTGCATCCCTCAGCATCGGTAATCGATATCCGCCGCGCTTATCGGGAACTGAGCAAGCGTTATCATCCTGATACTACAGAACTGCCTGCTGCTCTTGCTACTAGACAATTTCAGCAAATTAATGAAGCCTACGCCACTCTGAGTAACCCAGATAGGCGTTTAAATTACGACTTAAAAATAGGCTATTCTCGTTTTGGGGTAATTCAAGCACCGTCAGATTTGAATCGTCCTGCCTCTTATACTTACGATTACTCAAAATCAGCTTACCTGGATGCAAGCGATCGCCCCCTATCTTCCGGCGAAATCTTTGCTTTATTTATTTTGGGTCTAACGTTAGTCGGGTGTCTACTGCTAGCAATTACCATCGCCTTTATTCGTGGTGATGCACTTTTCCCAACACCCCTACAACAATCAACAGCTACACTACAACAATCAATTACTTATTTGTCACAAATTTGTAGTTTATTGTGAATTTGGAATTTTGAATAATTATGTCTCTTATCCCTGCTAACACTCCCTTATACAGCCATCCTCTACCACAAATTGAACAATGGTTAAAAGACCAAGGTTGTCAACAAGATGACACACAATTACACTGCTGGCGTGTACAGCGTCCCAGTTGGCAAGCTGAACTTTGGCTTGATGTTGAGCAAATTGTAGTCCGCTACGTCCAAGCTGGGGAAAATGGCCAAGATATTCAACGCGCGTTTAAATATTCCCTCAGTCGAGAAGATATTGAACAAGCCGTATTTTCTGGCCCGTAAAAGAGAGATGGGGAAGCAGGGGGAGTAGAGGAAGCAGGGGAAGCAGGGGAAGTGGAGGGACAAATCCCCAGTCCCCAATCCCCAGTCCCCAATTCCCAATTCCCAATCCCCAATCCCTAAACTTTCCCAAATCGCCGTTCTCTTTGCTGATATGCACATAAAGCCCGGTGAAACTCTGTACGGTCAAAATCTGGCCAGAGAGTATCAGTAATATAAATTTCCCCATAAGCCATTTGCCATAGTAAGAAATTTGAGAGGCGCATTTCGCCACTGGTGCGAATTAATAAGTCTGGGTCGGAAATTCCAGCTGTGTATAAGTGGCGTTCAAATACTTCTTCATCGATTTCATCTGGTTGTAGCAGACCTTGCTGGACTTTTTGAGCGATCGCCTGGCAAGCTTGTAAAATCTCCTGTCGTCCTCCATAATTGGTGGCGACAGAAAACCGAATACCGCGATTATTTTTAGTTGCTTCCATAGAACGGGAAATTTCTGCTTGCAGCGATCGCGGCAGAGCTGTTAAATTTCCCACAAACTGAATCTGCACGTTCTCCTCGACCATTTCCCGCAGTTCTTGACGTAAAACTCTCTGAAACAGAGTCATCAGAAACTCTACTTCTTCCTGTGGTCTTTTCCAATTTTCTGTGGAAAAAGCATAAGCAGTCAGCGCCTGAATCCCCCAGTCTCTACAGCAACGGAGCAAATCCTTAAGGGCATCTACTCCTCGCTTATGACCCATAATTCGGGGTAGACCTTGACGTTTAGCCCATCGACCATTGCCATCCATAATTACTGCAACGTGTTTGGGCAGTAGTTCTCGTTTCAAATCCAGGGGCAATTCTTGCAGTTCAGTTTGTTGTATTGTCATTTTTTATCTTGAGAAGCGGTCTTATCCCTACGGGGAAGTAAACTACGCGTTGCACGTCTAAGACGTGGTAAACCGGGTAAACGTGAAACCAGTGCTAGTGTCTTTTCACCTATCTGACGACCCAAACTGAACAAGCCAGGAGCAACGGCTTCCCGATCTACTATCGGGGACAATCGAGCCTCTAATGACTCTTTGAGCTTCCTAATTGTCAGGGGTCTATTTAGAGTTCCCCTTTCCGCTAAGGAAATAGAACCCGTCTCTTCTGATACAACTACACAGATACAGTTTTCGACCCGCTCAGTAATCCCCATTGCTGCCCGATGGCGTGTTCCCAACTGGCGTGAGGCTGTGCGTCCCGAAAGCGGTAAAATTATACCCGAAGATACGATCCTTGAGCCACGAATTAATGTTGCTCCATCATGTAATAGGGTTTTTGGCTGAAAAATTGTCTGTATCAGTTCCTTGGAAACGTCCGCATTGAGTTTGACTCCAGGCACAGAAAAATCTCGTTCGTCGATGGGGCCAGTGGTTTCCAAAATTAGCAAAGCGCCAATTCGATTTTTCGAGAGTTCCTTTACCGCTTCCACGATTTCATCAATTACACTATCAGACTTGGGAATGGTTAGATTGGCTGGTTGCAATAATTGTCGGAATTCACCACGCCCTAGTTGTTCTAAAAATCGCCGAAATTCTGACTGGAGAGCAACAGCCATTGCTACAGCACAGCCAATCACTAATTTTTCCAGCACAAAATTTAACAGTGGTAGACCAAATCTACCACTGAGTGCTGAAGCCAGCATCAATACAATAAATCCTCGCACCATCCACAATGTCCGGCGCTCACTAATGATCACTAGTATCATGTAGGTCAACACCAGCACCAATACAATATCCAGAGTCCCAAGTAGCAAGGACTGTGACCATCCCAGGTTTGTCAGCCATTGCTTCCCTAAATCTCTCATGACATCTGGATTCTAATAGTCATTTGTTAGTTGTCAGTGGTGAGCCAGTACGGTCTTGGGGGTTTCCCCCATGAGTAACTGGCAAACCCGGAGGGTCAGTTGCCAGTAGTCAGTCTTTTTTAACTACTGACTACTGACTAGTGACCACTGACTATTTAAGTCTTTCTGGTAAACAATCTTGTCGAATTAAGTCTTGATAAGTTTCGCGTTGCAAAATTAAGTTTGCTTCGCCGTTTGCCACTACAACTGCTGCCGGTCGGGGTAGGCGATTATAGTTAGAGGCCATACTGTAATTGTACGCACCAGTTGCCATAACTACCAGAATATCCCCTGGTTCAGTTTTGGGTAGTTGGGCATTTTTAATCAGAATATCCCCTGATTCGCAATGCTTACCCGCAATAGTAACTGTTTCTGTATGGGAAGCAGATAATTTATTGGCAATTACTGCCCGATAAACTGACTGGTAAGTAATTGGGCGTGGATTATCGGACATACCCCCGTCGATGGAAATGTAGGTACGGATTTCCGGTATTGTTTTAGATGAGCCAACAGTGTATGCGGTGACGCAACTGGTAGCAATGAGCGATCGCCCTGGTTCAGATAATAGCTTTGGTAAAGGCAAGTTTTCGGCTGCACAAGCTGCTTGCACAACTTCGCAAATCGCCTTTACCCATTCATCAATGCTTGGTGGATCGTCTGATTCTACATATTTAATTCCCAACCCGCCACCAACATTTAATTCGGTGATATTCAAACCATATTTATTGGCATCCCGCAACCACTGCACCATGACAGCCGCTAAATCCCGATGAGGTTGGCGCTCAAAAATTTGCGAACCAATATGAGCGTGTAATCCTACGCAGTTGAGACTCGGTTGCTGGCTGACAAATTCAAAAACCTCAGCCAAGTCGTTGGGGTCAAAACCAAATTTACTATCCAGGTGTCCTGTGCGAATGTATTCGTGGGTATGGCATTCTATACCTGGGGTCAGCCGTAGCATGATCCGAACTGGCTTATCTGTGTGGGTTAAACTTGCCAATGTACGCAATTCGTACCAATTATCTGCAACAATTGTTACAGCAGATTCAATTGCTAAGATCAGTTCCTCACGAGATTTATTATTCCCGTGGAGGTAAATTTTCGCAGGACTCACACCAGCAGCTAGGGCAGTGTAGAGTTCGCCTCCAGAAACTACGTCAATTCCTAAACCTTCTGAGCCTGCGATCGCACAAACAGCTAAACAATTCCATGCTTTAGAGGCATACAATACCTGAGATTCTCCAGGATAATATTTTTGGAAACCATCCCGGTATTGCTGACAAGCTGTCCGCAGGGTTTCTTCATCTAATATATATAGAGGTGAACCAAACTGCTCAACCAGAGTTGTGACATCACACCCACCGATTTCCAGGTTTCCTTGACTGTTAGCTTTAGCAGTTAGAGGTAAAAGTTCCTGGTTGGGAGAAATATTTGTATTTGTGTTGCGCCTTTGAGGTAGATACTGAGTACCAGCATCTTGAACCCCAGCCGGGTGAGTCGATACCATAACTATATAAATTGTCCTTGTTCAAATTACGGGCGTGAATTAACTGTCCCGATCCCAGTTTACAAAGGGTTTGTAATCTTATCCAAATAAAAGTGATCTCATCAAAATTAAAACTTCAATCACTCACCTCAAAGGATTTAAGTGCAATCCTCGAACTAGATCAAGCCTGTTTTGGTGGACTTTGGACTATGGAGGGCTACCAAAGAGAGTTGGATAGTCCCAACAGTGATCTACTCGGTCTATTTTCCCCCACTTCCCCTATCAAACTTTTGGGTATGGGGTGTTTTTGGTCAATTGTCGGAGAAGCCCACATTACAATTTTGGCTGTTCATCCCCAATATCACCGTCAAGGTTTAGGGCAGGCTTTATTATATTTTCTGTTGAGAACAGCGTGCGATCGCGGCTTAGAACGAGCTACCCTCGAAGTCCGAGCCTCGAACCTAGCCGCAATATCTTTATACCAAAAGTTTGGGTTCCAAACAGCAGGGCGACGGCGTGCTTATTATCAAGACAATGGTGAAGATGCCCTCATACTCTGGCTTCCAGACTTACAATATCCCCAGTTTCAAGAAAAGTTGCAGCACTGGGAAACCATTATTCAAGATGACCTGCAAAAATATTCTTGGTCATTAGTCATTAGTCAATAGTCAACAGTCAACAGTTCTCTTCTTCCCCTGCTTCTTCCCCACCCAACACATACCTTGGCTTAGTTGTCGATATGGAAAACAACTAAGTTAATGAGAAAATATCTATTTTTGCTGAAATCGATATATCAGAATATTTAATAAAAGAATATTCTTGCTTTTGAATAACATATCTAACTAGAGATACTCTTGATTAGAGTAGCCTATCTGTGCTAATAATAAATATTTGTGATCGTTTAATGAAATCACAAATTTAATAATCGTTTGTATTTTATTCAAGCCCAAAAATGCTGATAAACTCAAACTCCTCAGTAAAGTTGGCAGGGCGACAGTAATAAACAAATAATAATCAAGCCGTCAACTTGTGTGATAGCTGTTGGATGCTGATTATCTTTGGATACAGACATCCAAACTCTTAGCCTGTGCTAAAATCAGCGTACCGGCACGACGCAGGTGATGGGAAAAATGCCATGTTTGAACGCTTCACAGAAAAAGCCATTAAGGTAATCATGCTGGCCCAAGAAGAGGCCCGCCGTTTAGGTCACAACTTCGTCGGAACCGAACAGATCCTCTTGGGTCTGATCGGGGAAGGTACGGGAGTTGCGGCCAAGGTGCTGAAATCGATGGGTGTCAATCTCAAAGATGCCCGCATTGAGGTAGAAAAAATCATAGGCCGGGGTTCAGGCTTTGTGGCCGTGGAAATTCCGTTTACGCCACGGGCAAAGCGGGTTCTGGAACTATCCCTAGAAGAAGCGCGCCAATTAGGCCATAACTACATTGGCACCGAGCATCTGCTGTTGGGCCTGATCCGGGAAGGGGAAGGTGTGGCAGCCAGGGTGCTAGAAAACCTGGGGGTGGATCTATCTAAAGTTAGAACCCAAGTCATCCGAATGCTGGGAGAAACAGCAGAGGTTTCGGCGACCGGGCAATCGGGACGCACCAAAACACCTACTTTGGATGAATTCGGATCGAACCTGACCCAAATGGCAACTGATAACAAGCTTGATCCTGTGGTGGGACGCGCCAAGGAAATCGAGCGTGTGATTCAGATTTTGGGTCGCCGGACAAAAAATAACCCCGTATTGATTGGTGAACCTGGGGTTGGTAAAACCGCGATCGCCGAAGGTCTAGCATCACGCATCGCTAACAAAGATGTCCCCGACATCCTTGAAGATAAGCGAGTAGTGACACTGGATATCGGTTTACTCGTAGCGGGAACCAAGTACCGGGGTGAATTTGAAGAACGCTTGAAGAAAATCATGGATGAGATTCGTCAAGCGGGTAATGTAATACTTGTAATAGACGAAGTACACACCCTCATCGGTGCAGGTGCTGCCGAAGGCGCAATTGATGCGGCAAATATCCTCAAGCCAGCCTTGGCAAGAGGCGAATTGCAATGTATCGGTGCAACAACCTTAGACGAGTACCGCAAGCACATCGAACGGGACGCAGCGCTAGAACGCCGCTTCCAGCCAGTGATGGTCGGTGAACCCTCCGTCGATGAAACAATAGAAATTTTATATGGTTTGCGCGATCGCTACGAGCAACACCACAAGCTGAAAATCTCCGATGAAGCTTTAGTCGCGGCAGCAAAATTATCTGATCGTTATATTAGCGATCGCTATCTGCCAGACAAAGCCATCGACTTGGTTGACGAAGCTGGTTCGCGCGTGCGGTTGATGAACTCTCAGCTGCCCCCCGCAGCCAAAGAGTTAGATAAAGAACTGCGCCAAATCTTAAAAGAAAAAGATGATGCAGTCCGTTCCCAAGACTTTGATAGAGCTGGGGAACTGCGCGATCGGGAAATGGAAATCAAAGCTGAAATCCGCGCGATCGCCCAAAGCAAGACCAATGCTTCTGGTACCGAAGGTCAAGAACCTGTAGTGACAGAAGAAGATATTGCTCACATCGTGGCTTCGTGGACAGGCGTTCCCGTCAACAAGCTCACCGAATCCGAATCCGAAAAGCTGCTGCACATGGAAGACACCTTGCACCAGCGCTTAATTGGACAAGAAGATGCGGTGAAAGCAGTGTCACGGGCTATCCGTCGCGCTCGTGTCGGTTTGAAAAATCCCAACCGACCCATTGCTAGCTTTGTCTTCTCCGGGCCTACTGGTGTAGGTAAAACCGAGTTGGCAAAATCCTTGGCTTCATACTTCTTCGGTTCCGAAGAAGCAATGATCCGCTTGGATATGTCCGAGTACATGGAACGCCACACCGTCAGCAAGTTGATTGGTTCACCTCCTGGTTATGTTGGTTATAACGAAGGTGGTCAATTAACCGAAGCGGTACGCCGTCGTCCTTACACAGTGGTGCTGTTCGACGAAATCGAAAAAGCCCACCCCGATGTCTTCAATATGCTGCTGCAAATTTTAGAAGATGGTCGGTTAACAGATGCCAAAGGACGCACCGTTGACTTCAAGAACACCTTGCTGATTTTGACATCCAACATCGGTTCCAAGGTAATTGAAAAAGGTGGTGGAGGTATCGGCTTCGAGTTCTCCGAAGATCAAACCGAAACACAATACAACCGCATTCGCTCCTTGGTGAACGAAGAACTGAAGCAATACTTCCGTCCTGAATTCCTCAACCGTCTAGATGAGATTATCGTCTTCCGTCAGTTGAGCAAAGCCGAAGTTACCGAAATTGCGGACATCATGCTCAAAGAAGTGTTTGGTCGCCTCACCGAAAAAGGTATAACTTTAGAAGTAAGCGATCGCTTCAAAGGCCGCCTCATCGAAGAAGGTTACAGCCCCAGCTACGGTGCAAGACCGTTACGTCGGGCAATTATGCGCTTGTTAGAAGATAGCCTAGCAGAAGAAATTCTGTCAGGTCGTATCAAAGATGGCGATGTCGCCCTCATTGATATTGATGAAAACGGCAATGTGCAAGTTACTTCTCAACAGCGCCGGGAATTGTTACCCCAAGGTGTTGAGTCATAGTTAAAGTTTGGGATTTGATTCTCAAATAAAAATTAGCAAGCGGTAGAGGATAAATTTCTCTACCGCTTTTGTCTTGTTGTCGGTTATCGCTAGGCTGTTAATGTCCAGCATAAAAATATCAAAAATGAAAGGAATCGAGCGTCAAATTATTCTTGATGTGAGACAAGTTGCCAAACACATAGCAGATACGCCTCAAATGCAAAGACTTCTTAAACGAGGACTAGCATCTCATGTATTTGACGATGAGACTACCATGAACCGAGTCGCTCAAGCCATAATAGAAAATGGAGAGTTCACTGGAATCATTCGCAGCTATGAGCGATACGGAATGTTTTTTAATGAACGGATAGGTTATAGAATCAGTCCAGATGGTAGCCGTATTCCACTTTACTATGGGGAGATAAAAATCAATGCAGACAACCAATACCACGTCATCCCCCGCACCAGACCTAGTGAAGAATAACTGGGACTTTACAGAAGTATGGATTGACCCAATGTTGTCGCCTCCATACATTCTTTTATTACTCTGTGATAGTAAGCAAAACTGTCAAATTTATGATCCTAAACAGGGTGATAAGGTTGTATTTTCTAGTAATAATTATGAAGCTGCCAAATTATGGTTACTAGAAGATGAGTATGAACCAGTTGAAGGTAGACTATTAGCTAAAGAATTATTTTAACTGGAGCGATGGGTATACTCGCAGAGAAGCGATCTGATAGCATAGTCTCGTAAGCTAGGATAAACACAAGCCAGCAATTATTTTTATGCAAGATATTGCAATGGCTATTGCTGCGGTCATGGAGTATTTCTGATAAAATTAGCGGAATATGATTTTAGATATTTTCATTTCAAGTAATTATCTATTTGCTGAATAAACCAATTGAGCGTTTGCTCTATTTGTTGATAGTCTTTTTTTTCATAAAATATTTTAAGTTCATTAGTAGGCTGTTCTTTATTTAGAGAAACTTTAACCTTATTACCTAAACGGTGTCCTAATATATTTAAATTACTCTCAATATAATTGTGAATTGAATTATAATTTAAATATTCATATTTCAAATCAAACAACTGAATATAAGCATATGACAATCCCTTTTCAGGTTTTTTCACAGTAATTATCATTGAATTTTTCTTAATTACAAATTCAAAGAATATATTTTTTATATCTTCCTGAGAAATACTGTTATTTAGATTTTGGAGGATTATTTTGATAGATTTACCTTTAGCTTCAACTCTTTCTGTTAGCGATTTACCATTACTATCTGCATGACTAGCGATATCTCTAATATTCATGATGTGAGTAATCATTTTATATTCTTTATCCTCATAAGATTTGAAATTTTGTTCTCCCCCTCTTATAACTTTAAAAAAATCTTTTAATTTATTTATTTTATTATAATTACTATCTTGCTTTCTTTCAGGAGAATTGTGATCTGTAAATTTATCAAGTAAAATTTCTATCTGTAGGTATACATATCGACAAAATTCTACAAAGTTATCACTGATGAGATGATTAGCTGATTGTTCATTGAATTCCTCAAGTCTCTTTCTTAATTCCTGGTTTTCTAATTTATTTAACCACTTATAAATTGAGTAATCAAATAAATGTATTTTATTTTCGTCTATTTTAATATCTTCACTGGATAATTTCTCTATATATGAAGAAATGCTTTTTAAATTCAAGTTAATTTGTTGTAATACTTTTTGGATTTTTGTGTCCATTTATTAATGTTCACCTTTTTTGCCAAGTGTTTTTCTATAAACTTGCTAATATTTTATATTGCTGCATATATTTTTTATATATAGTATCATTCTTTCCTTTTACCATACCAATGAACTCTATTTTACCTAGAATTATTTGCTTGAAACTATGTTGTTCTTTCTGATTAAATCTACTTCTAAATTCATGTTTTCTTTGATACTCTTTTTCAGCATCTTCAAGCCCAAATTTAGCCCAAGCGTGAAGCATAGCACGAACTTGACGTATATAATTACGGTCAATATTTGGAAAAATATTTGTTGTTAATCCCGTTACTTCTTGATGATTCCCTTTTATTTGTAATCTAACTTTTGACTCATTTACCTCAAATCCATTTTCACTAATAATTTGTATTAAAGTATCGCCAACATTTAATTTTTCTTCATTTTCATCATTGACTATATATGCCAAATCTCTAGGAAACTTAGGTAAGGTTGTCGAGAAAGTAATATCATCCGCATATCTTGTATAAGTAGCTTTGCATTCTTTAGCCAACCTCTGCAATTGACTATCCATCTTGGCACAAATCATGTTAGTGATTATCGGTGAAGTTGGCGCGCCTTGAGGTAACTGGTTGTTATGACAACAAATTTGCGCTAAAACTGTAGCAACTTCTGGATGTAATCCATAGGGGGTAGCCATGAACATACCCCGCACCCTACCAAAATTGATGGAAGGAAAAAAATCTTTTAAGTCAATGTTGAAAACGTAGCGTTTCTTAGCATGAGCTTGAGCATTAGTTACGATATTTTTTCCCATGACAAACCCATGAACAGATGGCTTTATCTCATATACTGCTTGTAAAACTTGATTAAGTTTTCTTTGAATAATTTTTAGTGCAGTTATCGGAGTTGATATTTGACGAACACCACCAGACTTTTTTGCAATCTCAAAAGTTGTATAACGTTGGTTAGGGTCAACAACATATATATGATAAACAAGACGAGGATAGGAAACTCCTAAAAGGTCAGCTATATCAGATGCTTGTTTTAGAGAGTAAAATTTTTCTCGCAAAGATTCGGGCGTGTCTGTGAGAACTAACTTAGAACTGTCTTTCACCTTGTCTACTGACTTATCCTTAATTAGCTATTTTTTAGAGAACAGTCATACAGAGATTAAGCTTTAATATAATGCCATACCCATTCTGACAGTGAAGAATTATAAAAAATATCACTTGCGGGTGTATTCTCGCCTATTCGGATAAGGAAAAGGAGTCAATTCAGAAGAACGGAATCCTCGTAAAGCTGACCGTGAAATACACCGTCGCAGGATCAACAACGGAAATCAATACCTAATTCCGCAAGTGATATTAAGTGTTTCGTCTTGAAAATCATTAAAATTCAATGATTAAGACTTACTGTAAGCTATTTTACACTTAAAGTCACTATTGTATTCTTATACTCAATAATAATATCCTGCCAAGTCAAGTACGGATGAAACCTACAAACGAACAAACTCAGGGACTCTACAGACTGTGTTATCGACTCACAAATGTCATTTATCCTGGATGGCAATGCAAAAGCATCGAACTTGTTAGAGTAGATGAACGTACTGGCAATTTATATGTACTTGCGGCTGGAGAAGATATGGACTTCGAGATTAAACCAACCGGAGGCTTTGAACCATGACAACAACTAAGTACCAAGCAATGAGCTTGAATGAATTACGCCGCTATGTTCTTACCCATCGAGAAGATATTACAGCTTTTCATGTATATATTGATCGTTCAAAGTCTGAAGGAAGAATGATCAGTTTAGATATAAATGATGAGAATTGGGAAGACAAAGTTAAAAAGGCAATCAAAGATAGTTCAACTGCTATTCGTTGGTACTGTGACAAAACAGTAGGAAATAGCGTTGAAGTTAAAACAATTAGTCAATGGTGGAATCAGTTAAATAATAAAAGCGTTACAATATATCACATTACGGGCATGGAAATTGATAAAGAAACTGGTATTTGGGAAGCGATTCAACTTACCCCACCAGTGCAATTAAAAATTGCTGAAACACATTTAGAAATTGGACGATTCACTACATTAGTTCAATACAAAGACCAAGATGGATGGACTAATCAAATAGAGGCAGTTGCTATTGATTTAGATATTGAAAAGCAAAATTTATTTATTTGGCCGAATACATCAGCAGAAGTCTTTATTGTTTCTCAAGAGACAACCTCATGATATGACATCAAAATTTGAAATACCAAAAATTTATTAATTGGTAGAGAATTAATTATTCCCTACCGCTTTTCATTTATGTTGAATACATATTCAAAAGCAAGGTGATATGTGTTATTGCTTTCCTTTCAAGGTGAATGTTGAGTATTTATTTTTCCACTGGTGTGAGTTTTACAGGATACAATGGCTCAGATCCATTTAATTGCCAAATTCTCAATACCAATGCAGCCGCTACGGTTAGCCATACACAAGAAAATGATAAAATCATTCCCGCTATAGGATTTGTTTGCCAATAAATTGCTGTCACAACTACGGCAGATAACCAGGGGCCTAAAATCACTACAGGAACAGCTGCGCCTAGTCTTCGTTCTACGGTAAAAATCGTATTCCAAGTATCTCCTAAAGCCAGATGTACTATAAATAGAATGAAAGGTGTTACTAAAAACTGGTGATTCATTTGCTGCCAAACTAATACTGAAGAAATTACCCGCAAAACTGCAATTATCATCCAAACTATGGGAAATGCTAAGGGTGGAGGAGACCATCTTGGTCTGATTACTTGGTCATAGGTCTGGCGAGAACGGGTATTATCTAAGAGAGAAAAAATTCGGGAACGAATACTTAATAGAGTAAAAAATAATGCCGTTAATAAAGTACTAAACCAATTGGGAAAAGAAGAGTTGTTATCTATCAAGATGATTAATTTTTCCATTCCCAGCAACGCAAGAATCATTGCTCCTATTTGGAGGATAGTTCCTAGTTTATAAACTACGACTGCTTTGATATCTAGTTCTTGTGTAGCGGCTATTGATGTATTTGGTGATTGTTGTTGATTACCAGTTTTCACACCCATTATTGTGTTGACAAGTTGTTCCAGTATTCCACTGTTTTGGGATTTATTCATAATTAAGTAAATGCAGTAATTTGTAATTATTAACAATGATTTATTATATGATGATGTGATACCTAAAAATAATATTTATCACTATTTTAAAAGATTTTACATTTTGGATTTTGTAATTAACTTTTTGCAATTTATACTAGGACTACTATTTGATTTGTTAATTATACGTAGGTATTGCCCATCAAAACCCGGATATGGTGAGGCAATGCCCACCCTACAAATACTGACATTTGTTCAATATTCAAATATGATTTTTATAGTTTTTAACATCTAGCTTGGAGATGATGTAACTTAATAAAATATGTCTTCATATAAATTAATAAATCTTTTTCAAGGTTTTTGTCAAAAAAATATGACTTTAACTTGAGTAATTTTTAACTTCAATGTTTGATTCTGGGTGAAAATTTTGGCGAGTCTTAACCAATCCTAATCGGTTACAGGTGTTTGCGAGGCTTGATTGGTAAGAACTTCCGCAAGTATCACCCAAAATCCTTGTGGTTTAAGGCTAAAATACCAGTAATTCTATCGGGAAAGTAGGCTTATAAATTTCTATGTTGAAAGTACTATTGATTCCTTAAAAAGATATGGTTACTGTTATGAGTAGTCCTTGTAAAAGACTATTTGTACATCAAAGATTCACGAGGTATTTCCTATGATGATGATGATGACTGAATCTATGACTGCCGAAATGCAAGCCTGTATGAAAGCTTGTATGGATTGTCATAAAATGTGCATGGAAACCATGACCTACTGCATGAGCAAGGGCGGTATGCAGATGGACATGAGCATGATGGGGATGATGCGCGACTGCTCAGAAATGTGCATGATGTGCGTGAATATGATGATGGGTGGTTCCGAATTTATGGGACGCACTTGTATGCTGTGTGCGGAAATGTGCGATCGCACTGCAATGGCTTGCGAACAAATGAGCGATGATCAAATGATGATGGATTGTGCAATGGCTTGTCGTAAATGTGCAGAAGCTTGCAGATCCATGCAAATGATGCCTGCTTAATTCCATAACTTAGCAGAAGTTTCTCTGCAACCTAATATTCAAGCGCTCAGGCTGTTTAGTCTGGGCGCTTGAAGTTTGAAGAAGGTTTTGAAATTTTCACCCAGAGCGCAAGAGTGTTGTTTAAGTAGCCGCGACAATCATCTATTCAGGTTAAATTACGAATTACGAATTATGTCTGTGGCTAAGGGTAGATGAAACACTTAAAATCCCGTTCCCAAGACTTGCGGAGCTTGTTTGAGAACAATATCACAATTGAATATGTGGCAGAACCCCTGAAAGCCGTACCAGCAGAAGCGGAATTAGTAGAGGTGTTGGGGTGGATGCGATCGCAAGATTTTGATGTTGTTGGCGTGGAAACGGGTGACACAATCACAGGCTATATTGAACGCTCTAGTTTGGTGCAGGTTAAATCTGGTAAGTGCGGTGACTATCAGCGAGTGTTTCATCCTAAAGAACTGATTGCGATTTCTACACCACTGATGAAGTTACTACCCATATTGCAACAGAACCCGCGTTTGTTTGTTCTCGACTGTAATCAGGTGAGTGGGATTATTACCTGTGGCGACTTGCAGAAAGCGCCTGTAAGAATGTTGCTCTTTGGTTTAGTTACTTTGCTAGAAATGAATCTGCTGAGATTGGTAAGGCTTTACTATCCCCAAGACGCTTGGCAGAAAGTTCTCAAGCCTGATCGCCTAGAAGTTGCGCGCAGGTTGTGGCGTGAGAGTCAAGAAAGAAACGAAGCCACAGATTTACTAGATTACCTGCAATTTTGTGACAAGCGAGAGTTAGTTTTACATCAGCCAGAACTGCTGGAACAACTAGAACTAAAATCAAAACGCGCTGGTGAACGGTTTTTAAAATCTGCTGAACAATTACGCAACCGACTAGCTCACGCCCAGAGTTTAGTTAGTGGTTCTTCATGGAATGATTTAATTTCTTTAGCAGAAGCGATGGAAAAGCTCTTAATTCGCTGTGAAGAAATAGAGTGAATCAATTCAAAATAGCCTTCGGCAAGGCTTGCGCCAACAAAATTCAAAATACCCTACGGGAAGGCTACGCCAACAAAATTCAAGATTAAATACAGCCAAACACATGGGGGGAGGCAGTCTCATGGGCTGTGAAGTTATATATCCTCCTGATACTGTGCTAACAATTTTGGAATGTAATCATATCCATCCACACCAATAATTGATATGATTCTACTGCGGCTTTGCTGTAGTAAATTTTGAAAGGCTTCTAACCCAATTTGTCCTTGTAAAATAGTCAATAATCCGGCTGCTTGTCGCCATTCTAGGGAGGCAATTTGCTCTAATAAATACATTCCTAGACAGCCAGTATAAACGGCTTTTTCCAAATTTTGTAATTGATAACAAGCTTCCGCAAGATAAGCTAAATTGCGACCTTGGAGATACAAATCACCAGAAATTTGTGCTGTTTTAAAACCATCTTCTAAATATTTAATAGCATCTTGTGGTTGACCAATAACTAAATATGCAATACCTAAACTACTGACACATAAAGCTTTACTTTGAATATCACCTGATTTTTCTGATAACTTTAACCCTTGTTCTAAATAACTAATTGCCCTTTCATAGGTTTCTGGCTCTGCTTGCTCCAGCTTTTGCGCCTGCATCACTTCGCTGTAACCTAGATTTACCAGTGCATTAGTCTCGCCTGTCTTATCACCTGCTTGCCTACTCAACATTAATGCTCTCTGACTATTATTGATCGCCTCAGCATAATCTTGCTCTTGTACATAGGTACGGCTGAGGTGATTGAGATTGGCGATTTCACAGGGGCGATCGCCAGCGTTCCTGGCAATTTCCAATGCTTGCTGGTGAAACTTGATAGATCGCTGATATTGCCCCAATGCCCGTTGAGAATAACCTAAAAGGGTCAAAATTCGCGCTTTCTCTTGGGTTCGCTCAACTCTACGTAAGGGTTCATCCAAATAATCTAAAGCATCCCGCAAATAACTACCAGAAAATGACGCAAAAATCCCACCGTAAAGAGGAAAATAGGGACGCTGGGCAAAGGTTCGCAGGGTTTGCAGCATGATTTGCGAACAGCCATTACTGTATTCTTCTTTACCTTGAAAACCGCTTGCTAACTGACTCCAAAGCACTGCAAAAGTCAAGAAAGTAGAAATTGACAACTTTGATCCTGCTTGAATATTGTATGCTTGCTGGTCAAACCAGTTAACTAACCCTCGTTGCAAATACTGGAAAATTAACGCTATTTCTACCCAATCAGCGAGAGTAATACTACTATGCTGTTCTACAAATGGGATGGCAGATTGTTCTACAGCTAGGCTGCGAAATAACGCTTGGGGTAATTCACTATTGACTTTTTTTGCCCAAGTTGCCCAAGGGCCAGTTTCTCCTGGTACACCACCAAACCCCAACGCTTGATTAGACTCATACATCCAGCTAACTAGGTGTTCTTGTAACCTTTGCCAAGCTGCTACACCACGGATGATTCCTTGTGATATTTGCTGGATATCAGGATCAAACTGAGCGAATTGCTGTAATGATTTGCCTAACTGCTGGAGTTGCGACAGATTTAGGGGGTTTTTTAAATTAGGGTCAATAATACGTAAAAATGTAGCTAAACGATCGCTTCCTGATGCTGTAGTGATTTCCTGCACGGCTGAGGCGATCGCTTCCGTGGCTTTATTTTGCTCGGCGTATCTTTGCCATTGACTTTGAATCGTCTTAATAGCTCGTAAACTCCGGTTAGCCTTAGCCTTTTTCAACTCATCTTGTTCGCTATCCACCAGAGCTTGGCTAGTATTGAGGCGATCGCTTAAAACCAACTCAAACACTTCCCCAGTCCCCGCAAGTATACCTTTTTGCAGCATTTGATATACCATCTCCACAGAGCTAACTTTGCCCTGAAGAGTCATCTGGACAATTTCATCAATGAGAGCAAGATAGCGATCGCGCAATGGCAAAGATTCTGTCACTTTAGCTAATAGAGAACGTCACGTTAATTTTAATTTTAGGCTACACCACTTATTCTACTCACCTTACCAACTGCGCCGCAGAATTAAAAAACTGCCGACACAATCCTTTAGTTAGTAAAACAGTTGTTAACAGGTTGGCGATCGCAACCATGAAGATAATCACAATCTCATAGGATACCGCATCCAGCGCATTAATCCCAGCGAGTAACTGTCCGGTGGTGATTCCGGGGATAGCTACCATTCCGACAAGCATCATTTGATTCAAGGTGGGGAGTAATGCGGCTCTGATTGCGTCCTTACGGTATTGGCTAACAGCTTGTGCTGGAGTTGCACCCAAGCTCAAATGGGTTTCGATTTCCGTGGAAAAAGAGTTCATCGAACTGACAAGCCGTTCCCCGGCGATCGCCGCCGCATTCATCGCATTACCCAACACCATCCCCGCCAGAGGAATTACATAGCGCGGTTCATACCATCTATCTGGTTGAATGATTAAGAAAGTGGTGTAAAACACAGTCAGGGCAGTACTTATGAAAATTGCTCCCCATACCAGAGGCAATACATAAGGAATTTTCTGACTGATGCGATTTCGTGCGACAATCGCCGTAATCGTCAGTATCACCCCTAAAATCGCCAAAACTGCCCAAGGATTGTCCAGAGCAAAGATGAAGTCTAAAACATACCCCAAAACCAATAACTGTAGGATAGTTCTGCCAGTAGCGATCGCTAAATTCAACTCTAGCCCCAACCCTTCCCAAGCAGACAAACCAATAGCGATCGCCATCAATCCCACCGCCATCACCAAATCCACTAAATCCAAACTAATCAAACCCTGCATCTCTTCTCCACTCCCTAATTAGTCAATAGTCCAAAATTTGACCATTCTTAATTTTGAATTTTGAATTTTGAATTGGTATGACCACCACTATGTCAGTTGTCGAACAGGCACTCATAACTTACCACTGTTCTAAGTCTTACCCATAAAATTACTTCAGTAATAATTCTTGTTTAATGCGTATCTAGAGCGACAATCTTTTTAAATTTCTTTAAAGAAAAATTTCCCTAGTCAAAATTGACACTCGGAATGTATTCTTTGTATCTTCAGACAAAATGAAAACTCATGATCCAAAGCCTAAGTTCGATTCCCGCCTTTGATATCAAGCAGCAATATGCTTCCATAGAAGCCGAAGTCAGCAGAGCCGTTGTCGATACGCTGGCTTCTGGGCGTTATATTGGTGGCCCTCCAGTCGAAAGTTTTGAGCAACAATTTGCTGCATATCATGGCGTTACTGATTGTGTAGCCTGTAATTCTGGTACAGATGCTCTATTTTTAGCTTTACGCGCCTTAGGAATCGGTGCAGGCGATGAAGTAATTACTACACCCTTCACCTTTGTCGCTACGGCTGAAGTGATCAGCGCCGTAGGTGCAAAGCCGGTATTTGTTGACATCGATGAAACAAGTTTTAACCTCGATTTACAGCAAGTGGCGGCGGCGATTACACCCAAAACCAAAGCGATTATCCCAGTGCATTTATTTGGACAGCCTGTGGATATGACAAAGCTCATGGCGATCGCTCAAGCTCACAATATCGCAGTAATTGAAGATTGCGCTCAGTCCACAGGCGCGACTTGGGACGGCAAAAAAGTCGGTAGTATTGGACATATTGGCTGTTTTAGCTTCTACCCCACCAAAAATCTAGGTGCTTGCGGTGATGGTGGCGCGATTACAACCAACGATCCAGAAATTGCTGCCAAGGTGCGGATCATCAAGGAACATGGACAGAGACATCGTTATCAATATGAAGAAATAGGTGTTAATAGCCGCTTAGATGCGATTCAAGCAGTAATTTTGCAGATTAAACTACCTTATCTTGATACTTGGAATCGCCAAAGACAAGCGATCGCCGCCTATTACCAAAAATATCTGAGTCAAATTCCCGGTATCATCCCCCCGCAAGAACTAGCTGGTGGCGTGAGCGTGTGGAATCAATATACTATTCGCGTCATCACCGCAGGACGGAATGGTAATAGCGCCACACACCGGGAGGCGGTAAAAAATAGCTTACAAGAAAAGAAAGTAGGCTCGATGGTTTACTATCCTTACCCTTTACATTTGCAGCCAGTTTATCAATATCTCGGTTATCAACCAGGACAATTACCAGTTGCCGAACAAGCTTGCAATGAAGTTTTATCCTTACCCATGTTTCCTGAATTAACAACCGAACAGCAAGATCAAGTGATTTATGCGCTGAAGGATATTCTTTTGTAAGAATTGGGGAGAAAAAAGTAGAAAGTCAAAAGTCAAAAGGCAAAAGAAAAAATCTTGTACCTTTTGACTTTTTCCTTGGATTGGGGATTGGGGAACATATTTTAACGTGAATTCGACGGAACCTAACCCCAACCCATTCCCTACAAGGGAAGGGGCTGAAAATCTATAACTGAGTACCAAATAATCAGGGTTTTAAGCCTCTCTCCGCGTCGGGGAGAGGTTTGGAGAGGGGTTCTTCCGAATTTATCGAACTCACGTTATTTTAGATATTCCTCCCTCATCCCCTTATCCTTAACTAGACGATTGCACGATTAACGGTTCCCAAAGCTTCTACCAAGCCGCGTACAGCCGCAATCATCGCTACTTCGCTGTTGAGTTGGTTGATAGCAGAACCGACACCAACACCAGCCGCACCGGAGGCGATCGCCAGAGGTGCAGTCACATTAGAAATACCGGAAGCACACAATACTGGTACTGATACAGCACGAGAAATTTCATAAGCTGCTGCCAAGGTGGGAGCAGCTTTTTCAATTAATCCCAGGCTTCCAGGGTGAGTAGGCTGGCTGCTTGTACCGCCTTCGGTTTGAATGATATCTGCTCCAGCTTTTACCAATTCTTCGGCTAGCTGTACCTGTTGATCTAGTTCTAGGATATGAGGAACAGTCACAGACAGGGTAATTTCGGGTAAGAGTGCGCGGGTTTGTTTAGTCAACGCCAATACTTCCGCAGCCTCAAATCTGCGTCCTTGAGCATAAAAAGCATCAAAATTACCGATTTCAATCAAATCTGCACCAGCTTCTACGGCTGTGACAAATTTTTCTGGCTCTATTGCTGATACACAAACTGGTAAATTAATCAATTTTTTAGCTAACTGAACCAATCCAGCATCGGCGGCGATATCTACAAAAGTTGCACCACCAAGTTCAGCAGCTTTAATAATAGCTGCAACGCTATCAGCGTCAAAGTTGTTCAAACCACTAATTACTTTCAGTACACGGCCGTTGGTAAATGCCCGTTGTAGTGTAGAAGACATAGCCATAGTTATTCTGTTGAAGCTACGAAAATTAGGTTTATTCTACCGCCCCTCAGATAAAGACAGAACTAATTCATTGAAAAAAAGAGTAGAAAGTGATTGCAATCTCAAGATGTGATGACTTAACCTGAGTAGGAAAAAATGCTCGGTAACTATCAGCTACGGGTCAATAGTTCTAAATTGTGACCATTTGGGTCGTAGAAATAAAAACCACGTCCTCCTTTTCTATTGTTGATTTCTCCTTTGTTGTGGTGCATGGGGTCGCTACTATACTCCAGACCAGCTTGTTTGATTCTGGCAAAGATAGTATCAAATTCTGCATCGCTGACATGAAAAGCATAATGGTGAGACTCAAATGTTTCTCTGTCATCAAAATCAAGTGTGAGTGTGTCATTAACTCGCACAGCCGCGAAATGACCAACAGATTCGACGTTTAAACCAAACATTTGGGCAAAAAATTGCGCTGATGCTTCTTTATTATGAGCAGGAACTATAGTGTGATTTAAAGAGATTGTCATCGTCTTTTCCCTTCAAAATAGTTTCTAGGCTTAACTCTAGAATGCCTTGTAAAATTTTGATTTGCCCTCCTCATTTAGATAGTATTAGGACTTACGCACACAGGTTGTCTGTTCAGACTGGGTGTAAGGGTGTAGGGGTTTCAAACATTTATACACGCCAGTTTGCTCAAGTCGGGAAACCCGCCCACGCAACTGGCTCCCCTACACCCCTACACCCCTATACCCCTATACCCCTATACCCTTTTCCAAGCCTTGATATTTTGTTTTCATGCGTAAGTCCTAAGTGTTTGTGCATTCGTCAGCATTTACTTTCTCTTCATCTCCTGACTCAGACACACAAGCATATTCTTTTAGAGTACCTTGAAGATATGAGTGTCTATATTAGGAGTGAAGCAATTATGTCTTCATCAACCAAAGAAAAGAAATACTGTAAATGGTTTTGGGATGAAACCCTTGGCGGAGAGTTTGATACTTGGGGTACTAGTACCTACTTTATAGAAGTCATACAGGTAGGTAACGATTTATGCGCTACAAGACAAATAGAAGTTTACGAAAACGGTAATGTCTTGTTTTACGATGACAATCATTTTGCCGATAATTACGGAATGTTGTGTGACAAACCCCTAAGTAAAGCAGATTTACTAGAGTTTGGCATTACAAGAGCCGAGTTTGAACAAATTTGGCAGACAAAAACACCAATCAATAGATTAAGCTGGCTAGCGGAAACTGAACACCATGATATTTCTAATTAGTCCAACTGCGTTTAGCAGTCCAGTGGCGATCGCTTGACTGATAAATCTCCACTCCCGTTAATCCTGCTGTTATAATCAACTGATTAACCTCATCCAATGTCAATGCCGCATGGAGAGAATCACGAAATAATTTTTTCTGATAGTCATCGTATTCATTCCCAATACTTGCTACTAAAGCATTCATCGTTGCTTCATCCTCAGGACGAAATAAATCACGGATAAAAATACCGCCTTGAGGTTTGCAAACGCGCTTAATTTCAGCAAAAAAAGGTAAAGGGTCAGGTAAATGGTGGACTAGACTGTTAGAAACGACCAAATCAAATATGCCATCCTCGTAAGGTAAACGTTTCGCATCCACCAGTTCCAAACGAATATGTTCTTGTAACCCAGACTGCTGGACGTGCTGTGTAGCAATTTGTAGCATATTTTCAGCCATATCAATCGCCACTAACTGCCATTGAGGACGTTTCTGACAGATTAAAATCGGAATCCGCGCGGTACCAGTACCCACATCCAAGACTAAACCATGTTCTGACGGACTAAAAGCCACGGCCTCCTCAGCAAAAGCAGTGTTTACCTCTGTAAAATCCATTGCATCATATTCACTAGCTTCCTCCCAACTATCCATCACTTCTGGTTCTAGTTGTCTCTGCATTGCTAATACCTCTATTCCTATAAGTAAAAACTAGCAAGAAATAGGGACGCTGAGGTTATGGATGGGGAATTGAACTAGTTATTTTACCGAGATGAAAACAATTATCAGTATTTTGTATGAAAGAAGCGGCTAATTTTTGGGAACACTAAATACATCACCCCAGTTATCAGGAATTGGTCAATGTCAAACGGTGAAGGGAACAACAGCATTAACAATCAGGTTCCTGTGCAAGTTGCCAAATATCCCAAACAAGTAAGGCGCAACACAATTACTCACGAATTTGACCAAGGTGAGCCGAAAGAATCATTGGCTTCTCCAGAAAACGACAATCACTCATCACAGGCATCCAAGTTACTGCGGCAAGGAATTCAACAACAGCAGGCTGGAGACTTAATAGCAGCCATCAAGTCCTTACAGCAATCCCTGGAGATGTTTCAGCTAGCCAGGGATGTCAAACAACAAGAACAAGTCCTATCGTTGCTGGCATTAATCACTTACACCTCAGGAGATTATAGAAATGTTATTGCTTACTGCCAAAAGTGTTTATCCTTGACAGACACCCCAGATTTATCAGTAAGGATGCAAATACTATCTCATTTGGGTAATGCGTACCGTCATCTGAACGACTACAACAAAGCCATTGAGTTTCTCGAAGCGTGTTTGCAACTAACTCAGAAGTCGCAGGATAAACGCAGTCAAGTTGCAGCCTTAAATAATTTGGGATTAGTGTATAAAGCTTCTGGTAATTTTCATCAAGCAATTGCTTATCAAGAACAAAGCCTCATTATTGTTGAAGAACTCAAAGATAGCTGGGGCATAGAACAAGTCCTGAAAAATCTAGGCAATACTTGGTATGCTTTGGATAATTACCCAAAAGCGATCGCCCACTACGAAAAATGTGTCAAAATAGCACTCTCTTTAAATAATCCTCGTAGTGCTGCTCAAGTATTGAAAAATTTGGGTAATGCTTGCTATGCGATCGGCGATTATGCTAAAGCCATTAAATACTATGAAAAACGCTGGCAATTAGCTAGAGACCTGAAAGATAAGCGTAGTGAAGAACAGTCTCTTGGTAGTTTAGGTGTTGCTTGTGAAGCTTTAGGTGACCATAACAGAGCTATTACATACTATGAAGCACGCCTATTGTTAGCCAGAAGCATCAAAGACCGACGCATTGAAGAACAAGCTCTTGCCAGTCTGAAAATAGCTTGTTATGCCTTAGGGGATTATGCCAAAGCCATGCAATATGAACAAGGAACATCTAGCAGTACTTAAACTACATACGATTCATTGATACAATAAATCTTGTATTTGTGCTGGATTTAACTGTTCAACATTACTCAAAACTACTGCTGCACCGGCTGTTACTAGTGTTTGTGCATACGCTTCTCGACGGGCTGCTGTTTCTTGGACATGAGGCGGTAAGATACCTACTCCAATCCAAGTACGGTGAGGTTTGAGTTCTCTAGCCTTGCTGACTGTGTACATATCTGCTACCGTGTCTCCGACATAGAGAATTACTGATTTTTCCTCTAGCCCATCCTCTAACTGCTTAACAGTTGCAAAAAGGCCTGTGGGGTCTGGTTTACCTGGTGCATCTTCCATTGCAATGAGTACAGGAGATTGTAAACCCAGACGTTGTGTTAAAACATAGTTAGCAGAACCACGAGTAGCACCGCTAAAAAATCCCCAAGCAATACCCGCTTGTGTAAGTTGTTCTAAATAACTTGGTTGTAATAATAACGGTTCATCACAGATATATCCCGTCCAATTGTCTGGGTCTGGGCCACGATAACGGGATTGAAAAAAGGCAACTATAGTGTTGTAGTCTAGTCGCAATTGTTCACGGGGTGTTCCTTGCGCTGCAAAGTAACGGGAAATTAATTCTTGAGACGCTTCCCAGTCGTTATTCCAAATACCTTCGGATTTCAGTTCGTCAATTTCTAAAGAGGTGGGACGATAAGCCTGGTTTGTAAAATACTCTACCGTGTCTGCTAAAGCTCGACGATAGGAACCACCAACATCACGGATAACTCCATCTATATCAAATACTGCGATCGCTTTTGTAGTCATCAGAATTGGTCATGGATAATGGGTAATAGGTAATGGGTATTAGTCATGTTCTCCAGCTTTACCTAGTTCCCAATTCCCAGTCCCTATCTTTTACGCAATTATCCCATTGATTGACAATATTTAATATTGTGGATTTAGGCGATAACCCATACCATAAACTGTTCTAATCCACTCTGCTGCATCTACTTGCTGCAAACGGTGTCGCAGCTTGCGTACCAGAACCGTTAAAGCATTGCTTTCTGGTTCCATCCCCCACTCCCACAGGGCTTCTTCTATCTGGCTGCGAGTTAAAACCTGATTGGGGTGACGCATGAGATATTCGAGTAATCTTGCTTCACGGGGAGATAGCTCGACTGTGACTTGCTCTCGTTCTACGGTTAAATATGCTAGATGTAATTGTAAGTCTGCAACACGCAAACTGTCTCCTTGCCAATTAGGGACTCGCCTTGCTAAAGCACGAACCCGCGCCAAAAGTTCCACCAGGTCTGCGGGTTTGACGAGATAATCGTCTGCACCAGCATCTAAACCCATCACTTTGTCTGGTGTGGTGTCTTTAGCCGTTAGCATCAATATAGGTGCAGTTTTACCCGCACAACGATACTGGCGGCATAAACTTAACCCGCTTATTGTGGGTAGCATCCAATCTAAAATTAATAGATCATAATCTTTTTGGGAAATCAACCATTCGGCTATTTCTCCGTCTTCCGCCGTATCTACAATATAGCCAGCTTCCGATAGTATACCTTGTAATGGCTCTGATTGTTCATAATCATCTTCCACTAATAATATTCGCATAATATCTTTGGGGATGGGACTTTCAGATCCTTTTTAATAAAGAATAAGTGTTCTTATATCTATCATCATTACTATCCCAATTTTAGATTGTGATTTGTTCGACCAGTAGATAGATTATATATCTATCTACTGGTAGTTTTACGGGGGAACTGATAAATTTTCTTAGCCCTTATTAGTAATCGAATACTGCTTTTCTTTAAAAATTACATCCATGCCTGATCTTCGTCCACAGATTTTGCTGATTATTCTGTCCCTTTTGCTGCTAGGTATTACCTTTTGGACTGGTAGTGATTTGTTAACTAAGCACTTATTAGCTTTGTCTTACAGGACAATAGATAAATTACAAGCTGATCAGATGACACAAGTGATATTTATGATGAGTTTTACGGTGCTAGATACTCAAATAGAGCAAGACAAAACCCTAACTAAAGTTAATATTAATATTGGTAATTCTCTGCTTAAAAGTGTAGAAATGGAATTTCCTAAATCCAACTTTGATGAGGTAGCGATCGCCAAAACATTTGGATTGTATCCCCAAGTAAAAAAGATAAAAAATAATCAACCACTGACAGTAAATATTCCTGTGGTTTTGAAGGCAATTAAGGCTGAAATTAAACAAGAAAAAAAATTAACCTTTGTTGAAGTAATAACTGCCAATAAGTCACTGATAAAGTTGAACTTCTTATTTCCAACCACCGAAATAAATATGATAGAGTCAATGACTACTCAAGTATTAAATCTTCAGTCTGAAGATGTGAAAAAGCTAGTACGTTATCAAATGAGAAGATAATCAATATGGACTAGCTTTATAGCTAGGAACAATAAAACCAATTCTTAATTTGCAAGAGTTGCGGCAGGGCTAACGCCAACGCAATTAATTTAGCTAGCCACAATTCCACTCGGTTGTCAGCATTATTCTTTGAAGAAAATCGGATGGTCGTATTACTTATTATCTATTAACTCTGAATCCAGATTACGTTATTGTGTTTTAAGCGCCATATTAAGCCCAATTTCTCTAGCAATTATTCAGTCTTTGCTATTAAGAATTTTGGCACCGACTATATAAGCAGAGCGTATCGTAGCTCAATTTAAGAACAAATAAGAGGCAACAACATGAAATCATCCCTGCGGCAACGGTTTATTGGCTTTTTCATGATAATTCTCGTGACATCTATGCTTTATGCTTGCGAACCTCAAGAAGCAGCAAATTCCCTCCCAACTAATGTAGCAACTCCTGTACAAACCACTGCGCCCACAACAGATAAACGTTCCATAGGTTTTCTAGACCGCCAACTGGGGACGAATCCAGCCGAGTTACCGCCCTTACCTTACGGTTATGATGCCCTAGAGAAAGCTATCGATGCAGAAACCATGAAACTGCATCACGATAAACATCATGCGGCTTACGTTAATAACCTTAATAATGCGTTGAAGAAGCATCCAGAACTGCAAAATAGTAGTGTAGAAGCTTTACTGCGGGATTTGAACAGTGTACCTGAAGATATTCGCAACACAGTACGTAACAATGGTGGCGGACATCTCAACCATACAATTTTCTGGCAAATCATGAGTCCTGATGGCGGTGGAGAACCGACAGGAGACATCGCCCAAGAAATCAACCAAACCTTTGGCAATTTTGAAGAGTTCAAAAAACAGTTTAACAAAGCAGGAGGCGATCGCTTTGGTAGTGGTTGGGTTTGGTTAGTGCGAAATCCCCAAGGACAGTTACAGATTGTCAGCACTCCTAATCAAGATAGCCCTATCACAGAAGGTTCATATCCAATCATGGGGAATGATGTTTGGGAACACGCTTATTACCTAAGATATCAAAACCGTCGTCCTGAGTATTTAAATAACTGGTGGAATGTAGTTAATTGGACGGAAATTAACAAACGCGCCCAAGCTTCACGACAAAGTAATTCGTAATAGCCTATGGCTTCTCTATTTTCGCGTAGCGTGTCGTAGACAGAATAAAAAAATCTCCAAAATGTAGAAGGTACATTCTGCCCTTCTACATTCTTGGTCAGCGCGATTGTGATTAAATGCGCTGTATGATTTCCTGATGGTTTCCCTAATGCAGATACGTAAGATGAGACATCCAGGCTAGTTAGCTGAGTCAGGCACTAGGCTATAGTCGTTAACTTTGATCCAAACGCAATACAGCCATAAAAGCTTCCTGGGGTACATCGACTGTACCAACAGATTTCATCCGCTTTTTACCTTTTGCTTGTTTCTGCAAGAGTTTCTTCTTCCGGCTAATGTCACCGCCATAACATTTGGCGAGTACATCTTTACGCAAGGCGGGGATGTGTTCGCTGGCGATGACTTTGCTACCAATAGACGCTTGAATGGGGACTTTGAATTGATGGCGGGGAATTAATTCCTTGAGTTTCTCCGCCATTGAACGTCCCACACCATAGGCTTTATCTCGGTGAACAATCATGGCTAAGGAATCGACAGGATCACCATTAATCATGATGTCCAACTTCACCAAGGGGTTTTCGCGGTAGCCAATGAGGTGATATTCCATACTGGCATAACCACGCGATCGCGATTTCATTTGGTCGAAAAAGTCGGTAACAACTTCCGCCAAAGGAATTTCGTAGGTGAGGGTGGTACGTCCTTGGGTGAGATATTTCATATCTTTGAAAATACCCCGGCGATTTTGCGACAACTCCATCAAAGTGCCGACATAGGTTTCCGGTGTAATCATTTCCACCTTGACGTATGGTTCCTCAATCCTTTCGCGATCGTTGGGGGCTGGTAAATGGCTAGGATTATCTATATACAGTTCTTCGCCTTTGGTGGTGATGACTTTATACACCACGGAGGGGGCTGTAATAATTAAATCTAAGTCATACTCTCGTTCCAAGCGTTCCTGGACGATTTCCATGTGCAGCAAACCCAAGAACCCGCAACGGAAGCCAAAACCCATCGCGCTGGAAGTTTCTGGTTCGTATTGCAGTGCGGCATCATTTAGCCTCAGTTTCTCTAAAGCTTCCCGCAAATCTTCAAATTGGTCAGCATCGATGGGGAACATTCCACAAAAAACCATTGGATTGGCTTCTGTGTAACCCGGTAAAGCTTCTGGGGCTTTGGCGCTGCATAAAGTGATTGTGTCACCCACCCGCGCATCAGCTACTGCTTTAATGGCTGCACCGAAATAACCCACTTCCCCCGCGTGGAGTTCATCCACGGGTTTTTGGGTGGGAGAAAGAACACCTAATTCATCAATTTCGTATTCTTTCTCGGAAGCCATGAGATAGACGCGATCGCCTTTTTTCACGGTTCCATCCATCACCCGGAAGTATACAATGACACCACGATAGATGTCATAGTAACTATCGAAGATTAATGCTCGTAAGCGCTGATCAACTGTATTGGGTGGTGGTGGTATACGCTCAACAACGGCTTCAAGAATTTCATTAATACCGATTCCTTCTTTAGCAGAAGCGAGAATTGCCCCACTGCAATCTAGACCAATAATTTCTTCAATTTCACCGATTACCCGGTCTGGTTCTGCCCCCGGTAAGTCGATTTTGTTGAGAACTGGGATAATTTCTAGATTATGTTCAAGAGCTAAATACACATTTGCCAGAGTTTGCGCCTCAACCCCTTGAGATGCGTCTACCACTAGCAAAGCGCCCTCACACGCCGCCAAACTGCGGGAAACTTCATAAGAAAAGTCCACATGGCCAGGCGTATCAATTAAATTCAGTACATACTGCTGCCCATCTTTGGCTTGATAATTCATCCGGGCAGCTTGCAGCTTAATTGTAATGCCGCGCTCCCGTTCCAAATCCATGTTGTCGAGAAACTGTTCCTTCATTTGCCGCTCGTCAACAGTGCCAGTGGCTTGCAGTAAGCGATCGGCCAGGGTAGATTTCCCATGATCGATGTGAGCAATAATACAAAAATTGCGAATGCGAACTGCGGGAACGTCAGTCATATACTAATCTGTGCTGAAGCAGCAACCAAGGTTAAAAGAGCATTTTACTTCATGTATTTTAATGCTTTATTAGTCAACGCGCATTAAGAAGGCAAAAGGTGGAACAATTCAAAATTCAAAATTCAAAATTCAAAATACTCTGCGGCTACTCCTGCGGAGAACTCGAAGAGTAGGCTGCGCCAACAAAATTCAAAATTAGGAATCAATGACTTACCCACCACTCCCTACACTCTAATCATTCTGGTCGTAAATCGTTGGATAGTTCCACAATCCCCCTAGAACCGTCGATTCTGACTCGTTGACCATCTTGCAGAATCCAGGTTGCGCCTTTAACATCCATCACCGCAGGTATACCATATTCTCGTGCGACGATCGCCCCGTGGGAAAGTCTACCGCCGGCTTCAGCAACTAATCCTCCGGCTCTAACTAACAAAGGGGCCCAGCCGGAATCTGTATAAGGTACTACCAGTATTGTATCTTTGTCGATGTCTGGTAAGTTCTGTAAGTTTCGCACCACTTTGATTCTGCCTTCGGCTTGTCCGTGACTGGCGGCAATACCTTGTAATATTTGGTCAGAGTATACGTCTGTGGTTTCTGAAGGATGAGGGGGTATATTGCCGTAGACTACCAGGGGGACTTGTTCAATTTGACTGTCTTGGTGGAATTGCGATCGCCTAAATTGGATTAGTTCGTTTAAGCTAACTCTTAACTCATCATTGGTATCTGCTAATAAATCTCGTAATTCATCGAGTTCTAAAAAGAAGATATCGCCTACTTCCTTCAATACACCCGATTTCAGCAGAATTTTTTCTAAAGCCACGAATCGCCACCGTAATTCGGCTAATAGCCGGGAATAAAGCTCGGTGACTCGCCCTTTAATATCTACTCGTCGTTGTACAGTCCCGCGTTTGCGTTTCGGTGCGACAACTTTCTTGGCTTCTAATTCGGCTTTTTCTGGCTCACTGAGTTGAATTAACTGGACAAATAACTGTTTGATGGGTTGGGGGTCTTCTTTCCAAGTGGGGACAGCAATATTTGTGCCGACATCACTCAAATAACCGTAATCTTCCAATAGTTCGTTAAATTCATACAGAATTTTTTCTCCCCCTGGGACTTGCGCCAATTTATCGAAGACTTGCTCAGGTTCACACTCTGGTAATACCTGTTTAGCATCTACAGCTAAAGCTCTCAGTGAGCGTAAAGCGGCTACTTCTGGGGTGACGCTGTTATCAATTTGCTCATCTTTCACCCGAAAAATTCCCTGTCTGATGGCGGCACTCAGGGGAGCTAAAATACTGTAATAAGTACCACGGCGCATCAATTCTAGGTTGAAATCAATCCCGGCTAGCAGTTCCTCTATCTCTTGTTCCTCTAGGGACACATTGGCTAATTGAGATAACCCCGGAATAAATACCTTTTGGTAATCTTGTTTAAAGTCTTTTTCTAAATTGAGTTCCTGTTTCAGTAACTTGAGTAATCCCGGCAGATTTTGTAAGGTTGACTGCAACGGTGGTTTACTGATTTTTGCACCTCTTGTTAAAAACTCTAAACTTTCTGGCGGTAATCCCATTCTCAGGAAAATTTCTCCCAGAAGAGAGGCATTAAAATAAGCTCTAGAATAGTGCAGGGTTGCCGTTTCTGTAAAATCTAATCCTGTAGAGCGATCGCCTAATACTATCGTAAAAATATCACCCCAAACGCCACAAGTTAAGGGACGATTAATTGACCAAGTTAAGGGATGCACCACACCAGGAATCACTTCTGCCGCGATTTTCCTTGTCCAGATGGGTAATAAGGTCGTGATTGGTCTTGCTTGCAATAACCACAAGGTTTGTCCGTCGTAACTCCACTCGATATCTTGCGGTACTCCCAAGTAACGCTTTTCTAGCCGACGAGCTAAGTAAGCCACTTGTTTAATTAATGCCTGTGGTACTCGTCCTGTACCTTCTAGTTTTACCGAAGACAAATTATCTGCCTCCAGTACAAAAGCCCGATATTGTTCTGGTGTGACTTTGCCAGAAACAACTTGAGTAGGGCTACCAGGTAAAGCTTCGATAATCACCGCATCACCTTGCTGGGTAATAGGATCACGGCTAAAAGCTACCCCAGAATAGGCACTTTGGACTTGTTGTTGAATCAGGACTGACATGGCTGTGTCGGGTAGACCGCGATCGCGCCGATACTGCACAGCCGGTGGATAATGATATGATTCTCTGACTTCTGTAATGGCTTGTTGTAGTTGCTGATAACTGGCAACTTGTAAAACTGTTAAATATTGCCCAGCCGCCGAAGCCTGTTCTGAGTCTTCCCCAATGGCGGAAGAACGGACAACTAGGGGTGATAATTCGGAAGGTTGGAGAAACTCTAATAATTTTTCTGGATCATCACCAGGGGTGAGTACCCAACCCTTGGGTACTTGATAACCCCAGCGCTTAATTTGAGATAAAGTAGCGGCTTTTTGTCCCACGATCGCCGGATCTAACTCATCATCTAAACTGAGGATGATATCTTGGCCTTGTAAATATTCAAATGCGCCTTGTGACTCTGAATCTACCTCTTGGGAAGACAAATCCAAGTCGTCAGGAATTTTTTTATAAATCCACCATAACAATCCCGCTAGTGCTACAGCACTAATGATTTTAGGAAAGTCTTCGGCGTGGAGAAGCACCACAAATAAAGGAAACACAAATAAGACCCCGTACTTTACCACATTTCTCGACTGCAACAGGGTGAAGCTGATAATTGCCAATAGACTCACAAAGATTGTGAGCAGGGGATCATGTACTAATAATCCCCAAACGACGTTGGTTGTCCCCGCCCCTCTGCCCATAAAGTACCTGCCGAGTACCAAAGCTATCAGGGAAAGCAATTCCCAAAATGACCCCTCAGGGAAAAAAGCACGAGCAAGATAAATTGCGGCGACTCCTTTGAGGGCTTCTGATACTACCGCTAAAATCCCTGCAATTGTTCCACCGTGGTAAAAGGCTGCGGAGACACTGATATTTCTTGTACCTATTTGAGCTAAACGTCTCTTCTTGAGCGCGTAAGTAATCCAAGCAATTACAGGTAACGCGCCCAAGAAGGGACAGACAATTAATATAACTAAGGCACCCCAAAGTTCTCTCATTTATGAATTTTTGATTTGAGATTAATCTTGCACTTAAAACCTCAAATCTTCAATATCTAAAGTTTTTCTACAATTTTGGCTGCTGATTCTGGGGATGTTGTTAGTCGCTTGATGAACACACATGATGGAAATTTATGAGGACTCACCAAAGAGAGCAGGGGAGGCAGGGGAAGAAGAGAAGCAGGGGGGGAAAGAAAATACCTCTCCTGCTCAGAAGTGGTCTCTGTTGCCCCTGTCTTGAAAAGTTGAGCCACTGCGTTGGTGAGGCAGTCCGATCTTGGGGGTTTCCCCCAGAAGGAACTGCCGAAAGGGTTCCCCGACTTGTGGCAAGTGGCGTTCCTACGGCGGGAAACCCCTCCGGGTTCACCAGTTGCCTACGGAGGGAAACCCTCCTACAGCACTGGACTCACCGCCTACAGAACTTTTCGCTAAATTTATTTATGAGAAAGAAAAAAAGATGTATTTCCAGACACGTAGCGCCAGAAATACGGCATCCCTACTGGAAGCCCCTAAATTTATTTATGGGATTTGCATCCCCTGCTCCCCCTGCCTTCTCCTGTCACGCAATGAAAACTTATGAGGTTTCAGTGTCCCTCTAAGCTATTACACGCTCAGTTGAGTGCGTAAGCTGCTTGTAACGCCCAAATAATCAAACCAGCGATCGCTCCCAACAGTAATACTGTAGAGACGGTGACGACTTTAGGGGAATCGGCCCCTTCAAATTTCATAATTCCGCGATTTAAGTCGGACATAACTTTGTAATCCTCCTTTTTGACTGGGCTAATTTACCCGTTTTGATTTTAGTCTTTCTATTCGCTGATCAGGCGAAATTACTAATAATATTTTGTTTAAGCTTTGCAACATTTCCATCACCAATTTTACTTACTTCTTTAGACTAGTTGTTCAGTTTTATACGAAAAAATCATGCTTAAGGAATAGGGAATAGGTAATGAGGAATTGAGCAAAAGTCTATGTTCGCTAAATTTGAGGGGAAATTTTCAATCAAATGAGCGTAATCTTTTATTGAAAAAAATCAGTATAATCATTTACTTTAAATTTAGTTGTTTTCCGCGTTTAAGGAAAGGTTGGTGATAAATGAAATTAGTATTAACAATGATTTCGCTAATAACCATAGGATTACTAGCGCTGGAGATAGGGTTGCGATCGCTTTTTGGTTTTGGTAATCCTTTGGTTTACATCGGGGATCAGCACATTGGTTACTTGTTGGCTCCTAACCAGCGTACCCGTCGCTTTGGTAATCGCATAGAAATTAATGAATATTCTATGCGTAGTGCTGCGATCGCGAAGACACCTGCACCCGCCACGCTACGGGTTCTACTGTTGGGGGATTCGATTATTAACGGCGGTTGGTGGACAGATCAAACGAATACAATCTCCAATTTGATGACAGTTTCCCTTAGTTCATCAACTCATGACAATTATCGCCAAGTAGAGGTACTGAATGCTTCGGCTAATTCCTGGGGGCCGAGAAACGAGCTAGCTTACTTGCAACGTTATGGTAACTTTCATGCCCAGGTAATTGTGTTAGTACTGAATACTGATGATTTATTTGCCACTGCACCGACATCTTTACCAGTAGGACGCGATCGCAACTATCCAGACAAAAAACCTCCCCTAGCATTAGTAGAAGTATGGCAGCGTTACATCCAAAAACCCCAGTCAATCCCAGAATTAGCCGCATTACAGAAAGAAGGGGGCGATCGTGTAGAGATTAATCTAGATGCGATTGGTAAAATTCAAGCATTCGCTCATGAAAACAATAGCCAATTTCTGCTAGTGATGACTCCCTTATTACGAGAACTAGGTGAACCTGGCCCCCGTGATTACGAAATCACAGCACGTCAACGCCTAAAGGACTTTACTCAGTCCCAGGAGATGAAATATATAGATTTTTTACCAATATTCAACGCCACAAATAACTTCAAAGCCTTATACAGAGACCATATTCATCTAAGCTTACAAGGCAATCAGCTAGTCAGTAAAGAAATTGAGCAAGCGATCGCTTCTCTTACTCATACAAAATAGGATGCTTATTTGATTTTGGCAATACATACTCTACACAATTGTGAATTATAGCCATAGCCAGATAGATTCGGACATCCAGCCAAGATGAAAACCTGACAATAAAAGGCTTTCAAGTCTGTCAACAGACAACAGTCAACAGTCAACAGCTATACTAATTATTGTCCCGAATCCACAGCGCTAAACCGCCCCCACGTCCACGGGCGGCAATAAAATCCTGTGTCACTATAAAGAAAGCAAAAAATGCTTGTTTAGCTATGGATTGGCTGTAAAAGTCTTCGTAATTACCTTTTCCAGAACGAATGTTTTGTTGGTAAAGTTTCTGACCAAATACATGAATATACATTTGGGTAAAGTCAAAAGCTAAAAGATTTTTCTTACCTAAATATTTAGCCGGGCCTGTAAGTTTCAATAATAATGATCCCAACTGTACATGGTTGCCAACTTCTCCTCTGTTAACATCCTCTGTTGAACCAGAATTGAAGGATATATAAATTTTGGTAAATTGGGGTACATACCAACCCTTACCTAAAATTATTCCCCCGCGTTTTTGCGCTTTTTTCGTCCCTGTTGCAAAACACAATCGCCATTGTCCAACTAAACTATAAAAATCATAAGTTAGGTGTTGTTTTTTAGCCGATGTTTCTGCTTGTAACAAAGCATTTACTATTACCTCTGGCTGGGGACGATTTTTGTTTTGCTCACGATAAGCAGCCGCCGCTTCCCATAAAATATTAACAAAGCTGTCTGTAGTGGTAGATGTCAAGTCGCTTCGCTCCAATTCAAAATTCAAAATTTAAAACCAAAATTTAAAACAATTATGGGCAATGCCCATCCCACGAAATAATAGGCTTTTTAGCTTGATAATTTTAACGATAAGCAAGTGATATAAAATGTGAATATATAGATTTTAACTGATTTATGTGTGTTTTGTGATTGGATAATTATAAATAACCGCCGATTAATAATGATAATTTGAGACTAAATAACAACAGACATCGACGGTTTAATTTATGAAATTGCTGCTTATTGCTTAAGCAATGTGTAACACTTTGCGTAAAAGAGTTTGGTCTTCTAGCTTCGCTTTTAAGCGACCATTTTCTATGTCCCGAATCCAGCTTTGGCTTTTACCAGTGAGCTTTGCTAATTCCCGTTGAGATAAATTCAAACTTTTGCGAGCTTGCAAAATTTGCTCACCAACTAAATCTCCTGCGGTTTTTATTTTTTGTCTACTCTTAGCAGTTCGCCGTTGTTTTTTTTCTGATTCAGCAATTTGTCTTTCCCATTCTGGTGGTAATTCAAAGGATAAAATGCGTGCATTCATCAACAGATTCCATTTGCCACGGGGGCCACTATCAGTGAGGCGAGTTTCACCCCCAGCATCATTAATCCAAAACTCTAATGCTTCGTCGGGGTCTTCAGGAATATCTACTAATTTCGCCCATAGGGGTTGGATAGCAGGAGGATAAGTGATGGGATCGAAGATGGGTTTAATTCCTAAATGATTTAGTACTTCTAAATCATTTTCAAATGTCCGCAATAGGCGTTTGCGTTCTTCTCGATGTCTAGTAGCAAGGTTGACTTTTTCTTGACCATAAGCAATGCGTAGTAAGGTAGGAACTGTGATGCGTTGTTCCTTGCCCATTTTGGTTTTAAATAATAACCACAGCATTAATCTTACGGCTCCTTCGTGCTGCTGCCAAATACTCATGACGGTGGTTAACAGGGTTTTGGGTAGGCTACCATATTGATAGAATGCAGTGCGTTCTTTGCATCCTTGTTTGTTTAAGAAATATTGGCTCCATGTCCCGGCTTTGACTTTAAATGTTAGCCCAACAAGATATTTACAACCCAATTTATCTTCTTGAAAGTGGTGCTGAATACTTACTAAGTCCCACAAGCGGCTATTGGCGACTGAAAATCCCTTGACTTGTCCTTGCTGAGGCCAGTCCATAGAAATAATAAGTGAGCAAGCTTGCTGCACAAGATTTTTCATTAGGGCTAGTTTGGCAGCTTTGCTCAGGTCTTTGCGTTTCTCTAAACCTAAATATTTTTCTAGCTGTCGTTCGTCAATGGTAAACTCCTGTTCCCAAGGTTTATCTAAGGCTGTGGCGTGGGCAGCTAGAATTAAATGGATACAAGCGGCTCTAATATCGAATGCCTCAATGGCTGCTACATCTTTGGCCTTTTCGCTGACTTGAAACGGGTCTTGGATATGAAAGGCAATTTTTCCTCGTCCTTGGTTGACTGCTCGACTGTAGCAGAGATAGCCTGCTTCGTCAGTTTCCCAGTTCAGGGCTGTACGTTGCGCGAGTAGGTTGCAGGCTTCCCAAATTGCGATCGCCGATGCAAATGGGTTATTCTTCCCATTAGAAAATAAGTCTGGGCTAGTTGCATCTCGTGGTTCCACTTTACATCTCCCCTTCTTTGCTTGCCACGGTATGGGGGATTTGACTGGACAAGCTATCACGCACTGCGGTTCAGCATGATAACCCTCACAATTATTACAAAGAGAGGGATCTATCCAGTATTGATTGTTTTCGATTTTGATTGCACCCGTAGGACATTGGGGACGGCAGTTGTCACATCCAACGCAACTGTTGTTAGGAATTGTATAAGGCATATAACTTTCTTCCCACCCTAATCGTTGAGATGTTTGGCTCAAGTTTCCCCCTGGATGTGTCCTGTTGATTAATAACTAACCATTTACTTCATTAGCTACCCAGCAAAAATATTTGATTCTTGCCGAAATAATTGCTCACATCCATCTTGAGATTTTGCATCCAATTGGAAGCTATTTCAGACTTTGCACTAGAGCCTAAGATTACTTCTTCATTCAATAAACATTTCATAGCTAGTTTGATAAATTTGTTCATAATGAGCCTACAAATGGTTTTAAAGAATTTAAAAAATACTTCGCTTGCGAACATTTGTTTAAGCCTTATTCCCTTAACCAAAATAGCTCTGGCGAACATTTACATTTAGTAAAAATGTGATTAATCATCATTATTAATAGCCCTAATATTTCACGTGGATTAATTATCTTTCCTGAAGATAGCCAATGACATGGATAATTTGATTGGTTGTCAACAATTTAACCCCCAATCCTGTATATTTAAAGACTGTTTATATAGAAAATATAATCAATTTATTAAAGACTAATGATAAATGTCATTTTCTTCCTTACAAATCATGACATTTTAAAAATATAACTATGTAGCATCTTGTATTTGCAAATACCTCTTGGCTACATAAGTCAATTATTGAAACTAATCTATTATAGTAAGTTTCTTACAGGATAAAATCAATAAGTATTTACACATTAAATACATTTAAGAAATTAATAATAAACTTTCTCATTAACACTTGAATCACAAATGCAACCAAAAAATTGTATAAAGTCAGGAAATTTTGATTCTCGCAAATTAATAGATTAACAACAAAAGAAATAGATAATATTAAGTTAAGATGATGATTAAAGCACTGGGAAATTTATTGGCATAATTGCCAGGAGAATATACATGGCGGTACTCACAGGATTGACCTTTGGAGGCAACACTTGGACACCTAAATTTGCCGAATCAATTGACAAAGATAAATGTATCGGTTGTGGCAGATGTATTAAGGTATGTGGTTATCCTGTGTTGGATTTGAAAGCACTCAATGAAGAAGGTGAATTTGTAGAAGATGAGGAAGATGATGAAATCGAGCGCAAAGTGATGGTAGTTGCTCATCCAGAAAACTGTATTGGATGTCAAGCTTGTGCGCGGATTTGTCCTAAGAACTGCTACACACACAACCCTTTAGAAAATTAAGTTTTTCACCATAGGACATGATTATTCGCAAGGTAATAAGAGGGGAAGACAGAATTCAAAATTCAAAATAGCCTACGGCAAGGCTACGCCAACAAAATTCAAAACCTGGAGAATTTGAAGGATGATATATTGAATTTTGTTTTGTTTCTGTACCAAAAAATACCGAGAATTAGCGAAAAGTTCACGGTAAACAAACTCGTAAATCACTAACTGTTAAATATTAAACAAAGCATACTTGCTGTTAAAAATAATTGTGTCTTTTTGATGTCAGTAGCTTTGGAGAAGTAGAAGCTACTGGGGATATGGCGAAAAATATATTGTTAAGTTTTGGGGGAAAGATATGAAGATATCTGGAATAATTCCCCCAATTTTTATAGGCATAAGTTAAAAAGTTAATAAGTGAAATAAAAGGAAACTGGGGATTGGGGGCTAGGGATTAGGTACTGGTGTTAATGAGGCGATTACCAATTACCAATTCCCAATTCCCAATTTCGATAAGTAAATGAGTAGGTGGTATGCAGCAAATTCCTGTTTCACTCTGGACTCTAATTGCTGGAATAGTAGTTGGGGTAATTAGTCTTTGGATTGGTCAAAATCACAACCTACTACCTATTCAAGCATCGGAACAAGCGCCTTTGGTAGACGGATTTTTTAATATTATGTTTACCATTGCAGTGGCGCTGTTTTTGGTAGTAGAAGGCACAATTCTGATTTTCTTGTTCAAGTATCGTCGTCGTCGGGGTGATAATACCGATGGCGTACCAGTGGAAGGGAACGTTCCCTTAGAAATTTTCTGGACGGCAATTCCATCAATAATTGTGATTTGCTTAGGTATCTATAGCGTAGATGTCTTCAACCAAATGGGAGGATTAGAACCTGGGACTCATCCCCATGCTTCCACTCATGTGGCTAACTCCTCAGGTACTGCATTAGCAGCAACACTAAACGATACCTCGACATCTGCAATTAATCCAGGAATTGGGATTGGTGCAAGTCCAACAACTGCCGGTAAAACCGCAGACTTGGTTGTTAATGTGACTGGGATGCAGTTTGCTTGGTTATTCGATTATCCTAATAACGGTGTTTCCGCCGGAGAACTACACGTTCCGGTGGGTGCTGATGTGCAACTCAATCTTTCAGCACAGGATGTAATTCACTCATTCTGGGTTCCCCAATTCCGACTGAAGCAAGACGCAATTCCTGGGGTTCCTACCGAATTAAGATTCGTAGCTACCAAACCAGGGACATATCCGGTAGTGTGTGCTGAACTTTGTGGTGGTTATCATGGTTCAATGCGATCGCAGGTTATTGTCCACACACCAGAGGAGTTTGATAGCTGGCTGGCAGAAAATCAGGTTGCTCAACAACAAAATCTACATCAGGCTGTTGCAGTTAACCCAGCTAATTTATCAACATCCGAGTTTCTCGCACCCCATACCCAAACTTTGGGAATTAGTGCAGCCACTTTAGAGACGTTGCAGACAACGTCTGTACATTAGTGGATTCTTCAAAAATTCTGGCACAATAGCTTATGACACGAGTTGAATTTCCACCACACATTCCACCAGACGACAATCAGCCAAAAAATTTGGCGGTTGGACATGGCGTAACTCTGCCAGCTTGGAAATGGCGAGATTACTTTACGTTTAATGTAGACCACAAGGTGATTGGTATCCAATACCTAGTGACAGCGTTTTTGTTCTATTTAATCGGTGGGTTGATGGCAATCGCTATCCGTACCGAGTTAGCAACACCTGATGCAGATTTCATTGATCCGAATCTGTACAACGCATTCATGACCAATCATGGAACAATCATGATTTTCTTATGGATTGTTCCTAGTGCTATTGGGGGTTTTGGTAATTATCTCATCCCCTTGATGATTGGGGCGCGGGATATGGCGTTTCCCAAACTGAATGCGATCGCCTTTTGGTTAAACCCACCAGCCGGTTTACTCTTGTTACTTAGCTTCATTTTTGGTGGTTCTCAGTCTGGTTGGACTGCTTACCCACCATTGAGTTTAGTAACAGCGCCAACTGCACAAACCCTGTGGATTTTGGCGATTGTCTTAGTAGGGACTTCTTCCATTCTCGGTTCTGTGAACTTTGTCGTCACCATCTTGATGATGAAGGTTCCGAGCATGAAATGGGATCAACTACCTTTGTTCTGCTGGGCGATTTTGGCAACATCTGTACTAGCACTACTCTCTACACCAGTGTTAGCTGCGGGTTTAGTTCTGCTGTTATTTGACCTCAACTTTGGTACTTCCTTCTTCAAACCAGATGCTGGCGGTAACGTCATTATTTACCAACATTTATTCTGGTTCTACTCTCACCCAGCAGTATATTTGATGATTCTGCCCATCTTCGGCATTATGTCGGAGGTGATTCCCGTTCATGCACGGAAACCAATTTTTGGTTATAAGGCGATCGCTTACTCTAGTGTCGCCATCTGTGTTGTCGGTTTGTTCGTCTGGGTTCACCATATGTTTACCAGTGGTACACCCGGTTGGATGCGGATGTTCTTTACCATCTCTACCTTGATTGTTGCTGTTCCTACGGGTGTGAAAATTTTCGGTTGGGTGGCAACTTTATGGGGTGGAAAGATTCGTTTTACCAGCGCCATGCTGTTTGCGATTGGCTTGTTGTCCATGTTTGTCATGGGCGGCTTAAGCGGCGTGACGATGGGTACAGCACCTTTTGACGTTCATGTCCACGACACCTATTATGTGGTGGCACACTTCCACTACGTTCTGTTTGGTGGTTCTGTATTTGGGATTTATGCCGGGATTTATCACTGGTTCCCCAAAATGACAGGGCGGAAGTTGGGCGAAGGCTGGGGTCGGATTCACTTTGCCCTGACCTTGGTGGGAACTAACTTGACTTTCTTACCCATGCACAAATTGGGTTTGCAAGGTATGCCTCGACGGGTGGCGATGTATGACCCCCAATTTGTTGACTTGAATGTACTTTGTACCATCGGCGCATTCATTTTAGGCTTATCGGTGATTCCTTTTACAATCAATGTTCTCTGGAGTTGGCGCAAGGGCGAATTAGCTGGAGATAATCCTTGGGAAGCTTTGAGCCTGGAATGGACTACTGCTTCTCCTCCCTTGGTAGAGAATTGGGAAGTTTTACCTGTGGTGACTCATGGGCCTTATGACTATGGTCATAGTTTGGAAGCCGCACCAGAAGTAAGTGTACAAACCTAACCCCCTAGCCCCCTTCCCTAGTAGGGAAGGGAGAAGCAGGGGGAGAAAGAGGTTTTTTTGCTGCTATTAACCTTGCACAGTTGACTTGCCATACTACTCGCTACACGCTGGGTGTGTGCTAGGAGAGGGGTTGGGTGAGAGGTAAAGAACCGAAAAATTGATGGAGAAGTGAATATGACTAGTGTGACTGCCCATGAGGCTCATGGGGGACATGAGGCGCATCCAGATTTACGAGTTTGGGGGTTGTTGACTTTCCTGATTTCTGAATCTTTGATGTTTGGGGGATTTTTTGCCACTTATCTGTTTTTCAAGGGGACTACCGAGGTGTGGCCGCCGGAAGGAACAGAGGTAGAGTTGTTTGTCCCAGCAATTAACACCGCTATTCTGTTATCTAGCAGTGTGGTCATTCACTTCGGTGATATGGCGATTAAGAGAGGTAATGTCTGGGGAATGCGGATTTGGTATTTCCTGACGGCGATTATGGGAGCAGTGTTTTTAGCTGGTCAGGTGTACGAGTACCAGAATTTAGGGTACGGTCTGACTACCAATGTGTTTGCCAACTGCTTCTATATCATGACTGGGTTCCACGGACTGCACGTATTTATCGGGCTGTTATTGATTTTAGGTGTGTTGTGGCGATCGCGCCGTTCTGGCCATTATTCAGCCACTAAACACACAGGTATCGAAATGGCAGAAATTTACTGGCACTTCGTAGACATCATCTGGATTGTTCTTTTTACCTTGGTTTATCTGCTCAACCTTTTGTAAATACAAGGGTAATAGGTAATAAGCTGTCAGGCATTTAACTTGTACATCTTTTTGTGTTAGCTGTTGACAGTTGACGGTTGACAGTTAACCGTCAACTGTCAACAAACCATACAAGTGAGTATGTAATTTAAAAGCGTAATAGATTTTCCAATTACCCATTAGCTATTACCAATTCCCAGGAGGTTATTTTGCATACAGACACTAATAAATTTTCCTGGTTCCAAGTCCCTGAAGATATCAAACATTTGTTAATTTTAGCTGCACAGAGTTGGGAGAATACTTCAGTATCAGAGCAATATATTCAACAAGCTTTAGATAAAACAGGAAAAAATACTGATATATTAGTAGCAGCATATAGGTTTTTTTACTATAAAAATAATTATTCTTTAGCATTGCAAACAACTTACCAATTATTAGATAAAATTAGAGAATCGGAAAAGTTTCCTGATAAATGGGAGGAACTTAAACCTATATTGGTTAATCGTAGAGAGGAATCCCCAATCAGGTTATACTTGAACGCTTATGCAGCTGCTGGATTGGTATTAGCTAAGTTAGGGGAAATCGAGCAAGCTAAGGAAATCAGCATGAGAGTCAAGGAAATTGATGACAAGCATGATTTCGGTGCAGGAATCCTACTGGATGTTTTGACGCGTCCAGCAGAAGAAGACGATTAAATCAGTCAATGTTTACCAGTTAACACTCAACAACCATGAAGATTTTTTCTTTTTTCAGCGCATCTTCCCCTCAACCTCTATCTACATTTTCTAACACTAATAACAACCAATTTCCCTCTACAGTTGTAGTTCCTACTTTCCCTACAACTGATAACCTACCGAACGTTAACACCCCCGTATTTGTGCTTCCTAGATTTTCTTAACTGAGAGTTTAAAGATCATGCAAGGTAGGGATTGGCTCTTGACAGGAGACGGTCAATATCAAGTGTGTAAATCTGCGAGAAGTTGGGATTTATTACAAGAGAATTATCGTCTTTATCGGTTTTTAACTGAGATGGAAGATATTCTCAATCAGGTAAGTGATGAATCTACTCGCTTACCTGAAATCCGAATGCTCGTCAGGCGCTTGATTGTAAATTCGTACTGGGTGCGAAGTCAGTATTTAGAACCTTCTCCAACCACAGGAACCTCTGTTCTCCTCCTATATGATGAATTGGGTTTTCCCTTGACTGTGCAAACAGTCTCATTTGCACCAGGAACCCTATCTACTATTCATAATCATGGAACTTGGGGAGTTGTTGCGGTCTTAAAAGGGCAAGAGAAAAATACTGTTTGGCGACGCACAAAAACCCCAGATTCTCAAGACAAAATCGAGGCAACGGGAGAAATTACTTTATCACCAGGGGACATGATTAGCTTCACTCCCGACGCAATTCATAGCGTCCAAGCAATAGGTGATGAACCAACGGTCACCTTTAATATCTATGGCGAAACTGACCCCAAACAAAGATTTGAGTTTGATGCAGTTACCCATAGTGCTAAAAAATTTTAAGGGGGAGGGTAGAAAGTAGGAATTAATCATTAACGCTGTGTGCAACTTTTTCAAACCTAACCCCCAACCCCTTCCCTACCAGGGAAGGGGAGCAAGAATTAAAGCCTCTACGCCACTTGCTACAACGCGGGGAACCCGCGCAACGCAGTGGCTCCTCCTTGCAGGGGAGAGGTACCCTGCGGGTACTCCTACGGAGAACTCGTAGAGTAGCAAGCTATGGAGAGGGGTTTCAAGAATAGGTTGCACATCAGGTTAATTATCCTCCTATTCCCTATTACCCATTACCCATTACCCATTCCCTACTCATTAGGAGATACTTCAAATGGCTAGAGTAATTTTCTATGAAAAACCCGGCTGTAAAGGTGGTACTCGTCAGAAAGTTTTGTTAACTGCGGCTGGACATGAAGTGATCACTTACAACCTGCTTACGGAACCTTGGACAGTGGAACGTCTGCGTTCATTTTTTGGCGATCGCCCAGTCACCGACTGGTTTAATCGTTCCGCGCCACAAATCAAGTCTGGTGAGATTGTTCCCGAACAACTAGACGAGCAAACAGCCTTACTTTTAATGCTGAGAGAACCTTTATTAATTCGTCGCCCTTTACTGCAAGTGGGCGATCGCCGCGAGGTTGGTTTTGATGTCGAAATCCTCGAAACTTGGATTGGCTTAAAACCCGTGGACGAATCCTTCCGCGCCATGAGCGAAAACCTTATGAGCCAAGACTTGCAAGGCTGCGCCCACGGTGGTCATAGTCACGATCATCACCACGACCATCAAGGTGGATGCAGCCATCACGGTCAACAAGAACACCACAGACAAAGCTGTCATCATTAAACACCAAACACCCATAGAGACGTAGCACCGCTACGTCTCCAACTCCAACAAAGTTATTGCACAAAATTACCGAACACCAGCAGTTTCATTCGTCAAATCCTGAAACAAAGGGGTGCTGAGGTAGCGTTCGCCGAAGGAAGGTTGAACCATCACAATTAACTTACCGGCATTTTCTGGACGTTTCCCCACCTGTAAAGCTGCACACAAAGCCGCACCGGAAGAGATACCAGATAACAAACCTTCTTCCCTGGCTAAACGTCGCCCGTAACTCATCGCTTGATCATCACTCACCCTGATGACTTCATCCACCAATTCTAGGCGGAGGACATCGGGAACAAAGCCAGCGCCGATACCTTGGATTTTGTGCGGCCCAGCTTGTCCACCGGAGAGGATAGGGCTATTGCTGGGTTCAACTGCGATCGCCTGAAAACTGGGTTTGCGTTGCTTCAGTACCTCTGCAATCCCAGTAATCGTTCCTCCAGTACCCACCCCAGCAATCACAATATCAACTTCACCATCGGTATCATTCCAAATTTCTTCGGCGGTAGTTTCGCGGTGGATTTTGGGGTTAGCTGGGTTGCGAAACTGTTGCAACATATGAGCATCAGGGGTACTAGCCACAAGTTCTTCAGCTTTGCGAATAGCTCCCCGCATACCTTCCGTACCTGGTGTCAACTCTAAAGTTGCACCATAAGCCCGCAGCATAGCCCGTCTTTCTTGGCTCATGGTTTCTGGCATAGTCAAGATTAACTGATAACCACGGGCGGCGGCTACCATTGCCAGGGCAATTCCTGTATTACCGGAAGTTGGTTCTACTAAAATAGTTTTTCCCGGTGTGATTAAACCTTCTGCTTCTGCTGCGTTAATCATACTCACCCCAATCCGGTCTTTTACGGAAGAGGCTGGATTCATTCCTTCTAGTTTGACAACTATTCTGGCAACTACTCCTTCCGCTTGGGGAATCTTATTAAGCTTAACTAAAGGTGTACCTCCAATAAGTTCTGTTACATCATTAGCAATTCGCATTATTTTACTCCTAAAATTCTTAATTTAGAGTGAATTGTTTACTTATAACAATTAGCTTATAACAGTTACCTTAGAAGTATTAAATTTACAAATCAGATTGCGTGAGAATATATGTGATGTACTTTCACTAAAGCATAAAACTGGTGACTAAATAAAGCTATTTAAAAACATTTGCCCAGCAATTTTCTTTTTTAATGTCTTTTGTCACTATGAACACATTTACACATTAAAAAATATTAAATATCTCTTGCTCATGGAACTCTATTTTTGTAGCCATCGTCTACATAACTAAGAATTTGGTGAATTTATTTTATCACTTTGTTCAAATCACACATTTTATAGAATTTTAATTGTTTTTTCGGACTTATTTTTATATACTCACCAATACATATATTTTGCTTGAGTACAAATTTTTAGCATAAATCACTCAACCACAAAGTTGATTGTATTCGCCACATATTTAGCTTTGAGCTTGCTTTGATAAATGCCAGAACCCCAGTCAATAAATGCTAGTACCCCACCTCAAAAATACTAGTACCCATACCCCAAATTATTTTTGTAATCTTTATAAGATAAGGGATTGCAGATTTGAGTACAAAACTAATAAATTTAATAATCTTGATCCGACTCATATAAACCATAGGTCAGAAGGTCGGCTGATATAAAACTAATAGGATTTACGCAGAGATTCCCCTCTACCCCCCGAAATTCAATGGGTTAAACCAAAGAACTAGGGGGGACTTCTTAATCATTAAAGAGTAATCGGTGAACATATTTAATAATTAGTAGCTGATAACCTAAATTAAGTATTCAGGATACCTAAATTTGCTAAAGTATACGCGCTTTTTAAAATAATATGATTTTTCAATTATGACATATTTTATTTTTCCGTGTCGGCTACTTAGTTAGACCATCGAACTTTATTGATAACGAGAGCATGAAAAAGTTTGTCAGACTACTCCCCACTCCCTACTCCCCATTTCCTTCTTTAAGATAGGAGAGCAAAGATGAAAGTCAAACTCTTAAATGTTCTCACGGTTTTTTTAGTTACTTTCATGGTGTTATCTCCAGGGCTAATAATATTTGGTGTTGTTTGGGTAAGACATATAGAGTTCGTTAAAACACAGAAATTAGCATTTGCAGTCAATAATATTAATCCAGCAGATACCACTCTATCTACCGCAAACACAACTCAAAACTTAGAACTACCCCAAGTTAGCACCCAAATTTCTGATCGAAATATTGTGAATCAACTGTTGACTGCTGAACAGTACAAACTCGCTGTCCTCCTGCAATGGTTCGTTTTGCTAACCCCTATATTTATTGGGTTAGGAATTATTGTGTATGACAGATATCTTGTTTACCGTGCTGCTGTTTTAAGAGAACAAATTGAAATGTTAGAAAGACTTTGGCAGCAAAGCATTGAACAATGAATCAATTCAAATTTCAAGATAAAAACAACTGGCGACTGACCACTAACCGCTAACAATTTTGTAAAAAAAAACAAATTCACTATGACTGAAGCAACACAAGAACGCCAAACTTCATACTTTAATTTAATTGATGAATTGCTGCAATGTCCGAATGGTCAAGAACCGGAAATATTAGAAGCCAAAGCAGAATTAATTGATGCTGGTTTTGTGGAAACTATCGTACAAGTAGCAACAGCATTTGCACATCAAGGTAATCAAGATGGGGCGCAGTTTTTATTTTTTTTAGCTCGTGAGTTAGCGAAAAGTTTAGGCTTATATCCTGATTTTCAAAAATCTGAAGGAGCAAATGAGGGGTAATAATGCTACTAACTGCAACTGATGCTGGACACATAGCGTTAGAGTTTCTCCTAGCAGACTGGAATATTGTAGATGAATACAGAGATTGGTTTAGCATCTTTAATTCTCGTCTGACGGGTCAGAGTTGGTACATTGTGGAGTTAGGTATAGAAGGATTTCCTGATAGATGGTACATCCAAGTATACGATACAGGAGAATGTGACCCTAACTATACTTTTGCTTCCCCGATTCATGCTTCCGAAGGGTTTGCCGACTTGAGTCATTTACCAGAAATTGTGGCTGAAGTATTAGTTGCAGAACGCAAATCTAGATAAAATAGTAAGCAATATTTTACCAATAAAGATCCCCGAATTCTTAAAGAATTCGGGGATCTTTCGTTTCAAGTATACAAGTATAAATATTAATTTTATTTTATTTTTTTACATATATTCTATTAATAATAGGAAGAAAATAATGCTGAATTGTCAACATTAAATGACAAAAATATGTTATATTAGTTAGCGTGATGTACGCTACATAAATATCAATTGCAATGATTGCGGAAGATATCCTAGCTAAGGAATTCACAAGAGTCGTCAATCACTACTACCCAAAAGTCGGGGAATTATTAGACGGGTGTCATGTGAAAGTCATCACCTGTTTTTGGGGACGACCTGCTAGACGCTTGCAATATATAGGGATTTATTGTTCTGGTGAAATGCTCCCTTATGTGCAGACTCAAAAAGAAATACTCAGAGAAGTAGCTGAAAACATGGGGTTAGTGCAAGTAGTTTGCATGAATGCTAAACGATTATTGCGAGACCCCATGTCAAAGCTGAAAGATAACGACCCACGCCTATGGCTGGAGTTGCAGATGGTAGCAAGGTAGAGTAGGAATCGCTAGCAAATAATGAAAACTGGACTGTTCTGCAATTACGAAAATCATCACCAAGACTCGCGTCGAGCCATTTTTGAACAAGTGGCGCTAGTACGACAGGCGGAAAAGTTGGGTTTCGACGAGGCTTGGGTAACAGAGCATCATTTTAATGAAGTAAATCTCAGTTCGTCAATATTGCTGTTGATGGCACATTTAGCAGGTGTCACCTCAACTATTAAATTAGGTACGGCGGCGGTTTTATTACCATTCCACAACCCGATTCGGGTGGCGGAAGATATTGCTACCTTAGATAATTTGTGCAATGGACGATTATTATTTGGTGTGGCTAAAGGGGGGCCATTTCCCCAACATAACAAGCATTTTGCCACACCAATGGGCGAATCTCGCGCGATGATGTTAGAGGCACTGGCATTGATTCAAAAGCTCTTATATGAAACTGATGTATCATTTAACGGACAATATTATCAGTGCGATCGCCTCACAGTTTACCCGAAACCTTTACAGCAAGAAATCCCCGTTTATCTAGCCACTGGTGATGATGCAGGTATCGAATTTGCGGCCAAACATTCCTTTGCTTTGATGGGGGGGCCGCCGTTTGCTCTGGAGAGATTAAAAAAGACGGTGGAAACCTATCGAGCCATAAATTCTAGTGGTGGGGAAAAATTTGTTTTAGCGCGCTTCTTTTATGTAGGTAAAACCTATGATGAAGCAGTGAGTGAGGCTTTACCTTTTATTAGGTATTTTAGCCAGAAAATGACAGCCAATTCGTCCCAAGTAATGCAGAGCGGTTCTAGCGGTCATAAGCAATTTGACCGCACAAATATTTGTTTTGATGAAGACTACTTGATTGAAAATTCCATCATTGGTGATGTGGCTACTTGTCGAGACAAAATCAAGAAATTTCAAGACGAATTGGATCTAGGTACATTAGCGCTCAAACCCTCATCTTTTGCTTTGCAAAAAAATCAGGAAAGCTTGCAGCGCTACAACCAAGAGGTACAAAATTATGTCTAAATTGAATCTGCTTCCACCCGATGATTTACCGCCTAGTGTGGTGTCAAAAGAGGATGGAATACTGCATCTGGAGCTAGAACAGTCTATTGGCAGATGCTTTTACCAAGCTTGCGATCGCATTACCCAAGCATTGCTGAATAATTGCCAGTGGTATCTTACCAAAAAAGATGCGATCGTTATGCTGATTGTTGACTGTCCAGATATTGTCTCTTACTGGCACATAGTCAGCAATATTCCTCAATTAGGAAATCGCCTAGAGAGGTTTACCAAAAATGCCAAAATTCGCGTTTATCCCCCTTTTGGCAAAGGTGAACCTTTAGAGATTAGTGTCAATGAAATTTCTGCTTATCGAGATTGGCTCTAGATTTTTGAAGCATCTCGGATGATTAAATTTCAGTAACCCAGTTTTTCCAAAGGCTGGGTTTTTTCTTTTATTCCCAGTCTCCTAAGCTATTTCACGTTGCTTTACAGTATTTATGCCTAAACACTTACGGATTTCAATCACTGGTACATCCCAAAACTGATCCCATTTCTGAGCGATTAACTTCCTCGGCGTATGGGAACCTAAACTATATCCACGAGCTATTTCTGCCATTAAATCTTGGAATTTTGCTGGTTGATAAAGGCTAGTCATCACCATACCAAAACTTACCAACATCACACTAATAGGAATTGGGGTTTGAGCCAAAACAAAAGCTTGAAGACCAATTTCACCAATCCCATCAGTATCAAATCCAGCGACGACATGATATATATCATGGGTAGAGCGCCAAAGCATTTTCAGATATGAGATGTCATCAACTACAGGGACTTTCTTATAAAAGTATGGGTCGAAACCTCTAGCTTTCATTTCAATGGCGTAGACATGGCCTAATGTTCCCTCTGGAAGTTTAGCTAAATCATCTAAATTGAAAGGTGCTGGTAGCCAGCGTTCCGCAAACAAGGTGTTAACTTCGGGAATTTTTTTCAACTCATCAACAGCTAACTGCGCCATTTCTGTTTGGTCGAGTGCATCCTCGAAGTCAAAAACTGGGTCAGTATTACCATTGCTGGGTTTTAACGCTCTATCTGCCAAAAATTGAATATAGGCAAGAAGTCCTTTATCGTTGTTGTAAGTGATGACATTGGTCATGGTAATTTCCTCATATAATGTTGGGGGATGAGGGATAAGATGACGAGGGAGAAAGATATCAAGACTTTAACTAACAAGACTTAACTCAATTCTTCTTCCTATTGTTAAGTTTGCATCAGGGAGAGATTGTGTTACCTGTTCTTGGACTTTAAGCCAATCATAAGTGACCTATCGATAATTAATGTGGAAATATACAGACCTAATTTTTATACTACTTGAGTCATATTTTCATTCATCCTGAGGAGTATTTAGTCACCTGTCTTCTCTAGCCCCTAACCTCTATTTTCAGACAAAAATGCGATCGCCCATGCTAAATGGGTATAAGTAACCCAGAATATGTAATGAAAGATTAGCTACAATCTTTTTCCTAGATTTATTCACCAGAATAATTGCGTGTTAATTTTCTAGTCATAAACAGAGCAATTAACAATAATACTTCCAAAGGAATCAGTGAGAATTTAAGGCTACAGCATAGCCAAAAGAAGCCTACGATTATACAAATAACCTGCCAGATTTGATTGGTAATTTTTAGAGCAATAACTACAAAAAATATAGCTAGCCCTAAAGTAATAAATGAAGTGAATAACATAGCTAATACATTTGACAAGAATGATTTGTTGACTTGTTTATTTTGGAATTGCAGCAGAGTATTAATTTAAGTGATACCAATTTGAATAAACCATTTGTAGAGACGCGATTAATCGCGTCTTCTTGACTAATTATTAGCCGTTAACCTAGTATGTTTTGCCAACCTAGTTAATTGATAAATAGGAAAATTGAGATGGAAGATGAAGCGAAAGTTTCCATCTATGATTAATCCCTAATTAGCATCAGCCTAGAGAGAATTTCTTACACAGATTCTAGTTCGCCGAGACTTTCTTGATTTGGCCGCAGAGCTTTACGTAACCAAGGCGGAGGATTACCTTTAAGAGTTTGCACTAATCTGTTCAAAAGGTAGATAATATCTTCCTTCTTTGAACGTGGTTTAACTGGCATTACGCCCTTTTTGATTAACTTAGCAGCAGCAGCACCGCCAATGGAGGCTACATATACAATTTTGCAATCAGATAAAGCTGCGATTTTTTGAGCTACCTTATCATGACTTTCACCATTTTGAACCTTAGGTTTTTGCTCCTCTTCTTTTTTAGCTTTTTTGCAATCGCTTTTACCGTGTTTGCAACCCCCTTCGCCTTTTTCGATTGTATCTTCACTAGGTTTTGGAGTTTCCTTATTAAAGGAGAGAGTTTCGATAAATTCATAACCCCCGTCGGAAATTTCATAAACATCAATTTCTTGCGCCCAGCTAAAGTGAGCATCAACATTAATCCTATCACTTGTAGCAAATGCTATCTTCATTTTTGTGTCCCTTTCTTCATCAGTTATGACTAACTGCTAATAATTCCTGAATTGTTTTTAAGTTATTACCTATTATTTGATAGGTAATGCCCAGCACCTTGTCATTTACTAAAGCGGCGGGAAACTCCATCCGGGTGGTCGAGGTTACTCACTCCGTCGCTTTGGTAATGGGTAATAGTCCAATTACCTGTTACCAGATTCCTCATCCACAAGGAGATGAGGAAGTGTAACAAATGCAAGATGTCAGATTAGGCATTTTTACACGGTCACAGTTAGCAATTAGTAGTTCAATATCCGCAGAACATGATTCCAAAGACTCTCTAGCCCTGAAAACAACCTCACTTAATACAGTTGTTGAAGGCTCATACTATTTATCTTAGGCTCAATTCCTTGAGTGTGGTGATGGCTAAAGAACTTTTTCGCCTCATTTTTCCCGAAAACCAGGCTATGTTTTGAGGAAAATACCAAAAAATCATCCATAGGGTGTCTATGAGTCAACTAATTCCTTCCGCTACGATAGCGATCGCACAGTACCCACAACTACAGGCCAGTTAGATGGTGTTGCCAATCAGAAGGTGGAGAAATAACCATAGACGGAACATCACAGACAGCTTGTTCGGATATGTGTTCATGATGCCGACTCTGTTGGTTTTGGGAACTTTTGTAGTTTTACCTATTCTCTACTCTGTTTTCCTTTCGCTCAACAAAGTTCAACTCTTAGGTGGTGTTGCTTATCAATTCATTGGGTTGCGAAATTTTCAGCGATTAGTTGACGATGAATTAGTTTGGATTGCCTTAAGAAATACAGCAGAATATGTGGTTATTGTTGTACCTAGCCAAACTGTTTTGGCGTTGATTTTAGCGGTAACCTTAAATGCTGGAATCCGGGGTAAAAACTGGTGGCGCATCCTTTACTTTTTGCCAACAGTCACTTCCTCGGCAGTGCTGACGCTAATTTTTATGTGGATTTATAATACAGATGGACTATTAAATGATTTTTTAGCTTTTGTGGGACTGCCTACTTATAATTGGTTGGGTGATCCGGCTGTTGCCCTCAAAGGCATCATGCTCATGAATATTTGGTCAACTGCACCATTTTATATGGTGATATATCTAGCAGCCTTACAAGATATACCAGCAAAACTTTACGAGGCGGCAGAATTAGATGGTGCAAATTGGTGGCAGAAATTTATTTACATCACAATTCCTCTGTTGAAACCTGTGACTTTTTTTGTGATTGCAGTGGGGGTAATTGGCACTTTTCAATTATTTGATCAATCTTATATTTTCTCTGGCGGTACTGGTGGCCCTAATAATGCCACCTTGACTGTAGTACTGCTGATTTATCAAATGGTATTTCGTTATTTACAGATGGGATATGCTGCGGCGATCGCCTTTCTTTTAGCAGTGGTGATTATTGCTATTACACTGATTCAACGGCGAGTTTTTGCTGGTGAATAATTCCCAGTTTCTGATCGGGAATAAAAATATTGAGGACTGACGCACCCAGGCTGTTTGTTGAGACTAGATATCAGGGGTTAAGGACGTAAAGGTGTAAGGATTTTAAACATTTACACCCCTATACCCCTACACCCTTTCATGGGTAAATCCTAATATTCTCTGCGGCTAAACCTCAACAGCTAAAGCCCGCACTAAAAATGCCCATTTATCTGCGGCTTCTTCGATAATCTTCGCTGTGGGTTTACCAGCACCATGTCCAGCTTTAGTCTCAATTCTAATTAATACAGGTGCATTGCCGTTGTGTGCAGTTTGCAAAGCTGCGGCAAATTTGAAGCTGTGGGCGGGGACGACGCGATCGTCGTGATCGGCGGTGGTAATTAAGGTTGCGGGGTATGCTGTACCTGGTTTGAGATTATGCAGTGGCGAATAAGCGTAGAGTGCAGGAAACTCTTGTGGGTTATCTGGGGAACCATATTCAGCAGTCCAAGCCCAACCAATGGTAAATTTGTGAAACCGTAACATATCCATCACACCAACGGCTGGTAAAGCTGCGCCAAATAACTCAGGACGCTGAGTCATGCAAGCACCCACTAATAAACCACCGTTACTACCACCAGCGATCGCTAGTTTTTCCGGTTTTGTATAATTATTGGCAATCAACCACTCAGCAGCAGCAATAAAATCATCAAAAACATTTTGCTTTTTATCCTTCATTCCTGCTTGATGCCATTCTTCACCATATTCTCCGCCACCCCGTATATTTGGCATGGCATAAACGCCACCCATTTCCATCCATACCAACATACTTACAGAAAAATTGGGCGTGAGTGAGACATTAAAACCACCATAGGCATAAAGATAAGTGGGGTTATTCCCATCTAATTGAATGCCTTTCTTATGTGTAATAAACATGGGTACTTGTGTACCATCTTTACTTTGATAAAAAACTTGTTTGGTTTCGTAATCATCAGGATTAAAATCTACATTTGTTTCTCTAAAAACTTCACTTTTACCTGTTACTAAATTATATCGGTAAATAGTTCCTGGTGTAGTAAAACTAGTGAATTTATAAAAAGTTTCTGTATCGCCACGCTTACCACCAAAACCATCTACAGCGCCCAATCCTGGTAATTCTACATTCCGAATTAATGTACCTTTGAGGTCAAAAATTTTAACTTGCGATCGGGCATCTTCTAAATAATCAGCAATAAACTGATTATTTAAGATATTGACACCTTCTAAAGTTGCTTCAGCTTGGGGGATAATTTCTCGCCATATTTCTTGATTTGGATTAGCTGTATCAATAGCAATTACTCTACCCCGTGGTGCATCCAAGTCGGTACGGAAGTAGAAAATATTCTCATCATTATCAATGAAACTATAATCTGCTTCAAATTGATTAATTAGTTCTACAACTTCAGCATTGGGGTTAGTTAAGTCTTTATAAAAAACTAAATTTCTAGAATCAGTACCCAACCAAACTGAAATTATCAGATAGCAACCATCTTCCGTGACAACGCCATTAAAACCCCATTCTTTTTGGTCAATGCGTTGGTAAATTAAGATGTCGTCAGCTTGGGGTGTACCCAATTGATGATAATAAAGCTTTTGGTAATAATTAATATCTTCCAATTTGGTTTTTTCATTTGGTTCGTCATAACGACTATAGAAAAAACCTTGATGATCATTTGTCCAAGATGCACCGGAAAATTTAATCCAATTGAGATGATCTGGAAAATCTGCACCAGTTTCTACATCAATCACCTTCCATTCTTGCCAATCAGAACCAGAAGTCGCCATACCGTATGCCAAAAGCTTGCCATTATCGCTGATAGCTAAACCCGAAAGAGCAACAGTTCCATCATCTGAAAGTTTGTTAGGATCTAGTAAAACTCTTGGTTCAGAATCCAGAGATTTCAAAGTATACAAAACACTTTGATTCTGTAAGCCATTATTTTTGAAATAAAAATAATTTTCTCCTTCTTTAAAAGGAATTCCATACTTTTCATAATCCCAAAGTTTGTGAAGACGTTGTTGAATTTTTTCTCTAACGGAAACTTCGCCCAAATATGCAAAAGTAATTTGATTTTGTGCTTCAACCCAAGCCCTAGTTTCTTCAGAGTCGGGATCTTCTAGCCAACGATAAGGATCTGCTACTACAGTATCGTGGTAATCATCAACTTGATCAATTTTGTGGCTGAGTGGATAATTGAGGGATTTTTCAGAGTAGGACATAGTTTTGCATTAAAAATATCTTTTCATATACTATAAACATCAGCCCCAGTTTTGATGAAAGTCTTCGGTCAAGAAAACACAAAGTATTTTGCCTCATTCTGCACAGTTAATAATGAGATGGGTCAAAGCATCGATGAGGCGATCGCTTTCCATTGGCATAATATTTTTACCGTGCATAATCTCTTGTGTCATTACAAAATGCACTAATGATCCAATCAAAATCCTGGCTGTGGCTTCTGGGTCGGGGATGTTGAGTTCAGGACGGGAAGCTATGTATTTACTAATGGTTTCTATGGCTGGCTTGGCAATGCTACCGATAAAAATCTGCGCTAACCCCGGAAAACGTGCTGACTCACCAATCAACAAGCGCTCAAAGGACTGATATTCTGGATCGTCTATCATCTGATGTAAGGCTGTTTTCGCTAACCTTCTCAGCACTATATAAGGTTCCCCCTGCAAGGCTTGAGTTCCCAAAATTTTCTGAAAGCGTTTTTTAGCCAGTTTCTCTATTAATGCTTTAAATAAACCTTCTTTATCTTGAAAGTGACTATATACTGTTGCTTTGGAAACCCCAGCCGCTTCCGCTACTTTATCCATACTAGTGGCAGCATAGCCGTGGGCTAAAAATTCCTGCATCGCACCTTGCAGAATCTTCTCGACTTTATCGGTAGAATTTGAACGATCTGTTTCCCCAATCTTTGGGCGTGCCATGTTTCAATAATCCGTAGAAGTATTAATTGAGTCTGTAGTCCAAATCAATGACTAAAATAACTATTGACTAAACTAGTCGGTTTAGTATAATCATATTATATAACTATACAGTTTAGTTTTGTATATCTCAGATCAGATATCGAGTAGATGTATCAGTTATGAAATTGAAGAAAGACGGGGTGTAGGGGGTATAAGGGTGTAAGGGGAGCAGAGAAGAATAACTATGGACTATGGACTATTGACCACTGACAACTGACAACTGACAAACTTAATAAAATTCGATTTGAGTCAGCGAAGTTGAAATTGCTACAAAGGTAAGCGATTGTGCAGAATTCAAAGCTCGACCGTTCAATTTCTCCTCAATCGATTTTACGTCCAGCGATTTTTTTAGCTTGTTTTGCATCGTTTGTTGCCATAGGAATCAGTTTTTATATAGGTTTAAATTTTCGGGAAGCATCTAATCAAAAGGTACAAGCACCGGGGGCATTGTTACCAGAGCTAAAAACGGTTACAGCTTTAGGACGAATTGAACCAAAGGGGAAAGTAATTAAACTCTCGGCGACTACATCTAGTGAAGGTAGTCGGGTAGAACAACTGTTAGTCAAAGAGGGGGATAGGGTAAAACCAGGACAATTAATTGCGATTTTAGATAGCCGCGATCGCTTAGAAGCGGCTTTAAAAGAAGCCCAAGAACAAGTAAAAGTAGCCCAAGCCAACCTCAACCGTACCCAAGCTGGAGCAAAAGGTGGAGAAATTGCGGCACAACTAGCCACAATTGCCAAGTTAGAAGCGGAAGGTAGAGGTAATATTGCGGCACAACTAGCTACTGTAGCGCGATTGCAAGCCGAAGTCAGAAACGCCACCACCGAAAACCAACGCTATCAAGCACTGTATCAACAAGGAGCAGTTTCAGCATCCGAGGGCGATCGCCAGCGCTTAAACTTAGAAACTGCCCAAAAAACCCTCCAAGAAGCCCAAGCCGACTTGCAGCGCATCCAAACCACCAGCCAACAGCAACTGCAACAAGCCAAAGCCACATTAGCACAAATCACCGAAGTTCGTGGCGTAGATGTAGAAGCTGCCAAAGCCGAAGTTAATCGCGCCATAGCCGCCGTGAACCAAGCAAAAGTGCATTTACAACAAGCCTACGTGCGATGGCCGAAAGAGTTGGGAGGGTCATCACCTCAAGATGCTCAAATATTTGAGATTCACACCCATCCAGGGGAATTAGTCTCCACTGATGGCATTGTTGATATTGGACAAACAAACCAAATGTACGTAGTCGCCGAAGTCTACGAAAGTGACATCAGCAGAGTCAAACCAGGGCAAAAAGTACGCATTCTCGGTGATTACTTACCTGTAGAAATGCAGGGAACCGTCGAACGCAAAGGCTTACAGATACGGCGGCAAAATGTAGTCAACACTGACCCTGCAAGCAATATTGATAACCGAGTAGTAGAAGTCCACATTCGTTTAGATCCTACTTCTAGCCAAAAAGCTGCTGATTTAACAAATATGCAGGTTAAAGCGGTCATTGAACTGTGATATCGATTCAAAATTCAAAATTCAAAATTCAAAAATAAGAATTAGGAATTAAGAATTAATGACTCACTACTTAGTACTCAGCACTCACTACTCATTCCCAATTTTTTATGTTTCAACAATTGCGGCGACGAACTCCTTTAGGATGGCTGCAACTGAGCCATGAAAGAAGTAGGCTTTTAGTAGCATTGTCAGGTATTGCTTTTGCTGACTTGCTAATGTTTATGCAGCTTGGGTTTCAAGCGGCGTTGTATGACAGTAACACTACATTACATCGCAGTTTGCAGGCTGATATTATCGTCATCGGTTCTCAAACGCGTAACTTACAACGCATTTCTATGTTTTCACGTCGGCGACTTTACCAAGCAATGGATGTTCCAGGGGTGAAGTCAGCAGAGGCGATGTATGTGAGTAATATGCTGTGGAAAAATCCGCAGACACGCCGTGATACGGAAATTTTGGTCATTGGGATTAATCCCGATAGACCGGCTGTGGACTTTCCCGAAGTTAATCAAAAACTATCAGAAATTAAGTTACCAGATACCGTTATATTTGACCGTGCATCGAGAGGTGATTACCAAGAAACCATCGCCCAACTAGAACAAGGACAAACAGTTAAAACCGAACTAGAACGGCGTACAGTAACTATTGCTGGTTTATTTAAACTAGGGGCTTCTTTTAGTGCTGACGGTACCTTGATTACCAGCGATCAAAACTTCTTGCGCTTGTTTCCGCGACAACCAGCATCTAGTGTCAGTGTGGGTTTGATTCAGTTGGAATCTAAGGCGAATCGCCAACAGGTAGCCGCAGCCTTAAAATCTCGTCTCTCACAAGATGTAAAAGTGCTGACACACGACGAATTTATCGAATTTGAAAATAACTTTTGGCGCACTAACTCCCCCATAGGATTTATTTTCAGCATCGGGGTGTCAATGGGCTTTGTAGTTGGTGTGATTATTGTGTATCAAGTCTTATCTACAGACGTTAATACTCACTTGCGAGAGTACGCCACCTTCAAAGCCATCGGCTATCGCCATTATTATCTATTAGGTGTGATCTTTGAAGAAGCCGTAATTTTAGCATTACTAGGCTTTCTTCCCGGCTTATCAGTCTCCTTAGGACTGTACCACCTCACTCGCACTGCCACAAACTTACCCATGTACATGACAGTCATCCGGGCATTGCAAGTATTAATCCTCACAATCATTATGTGTGCAATTTCAGGAGCGATCGCCACCCGTAAACTTCAAGCCGCCGATCCAGCCGAAATGTTTTAAATTCCGTTGGCGGTAGCAGGGCGTTTAACCCATGTTGAGTGCTGAGTAAGCTAATGCACGCCTAAATTGCATAACTACTAATAAGGGCTGTTGACTGTTGACTGTTGACTGTTGACAGCCTTCACGATGGATTATGCAACTTAGTAAGTAGGTGGCGGAAACCCAATCCCCAGTACCCACTACCCAATCCCCGATTTATGCTGAAAGTCATTTCCGTTCGGAATCTTGACCACTACTTTGGTAATGGTTCATTGCGTAAGCAAGTTTTATTTAATATCAATTTAGAGATTAGTGCTGGTGAAATCGTTATTTTGACCGGGCCTTCTGGTTCCGGTAAAACTACCTTACTGAACTTAGTGGGGGGATTGCGATCACCTTTGGTGGAGCGTAGCTCATCGTCTCAATCAGCTAGTCTACGAGTGCTAGGACAAGAATTGTACGGTGCTAGTGCGGAAAGATTGGTACAGGCGCGACGGCGTAACGGTTATATTTTTCAAGGGCATAATTTGCATGGTAGTTTAACCGCACTGCAAAATGTCAAAATGGGGTTAGAACTGCACCAATACATTGAATTAGCAGAATTAGAAACTCGTGCAATCCAAATTTTGGAACAGGTGGGATTAGGAAACCATCTGCATTACTACCCAGATCAACTGTCTGGGGGACAAAAACAAAGGGTAGCGATCGCCCGTGCTTTAGTCAGCCATCCCCAGCTTGTGTTAGCAGATGAACCTACAGCATCCCTAGACAGCCAATCGGGACGAGATGTAGTTAACTTAATGCAAAAACTCGCTCACGAAAAGGGCAGTACAATCCTTATGGTTACTCATGATCACCGTATTTTAAATATCGCTGATCGAATTGTCCAGATGGAAGATGGTAGACTCATGAGTCCCACTCCTGCCGTAATTAGCTAAAATTGTTCATCACTTCGTCGTAGTTTTGTAATATAGCTGCCACAACTGTGTGTAATATTTATTCTTGTATTTGGTTACAAAATGCTTTTTTGGGTTTAAAGGTAGGGCTTCCTGCCTTTTTTTATGGCGCTACACGTACCAATCTACACCCTTGAACCCTTACACCTGTAATAACCTTTGTGCATCAGTTCTAAAAAACCCGGCTTGTCCAACAAACCGGGTTTTTCATGATAGTTTTGATTCAAATTTATAGCCGTAGCCAGATAGATTAGGACATCAAACTAAGATAAAAGGCTTTAAACTCCGTCAACAGTTAACAGTCAACAGCCAACAGCTATACAAGACTAAATTAATCCTGGCCCTCTACCACGACTATCACCTTTTTCAGTTAACTCGTCTTCCTTATCTTCGTTAACTTCTGCCAATTCTTGAACCCGTGATGCTATATCCTCTTCTGCTTCTTTTCTAGCATCACCTGGTACTTCATAGTACATTTCTGGTTCAACCGCGTAGTTGTTTAATAAACCCTCTTTATCTACTGTGTAACCATCTGTGGTGCGAATACTTTGGGCATCTGTTTGGTCATCGGTGGGTGCGTCGGCTTCCCTTTCTTCTGTAGGAAGTGTTTTATATAATTCCCCTTCTCGTTCTTTGCGTGCGGCGGTTTCGGCCGGTACAATTCCTCTATCGTACATATCGACCTCTACTCGTTCGGATGAATCGATCGCTCTTTTAACTGGTTCATTAGTCATAAATCTGTCCTCGTTAAAAAATCTGTTAAAACTTCGAGAACTAGATTATGCTTTTTAAAGATCACAAATCGACTATCTTTAGAAGTGATTTAATAAATTATTCCAAAAAATCCTCTTTCTTTAGATATATACAATTCCCAAAAATACCAAATACCCGACTTAATTTAATAAATCGGGTTTCTCTCTGTTTACGATGATTTTTGATAGCTATATGGGTGAAATCTATTCCCCAAAAACTTGAGATTTCAGTGTCCTAATTTCGGCAGTTAATTCTTGGCGAGTTGAGGACTTGATGAGATAACGAAAAGTAAACCATGTTGAGTAACTCAGGCCAATCAACTCAAAGAAGGGTGCTAACAAGGGAATACCATTAATTGCACCTAACAAGGCTAGTACTACTTTTAAGGTGACGATCGCCGCTAAGATGAGCAAAACGGTGAGAATCGAGCGGCTGTACTGTTGATAGAAACTGCCTAAATATTCGGGAAGTTCTGCCAAAAAGTCTGTTACTTGATTAGTAATTTGCTGCCACTCAGGAGTAGTTGCTGTAGCTGGTGGTAATTGAGGCAGGTTGCTTTGTCCTGCACTAGACAATGCTATCGTTCCCTGAGATACTTCGGCATTTAAGGATTCCGGTTGCTTTTGTTCGGTTTCCATAGTTTTTATATGTTGGTAATTACAACAGCTTTTTTAATTCACTAGACGTAAATAAACATAAACATTCCCGTCGCCAGTTGTCAACGAAAATTCTCAGTAGTTAGTTGTACTAACTACTGATACAAAAACAAATTAGCCACTATTGATAGCAAAGACGATGAGAAGATTCTTTCTCCCCAGGCTTCCCAGGCTTCCCAGGCTTCCCCTGCTACCAAATCGATTAGATATTTTTTAGCTAGAAGTCCCCTAACTATTTGGGGGAGCGACAGTTGCTTTAACAACTACGTTGGTGACACCCTTTATTTCTTTGGCTAAAGGTTCGATTTTAGATAACTGGTCTTGGTTGTTGACAGTTCCACCGACGGTGACAGTACCGTTATCTTCTGCTTGCACTGTTAATGCACCATTAGGTATATTCGCCTCTAATTTAGAACGGACTTCGCTAGCTAAATCACCTTCGGCTCTTTGTGCATCGCCGCCAGTAGCATTGTTGCGTTGTTCGCGGGCGCGGATGTCAGAGTTGAGTTGATCCCTACGAACCTCGCTCTGAGCGTCTTGTTGCGCGGCCTGGGTTGCTTCCGCCGAGGGCGCTTGTACATTTTCTGTCGGAGTATCGGGTGCAGATTGACTGGTTCTAGCACCATCTTGACAAGCCGCAGCACCAAAAACTAGTAAAGAACTAACTAGAAGAGGAGTAAGCTTTTTCATTTCTTTATTTCCGGGTATCAATATTGGTTTGGTTTCTTGAGGGACGCGACACCTCACGTCCCTCAGTTAATCAATGGGATTAGATTCTTTCTTCGCGGTGATCAACAATCACTACGCTTGGCTCTGTGTCGTGACCTACGTTAGAGGAGACACGATCGCCTACAGTAGAGGAAACGCGATCGCCTGCGATTGTGCTGTCAACATCTCGGCGGTGTGTATCATGTAAGTCAGTGGCATCAAAAACAGAGTATTCTTGAATACCACGACGTTTGAGGATAGCCTCAGCGTGTTGAATTTCGGCTTCTGTACCATCAACAATGATGAGGTAGTCACCTCTTTGGAAGCGATCGCTATAAACTCGCGCTTTGTCTTCAGGGATTCCCAAGCCCACGAGTCCGCCGACAATTCCACCTGCGGCTGCACCGATAGCGCCGCCTGCTAAAGTTGTGGCGATCGCGGTAGCGGCTGCACCACCGGCAATGACTGGCCCAACGCCGGGAATTGCCAAAGCACCCAATCCCACTAATAGACCACCTAAAGCGCCTAAACCTCCACCTGTAGCGGCTCCAGCCTTGGCTCCTTCATCGGCTTTATTGCCATGACCAAGGTTTGCACCTGCACCTGTGGTTTTGTTACCACTGCTATCTTTGGCGATAAGAGAAACTTGATTCATGGCGAAGCCTGCATCCCGCAATTCTGTTAATGCTGCTTCTGCATCTCGATGGTGAGGAAATACGCCGATTGCTCTTCTGCTTCTTTGTCTGGTTGTTGCGGGAGTCACATCCCCATGAGTAACACCAGTGGCTGCTGCTGCGGTTCCCGGCGCATCATAAATATCGTAGTCTTCTATGCCACGACGGCGCAGAATTGCTTCTGCTTGGGCGATTTCTGCATCATTTCCGTCTACTATGACTAAATAGTGACCACGGCGTACACGGTCTTCATAACCTCTAGCTCGTTCTTCTGGAATTCCTAAACCAATCAGTCCACCCAATAAACCACCAGCCACGGCACCAAGACCAGCCCCAGCCAGGGTTGTAGCCAAGGTTGTTGCCGTTGCACCTGCTAACATGATCGGCCCAATACCAGGAATTGCTAAAGTGCCAAGACCAACTAATAAACCACCCAAGCCGCCTAAAGCACCGCCAGTAATAGCCCCTGTTTTAGCACCCTCGTCAGACTTATCGCCTACTTTCTCTCGCACGGGGCTACCAGCAATCTCTTCATTCCGGTCTGCATCCTGAGCGATGATAGAAATTCTATCCATTGCAAAACCGGATTGCTTCAATTCGTGGAGGGCTTGTTCAGCGTCTCGGCGGTGAGAAAATACACCTACAGCCCGTCTATGTACACCTACTACCATTGTTTAATTTCTCCAAACAACAAAAGACAAAATTAGGTAATTAATTTTTTAGAAAATAATTGATTTCATTACTTCCTATTTATCTCTTGTGTCTAACTTATTTTCATCAATCTGTTGGATGAATTCATTGGTCTGCCATTAGATATAGATATTTTTTGTAAAGTCATAATAATAAACAAATCAAAAATAAATGGCTTACAAAATCTGCCATTTTATAGACACAAATACTATTTGATATAACTTCATGTGATCCTGATATTCCGTATTTGCAAAACCCTAAACACTTCATAAAAATAATTATTTTTATGAAGTGTTTCCTAATCTCCTAAACTACTGAATATGGTACTAATATAATTGCACAATTTCCGCGCCTCTCCACGTTTAAAAACATTAGCTATATACTTCCCTCAAATAATGATCGCTATATTTAAATAGCTCAATAAAAGATATATCTTTTGATAAATGTGGTTACTACCTGAGAAAGTGTAGAGCATTACAAACAATAACTAAGCTAAGAGATAAGCCCTTGATAAAGTAATGGGTATTTCATCTATCGGACGTAAGGTATAAGAATCCTATGTTCTACAATTTGGATAGTTTTTTAATTTATTCCTGGCTCTCATTGGGAATAGCAGGCACAAATAAATTGCCGGAAGTAATAGCTCCTAGCGCAGTCCCTATTAGTTTTTCTGGGACGAAAATATTAGTGGCTTTATTGGCTGGTACTTTGATGGCGATCGCCTTCCATTTACTATTAACAAATCTCTCTGTCGCTGTTGGCATTTCCACTTACGGCAAAAATCCTTATAGTGATGATGACGACGACTCAGAAAGTCTTGGTAAGCAAGTTAGAGAAGTAGAGGCAAAAGTTGGTAGTTGGGCAATAGTCACAGCAAGTATTGCTTTATTCGCAGCCACTTTCTTAGCAGTAAAATTGAGCTTGATTGGCAATACAACATTAGGGGTAATTAGTGGCGTAGTCATTTGGTCTACCTACTTCTTTTTAATCATTTGGTTGGGTTCTTCCGCAGTAGGTTCCTTTCTAGGTTCAATTATTAGCACGGTTAGCTCTGGGTTACAAGCTCTAACAGGGACAGCTACTAGCGCTATTGGTGCAGCAACAACTAAAAGCCAAATGGTATCCACAGCAGAAGATATCACAGCCGCAGTCCGGCGTGAATTAACCGCAGGTTTTGACCAGGATACTATTAGAAATACCCTGCAAAGTTCTTTATCAAAACTACAAGTACCAGCACTAAATTTAAACGAAATTCGTAGTCAGTTTGACAAAATATTAGGTGATGTAGATTGGCAATCTCTTGGTGATGGTGATTTACTAAAAAATGTGAATCGCCAAACATTTGTTGATTTAATCAGCGATCGCACTAATTTATCTCCAGCTAATATCAACCAAATTGCTGACCAACTACAAGCAGCTTGGCAGCAAGTTGCTAACCGCAAAAATCCCACAGAACAAGTAATTAATTTACTGCAATCTGCCACACCAGAAGAGTTAAAATCGGAAGATTTAGGTGAACGTCTACAACAACTAGTGACATCTAGGAAAAACGGTAATGGTAGAAATGGGATGATGCAGCAAGCGGTGAAATATGGCATCAGCGCCGCCGTACCAGCAGTACTAGATCGGGTAGATATTTCTGATATCGATGTTGAGAGAATTACCAATCAACTGCAACAGTTACGAGACAAAGTTCAAGATATTGATGTCGAGAGAATCACCAAACAATTACAACAGATTCGAGAGAAAACTACTGAGCAAATTAGTCACAGATTCTCACCCCCAAGTGATAACACTATCAAAACAGATGTAGAAGACTATATCCGCAATTCTTTCCCTTGGCATTTTAACCGCCTCACCATTAGAAATGAATTTCAGGATGTCATCTACGACCCACAGGCAGATCCTACAAATGTCCGCCAGCAAATTGAACAATTAAACCCAGATGATTTTACTAACTGGCTGACACAACGAGGCGACCTGACGGAAGCCAAAGTGAAAGAAATCGCTCAAGACATGGAGAATATCCGTCAGCAAGTGTTAGAAACAGTCCAGCAATCGGAGAAAGTCGAAAAAGGTCACGAAATCCGCAACCGCATCGAAAATTATCTCCGTGCTACTGGTAAACCAGAACTGAATTCTGAGGCGATTGACCGAGATTTTGGTAATTTGTTAACGGAAGCAGGACAGGAGTTTGCAGATATCAGTACTCGCTTACAAGGTTTTGACCGAGAAGCCTTTGTACAAGTATTGTTGCAACGTCAAGATTTCAGCGAAGAAGAGGCTAATAATATTGTTAGTCAACTCGAAAGCATCCGCGATAATTTTCTCACTCAAGCCAGAGAAACCCAAGAACAAGCAACCACTAAAGCCAATGAACTATGGCAAAGGGTAGAAGAATATCTGCGTCACACCAGGAAAGAAGAGTTAAATCCTGACGCAATTAAGCGGGATTTGCGGGTGTTATTAGAAGACCCCCAAGTGGGGATTAACCTGTTACGATCGCGCTTATCTCAATTTGACCGTGATACTCTAGTACAGTTGCTCAATCAGCGTCAAGACTTAAGCGAGGAGCAAATTAATCAAATTATCGATCAGGTAGAAGCCGTCAGAGATAGCGTTTTACAAGCACCCCAAGCGGTGGTAGACCAAGCAAAAGCACAGTATGAAAAAACTACCACAGCGATCGCTGACTATCTCCGCAATACTAACCTAGAAGAACTCAACCCTGAAGGTATCAGGCAAGATTTGGCAACTTTACTCAGCGACCCCAAAGAAGGTGCGGTGGCTTTGAGACATCGGTTATCTCAAATTGACCGAGAAACTCTAGTCAAAATCCTCAGCCAACAGCAAAACTTGAGCGAAGACCAAGTTAATCAGATTATTGACCAACTACAAGACGCTATTGGCGATATTATCAGAACGCCCCGCCGTTTTGCTAAACGTGCTACTCAAAAGATTGTAGACTTTGAAGCCGGTCTAGAAGATTATCTGCGTCAAACCAACAAAGAGGAACTGAACCCAGAAGGAATCAAACGTGATTTACAATTACTTTTGCGAGATCCACGCTTGGGAATTGGTAGTTTAGGCGATCGCGTTTCTCAGTTCGACCGTGCAACAATTGTGGCTTTACTATCCCAACGGGAAGACATCTCAGAGGAAGAAGCCAACCGTATCGCCGATCAAATAGAGTCAGTCCGCAGCACCATTACCGAACAAGTGCAGCAGATTCAACATCAGTTACAGTCAGCAATTGACCAAGTTTTTGACAGGATTCGCAACTATCTCAACTCTCTGGATCGTCCAGAACTCAATTATGAAAGCATCCGTCAAGACTTCGCTAAATTATTTGACGACCCACAAGCCGGATTTGAAGCCTTAGGCGATCGCCTCAGTCAATTTGACCGTGATACCCTAGTCGCAGTTCTCAGTTCCCGTGAGGATATCTCCAGGGAAGATGTTAACCGCATCATCGACCAAATCGAAGCCGCACGGGATAGCGTCCTACATCGCGCCGGACGCATCCAACAAGAAGCCCAAAAACGCATCAAGGCTGTGAGACAGCAAGCTAAAAAACAAGTAGAAGAAACCAGAAAAACCGTTGCTAGCGCCGCCTGGTGGCTATTCGGTGCAGCTTTCTCCTCTCTAGCCGCTAGTGCGATCGCTGGTGCATTAGCCGTCGCAAATTAGGGGCGTAAGGGTGTAAGGGTGTAGGGGTTTAGGGGTTTTTCACCCAATCCCCAATCCCCAATCCCCAATCCAAGTCAAAAGAAAAAATCTTTTACCTTTTTACTTTTTACTTTTTTGTCCCCAATCCCCAATCCCCAATCCCCAATCCCCAATCCCCAGTCTTTTGAGTTCTAAATAATGAGAGAATATTAAATTGGCATCATAAAACTTTAAATACATACATCATGGCAAAAATCCAGTTTTCCAGAGGACTCGATGAAGAAGTAATTCCAGAAGTGCGTTTGACGCGATCGCGTACAGGTGACACTGGTACAGCAACATTTATTTTTACAAACCCTAAAATTTTAGACCAAGGGACTACTGAAGATATTACCGGGATGTATTTAATTGACGAAGAAGGAGAAATCATCACCCGTGAGGTTAAGGGTAAATTTGTCAACGGTAGGCCTGAAGGATTAGAGGCTGTTTATATCATGAAATCAGCCCAAGAATGGGAGCGTTTCATCAGATTTATGGAACGTTACGCCCAAGAAAACGATTTGGGATTCAGTAAATCTTAAAAGTCAACGGTCAACAGTCAACGGTCAACAGTCAAGAGAATTTTGGACTACGGACTATTGACTATTGACTTATCCCCCTATACATGATGGAAAAACCTCATCCAGATACACCAGGAATAACGGTAAATTGTGCAGTTGTTACTGTGAGCGATACACGCACCCCAGAGACAGATAAAAGCGGTCTTCTCATTCAACAGTTACTAATCGATGCAAATTATACTGTAGAAGCCTACGCAATTATTCCCGATGAACCAGCACAAATCCAAGCAAAGTTGGCATTATTGAGCCTAAATTCTAATTTAGATACGGTAATTTTTAATGGTGGTACAGGTATTGCACCGAGAGATACTACTTATGATGCTATTGAGAAATTATTAGAAAAAACCCTACCCGGATTTGGGGAAATATTTAGATATTTAAGTTATCAGGAAATTGGCTCACGAGCGATCGCCTCTCGTGCAGTTGCAGGCGTATATCAAAATCAATTAATCTTCTCCCTTCCTGGTTCCAGCAACGCTGTGCGCTTAGGTATGGAAAAACTGATATTACCAGAACTCACTCACCTAGTTAGCCAAATACGTAAATAGAACTAGTCAGTGGGTAAGGTGTGTTGTCCCGCAGAGAAGGCTGCTCAAAATTTATCACTAAGTACCAAATAATCAGGGTTTTAAGCCTCTCCCCGGCGCGAGGAGAGGTATGGAGAGGAGTTCTTCCAAATGTATATGATTAGGGTTTTGAATCCCTTTTTCCCAGAATCCTAAGAAGCTAAAGCGACTTCCACTAATTGCTGTAACTCACCTTTTTGGTAAAGTTCAATCAGAATATCGGAACCACCGATAAATTCACCATTGATATAAACTTGGGGAATTGTCGGCCAGTTGGAATATTCCTTAATACCCTGACGAATTTCTTGGTCTTCTAAAACGTTGATAGTCTCAAAAGGAACACCCAAAGTATTGAGAATCTGCACAACATTGTTAGAGAAGCCGCACTGAGGCATCAATTTGGTTCCCTTCATGAAAACCATAATTTTATTTTGTGTTATTAAATTATTAATTTTTTCGCTGGTTTCCTGTGTCATGGCTTTTGTATGTCCTAGTTTTGTGATTAGTTATTAGTCATTAGTCATTAGTCATTAGTTATTAGTCATTAGTTATTAGCCATTAGTCATTGATTTCTTACTGTTGACTATGGACTATTGACTGTGGACTATTGACTAGTTTCGGGAGTGTATGTTTTCAATGCTAAGGCGTGAATAGCTTCAGTTGACATAGCTTGCCGCAATGCACCATAAACTAATTGATGTTGTTGCACAAGTCTCTTACCTGCAAACTGCGATGAGACTACTGTCACCTGATAATGGTCGCCGCCACCGGTCAAGTCTTGCACCTGAACCTGCGCGTCTGGCAGTTCCGCCTTGATCATTGCTTCAACCTGCTGCGGAGTAATCATCGCAATTCCTGAAAAAACTTACTTTTCTATTATTAACAGATATACAGCAGATGCTTCTAGTTTGAAAATAGAGATTGGGGATTGGGGATTGGGGACTGGGAATAGTTACTTCTTAATTTTACTCCTGATGACCATGCTTCCTTCGTGTTTCCCATCACCAAAATAGATAGATAGCATAAATGTCAAGAAACTTCTTTGCCCAATATTACGAAAAAAAGTACAAGCACAAAGATTAATTTTTACGAAAACTCTAGGTACAATACATAAGCCGCTTCCTTTTTCCTCAAGATCATGGGCAATACTTTTGGACATCTGTTTCGGATCACTACTTTTGGCGAGTCACACGGTGGAGGCGTGGGGGTTGTGATTGACGGCTGTCCCCCGCTACTCGAAATTTCTCCTGAGGAAATTCAACTGGAGTTAGACCGCAGACGACCCGGACAGAGTAAGATTACAACGCCTCGTAAGGAAGCAGACACCTGTGAGATTTTGTCTGGAGTATATGAAGGCAAAACTCTGGGAACGCCAATATCAATTTTGGTGCGAAATAAAGATACTCGTCCCCAAGATTATGATGAGATGGCGCAAAAGTATCGTCCTTCCCATGCTGATGCAACTTATGATGCTAAATATGGGATTCGGAATTGGCAAGGCGGCGGTAGATCCTCAGCGCGGGAGACAATTGGTAGAGTAGCCGCAGGTGCGATCGCTAAAAAAATCCTCCGGCAAGTTGCTAATGTAGAAGTTATAGGCTACGTCAAACGTATCAAAGACTTGGAAGGTGTTGTAGACCCGAATACCGTCACCTTAGACCAAGTGGAAAGCAACATTGTTCGTTGTCCTGATGGCGAATTAGCAGACCGCATGATTGAATTAATCGAACAAACAGGTAGACAAGGGGATTCTATCGGCGGTGTAGTGGAATGTGTAGCGCGGAATGTACCTAAAGGCTTGGGTGAACCTGTATTCGATAAATTGGAAGCAGATATTGCCAAAGCTGTGATGTCTTTACCTGCTAGCAAAGGTTTTGAAATTGGTTCAGGTTTTGCCGGGACTCTGCTAACAGGATTTGAGCATAACGACGAATATTATATTGATGAAAACGGTGAGATTCGCACAGTCACCAACCGTTCTGGTGGGATTCAAGGCGGTATTGCCAATGGCGAGAATATCATTTTGCGAGTTGCTTTTAAACCCACAGCCACAATTAGAAAAGAGCAAAAAACAGTCACTCGTGAAGGTGAGGAAACCCTATTAGCCGCCAAAGGTAGACATGATCCCTGTGTTCTACCCCGTGCAGTCCCGATGGTGGAAGCAATGGTGGCGTTGGTATTGTGCGATCATTTGTTACGCCATCACGGACAGTGTAAGGTGCTTTGACAATAGAATTACTATACAACTTGCAGCAAAACTTACGATTTACACAAAATCAAGACGAAGATGATAAGGAGTTAGTTATGCGATTAGCACCACTTTATCAACAAGACCGAGAACAGACGTTCAAGGAAGGGGAACAACAAGGACTGCAAACAGGTATTCAGACAGGTATTCAGACAGGTATTCAGCAAGGAGAACGCTTGGTGGTGGAAAACTTGCTTAAGTTTCGCTTTGGTGAATTAGATAATGAACTTCAAGGAATTATTGAACCATTATTAGCATTAACACCAGAAGAGTTTACTCCATTACTTTTACAATTATCCCGTGACGAACTAATTGCTAGATTTCACTAGTAATGCGCCACATAAGCTTGGCAGGGTAAGGGAACAATTAAACCAAATACATAGCTCTTGCCCAGTTTCTACTTCCTATTGCCTATTGGTGTAATGCTTTCTAAGCAATCTTATTGCATGACATTTAATAATTTTAATTTTGTGGTCTACTAAAGTAGTATGGTTGAGAATAAGGGCAAATTTGCCTAAAATAAAGCATTATTTTAGCGAGTTATATTACATGGATTTTGTGACAGTTCTGGGTTTCGCTGCCGCTTTATTAACTACTTTTTCTTTTTTGCCACAGATGATTAAAACATGGCAAAGTAAATCAGCCAAAGATGTATCTTTTATTATGCTGATATTTTTTAATACTGGTATTTTCTTATGGCTAATCTATGGAATTATTTTGCAACAATTACCTGTGATCTTTGCTAATGCTACTACATTAGTTTTTAACATGATAATTCTATGGCTTAAAATTAAATATAAATAGATATACTTTGATCAAACTCCTGTGACATCTTCTTTATTTAACGCTGAACGCCTGTTATTTACTCCTGCTACACCAGAAACCAACGCCATACCACTGATATTTGCTTTTCCCAATGAGTACACGGTGGGTATCACTAGTTTGGGCTATCAGGTAGTATGGGCGACTTTGGCAATGCGTAGCGATGTGCAGGTGAGTCGTTTATTTACCGATACTTACGAACCACTTCCTAGAGAACCGGAAATTGTCGGCTTTTCTATTTCTTGGGAGTTGGATTATGTCAACATTTTAAATCTACTGGAATCTTTACAAATTCCCATTCGCGCCAGTTTGCGTGATGATTCCCATCCCATAGTTTTTGGTGGTGGCCCTGTTCTCACTGCGAACCCGGAACCTTTTGCCGAATTTTTTGATGTAATTTTGCTGGGTGATGGGGAAAATCTGCTGGGTAATTTGATTGAGGCTTATAAGGAAGTCAGGAATGCTTCTAGACAAACTCAACTACAAGCACTTGCACAAGTACCAGGAATTTATGTTCCGAGTTTGTATGTGGTTGAGTATGAAGCAGTAGATGGGGGAATAAGTTCGATTAAGCCAATTTCCTTGGAAGTTCCCCCAGTGGTGCAGAAGCAAACTTATCGAGGAAATACCCTGTCAGCCTCCACTGTTGTGACAGAAAAAGCCGCCTGGGAAAATATTTTCATGGTGGAGGTGGTGCGGAGTTGTCCTGAAATGTGCCGCTTCTGTATGGCTAGTTATCTAACTTTACCTTTTAGGACTGCTAGTTTGGCAGGTTCCTTAATTCCAGCGATTGAGAAAGGTTTACAAGTGACAAATCGGTTGGGGTTATTGGGTGCATCTGTAACTCAGCATCCAGAATTTGAGACGTTGCTAGATTATATCAGTCAGCCAAAATATGACGATGTACGGCTGAGTATCGCTTCGGTGCGGACGAATACGGTAACAGAACAGTTAGCCAAAACTTTAGCCAAACGAGACACGCGATCGCTTACTATTGCAGTAGAAAGTGGTTCAGAAAAAGTCCGCCAAATCATCAACAAAAAGCTACATAACGACGAAATCATCCAAGCCGCCATCAATGCTAAAGCCGGCGGTTTGACAGCCTTGAAACTCTACGGCATGGTGGGACTACCAGGAGAAACACCAGAAGACTTAGACGCAACGGTAACCATGATGCGTAGTATCAAAAAAGCCGCACCAGGACTGCGCTTAACATTGGGTTGTAGTACCTTCGTGCCGAAAGCCCATACACCATTTCAATGGTATGGGGTCAATCGGCAAGCAGAAAAGCGGTTACAGTCCTTGCAAAAACAGTTAAAACCCCAAGGAATAGATTTTCGCCCAGAAAGTTATAATTGGTCTATCATACAGGCTTTGATCTCCAGAGGCGATCGCCGCATCTCCCAACTTCTGGAACTTACCCGCGACTTTGGCGACTCCTTGGGTAGTTACAAACGTGCATTTAAGCAACTCAAAGGGCAAATCCCCGACTTAGAATTTTACGTTCATAGTGATTGGTCAACTGAGCAAGTATTACCTTGGAGCCACTTGCAAGGGCCTTTGCCACAGTCTACACTACTAAAGCATTTGGCTGAAGCAACCAGTCATTTTCAAAAAGAACTACAGCCATTAAATTAATGTTTGTCAGTGGTTAGTGGTCGGTAGTTAGTAGTAAGAATATTTGCACATGATTATTTGCTGCACTTTAAAAAAGCAAGGTAGTAACTTCACAAGCAAGGTATGAAACCAAGTCCCAAAACCACTGACAACTGTACAGACGCGATTAATCGCGTCTCTGACAACCGACAACCGACAAATTAATGCAAAATACAGCTGAATTTTACTGTGCTTATTGTGGTGAACCAAACTTAACCTTTATTGACTTGAGTGCTGGCGGGCAACAATCTTATATTGAAGATTGTCAGGTTTGTTGCCGTCCCAATATCTTATACGTGCGGGTAGACGAAGATACCCTAGACATCGAAATTGATACAGAATACGAAGGTTGAATATTAGGTTTTTCTTTCCATGCTGCACTTTCAACATACCTCAGTTATTAATGCGCCACCAGAAGTAGTTTGGAAATTCCATGAAAGACCGGATATTTTGCAACTGCTGACTCCACCTTGGCAACCAGTACGAGTCGTTCGCCGAGAGGGAGGATTAGAAGTAGGCGCAATCACAGAATTTAAGTTATTTCTTGGCCCTGTACCCTTAACTTGGTTAGCACGTCACACTGAATGCGACAAATATCGCTTGTTTACCGACACCCAAATATCCGGGCCTTTTGAATCTTGGATACATCGCCATCAATTTGAGCCAGAAAATGGAAAAACCAAGCTGATTGATGACGTTTCCTACGTTATGCCCGGTGGCGAGACAATAGAATTTATCGGCGGTTGGCTAATACAAGCACAACTTGAAGCTATGTTTCGCTACCGCCACTATGTCACAAAACGGGAGTGTGAATAGAGAAATTCGCCAAAAATTAGGAGGGCTGTTAACCCTCCTAACTGCAAACAAAAGAAAATTTAACTAATGCTATTTTATGACTCTGATGAAAGAAAAAAATGTAGGTTGGGTTTCACGTTGTTCAACCCAACAAAACCAAGGATTTTTCGTGTTGGGTTGAGGGATGAAACCCAACCTACTCCTAAATTTATCAAAGCCTTAAAAATCCAAAATCACGAAATCACTAGCAGTCAGACTAGGCGTGCCGGAGAGAGTAGCAAAATGAGCGCCAGAACCCAAACCCGCAACATTACCATTCTGGTTATAGAACAAGCGACCACTACCCAAACTGTAAACAATCAAAGCACTACTAATCGCTGCATCCATATCAGTATTAACACTGGCAAACTCACCACCAACATCAAGGCTTTCACCAACCCCAGTAGTCAGGGCAGTGAAACTTGCCTTATCTAACATAATGGTATCTGTTCCCACAGCGAAATCAGCAATGGTATCTATGCCAAAATCACCACTGCTGAAGGGATTACCCGTATCACCAAAAGCAAAGATATCAGCACCAGCACCACCGAACAACCTATCATTACCCGCGCCACCAAACAGCCAATCATCACCAGTGCCACCGTTGAGGGTGTCATTACCATTACCACCAAGCAAGACATCATCGCCAGTACCACCGTTGAGGTTGTCATTACCATCTAGCCCATAGAGGAAATTGTCCTCGTTATTCCCACGGATGTTATTATTACCCGCATTGCCTCTACCTTCTACAGCAGTACCTCTGAGAGTGAGAGCTTCGATGTTATCTGCTAAGAAGTAGTCCACCGTGGTAAACACTTCATCTCTACCGCCATTGATAGCTTCTGTGATCACATCGTTGGAGTTATCTATGTAATATCGGTCATTACCAGCACCACCAGTCAAGGTGTTTGTACCACTACCACCTGTAAGGATATCATTACCATCACCACCGATGAGGGTATCATCACCAGCACCTCCATTGAGGTTATCATCGCCAGCGCCACCAGTCAGGTTGTCATTACCAGCGCCACCATTGACTGCATCGTTACCACTACCGCCTGTAAAAGTGACTGTGCCGACAAAGCTTCTCAGGTCAAAGGTTTCAACATTGGTGATGGTTGTGCCAGGGATGCTGGCTAGTTGATTGTTAACATTATTTAAGTCAAAGCTGATGGTGTCCGTATTTATGCCACCTTGAATAATGATTGTGTCTTGTCCATTTCCACCATTGAGAATGTCATTTTGGCTGAGGTTGGCGATGTTGGTAATGAAGATATCACCTCCATCTCCACCATCAAATATATCTTTGGCACTGGTGGCTATGATTGTATTATTGTTGGCGGTGCCGTTGATAATATTGTCTGGCCGTCTGATTTCTAGGTTAAATATAGTGTTAACACTGAGGTTAGTTGTATCTGTGGCAGTAACTCTCAGGCTAAGGTTACCTAAATTATTCGTGGTAGGAGTACCAGTAAATCTGCGCGTATCAGCATCAAAAGATAACCAACTGGGTAGAGGGCTACCATCGCTGCGGGTGGCAGAATAAGTGAGGGTGTCGCCTGAGTCTGCATCAGCAAATGTGTTAGCGGCGATTTGAAAGTTAAATGCTGTGCCTGTTATAGCTGTTTGGTTAGAAATACTATTGGCTACTATCGGTGCATCATTAACAGAATTAATAGTAATACCGACAGTCTGAGTATTGCTACTAAATGCTGTGGCATTGCCATTAACTGAGGCGTTTACTTCTGTAGTGCCACTAGCTATACCATTGGAACCATCCCAGGCGCGGAAGGTCAGATTAGCTTGGCCATTGTAGTCAGTATTGGGGACAAAGCGAACTCTCGTATTTGTTTGCAGTTCCACCTGTGTGAGGTCACTAGAAGTCCTAGCGGAGGTTGTATTGTCACCGAGGAAAAGGAAATTGGGTGTTTCGTAAGGGTCAAAAGGTAAAGAATTGATTGGGGAAGGTGCAGCAGTGGTGTGGTTGAATGCCGTGTAATCGCGGAGATTGCCACTTAAAATCGGTGCAGAAGAATCCGGCGCAAACAGCTTGTAAGTATTATTTTCAACTACCAAATTATAGCGGGTAACTGCTGTGGTTGTGTTTCTAAATGACCGTTCTGTGGTGCTATGGGTAAACAGTGGACTAGAAGTCTGCGCCCAAATTTCATCTGTCCAGAAGCCTAGTTCGATTGCTTTGGTTTTGTCACTAGTAACAACAATGACGCTAAAGCCAGCACGGTCTTGAATGCCATCACCGTTATCATCGCTGGTGTGGGTTTCACTGTTAATTTTCACATCAAAACTAATAGTGAAGCCTTTTACAGGGTCAAGCGCAGGAAAAGCCTGGTTAAATAGAACTGTGGTGTAACCATTATAATTACTGTAACCTGATGACCCAATTGAAGGTGTAAATCCAAAGAATGATGAAGCAGGTGTAGTGTTACTATCTAATCTGGTTCCGCCACTAATCTGAGACTGAGTACCACCCACGCCAATCAGAGGAGGAATAGCAGGCGAAGCGCCAAACTTCAACCAACCTTGGGAAGTTGGTAAACCAACTGATGAACCATCATAGAGTTTTATGCCAGCACTGAGAACTGTAGCTGAGTTATCGGAGACTGTGCCGAAGTTTGTCCAGTTAGTCCCGCCATCAACAGAGTATTGCCAAGTACCGTTGCTGTTGTCTGCACCTATGACAGCAACTCCTTGGGTGTCTTTATCAGTGTCGGTAATTAAGCCGTTGATGAGGTTAGCTAGTAAAGTACCTTTGTTATTGGCGTTGGGTATATCTTCATCAATATTTGGTAGTGTAGAAGTCCCAGTCGTTAAGGTTGGTGATGTGTCGTTAACAGGAGTAACAGTAATCGAGACTCCTTCATAGTCTGTACTGAAGGCAGTTGTTCCACCTTTACCAGCCAAAATACTCGCTGTGTTACCTGATATACCTGTTGTTTGATCCCAAGCGTAGAAGTTAATATCAGCAGTACCGCTAAAGTTAGCATTGGGGCGAAAGCGGATTTTAGTATTGGCATTTGATGGTAGTAACCGTGCTGCATTTAGCAATGGTGTTCCAAAGGCATTCCAACTAGTTCCATTATTCAAGGTATATTCCCAAACACCGTTACTGTTATCAACGAAGGTAACAACAATGCCTTTTAGCGCATTAGCATCTGGGTCACTTATAGAGTTACCGATGATTTCAGACACTAGATTACCAGTGTTACTAGTAACAGGAATATCTTCGGTAATAAAAGATAAGGTGAGATTACCTGTATTGTTCAGTAGAGGCGCGGTGTTAACCATAATTTTTGTGATTCTTATGTCTTGAGAACAATCATTGATCTAACGCAGATATTTAAGGAGGGCTGTTAACCCTCCTCATCGCAAACAAAAGACAATAATGCTGACTTATAAGTGAATTTGATAAACCTCTCCGCGTCGGGGAGAGGGGCAAAAATCTTCCTCGCTTTCAAGGAAAAAATCAGGTTTTCAAAGCCTCGCTAAGTCTGTGGTTGATTACCAGACTCAAAAATCACAAAATCACTAGCACTCAAGGCGGGAGCGCCGGAGAGAGTGGCACAATGAGCGCCAGAACCCAAACCCGCAGCACTGCCATTTTGGTTATAGAACAAGCGACCACTACCCAAACTGTAAACAATCAACGCATTGCTAGTGGCAACTAAGGTATCGTTACTGACACTAGCAAACTCACTACCTACACTAAAACCATCACCAACCACACTAGTAAGGGCAGTGAAACTTGCCTTATCTAACTCAATGGCATCCACACCTACGGCAAAATCAGAGATGGTATCGATGCCAAAAGCAACACTACTAAAGGCGTTTCCAGTACCAAAACCAAATATATCAGCACCAGCACCACCAAATAAGCGATCGCTACCAGCGCCACCAACCAACAAATCATTGCCAGCACCGCCATTGAGGGTATCATTGCCGTTATCACCAAACAACCCATCATTGCCAGCATTACCCGTCAGATTGTCATTGCCATCTAACCCTTCGAGTAAATTGTCCTCATTATTGCCACGGATGTTGTTATTACTCGCATTGCCTGTACCGTTTACAGCAGTACCTCTGAGAGTGAGAGCCTCGACGTTAACAGCCAAGGTGTAGCTGACTGTGGCAAACACTTCATCTTGACCGCCATTGATATCTTCAGTGATCACATCGCTGGCGTTATCTATGTAATATCGGTCATTGCCTGCACCACCAGTCAGGGTGTTTGTACCACTACCACCGGTGAGGATATCATTACCATCGCCACCATTGAGGGTATCATCACCAGCACCACCGTTGAGGTTATCATCACCAGCGCCACCGTTGAGGTTGTCATTACCAGCGCCACCATTGACTGCATCGTTACCACTACCGCCTGTAAATGTGGTAGTGCCGGCAAAGGTTCTTAGGTCAAAGGTTTCTATGTTGGTGATAGTTGTGCCGGGGATGCTAGCTAGTTGGTTGTTGGGGTTGCTGAGGTCAAAGGTGATGGTGTCAGAGTTTGCACCACCTTGAATGAGAATGGCATCTCTGCCATCTCCGCCGTTGAATGAGTCATTTTGTTGGAGGTTGGCGAAACTGGTAATTATGTTATCGTAGCCATCACCACCATTGAAGACATCTCTGGCATCGGTAGCGATGAATGTGTTGTTGCTTGCGCTACCGTTGATAATGTTCTCTGAGAAGGTAATTGAGAGATCGAAGGTGGTGTTAACGTTGAGATTTGTGCTATCTATAGCTGTGACTCTGATGGTGATATTACCCACGTTACTGTTCCTGGGAGTGCCAGTGAATGTTCCTGTGGCTGCATTAAAGGATAACCAACTGGGTAGGGGATCGCCATTATTGAGGGTCGCTATGTAGGTGAGGGTGTCTCCTGGGTCGCTGAATGTATTGCCTGGGATTTGGAAGTTAAATGCTGTACCTGTTGTTAGTGTTTGGTTACTAATACTATTGGCAAGCTCAGGTGCATTGACAACTTTAACAGATAGCAGGTAGTCGCCAGCAGCGTTACCTGTAACTCTGGCGTAGTAAGTACTGGTTGTTCTGACTCGATAGACCAGCCCTTCTGACGGTGATTTGGGATTTACAGAGGCGAGATTGCCAGCACCTGATGTGGTGGTGGAGGAGCCACTATTAGTATCATTCACTACAATCAGGCTATTACCACTGCTATCTAATAGTGCCAGTGCGCCGTTAATGGGGGTGTTGTTTCGCAGGGGGTCGAAGTCAGCACTGAGGAAAATTAAATCTCCCGCATTGGCGGTAAAGCTATAAATATCAACATCAGTGCTAGATGAGAGAGCGCCAGAAAAATAGTTATTGGCGGCGGAGTTTGCCCCTACGATAGTATCGTTACCTTCTGTTTCCACAGTGGCTGAGGCTAGTTCCGGTTGCACTACTGCGTACAGGCGGTAGGGTTCAGAATTTGTACTATCAAAGCGATTTACGCGGATGTAGCTGGGGACACCTGTTAGTGGCCTTCCGGCTATGCTTGGTGTCCAGTCGGGAAAAGAACCAACACCACCACTAAATAAATTTGTGCCACTGCCATCGTCATACTGTAGTGTATCTGTGTCCGTTGTGATTCGCAAATCCAAATCGCTTTCATTTGCACCAACTGCGTCTATAAAGGCAAAAACACGAGAACCGGCAGGTGGCGTTCCCAATGAGAAAAAGTCTACATCTCCAACCGTATTAATAGCGCCTTCTATCCCAAAAACGTAGGTGTTAGCTGTTGCTGGGGTGTTGTTTGGCTCAGTTTCCAAGGTGGCACGGGTTGCCTCAATCTGAAAGGTTATACCCGCAGTCACAGCAGTTTGGTCTACCACCAAGTAAATGCTTTGCCCAGCAGTTAAACTTAATCCATGAATCAACTCACCATTGGCAGCGCGATTAGCACCAGCCACAACACTGCTCAGACTCAAGGGTGTTCCTGGTGTGGTTGCATCCAAACTGCTGACAGCATAGAGAACCGGGTTATGAGAACTATTAAATCCCCTCACCTGAAATGAATAAGTGCCAGCAGTGGGAGCGGTAAACGAGTAGACTACATCATTACCAACCGCAGCATCGCTAATTTGACCAATGCCCGTGAAAGTAACACCAGAAAGCTGGTAGTCATTGGCAGCTCCAACAGTAGTACCATCAACGGGAACATCTAGAGTTAGAGCAATTGCATTTTCCCAAGTATTGTTAACAACATTCAAAACGCCAGCATAGCTTGTCATGGCTGCGGCGGAAAATGCAAGCTGGGGCTGCGTTACACCAATTGAGGCTTGTAACTGCCAGTCTCCACCCAAAGCTGCATTACCTGTGAGGTTTTGGGAAGCCGCAATATTAGCTCCTGTGAGTAGGTGCAGTTGTCTGACAAACTCTATCCCTTGTTCCCCAGATGCCACTTGGCAACCGTAAAGCAAAATTTCGGCATTTGTGGATAAACTTTCTCGCCACTGTTGTAACTGAGTGGTGTAAGTATCCAAGTTAGCTGCATTCAGCCTAGTTGAGCCTAGTTGTAAGCTGGCTTGGCTACCGTGAGAAACAATGTGAACTGAGTTATATTCCCAACCTTGCAAGGCTTGTGTAATTTGTTCTACCCCATCGGTGTTGGGGTCAAGAATGAAGACTTGATTACCTGGTTTAACGCCAGCAATTAAAGTTTCGTAGTCTGTAACTGCTGTATCGATAAAGACAATGCTTGAGGTGATTGCTGCTGGAGTTGAGCTAGTTTGAGTATCTAATTTTAGGTTCATAACTTTTGGGGTTAGATGCTTTGCTTGGTAATGAGAAAAATTAAGCTAATACAGTTATCAATCTCAATATGCTTGTAACTTTAATCTTGTTTACCCGACCTTAATTATGTATAAATACGCAAGTAATCCACCCTGATCTAACCTTGTTAAAGATAACTTTGTTAGTCAGGGGAGATTCTGTTAAGTATTTAAAAAATGTATAAATTACGGTAGTTAAAGAAACACTAAAATGCACATATAGGAGATTTGACTCAGTATGTTTAAATAACTAAGTTACATTGTTGTATTCGCTTGCAAGTGTTATTACTTTCAATAATTTATGCTTTATAACCATCCTCAACCTCTGTGCTTTTACTTAAATTAGTCTGATTTACTGAAATTTCAGGGGTCTATAACGCCTGAAAATATTACAAATAGTGCTTGTGTGTACACGCCAACGCGAGGAGAGAGGTTAGAGTGCATCGCATACAAACGAGAAGCGGTATATCTTGGGTTGAAAAGCTTTGATAAACATTAATCCAAGTTTTTGTATTGCTTTTTGCGTAAAGCTTTTGGCTAAAATAGGTCTATGTCTGAAAACTCTCCTTCTGTAACTACAACTACTACACGCCCCACGTTCATCCTTGTAGATGGACACTCCCTGGCTTTCCGTTCATACTTTGCCTTTGCTAAAGGACGGGATGGTGGGCTGCGTACTAAGACAGGTATTCCTACCAGTGTTTGCTTTGGCTTTCTGAAATCTTTACTGGAAGTCATGGCTACACAACAACCGCAAGCAATGGCGATCGCTTTTGATTTGGGTTTACCAACTTTCCGCCACGAAGCCGACGATACCTATAAAGCCGATCGCCCCGGAACACCGGAGGATTTTGTCCCTGATTTAAAAAATCTCCACGAATTACTAGAAGGCTTTAACCTACCAATTTATACAGCCCCTGGCTATGAGGCTGATGATGTTTTAGGAACCTTGGCGCAAAAAGCCACCGCCGAGGGGTATAAGGTGAAAATTTTGACAGGCGATCGTGATTTGTTTCAATTAGTAGATCCCGAAAAAGAAATCACTGTCTTAAACTTCAGTCCCGATGCACTCAAACGTTCTACCAACAGCATTACGGAAGTTAGCACGGAACAAGTTAAAGAAAGATTGGGTGTCTTACCCACTCAGGTTGTTGATTTTAAAGCCCTCTGTGGTGATAAATCAGATAATATTCCCGGTGTGAGAGGTATCGGGGAAAAAACCGCAGTTCAGTTACTGAGTACCTATGGTTCCCTTGATGGGGTTTACAAAGCATTAAATGAAATTAAAGGCGCGACTCAGAAGAAACTAGCAGAAGGTAAAGAAGATGCGGCTAAGTCGCAATTCTTGGCAAAGATAGTTGTAGATGTACCTTTAGAAGTTAATTTAGAAGATTGTAAATTAGTAGGATTTGATGAAAACCTTCTTATTCCTATTTTAGAAAAACTAGAATTTACTCGTTTCTTATCCCAAATCAACGACCTACAGCGACGTTTTGGTGGCACAGTTGTAGAAGTAACAAAAACTGAAACATCTGCGATAGAAACTAATAACTTTGAAGATGATGATATCGCTTTTTACACTGCTGAAGAAACACAAGCAGTTCAACAAAATCAACCAGTTTCACCTATTCAACCACGGATTATTAATACTGAAGCCAAACTCATAGAATTGGTGCAGATATTACAACAATTCACCAACCCAGAAACTCCCGTTGCTTGGGACACGGAAACTAGCGGCTTAGAACCACGGGATGCGGTTTTGGTAGGGATTGGTTGCTGCTGGGGAACTGAAGCCGATGCTAGTGCTTATATTCCCCTGGCTCACACAAAAGGGGAAAATTTAAGTCAAGATATTGTCCTTACGGCGCTGCGTCCGATTTTAGAAAGTGCTGATTATCCAAAAACTTTTCAAAATGCTAAATTTGACCGTTTAGTTTTTCTAGTTCAAGGAATTAATTTAACTGGCGTTGTATTTGATCCGATGTTGGCTAGTTATGTTTTAAATCCAGATACTAGCCATAATTTAACTGACCTAACTCAGCGTTATTTGGGGTTAACAATTCAAAATTATGTAGATTTAGTTCCTAAAGGTAAAACTATCGCGGATATAAATATCTCTGCTGTCGCTAATTATTGTTGTTTACAAGTTTATGCCACATTCCAACTTGTAGGTAAATTGCGGGAAGAACTAGCGAAAATTCCAAATTTGGATAAATTACTTAGGGAAGTAGAACAGCCGCTAGAATCAGTTTTAGCAACAGTAGAATATACTGGTGTCCGGATTGATTCAGCTTATCTACATGAATTATCCCAACAATTAGAAATAGATTTAGCTAAATTACAGGAACAAGCAACCCAACTAGCTGGGGAAAAATTTAATTTAGGTTCTCCCAAACAATTGAGTTATATATTGTTTGAAAAATTGGGATTAAGTACTAAATATTCACGGAAGATTCAGACTGGTTACTCTACAGATGCAGCAACTTTAGAAAAACTCCAAGAAGTTGATGAAACTGGTTTTGTTAATGCCATTACTGAGTATCGTACTTTATCGAAATTAAAGTCTACTTATGTAGATGCCTTGCCAGCATTGGTACGTCCAGACACTCAACGAGTGCATACAGATTTTAATCAAACAGCAACATCAACTGGTAGGCTATCTTCATCTAATCCTAATTTACAAAATATTCCCATTCGCACGGCTTTTAGTCGGCAAATTCGCAAGGCATTTTTACCAGAATCAGGTTGGTTAATGGCGGCGGCTGATTACTCACAAATTGAGTTAAGAATTTTGGCTCATTTGAGTCAAGAACCATTGTTGGTGCAGGCTTATCAGCAGAATGAAGATATTCATACAGTCACGGCTAAATTAGTTTTTGAAAAAGAGGATATCAACTCAGATGAGCGCAGAATCGCCAAAACTATTAATTTTGGTGTGATTTACGGTATGGGTTCTTTAAAATTTTCTCGTTCAACGGGAATAGATAAAAATGTGGCGAACGAATTTATTAAAAGATTTAACGAACGCTACGCCAAAATATTTGCTTATTTGGAAGGAGTAAAAAAACAAGCGATATCTCTTGGTTATGTGGAGACGATACTTGGTCGGCGGCGGTATTTTGACTTTACTAACAACAGTTTGCGTAACTTAAAAGGTAGTAACCCTGAAGATATTGATTTAAGCAAATTAAAAAATCTCGGCCCTTACGATGCTGGGTTATTGCGGTCTGCTGCTAATGCTCCTATTCAAGGTTCTAGTGCCGATATTATCAAAATTGCAATGGTGCAGATTCATGAAGTTCTCAAGAAATATCAAGCGCGGTTACTTTTACAAGTCCACGATGAATTAGTTTTTGAAGTTCCTCCCCAAGAATGGGCAGAATTACAACCACAAATTAAATCAGTGATGGAAAATGCAGTTAAGTTAAGTGTGCCGTTAGTGGTTGATGTACGTGCAGGGGAAAACTGGATGGAAACGAAGTGATGGGTAATTGGTAATTGGTTGTAGGAGTGTAGGGTGCGTCAGTGTGATAGAACCTAACTATACTTAGAAATTATTCATACTGACGCACCCTACCAAACCATCAATTTTGGATAATTTATATTTTGGTATTTCCTGAGTTAAGTAGTTTTAGTTATTACTACTGTTATTTACTTATGACTATTTATAGCCCGGATACGATTAATTTTAATGGTGTGAATGGCGATCGCTATTGGTTCGATGAACCTTTTCCTTATACTGGAGTAGCTGATATTGATGAGCGCTTGAGTGGCTTCCCTGTGGCTGTGTTTCTTCCCCATCATCGACCACGACAGGAAACACCGCTAGTTATTGGTTTACAAGGGATGTGTGCGCCCTATGGTTGGAATGCTTTTATCGTCCCTACACTCACAGAAATGGGGATTGCTGTAGCTTTATTTGATCCACCATTATCGGGGGAACGTAGTTTAGTACGCACCTCGACAACCTTAGTACAGAACGAAATTAAGCCATTAATAGACAGGGGTATTCCCTTTGATACGTCGCTATTTTTGTCTATCTTTCGCACCACCGCCCGTGATATTGGCAAAATCAGAGAATTTTGTGGCGATCGCTACGGACTCACTGACTCACGACTGGCATTATTTGGGGTGAGCATGGGTGTATTGCTGTCTGCATACACTTTCACCGCTAATAGTTTAGGTGATAGATTACTCGGAACTATTGGTCATGCTGACCTCCCATCCTTCGCTAAAAGTTGGGGTCGTCCATTTTTACCAGACATAGCAGCCTCTCCCTTGGGTGGATTAGCAGAATCACTATTGCAAAGACTACAGCCAGATTTAGCCCCTTTATTACAGCTTTTACGATTAACCAAAAATCTTAAATACCAAGACGAATATGCTTGGGATTGCAACCCCATGAACTATATTCAACAAGTCGAGTCACACCGTCGAGTCCGCTTTCTAGTAGGTGCTAACGATTCCATCGTCAAAATAAAAGATGCTCGTGCTTGCGCGCAAAAATTTCCCGATGGTGATTGTTATGTTGTCCCTGGTATGGGACACGGAACCAGACAATCAGGAGTTTCGTTTGTTGATCATGTGCGCTATTTTTTAGTTACCCAATTAGGTGATTGGCAAGGGTGAAAATTCAAAATTCCATCTGAATTGCTACCTAAAATATAACCTTGACTAAATTCTATCTATCCACTGTTTTGGCTCCCGTCTTGCATGAAAGCAAGCAATTACAAAAACGGTGTCTTGTTCAAAAAAGTAGAAAATTGTGTATGGGAATCGACGGATTAATGCTCTTCTTACTTGTTCATGAATTACTTGGTAAGCAAGGGGGTTGCGTCCAATCCCAGATATACAAGCATCAACTGCACGAACAAACTCTGAACCTAAACCAGGATCTTGTGATTCGTACCATTCAAAAGCATCTTGAATATCGTATTCTGCTTCTGGTTGGATAATCAAGTTATAGTTCATCTGGGGAAGCCTAGCCGTTTTTTCACCTCTTCCCAGCTAGAACCATTTGCTGGGTTTTGCTGATAACTTGCTAATCGCCGATCTAATTCTTGTTGTTGTACTTCACTCACAGGTACTTCCTCTGCTTGTCCAGAGATACTGTCCCATAAGTCTTCTGCTAGTTGAATACGTTCTGCAACACTGAGTTGAGAAATATCGATTTTCAACAATGGATGTGAACTCATTAGTACAGGTTTAGAGTTTTGCTCTCATCTATTTTAGACTAACGGCAAGATTTGCGATCGCTATCATGTTCTGGATACTGCCAAGAATAAGCAAAATGGCTCACACCCTTGAGTTTAGATGCAAATGGTCGTAGCGCCTGCATTTGTACTTCTAGGGGAGGACGATTACTGACTGATTCTCCCCAGTTCCCCGCTAACGCCGGAATAATTTTTGTCCCTGGTTGAGCCATGCTTAAGACTCGCTGTACTTGCTCCACAATACAATTGACATTGCCGCAGGTAGCATAAGACATGGGATGCCATTGTAAGAAATTAGGGAATTTATCCCAAGGTTGCAAGCGAGAATCGTAACCTTGTCCTACTGTTTGATTGCCATCAGGAAAGAAAACCACACCAGTAGGAATATTGATTTGTTTGGCTGGGTGGGTAGCTAAAGAGACAAAATCTATAATACCCTGCATGGAATGAGCGATCGCCAATAGCCACAAATCCATTTGTAAAATTGGTTGTCTAGCTGTGGGTGTCATTAATGACTTCTGCTGTGGTGGTACAATGCGACCTTGCCACATAGGTTCACCCTCTTGAGGATAAAGTTGATCAACATCGTTGATATCTGCTGGGGTGACATAACCTTGGCTCAAAAAGCGGCGGATTAACTCCAACCCCTTCTTATTCTGGGCGCGACGAAATAAAGCTGCTTGGGTGGCCTCCGTATACAACCACAAATCTGCAACTTTAGTGGCGATAGAATTACTACCTGCTTGTCGTGGGTAACGCACATAGTCAAATAACAAACCATCTGGACGACGGCGGACTATTTCTTGCACCATGCGATAGTAGTCGCGTTTGGCTTGTTCGTTGTATGGGTCGATGAAGACTTGAGACCCATTATCGACGACGTATAAACTAGTTTGACCTTTACCATTGCGAGCGATCGCACCTTCCCTATCTCGCCGCAGTGCATAATTATAACCAAAATTATTCGTATACAACCAACCGTAGACTTTTAAACCCCGTTGTCGCCCTTTTTGAATTGCTGTAGCTAGTAAATCAACTTTTTCTGCGCCTTTTGTGCGAATCACAGACGGCCAAACTGTCGGGTTAGCAGATGCAGGTAACAATACTCGTCCATCGTAGAATACCTCTAGATAAACTTCGTTATAGCCACGATTAACCATCCGATCCATGATTTGGTCTATAGCCCCTGGTTTCATATCGCAAGGATATAAACGTAACCACATAGCTTGGATGTTCGGCCATGTGCGACTACGACATTTTTGTAATTCCTGAGCCTGTTGTTTGATTAGTCCCTGATAGCGTTTTCGGGCATCTTGATTGCCTTTGAGCGCCGATAAACGGAGCTTTTCTTTTGTTTGTGTTGCTGTTGGTGATATCTGGCAAAATTCTGTTACCTGCGCCTGGACTGGTTCTATCCCCAAATAGGGAAGCAAAAGGCTACTACTGAAAATTGCTGTTACTAGCTGTCGGCAAAGTAATCTTAGTTTCGCATGACTCAAGGGACGGTTAGACATATTGGACATCAAAAGGACAAATCAAACTTCATCCCAATTTACGTAAATAGGATGAATATGTATCAAATTTTATGCGCCAAAAAAAAATTTCGCCGCTTGAATACTAAAACCTATGTTTATGTAATCAAATGTTGTATTCTGTAAAATTATTAAAACTATGGAACCAATAACATCCTACTTACGGGATATTTGTTGGCTTAATCAGCAATAAATATCGTCAATATTTTAGAAATTTGGAATTTTTAATTGTTCTAGTCAAGAGCCGCTAGTTTTGACTCTTGACTGTGCAAACTAAGATAGTGGATAGTTAAGCACCCCGTTTTAGTGCTGATTCTACCTGCTTGAACTCCTGCTCTAAACGACTCTTGAGCTTTTGGGGTACAGGCCGATTCGGATAAGAACTGTAGTGTCCAGCTAGGGAGTTGAGAGCTGTTCGCATAGTTGTAAAGGAATTCAGACCAGAAACAGAGTTAACCCTTTGATAGCGAGCAGAAAAATCATTTATTTTTTGCCGAGCCTCTGCTTGGAGTGCAGCTTTGTCTGGTGAATCTTCTGTTATCTCTAGAGCTTGTCTCAACGTGTTGACAACAGCCAAAGTATCTTGGCGATAATCACCTGTTAAACTATCTGGACTACCACAGCCTACTAGACCAATAGCTACAACTAGGACAAGGGCAAGCAGACGTGACCAATAGCGCTTCATAAGCATTATGTAAAAGAATACGTAAATCAACGTCCATCCTATCTTGGATTGGTATCTTGGGATCAAGCTCGTGATGAGTGCCGTTAGCGTAGGAAAGCATTAGCACCTGCTAAATTACGCCTACAGCCAGCTAAAAATAATACTAATTTTCCCTAATTTTTGTAACATCCGGATAAGTATAGCCGTAGCCAGATAGATTAGGACATCAAGCTAATATCAAACGCTGACAACACAAGACTTTCAAGTCTGTCAACCGTCAACCGTCAACCGTCAACAGCTATATATAGGCTGACGACCGTCCCTAACAAAATCTTACTTATATTCTTTTATCAAACTGATATAAAGTTAAATATTTTTACGGGCAGACTACTTTATAGAAAAGAAAACTAGAACTATCATGATACTATATCGTCAATCTCTTCTTGCTCCTTGTGTAGTCTGCTTATGTGCTTTAACCATTAGCTGGATACAATCTCCTCGATTACAAAAGTTCTTGAAAAATCAACAAGACATCTCTCTAGCAACGCTGGAAACAGATATTCAAGCAGAGAAACTGAGACTCAATTTACTCAAAAAAACACCCAGCTTTGGCTACGATAACTTATTGGCTAATTGGGTATATTTAAATTTTTTACAATACTTTGGTGATGAAGAAATCAGGGCTAAAACAGGTTACAGCCTCAGTCCAGAATATTTTGAAGTAATTATAGAACGTGACCCAAGATTTTTAGACGTTTATATTAGCCTTTCCACTAGTATTTCTCTTTATGCGGCTATGCCAGAACGCTCTATTGCATTGATGGAAAAAGGCTTAAAGTCCTTAAAACCTCAGCTTCCTGAAAAGTCATATCATGTATGGCGCTTTAAAGGAATTGATGAGTTACTTTTTCTAGGAAACGCTAAAGCTGCTCAACAGTCTTTTGCTACCGCCGCAAGTTGGGCTAGTAACTATACAGATGAAGACAGCAAATATGTAGCCCTTACATCTTTGAGAACAGCTAATTTTCTGAAACAAAATCCTAATAGTAAATATGCACAAATTTCTACTTGGGCAATGATATTAAATAATCAAGTAGATGATATAACGCGTAAAAGAGCGATTAGTGAAATCGAAAAATTGGGAGGAAAGTTTATTATTAGTCCTGAAGGGGTCGGTAGTATTATGTTTCCACCAAAAGATTAGTCAGAGACGCGATTAATCGCGTCTGTACAGTTGTCAATAGTCAATAGTCAATAGTCAATAGTCAATAGTCAATAGTAATTCTTCTTTGCTTCCCCTGCTCCCCTGCTTCCCCTGCTTCCCCTGCTCCCCCTGCTCCCCCTGCTTCCCCTGCTCCCCTGCTTCCTCAATCCCCAATCCCCAATCCCCAAGATGTTCTGGTACAACGGTAAGCTAATTAATTCCCAAACCTTGGAGTTAGATATTTATGATCCTGGGTTACTTTATGGGGCAACTATTTTTACAACACTGCGAGTTTATGGACATTCTCTAGACAGTAGTTTAACTAATTGGCAGGCACACTGCGATCGCCTCCACACCTCTATCCAATCTTTTGCTTGGGAAAAACCAGACTGGAATCGTATCCGCCAAGGTGCAGAAATACTTTTAACAAACTTCCCCGTTCTCAGAATCACCATCTTTCCTGATGGTAGGGAATGGATAATTGGCAGGTATTTACCCCAAAATTTATTAGAAATCCAAAAGCATGGCGTATCTTGCACCATTGCCGAACCGGAACTATATCGTAGTTTGCCTTCTCATAAAACTGGTAACTATCTGAGTGCGTGGATGGCTAAAATCCGTGCAGCAAAGTTAGACTCGCAAGAAGCAATTTTAGTGAATACCGTCGGAAATTGGCTAGAAACCACCACAGGCAACCTTTGGGGATGGCAAAATGGGAGTTGGTGGACACCACCTTTAACAGAGGTAATTTTACCGGGGATTGGACGACAGCAGCTAATCTACTGGCTACAAACTCATCAACAAACGGTGCGGGAGGAACCTTGGACATCTGAGCTAGTCAACGGTTTTGAAGCGATCGCCTACACTAATAGTGTGGTGGAAGTTATTCCCATACATACCGTTTACCAGCCCACAGAATCGTTACAATATGATCCCTACCATCCACGCTTGCAAAAACTTAGGGAACTATTCTTAGCATGACAGATGTATCATTTTGGTATACGTTAAGATAAGTTAACATAATTCTAATAATGCCCTACGCACAAAAATACGGGAGGATAAACCTCGGTGAATAAAAGATGGAGAAATGCGGGGCTGTACGCGCTGCTATTTATTGTTGTAATTGCGCTTGGCACAGCTTTTTTTGAAAAACAACCCCAAAGTCGGGAATCATGGCGCTATAGCCAGTTTATTCAAGAAGTTGAAAAAGGCAGAGTAGAAAGAGTTAGTTTGAGTGCAGACCGTTCCACGGCACTAGTTACACCCAAATATGACCCTAGTAAAAAACTTGTTACTTTAGTCAACGATCCAGAATTAATTAATACTCTGACTGCAAGAGGCGTTGATATTACTGTTTTGCCACAAACCGATGAAGGATTTTGGTTTAAGGCTTTAAGCAGCTTATTTTTCCCTGTATTGCTTCTGGTGGGCTTATTCTTCTTACTCCGTCGCGCTCAAAGTGGCCCTGGTAGCCAAGCCATGAATTTTGGCAAATCCAAAGCCAGAGTGCAGATGGAGCCACAAACCCAAGTTACCTTTGGTGATGTTGCGGGGATTGACCAAGCAAAATTAGAACTAAACGAAGTCGTAGACTTTCTTAAAAATGCCGATCGCTTCACTGCTGTCGGTGCGAAAATTCCTAAAGGTGTTTTGTTAGTAGGGCCTCCAGGTACAGGTAAAACCCTCCTAGCTCGTGCAGTAGCCGGGGAAGCAGGCGTACCTTTCTTCTCCATCTCTGGTTCTGAGTTTGTGGAAATGTTCGTTGGTGTGGGTGCGTCCCGCGTCCGCGATTTATTTGAACAAGCTAAGTCCAACGCTCCTTGTATCGTCTTCATCGATGAAATCGACGCTGTTGGTCGTCAACGGGGTGCTGGTTTAGGCGGTGGTAACGATGAACGGGAACAAACCCTCAACCAGTTACTCACCGAAATGGATGGTTTTGAAGGTAACACTGGCATCATTATTATCGCTGCTACCAACCGTCCCGACGTACTCGATGCCGCCTTGTTGCGTCCTGGTCGCTTTGACCGTCAAGTCGTTGTTGACCGTCCCGACTACGGCGGACGTAGCGAAATTCTCAAAGTTCACGCCCGTGGTAAAACCTTGGCTAAGGATGTGGACTTGGATAAAATCGCTCGTCGTACCCCCGGATTTACCGGTGCAGATTTATCCAACCTGCTAAACGAAGCCGCAATTTTAGCAGCACGGCGCAACCTGACCGAAATTTCGATGGACGAAATCAACGACGCAATTGACCGCGTGTTGGCTGGGCCAGAGAAGAAAGACCGCGTCATGAGCGAAAAACGCAAAGTTTTGGTAGCTTATCACGAAGCTGGTCACGCTTTAGTTGGTGCATTGATGCCCGACTATGACCCAGTACAAAAAATCAGCATTATTCCTCGTGGACGTGCCGGTGGTTTGACTTGGTTCACCCCCAGCGAAGACCGCATGGATACAGGTTTATACAGCCGTGCTTATCTGGAAAACCAGATGGCTGTAGCTTTGGGCGGTCGGATTGCTGAAGAAATCATCTTTGGTGACGAAGAAGTTACCACAGGTGCTTCCAACGACTTACAACAAGTAGCCCGTGTTGCCCGTCAGATGATTACCCGATTTGGCATGAGCGATAAACTCGGCCCTGTCGCCCTCGGTCGTCAGCAAGGCAATATGTTCCTCGGTCGTGACATCATGTCTGAGCGTGACTTCTCGGAAGAGACTGCTGCTGCTATTGATGAAGAAGTTCACAAACTAGTAGAAACAGCATACACCCGTGCTAAAGATGTGTTGGTAAATAACCGTCACATCCTCGACCAAATCGCGCAAATGCTGGTTGATAAAGAAACAGTAGATGCCGATGAGTTACAAGAAATTTTGGCAAATAACGATGTAAAAACAGCCGCGTTTGCCTAATTTCTGTTGTTGATTCAAAGCCAAAAAAAGGTAACTCTGAAAACTCAGAGTTACCTTTTTTATAAGTGAATTTTTTCATACCAGTTCTACCTGTGAAGCACTCCAAGCTGATTAAACCTTAGAAGTTGGCTTCAAAAATAGCCAGGCGACGAAGAATGTAGCAGCCGTAAAAAGTTGCGTTAAATCTAATGCAGATAGATAGCCATCAGCAAAGGAAGCAATACTGCGGTCAGTAATGCCAAATACCCAAGAGGAAAGGCCAAACAGCCAGATTCCATTCTTGAGGTTACCTACAAATTCTTTAGAGTCGGACTGTTGCTGGTCTTTCATATTCCCCTATTGTGAGTACAGTTTGTGACTGTTGACAAAAATGCTGCTGTGTACAGGTTCTTTTAGGTGATACACTTATATTAATAAATATTTCACAAACTTGACAGCACTACTAAAACGTACATCTGATTATCTTGACATTCAGCCTTTAGTTCTGTTGTTTTGAATTGCCTGTTGGACTGAAGCTTCACAACTTATGGATGTTATTGGTTTATCAAAAAAATATATTTGACTAGTTAAAAACTGATTTGTATGTAAACGCTTTCTATCCACAGCTAGATGTTTTTACTGTGGGAGTACAAAATTTATATCTCATAGCTTCTCCAAGCTGAGGCTTTAGATACTATCCGCCCGTTGAGAAAAATAAGTGTAATAAAACAGTGGTAACAATAGATAATTCAATGACTGCAACCCAGTTAAACAATCTGCCTCAAACGGCGCAGCTAGGAAAAAACGCTCAACCAGAGTTAGGACTGGTTTGCATTACATTTGATAAAAAAGTGCGCTTTCGGACGATGACGCGCACTCGTTATTTACAACTTTCTCTCGCTCAACGTGAAAGCAGCTTAAGAGAAATATATCTGCATAACTTGCAGCGCTTACATGATGCCCTAACATTTTGTCAGGAAAATAATCTTCGCCTGTATCGCATTTCCTCAGCTTTATTTCCCCTCAGCGATATGGAAGATCAAATCGGGGCAAATATATTAGAGGAAATCAATGCTGATTTAGGTCAGATTGGTGAGCGATCGCAAGCTCTCAATATCAGAATGGTACTACACCCAGATCAATATGTAGTCCTCAGTTCCGACTCTCCCGAAATCGTCCAAACTAGTATCAAAATCTTAGAACGACACGCCCGTACTTTCGACTTACTAGGCTTACCTCGTTCTCCTTGGTCATTAATGAACATTCACGGCGGTAAATCTCAACGTAGTGAACAACTAATCAAAGTCATCTCCAACCTGCCAGAAAACATCAAAAACCGTTTGACATTAGAAAACGACGAATACGCTTACAGCGCCGAAGAAATCTTCAACGTGTGCCAAAAAGCACAAATACCAATGGTCTTCGATGCCCATCATCATATTTGCCACGAAAACCTAGATAGCTACGACCATCCCAGCGTCGCCGCCATGTTGTCCGCCGCCAGAGAAACCTGGACAAACCCAGAATGGCAACTAGTCCATATTTCCAACGGCGAACAAGCTTTCAACGATCGCAAACACAGCAACCTCATCACCAATATGCCCAACATCTATAGACAAGTCCCGTGGATAGAAGTCGAAGCCAAACACAAAGAAGTAGCGATCGCCCACTTGCGCTCATGGTGGCTTATGGGAGAATAGTTCTTTGATATAAAAGCACTTTGTGATTTTGCGCCTTTGCGCGAACATAATAAAAGAATATGGCGATCGCGATTGACTTTGGTACAAGTAACACCGTAATTGCTCGTTGGAACCCTGTCACCCAACAACCAGAAACCATCACCTTACCTGGCTTATCCATCCAGCAAAGCCTCAATCCCCCACTCATTCCCAGCTTGGTTTATGTAGAAGATGCCAACCAAAGTAAAATCTTAGTAGGGCAACAAGTACGCGATCGCGGTCTTGACCTCAAAGGTGATACCCGATTCTTTCGCAGCTTCAAAAGAGGAATTGGGGCAGATATCCAAGGCTTTTTACCAGAACTAGACGGGCAAATTGTCACCTTTGAACAAGTCGGACAATGGTTCCTCACCGAAGTTATTCAACAACTAGCACCCCTAGAAGGCGGTTTAGATTCCCTAGTATTAACAGTACCTGTAGATAGCTTTGAAGCTTATCGTTATTGGTTAGGTCAAGTCTGCCAAGCCCTACCTGTGGAACAAGTGCGGATGTTAGATGAACCCACAGCCGCCGCCTTGGGTTATGGTTTAGCAGACCAAGAAATTCTCTTAGTAGTTGACTTTGGTGGCGGTACATTAGATTTATCCCTCGTCCAGTTAAATAAAAGCGCCCAAACAAATACTAAACCTGTAGGATTCTTACTCAAATGGGGTAATAAATCCCTAGCAGAAGAATCTAAACAAAAAACCAAAACTGCCCGTGTATTGGCGAAAGCCGGGCAGAATTTAGGGGGTACAGATATTGATAATTGGTTAGTAGATTACTTTGCTAAAACTCAAGGATTGGCGGTAAGTCCTTTAACAACGCGACTAGCAGAAAGGATAAAAATTCAACTATCAACCCAAAACCAAGCCAGCGAAGTTTATTTTGATGATGAAAAGTTTGAAAGTTACGAATTGGAATTAAATCGGGATACTCTAGAAAGCATCCTCAAAGAACACAGTTTTTTTGAGCAGCTAGATGATGCGATGACTAATTTATTACAGCAAGCACGCCGCCAAGGAATAGAACTAGCAGATATTAACGCAGTATTATTAGTTGGCGGTACAGTGCAACTACCCGCAGTGCAGACATGGGTAAAACAATATTTTCAGCCAGATAAAATCCGTTGCGAAAAACCATTTGAGGCGATCGCTCAAGGTGCATTGCAACTATCTCAAGGCGTAGAAATCAAAGATTTTCTCTATCATAGCTACGGTGTGCGCTATTGGGATCGTCGCAATCAACGCCACAGTTGGCATTCAATTATTAAGGCTGGGCAAGGCTACCCCATGACTCAGCCAGTAGAATTGGTTTTAGGCGCTTCTTTGGAGAATCAACCAAGTATTGAATTAATCTTGGGTGAGTTAGGTACAGAGACGGGGGGAACAGAAGTATATTTTGATGGCGATCGCTTAATTACCCGCCGCCTAGATACCGGTGTCACCAGTGTTAAACCCCTCAACGATAAAGAAGGTGCAAGAACTATAGCCCAACTCACACCACCAGGATTTCCGGGGAGCGATCGTATTAAAATACTATTTCAAGTTGATGAACAGCGCTTTTTACGCATCACCGTTGAAGATTTATTGACTAATGATACTTTGCTAGAAAATCAATTGGTGGCACAGTTGAGTTAAATTAGTTTGGGGTGGAGGCGATCGTTCTTTAGGGTGAGGGGGTGCAACCCTAACTCACCACTCACCTGAGCTAACTATTTTAAATATTCTTTGTTAGATAGATAATTCTCTATATTTTCTAATATTTCCTTTAAATAAGAAATAACTCTTTTTTGAATTTCAAGTAATTCGTCCGCAGTAGCATTTCTACCAACCTCCTCAAATGATTTAAAACCGTGTGCCAGATCATTCCTATTAGTCTTAACAGTTAATAAGTCGCTACCATCTTTAGTTTTTTTAGCATTTGTTTTACAGGAGAAACCATACATCTCAGATGTTTGTCGTATTTTTCTTGCGTCAAGATTCCCTGAAAATAATTTTTCTTTATCAAAACTGCTAGATATGATATCACATGAAATATTATTTATACTTTGTAAAAGAGTGTCAGTAGAGTTGTTATCCTTGAAATTTTTAATAATAATTTTTTTGATTTTATCGGTGACATCGTCAAAAGAAATATTTTTATTTTGAAATTCATCAAAAATTGTTGTAATTGCATTACGCATTGTGGATTCTATCAGGTTATACAGTAATAAGAACCCTGTTGCTTTGAGAGTTTTCTCTAAATTATTGTTTATTAATTTAATTTTGGTATTCTTATCATTACCCATGCTTAATTTGATTGAACCTTGCTCTAAATTTTTCAAAAATAAAAAATATCTACTAACTTCTTGAGCGCGTTCATCAAAATCTTTAAATAACGTACTTTTCATTAATTCCCCAGAAGCTGATCACGAACATAATGAATACGATTAGTGACTTTATTTTGAGAACTATATGTATCAGATTTAGTATAATCTTTAAATGCTTGACTATCTAAAAAATCAGTTGATTTTGGAGTTAAATTCGGTCTTTCTCTTAATGCTAGAGCGACACCTACACAAATGGATTCAAATTTAATTCTAGTCGTCGGTTCATATTGATTCTTTGTTTTTCGATAAATATGTAAAGCATCAGGAAAATACTTTCTTACAAATTCCAAGACTGCATAAAATTCCCTCTTCATTTCATCAATATTTAATGACTTAGATTGATTTTCTTGTTCTAAATAATTGTTTAAAAACTTATGCACTTTTCTGTCAGAATCAGAGTAATTTTGATAATTATTTAAAAATGCAAAAAAACGTAAAACATATTCTTGTGGGTCTCTTTTAGCGATTTCAGTTTTAGTAAAAGAGCATAAGTCTAGAAGTTGTTGATATTTTGATAATTCCTCAACTAGATCGAGAAATTTACCTGGTTTACCTCCTCGGCGTTTCTCCATTTCATTTAATTCAACACTACCGCTATTAATTCTTTCAAAGACATCCCTTCTGATTTCTTCATTTGCTTCTTTTGTTAATATAATCATTTTAATAGTAGTCCTCTTAAAACGTCTTTGACGTGGTAGTGGTAAATCTTCAAAAGTAAACCCATTCAAAGTTTTTAATTTTTCAAGATTTTGTAATTTAAGTTCATTTTTGATAAACCTAGTTAAAGTACGAATACGTTGTGTACCATCTATAATTTCTAACCGTGCTAAATCTTCTGAACCTGATATATCAGCAACAAAAATGTAAGGTATTGGTAAACCTAAAATCAAAGATTCAATAAATTTTGATTGTCTATCGTCATCCCAAGACATTTCTCGTTGATAGTCTGGAATAAATAATTCATTTTCATCTTCTTCTCTTCCCTCTAAATATTTTTGAATAATTACTTCTATCGGGTATTCTAAGGTGTTATAGTCAACACGCTTTGTTTTGTCACGAATTTCTATTTCAGCATTTTCTTTGTCTTCGTCTGTGATTTTTAATTGAGTTACCATAGTTGACAAGTTATTTTTGTTAATGGTTGAAATTTAAATGAACTAATACGAATAAATTGTACATCTGAGCTAAGTGAGAGGTGAGTTTTTCAAAACTCACTTTCATAATTATGAAAAATATGAAATTCATCACAATCGGACAGTTTTTTATTGTAATCATAATTATTTCCTAAATTCAATGTAATATATCAAGACCCATGTTAGCCTAACCTTATGTCAACAAAATCTATTACTGTTTAGAAATTACTCAAGCAACAGCAAATTCCGTCAATTTCCGAGTTTCTGGATCATGAAAAGCTAAAACAATATCCTCTTTCGGTACGCCTTTTCTTAATAATTCAGTAGCTATTCCTTCTTCTGTCCAATCTTCCTCAATGTAAATTTTTTCATTTTTAATACGAACATAAACAGAAATTGCTTTCACTCGTTTATCATTTTTCCAACCAATATTAAACCAAAGATATTGACTTCTTTGATCATCAAACATCAATACCTCATCTATATCAGGATCAGGTACTTGAGAAGAAATTTTTTCGTACTCTGTGAGTATTTGTTTGATTAAATCTTGATAATGAATTAATTTATCCATTGCATAATCTCCTCTTTACTGATATCAACAACTAACAGTAAAACCTGATATTTTTGCAAAATTAATTTAATTGCAACTTGTTGAAAGAACTTTGTATAAATGTTTTTACTAATTGCCAAATAAATTTTGTACCGAGGTTGGGTGATATCGAGGAATGTTTGATAAATTAGATATTGACCTAATGCTGTTTCAAATTCACGCATAGTTGAACGACCAAGGAAGCTTTTGATTTCGATAACTATTAGTTCTCCTTTTTTTGTTGCAGAAATAGTTTTTTCACCAGCTAAATCAGCCAGTAATTTAACTTCTTCATACTTAATAGGATAAGGGTCAAAAGTAATCGTCCAACCGTCCTTTATTAAAGCATTTTTGACTGCATCGTGGTAAATATCTTTTGCTGGCATTTTTACTTTATTAATGAGTTTGAGGTGAGCCATCAAGACTCACCCTAATCAAGCTATATTAACAAAGCTTGTTCCTCCTTAGAAATCACCCGGCCTTCATCCTCAAAACCGGCGATTTGATCAAAGTTCAAATACCGATATAAATTATCAGCAAAAGGATGAATCTTACTTGCCACAATATCAAGATATTCCTGCACTGTGGGAATGCGACCTAATAACGCGCAAACTGCTGCTAATTCAGCAGAACCTAAATACACTCGCGCACCTTTACCCATGCGGTTATTAAAGTTGCGGGTGGAGGTGGAAAATACTGTGGTTCCGTCAGCAACTCGCGCCTGATTGCCCATACACAAACTACATCCAGGCATTTCTGTTCTTGCACCAGCCGCACCAAAAATGCTGTATACACCTTCCTCTTTTAATTGGTGTTCATCCATGCGGGTTGGTGGTGCTATCCACAAGCGAGTTTTGACTTCTCCTGCACCTTCCAAAACTTTTGCTGTGGCGCGATAATGACCGATGTTTGTCATACAAGAACCAAGGAATACTTCTTGTACTGGGTCATTAGCAACTTCTGATAATAACTTAACATTATCAGGGTCGTTGGGAGCAGCGACAATTGGTTCTTTGATGTCGTTTAAATCAATTTCAATTATGGCTGCATACTCCGCATCTGCATCGCCTTCTAATAACACGGGGTTGGCTAACCATTCTTCCATTTTGGCGATACGGCGCAGGAGGGTGCGGGAGTCTTGATAACCTCGTGCAATCATGTTTTTCAGTAGGGCTACGTTGGAACGCAGATATTCGGCGACTGTCTCCACACTCAGTTTAATGGTGGAACCTGCACAAGAACGTTCGGCGGTTGCATCGGTAAGTTCAAAGGCTTGTTCGACTTTCAAATCTGGTAAGCCTTCAATTTCCATGATGCGTCCAGAGAAGATATTTTTCTTGTTCTCCTTCTCGACTGTCAGTAAACCTTGTTGAATGGCGACATAGGGAATGGCGTTGACAATATCTCGTAGGGTGATTCCTGGTTGTAATTCGCCTTTGAATCGTACCAAAACTGATTCTGGCATATCTAATGGCATAACACCCAAAGCGCCAGCAAAAGCGACTAGCCCGGAACCGGCGGGGAAGGAAATACCCAAGGGAAAGCGGGTGTGAGAGTCGCCACCTGTACCTACGGTGTCGGGTAACAGCATCCGGTTGAGCCAAGAGTGAATGATACCATCACCGGGGCGCAAAGCTACACCAGCGCGGGAAGAGAAGAAATCGGGTAATTCGTGGTGAGTTTTGATGTCTACTGGTTTGGGATAGGCGGCGGTATGACAGAAGGTTTGCAGGACTAAATCAGCGCTGAAACCTAAACAAGCGAGTTCTTTTAATTCATCGCGGGTCATGGGGCCGGTGGTATCCTGGGAACCAACGGTAGTCATGATGGGTTCGCAAGATGTACCGGGACGGACACCTGGTAAACCGCAGGCTTTACCTACCATTTTCTGTGCTAAAGTGTAGCCTTTACCTGTGTCTGCTGGTGGCTGGGGACGGATAAATAAGGTGCTTGGTTCTAACCCTAGTGCTTGGCGTGTTTTGTCGGTGAGGGTACGGCCAATTAGTAGGGGGATGCGTCCACCGGCGCGGACTTCATCAAGGATAGTGTCTGGTTTGAGGGTGAAGGTAGAAATAACTTCGCCCTCTTCGTTGGTGATTTCGCCTTTGTAGGGATAGATGGTAATCACCATACCAGTTTCTAACTTGGTAACATCGCACTGGATAGGCAAAGCACCGGCATCTTCAGCTGTATTGAAAAAGATGGGAGCGATCGCTCCACCTAAAATATACCCCCCGGCGCGTTTGTTGGGAACATAAGGAATATCTTCCCCTGTGTGCCACAAAACTGAGTTAATTGCCGATTTACGAGAGGAACCAGTACCAACTACATCCCCAACGTAAGCAACGGGAAACCCTTTTTTCTTCAATTCAGCAATGGTTTCCAAGCTTCCTGGTTGCCTTGACTCTAGCATTGCTAAAGCGTGTAAGGGAATATCTGGGCGGGTGGTGGCGTGGGTGGCGGGGGATAAGTCGTCGGTGTTGGTTTCCCCTGGTACTTTAAAAACGGTGACGTTAATATATTCTGGTAATTGTGGGCGAGTTGTAAACCACTCGGCTGCTGCCCAAGAATCAACTACTCGTTTAGCATAGGGGTTGGTTTTTGCCAATTCTATAATATCGTGAAAAGCATCATACACCAGCAAGGTTTTGCTAAGGGCTGCGGCGGCGTAGGCTGCTATTGGTTCTTTGCCTTCTCCACCCATAACTAATGGTGTTTCGGAAGAGTCAGAGACGGATACTGTGGCGAATTGCAGCAACTCAATTAAGGATTGTACATTATAGCCGCCTACCATTGTGCCTAGCAATTGCACCGCGTCTATGGACGAAATGATGGGACTTTTCACCTCTTGTTTGGCAATGGCGGTGAGAAAGCCAGCTTTGACATAAGCTGCTGGATCAACACCAGGGGAAACGCGATCGCGCAATAAATGTAATAATGTATCTTCTTCACCCTTTGGTGGATTCTTCAGCAATTCACATAATTCTGAAGTTTGTTTTGCATCCAACGGTAAGGGAGGAATGCCTAGTGCTGCTCTTTCGGCAACGTGTTGACGGTATGATTCCAACATTTTTGTGTTTTCTCTTCGGATGTTCTTACCTTAATTATGAAGTATTTTTAGACAAAATTTAGCTATCAAAGTTTACCCTATTTTCTGTCTAAAAGCCTTACTAATAATCGCTTACGAGGATTTTTATTTTATACTTAAAGTATAGTTTTGGAGCAAAATTTTCACTGAAGAGATGGCAATTAGTTATACAGCTAGAGGCAGAATATATCCTGCCCCCACAATAATATGTATTACAGGATGTTTGAAAAATTCTATGCTTGGTAGCGAAACATTTTAGATCCCCCTAAATCCCCTTTAATAAGGGGGACTTTGATTCTAATTCCCCCCTTTTTTAAGGGGGGTTAGGGGGGATCAGCAAATACTTAAAATCACAGCCAACCACTTCTCAAACAACCTCTAAGACTACGGTGTACACACATCTCTATGCTAGGTGCAGAATGTGGTTTGATCCCCCTAAATCCCCCTTAATAAGGGGGACTTTGATTTACTTTCCCCCCTTTTTTAAGGGGGGTTAGGGGGGATCAGTAAATACTTAAAATCACAGCCAACCACTTCTAGAACAACCTCTTACACTCGATTGGCAACTATTGTATTAAACAGTTATAGCAGTTTCATTTGATATTTTATCAGAATTAGATTTCAATCGTGTCAACCTACTTTTACGGATACGTTCACTATCTCTAACTCCACCTGCAAGTTCATATTCACTACTGTTTTTACCATACTTAAACCCAACCCCCATCAACATTTTATCTGAAACCTGATTTAAGTTTTTTTCCATTTCATCTAGCTTAATTTTAGAGGAATCAACTATTGCTATGGCAGCGTTATAATCATCAAGCATTTTTTGAAACTGCTCGATTAATTGCGCTAAGTTTTGTAAGTTGTAAGTATCATCAAACTTGAGCTTTGGATCAATTGCTTTTAATCCGGCAACTCTAAACTCGGCTTTTTCTAGAATCCGGGAACTACGCTTTTTTCTAGCCATAAGTTTACACTTTTCAAAACTTTACAAAGCTATTTTGGCTTAATTAAGCTAGATTCTAGTTCAGCAAAATTCACATTTTATTTTGCCAGATTTTTGATTTATGTGCGTGATTTCTCTTAATTGCTTCAATACATTGCCTGTTTAGTGCAGAGTTAAGAGCGATCGTTTTAATTTTAAGGCTTAATGTTTTAGCTTTAAGGCTTAATGTTTTAAGGTTAAGGCTTAATGTTCTAGCTTTAAGGCTTAATGTTTTAATCTTAAGCGTCAACATTTTAATATTGATGATTAAAGTTTATTGGTCAGTGCATTAGAGAAGGCTATGGTGTACACACATCTTTATGCTAAGTGCAGAATGCGGTTTGATCCCCCTAAATCCCCCTTATTAAGGGGGACTTTGATTTACTTTCCCCCCTTTTTATGGCTACGGTGTACACACATCTCTATGCTAGGTGCAGAATGTGGTTTGATCCCCCTAAATCCCCCTTAATAAGGGGGACTTTGATTTACTTTCCCCCCTTTTTAAGGGGGGTTAGGGGGGATCAGCAAATACCTAAAGTCACAGCCAGATTTTCCAGAAGCTTGAACGCAGAAATTATGACAAACAACCTTAATAGCAGAAATTTCCATTTACCTTACAATCCAAAGCTTGTAGAAAGAGCAAAAGAACTTCGTAAAAACATGACACCAGCAGAAAAAAAGCTGTGGTATGAGTATCTGAGGAATTTCCCATTACGGATTTTAAGGCAACGACCAATTAACCATTTTATAGTAGATTTCTATTGTCCTACTTTACAAGTAGTCATTGAAATTGATGGGGATAGCCATTTTACAGATGAAGGTCAAGACTATGATTTAGAGAGAACAAGAGTTTTAGAAGGATATGGTTTAAAGATTATTAGGTTTACAAATAGTCAGGTTTTACATGATTTTGATAGTGTTTGTGAAGAGATACAGGGTTTAGTTACTTTTAAATAGTAGGAAAAAGTCTACGGTGTATATATAAGTTTTATAAAGTTGCTTAATAACGTTTTGATCCCCCCTAACCCCCCTTAAAAAGGGGGGAACTGGAATTAAAGTCCCCCTTTTGAAGGGGGATTTAGGGGGATCAAATAACTTATGTGTACACCATAGCAATTTTTTATGGCTCGCCCAAAACGCAATTTACAATCAGGTTTCTCTTACCACATCACGACACGCTGCAATAACCGCGAATTTCGCTTAACGCGGTTAGAGTGTCGAGAGGTTTTTCTTTACGCTATTAAAAAAGCACAGGAAAAATATCAATTTAAGCTCTATGCTCTGTGCATTATGAGTAATCATGTGCATTATCTACTAGAACCAAAAGAACCAGAAGATTTACCTAAGATTATGCACTGGCTGAATTGGTACACCGCTATGTGTTTTAACCGGATGCTTAACCGGACTGGGCATTTTTGGGAAAAGCGTTATCACAGTACAGGTTTTGCTAATACAGATAAACAGCGTGCATTAAATACTCTGCGATATATCCACGCTAACCCGAAAGCAGCAGGTTTACAGCAGGGTTTTTTCTACGACTTTAGTAATTACGGCACTCATGACCGTTTGAGTAATGATGGTATCACTCAATGGCATCCGGCGTTTTTGCAATTAGGGAGAACGTTAGAAGAATGTGCGGCTAAGTATCGTCAGTTTTGTAAGAAATATCGCCCGAAGCCGAAGCCAGAAAAAAGGAACAGTTGGGGAAGTCGTTTTTTGCCGTCGTTGAAAAATACACTAATATAAGTGTTGAGTTTACGAGATTCATGTTGGGTTGCGCTGCGCTTAACCCAACCTATGCTTTTAGCTTGTAATAAATATTTAGAAATTTAGGCTTTAAAATGTTAAACTTTAAAGCCTAAATCTTGCGTATAGCCAACCGACAAAGCCACCAAGAAACCACACTAAGAACACCTTATAAGCATCACTATTAACATCCAATCCAAGATTGTACACCAAACCATCATATAACCCCACACCCTGCACATTCGGTATCGGCACTGAAATCCCGGCAGACTTCAACCCCAATGATACTCCATTCAAAAATCCCCAATACACAAAAGCCAAAGGCCACCACAAAACCCACTCAAAAAAGTTCAAATTATAATTCCCGAACCAATTATTGCGAGGAAAGAATGCAAACCCAACCCACATACTTACAACAACAATTAGCAGCAAAATAATCGGACTCTGGTGAAAAAAAACATACACCCACCCGCTTAAGATTTCCCATCCACATATCCAAGCCGAATTAATTATTATTCCACCGTCGCTACCGTGGGTTATAAAATATCCAATTCCATCTATCAAATATCCAATTTCATCTATCAAACTTCCAATCCCATCAATTAATGGTTGATATATTGGTCTTCTATGTATTCTTCGATAGTTTTCGATTGTATTATTACCTATTTTTTTCTTTGCTTCATGAACAATATAATCAACTCCTTTATCGCTACTGATTGCGTACCAATCCTTTATTTTTCTATATTCTTTAGGATATTTTAATTTTATTGTTTGCATATCTATACCATGCAAAATAGGGAGAATATTATTAGCTGTTAATATCTCCTCGAACTCCATAAAAGTCCATGTTTTGTTGGCAGCAAAATAATTGTCGCTAATGACAACAATTCCATACGCTGACGCATTGAGTCCTTCGTCAATTTTTTCCTCTAATTTGTCTCCCCATTTGATTTCTTCTTTGTCATACCATACTTTATATTTTGCTTGAGTTAGTTTTTTGTATAGTTTGTCTACAAATCCTCTTTTATCTTCAGACGCATGACTGAGAAATATATCATGAGTACGCTTCATATATAATTCCTTAATATTTCAATGTCCGGTATTACTAAACAAACCAAATATTTTTGTATAAATGTTTTAGAGAAAATTTATACAAAGGTTTTCACATCAACAAAAACCATCTAATCACGAATGATTTTTATCACTCCCCCACACCCGCAATAGTCGCCAACGCCTGAGCATACTGCTCTAAACCCACCCGCAAAGCCTCCAACTCCCCTCGCGCCGTCGCTTCCTCAGACCAACTCTGCTCATGTTCCTTGGGACTCACCCCCACAGGTCGCCTAGCTTCCCACGCCTGCAATAACGGATGCCATTTTGACAAAAACGGTCTTAAACCATTATTCAACACCGCAATAGCAATTCCCCCCACAGAATCACGACTAGCACCCACATCAGGCCCAGCAGCTTTGAGAATTTCGCGGGTTGTACCGAATAAACTATAAAGAGAGTTCATAGCTTCTCGCACTAAACCTTGGTCAAGTGCTAAAGGTTGCACAGCAATGCGCGTCACCAACTCCACATATAGCGACCAAGCCGCCTTTTGTTCTGTGGTGTTGACTTTCCACGACATCGAACCAATGCCAAAAGGCAGACTTAAAGATACAGTTTCTAAGGAAACGCGATCGCGCATAAGTATAACTAAGCAAATTTAACTATAATTAGTGATTATTATAGTAATTGATGAAACTCTTCTACCAAAGTATTTTCAGGATGTGCGGGTAAAGTGCGATCGCTACGGGGATGCTCTCTCTACGCAAATCATCATCAATCAGCCAGATTATGATAGTAATAATATCTGTGCATCTAATCTCAGAGGTTATTTGATGAGTGGTTGGCTATGTGTTTAAACACTGGTTGATCCCCCCTAACCCCCCTTTTTAAGGCTACGGTGTACACACAAGTCTGATAACCTAGCTCCATAACGTTTTGATCCCCCCTAGCCCCCCTTAAAAAAGGGGGAACAAGAATCAAAGTCCCCCTTTTTAAGGGGGATTTAGGGGGATCGAACCATATTTTGCACTCTGCACAAAGATGTGTGTACACCTTAGCCTTAAAAAAGGGGGGAACTAGAATTAAAGTCCCCCTTTTTAAGGGGGATTTAGGGGGATCTGAAAGTATTTGATACATCACCAGTAACTTTTCAGGCGATCGCGCTTTCTGTACTAATTGACTATATCTGCAATATTGTTAAACAATTCAGATATAATAATAAGTTTGTCTATTGCATTGGTTTTTTAGAATATGTCTAAGACTTACACCGTTGAGATTCTCCACCAAGGTAAAACCCACACTTTACAAGTTCCTGAAGATAAAACCATTTTATCAGTTGCAGATGAACAAGGGTTAGATTTACCTAGTTCTTGCCACGCTGGTGTTTGTACAACTTGTGCTGGTCAAATTATTACCGGAACTGTAGATCAAACTGATGGTATGGGGGTTAGCCCAGAATTACAACAACAAGGTTACGCATTACTTTGTGTAGCCTATCCTCGTTCCGATTTGAAAATTGAAACCGAAAAAGAAGACACTGTTTATCAAAAGCAATTCGGTAAGTAAGATAATTTTGGTAATTGGTAATTGGTAATAGTTAATAGTAAAAAACAATTACCTATTCGCTATTACCCACTACCGTTTACACCAACTATAAAATCAACTCAGTATTTGCATACGGCTGAAATCGGTTATTCTAGAAGCTACAAATCAACTGGATTGACAGCGATGACAACTCATTTTATTAGCGCAGAAATCGACATCCAAGAAACACCCACAGAATTACAAGCAGCCATTGAGGCTGAGTTGCAAAAGCAAGGTGAACCTCTGCGTTGGGCGATTACTGTTATAGATGAAGAACAACAAAAGGCGACAGTAGAAGCTGTGGTGACTACAGTTAGTGCTGAGTAGGGAGTTCTCAGAGAACACCAAAAAATAAATTATTCCAAATTGACGGTTAGTAGGGTGCGTCAGTGCGAAAAAACTTAACTGTACCAAGAAATTATTTATACTGACGCACCCTACATTTGAGATATTGTTTTATCTGGAAGTATCTAAGTGCTGAGTATTGATAAATATTGAGGGGGCTAAAATGCCTCCAACTGAAAATTAACCCATTAATCCGCAATAATTTTTAAGCTACATTAACTCAGCACTGAATATGAATCGTCCTTACACTGCTATTCTCATAGTCCCAACTGGTGTTGGTGCAGCGATTGGGGGATATGCGGGGGATGCTTTACCCGTTGCTAGATTAATAGCACAGGTTTGCGATCGCCTGATAACTCACCCCAATGTCCTTAATGGTGCTAGTTTGTATTGGAACATCCCTAATTCTTTCTATGTGGAAGGTTATGGGCTTGATAAATTTGCTGCCGGATGCTGGGGTTTGCGTCCTGTACGCAATAATAAAATTGGGTTACTTTTAGATCAGGGAATTGAGCCAGATTTAAGACTACGACACCTACAAGCAGCCGATGCAGCGCGCGCGACTTTAGGCTTAACTATCACAGATCATGTAATTACTGATGCACCCTTGAGCGTAGAATTACGGACTGCATCATCAGGGGCAAGTTGGGGAACAATTGGTAACCCCGATAGTTTATTACGAGCGGCGGAAATATTAATTAACAAAAATGGGGCAGAAGCGATCGCAATTGTTGCCCGTTTCCCCGATGATATGGATGAGGTAGCAGCGCAAAATTACCGTCACGGTCAAGGTGTAGACCCCATTGCCGGGGCAGAAGCAGTCATTAGCCATTTAGTAGTCAGAAACTTTCAGATTCCTTGCGCCCATTCCCCCGCCTTAGCACCAGAACCCCCATATCCAGGCTTATCACCCCGTTCTGCGGCAGAAGAATTAGGTTATACTTTCTTACCGAGCGTACTCGTAGGATTAAGCCGCGCACCAAAATTTATATTAAAGAAAGAGTCAAGTCAATCTCACCTAGAAGACATTTGGGCAGAGCAAGTGGATGCTATTATCATGCCAGCAACAGCCTGCGGTAGCAGCGCCTTACTTAGCCTAAGTCAAAAGCAATGCCAAATCATCACTGTAGAGGAAAATCAAACTCAAATTCAAGTACCTGCCCATGCCTTAGGAATTAAATCCATACAAGTAAAATCTTATTTAGAAGCAGTCGGCTTAATAGTAGCTCACAAAGCAGGCATTAATCCAAAGTCTCTTTGTCATTAATCAACAGTCAACAGTTAACAGTTAACAGTCAACAGTTATTTTCTCCCCACTCCCCTAAAACTCCCGTGGTTGAACAACAAAAACAAGAACCAGAAATTCCATACTTAACACGTACCCAAGTGCTAGTGGCGATGGGTGTAACTGCCGTCTTGTTGTGGACAATTGCTAAGTTATGGTTGCGCTTTGGGAACTTTTTATTATTTGAATGGCATTGGTACCCAAGAGATTTTTTGCTGGGGCTTGGTGTAGGGTTAATTATTACTGTTTTAAGTGGGCTAGCTTATAACTTTTGGAAGGCATACCGCAGAAGCGCCGACTACTACTTAGAATTAGTGCTGAAACCTTTGGCTTGGCCGGACTTAATTTGGTTGGGGTTATTACCAGGATTAAGTGAAGAATTGTTATTTCGCGGTGTTATGTTACCCGCTTTAGGATTAGATCATTTTGCCGTTATTGGTTCTAGTGTATGTTTTGGCATTCTGCACCTGAGTGGTTCCCAACAATGGCCTTACGTTGTTTGGGCAACCATTGTTGGGGTAATACTGGGGTATAGCGCCTTGTTGAGTGGTAACTTGCTAGTGCCAATTGTGGCTCATATTATAACCAATTGGATTTCTAGTTGTTTGTGGAAACTGCGCCAGTCGTAGGCAGAAAAATTTCCGTTAAATTAGCTTGAGTCGCCAGAGCGATCGCCTGTGGTAATATACGGTGTTCCTGAATCTGAATCCTGGCATGGAGTGTCTCTGCTGTGTCATCGGGTAATATTGGCACGGCAGCCTGCATCAAAATCGGCCCACTATCCACTTCTAAAGAAACTAAATGCACAGTGCAGCCTGTAATTTTCACCTGAGCCTCTAAAGCTTGTTCTACAGCATGAATACCTTTAAAGCTAGGTAATAAACTAGGGTGAATATTAATAATCCTCCGGGGAAAGGCATCAATTAAAACCGATGTTACCACACGCATCCAACCAGCTAAAATTATCCATTCCACATCATATTGGCGTAGAGTTTCCACAATTTTTTGATCAAGAACTTCCCGATTTTTGTATTCACGGTGATTTAATAAAACCGTTTCTATTCCTCTATTAGCTGCTCTAGTTGCTGCTTTAGCGGTGGGATTATTGTAAATTAAAACTTGGATTTGGGCATTGAGTTGCTGGTCTTCAATAGCTTGAGCAACTGCCTCAAAATTGCTACCACTACCAGAAGCCATTACCCCCAGTTTCACAGGAGCGCTATGAGAAAATTGATGTGTATTAATGCTGGGAGAAACAAGGCTAAAGGTAGAATCAGGGCGGAGGGTCATAAACAATTCAAAATTAGGGGCTGGGGAAATGGGGACTGGGGATTGGGAAAGAATATACACTCAGCACTTTCAAGTTAGTTACTCATGAGAAAATTTCTTTTACCTACACCCTTAGAGGATGTTTGAAAAATCCCTATTGGTGTAACCAAATATTTCAGATCCCCCTAAATCCCCCTTAAAAAAGGGGACTTTGATTCTAGTTCCCCCCTTTTTAAGGGGGGTGAGGGGGGATCAACAAGTGTCTAAAATCACAGTAAACCACTTTTCAAACACGCTCTTACACCCATTTTCAAGACAGCTGAGAGGAAGATTATAATGCCAAAAATATCTACTAAGTCATGGTTAGACAATGATACATTCGCCGCTTGGACTTTTCTTGCCCCGGCTGTAATTTTGTTGGGTTTATTCGTATTGTGGCCTATCGCCTATTTGTTTTATTTAAGCTTTACTGCTGGTAGTTTCACTTCCACCGGTACGTATTGGGTAGGCTTCAAGAATTACTGGCGATTGTTACTTAACCCTGATTTTTGGCAAGTTATTGGCAACACCGTTTATTTTACCGTAGCTTCTGTAATCCCCAGCTTAGTTATTCCTTTGGGGCTAGCAGTTTTATTGAACCGTTCTATGGCCTTGCGAGGGGTGCTGCGTAGTGCCTATTTTCTGCCATCAATTATTTCTCTTGTTGCTGCTGGTTTAGGCTTCCGTTGGTTGTTTCAAACCTCTGGCCCGGTAAACGCATTTTTAAATATATTTGGCATTCCTACAATTTCCTGGCTCGGAGATACATTTTGGGCAATGCCTGTACTAATTATTTTAAGTATTTGGAAACAACTAGGGTTTAATATGGTGGTGTTCTTGGCGGGGTTGCAAGCCATTCCCCCCAGTCGCTACGAAGCCGCAGAATTAGATGGTGCCAATGGTTGGCGACAATTTTGGCATATCACTCTACCGGGATTAAGACCCACTTTAATATTTGCCACTGTCACCACGGCTATTTTCACATTGCGGAGTTTTGAGCAAGTTTATGTAATGACTGGTGGAGGCCCTTTAAATACAACCAACTTACTGGTTTACTACATTTACCAAGAAGCTTTCGGACAATTTGATTTTGGTTACGCCGCCGCCGCCGCAACAGTACTTTTAGCTATAGCTTTGGTTCTTGTGTATTTGCAATTGCGTACTTGGGAAGAGGAATCATAAGTTGGGTAATGGGTAATGGGTGATTGGTGATTGGAGTATTCCATTACCTATGATTTCTTGGAAAATGTAGTAAATTTTACGTCTATAGTCGGATACAAATGATAAATTTTTCAGGCTAGGATGTTTTCCTAATAAAACTTTTATCTTTGAATATTAAATATTTGTGATTAATCAACCATCTAAAAGTTTGACAAATACTCACTTAGAGCAGAATATCAACCAAGGGTATAAATTTAGCTGGTTTGATTGGTTTTGCTTGTGGTATCCTCCTGGCTGGTTGATTTTATTTAACCGTCACTGGCAACATTATCATCAAGACCCAGATGGATGGAATTGGTTAGAGTATTTATTATTTTTAATTCCTTGCGGATTTTATTTAGCATTTTTGATTCGATGGTTGCGCCTGGGTTGTCGTTCTCCCAGAATAGAGGCTGAGGAATTTAACCCCAATTATCAACAGGCTTTTCGGGAAGAGATTTTAGCCCCAATAGTGCAGCATTATTTCCGTGGTGAATTGCATCAAATTGAGAATTTACCATCAACAGGCCCGATGATTGTGGCGATGAATCACGCGGGGATGTGTTTCCCTTGGGATTTTATTAGTTTGGGTTATTTATTAGGTCAAACAAGAGGTTGGGTAGCCCAACCAATAGCAGAGGGGTCATTATTTGAACATCCTTGGATGGTGTGGTGGCTACCTCCCAAATGGTCGCAGGTTTTGGGTGCAGTCCGGGCTGATTTGAGTGATTTTGAGGCAGCCGTAGCCCAGGGTAAAATTCTGTTATATGCGCCCGAAGGAATACGGGGGCCTCGTAAAGGCTGGCGACAACGCTACCAATTACAGAAGTTTGATTTGAGTTTTTTACAATTGAGCGATCGCTATCATATCCCCATTCTCCCTGTTATCTGCATCGGTAGCGAATCTTTACATCCTTGGACTATTAATTTAAAAAAATTACGGAAATTATTTAAACTACCGTTTTTACCGATATCACCTTTAATATTTGCTTTAATTGTCTTCCCTTCAATGGGTGTTTGGGCAATGAGAACTCGCTTACATTACTTTGTTGAGCCTGTAGAAACATTAAATGACAAGGTTTTTGATTGTGTTTCTAGTAAGGAACGTAAGTTAGTTTATCAACGTACTAAACGATTCCAACAACAATTACAATTTCGCATGAATCAATTATTAAATAAAAAATTGGATGTGCTGGAATAGGCATTGCCCAGCAAAACCGTGATACTACGCATATTTTATAAATTGGTCAATAAGTAAATACCAATACACTAATAAAATAGCCGTATTACGAGAATTTACTAGCAGACATTCTTAGTTAAGATAAAAGCTAAATGTTTACCGGGAAAGAATCACGCGGACGTATTCTAACAATTTGATAGGTTGATAAAGCTTCACGAAAACTTAAGTATATTTATCAACCCAATAAACAAGATTCCAGCGTTACAAATAAGTTAGCCATTTTGCAATTCTTTTTTTAGCTAAATTATTTACCCATGACAACAACACTGTTTAAAACACTAGGTGCTGCTACAACCCTCGCTGGAATTATTGCTACTGCTGGATCTGCTAGCGCAGCTACTATATCCTTCTCAGGTGGCACAGATTTTGCTCCTACCGACATTGTTAATCAATCTATTGGTGTCAGTAAGTTTGATACATCCCTTGGTACACTCAGAAGTGTAACCTTGCAATTTACTGGAGATGTGACAGGAGAAGCAGGTTTTGAAAACAGAGCTGCTAATGCTACCACAATTGACGTTAAACTTGCTGGTAAATTAACCTTAGAACTAGACAGCATCTTACTATCGCTCAATCCAGCAAATATTTCCGCTTATCAAGTTAGTAGATTCGATCAAAGACTCGACTTTGGCGGTACTTCTGGAAGAACTATTGCTGGACTAAATGCCACAGGTTCAGATACAAAAACTTATACAGACAGTGCCATTCTACAGTCTTTCATCGGTACTGGTGACTTGAACTTTTTGTTTAGTGCGATCGCTACATCCCAAGTGTCTGGATCAGGTAACATCACTTCCTACGTTGATACCTTCGCTAAAGCAGGTATTACAGTCACTTATGACTATGACCCGGCTAAAGCTGTACCTGAACCTTCTGCTTTGCTTGGCTTTGGTCTATTTGCAGGTGCTGCTTTGCTTGTTCAACGCAAAAAAAGCGCGATCAAAATATCAAATTTGTAAGATTGTTTGAAGAGAGTACTTTTTCTCATCCTGCTGTTAAGTCACCCTTCAAACAATGAATGACAGAAATAGATTGCATAGAAAATAGTGTTCAATAGATGTCTAAATAGTTTCCCCAGGCTAGCAATAACATAGCCTGGGTTTTTACTTTTTAAGGTTTGTGAGGATTTTATCCCAAAATAGCTAGATTATTAGCTACGATTGTTGGGATTTGTTTTTTGATGAAGAATTTATGTCAGTGAGTCGCAAATATAACATTATTATTCCTATTGGTATAAGTATAACTATCTCTTTATTGCTTACTGGTTGTTTTGAAGATAAAATCACCCAATGTCAGCGACTCATTCAGGTGGTAAATGCGGGAAATTACCTGATTGAGCAAAACAAAGGACAACAAGTCATTACAAGCTTGCAACTATCAAAGGATTTAGAAGCAATTACAACCTCTTTAGCAGAACTTAATTTCACAGACCCAAATCTCAAGGAATTTCAAACTAGTTTCATCAAAGTGTTCCAAAATATTAGTCAGGCGATCGCCACAGCAGGTAAGGCGCTTGGTGCAGCTAAATTAGCGGAAGAATCACCCACAGGTAAAGAAAAACTAAAAAAGGCTAGAACAGAAATTGACACGGCTCTCACTAAAGTCGCAAATACTACTGGCAAAGAAGCAGATACCTTAGTTAAAGAACTAAATAAATACTGTAATCAGCCTGAGTAGGTGAATGATAAAACCGCTTTTGTTCAATAACTAGATTTTAGGCTTGATTCTTCCTTTTATAGCTGTTGATGGTTGAGAGTTGACAGTTGACTGACGGACTTGAAAGCCTTTTGTTGTCGAGAGGATTTTATCTGAAGTTGATGTCTTCATCTATCTGGCTACGACTATAATTCTGGCTAATCCTAAATTTTCCAGATAATTCAGGAATCTGACACCAGCAGATTGTAATTAATCGGGAAACTAGAAAAGAGAGGTTGTTAGACAGTATTTTTACTTTGCTTTTTAGTGTTTTTTACTACAGTTATTGATCATTGTTTTACGAGAATAGGTTTACCACTAATAATTTTATCGCTATACTGTGGCTTGTCAGGATTCATCTATGTTATTCACGTAAAAACAAATATAAAAACTCCACCCACAAGGGGATAGAGTTTTGTCAATAGTCAGTGGTTAGTAGTTAGTGGCAAAAATATTTAAAAACCACTCCACTTGTGGGTCGGGGTATTAGATCAGATTGTGTCAACAACTGACAACTAATACGCGTAAAGCCTTCGGCATAGCTCCGCTTAACGCAAAGCGTCCCGCAGGGAAGCGTAATAAAATTCAGACTAATTATACCTTTTGAGAGCGAACAGCTATGAAAGAAGAATTATTAGCCAGAGTATTGCAAGTCTTGAGTATAAATATGCGTTGGATGACTTGGAATTTATTTTTGGCTTTTATACCTTTGCTTTTGAGTGTTTGGCTGTTCCGCATCAGAAGCGGACGCTCTTGGCTATGGTGGCTAGGATTTTTAGTTTTCTATGCTTTTTTACCTAATGCACCTTATTTATTAACTGATGTAATTCATTTAATACACGACATTCGCACCATTGAATCGGTATGGATGATTACCTTAGTGCTAATTCCTGTTTATTTGCTGGTGATATTAGCAGGATTTGAAGCTTATGTCATATCTTTAATCAATTTAGGTTATTATTTACACCGCATTGATAAAAGCGAATGGATTTTAAAGGTTGAATTAATCACTCATGCTTTGTGTGCGATCGGTATTTATTGGGGTAGATTTCTGCGATTTAATAGTTGGGATTTTATTACTCAACCAGATGCTGTATTGACTAGAGGTATAGAAGAACTTTTAGGAAAGCAGCCTTTGATTATTATTACTGCTAGTTTTGTGATCCTCTTAGTTTTATACTTAATCATGAAACGAGTATCTTTAGGTTTTGTGATGCAGCGAAATAATTCGATAGGGAGCAGATCAAGGCGTACTGAATACTAATTTTTTGATTTTAGTAATAAATAGTACTTTTCAAACAATCTGTTAACTATTGATCGTTAGGTGAGGTATGGTCAATAGTAACTGTTGACATAACATCATCCGACTTGCCACCCTTAAGAGCATCGAAAGTTCCTTTAATGGTGCCGGCAATAGGAACAGCAACTAGTGTTCCTAATAAACCTGCTATTTCATATCCCATCAAAATTGCTACAAAAATCCAGATTGGATTAAGTCCAATAAAATTACCCAGCAATCTGGGGCCTAAGAGGTTGTCTTTAATCTGCTGCATGATAATTGCAGCGATCGCCACTTGCACTGCTAACCACCAGTTTTGCAAAAGTACCAAAATTGTTACTAACCCAATACCTAAAGTTGCGCCAATAAAAGGAATCAGTTGAGAAATTCCAATGAGTATGGCAAATAACAAAGCAAAGGGTACTTTGAGAATAAGGAAAATGGGGGTAAGCGCGACAATCATGAATAACCCCAGTAATAACTGGCTGAGGAAGAAATTTTGAAAGTTTAGCTGCAAAGATTTGGTTAGGGGGAATCCGATTTTAGATGGTAGTAAATTAATCAAACCATACCAGACGCGATCGCCATATATCAGCATATAAAATGCCAGCACTATCACTAATATAAAATTGAGCAATCCTGAGAGCAATGTTCCCGCTAATCCCACTGCACTGGAAGCCAGTTGCTGGACGACACTTTGAATACTGGCGTTTATTTGATTACTCGCAACCCGCAAATCGAGGGGTAAACGTCGCTGCTTGGCAAATCTCTCAAAATGCTCTAAGTTTGCTTGACTAGCTGTTAACCAATCAGGAATTTTATTTAATAATTGGACTGTTTGGTCAATCAGCATCGGCACTAAAGTAACTGTCAGAATGCCGAATAAAGTTAAGGTAACGAGCAGAACTATAACAACGGCTTGGGTGCGGGTAATTCTAGCGCGTTCAAAAAATTTTACTAAATAATTCAGTAGGAAAGCTAAAATCGCCGCCAGGCTCAGGATTGTCAAAGGGCTTTGAAAGTAGCGAAAAAGTACGGACAATAGCCAAACATTCAGAGCGATCACCGGGCCGCTCAGACCATAAATGAGTAAACTTTGAAGGGATGAAGAACGGCGCATTGATGCAAAGGAATTAAATCATTATGGATAGAACCATAGCTGACCTCCGCAAGGATTATACCCTAGAGGGTTTGAGTGAAATCGAGGTTGATCCTAATCCTTTCATACAATTTAAAAGGTGGTTTGAGCAGGCTTTAGCAGCCCAACTTCCAGAACCCAATGCTATGACGATCGCTACAAGTACACCAGATGGTCAACCTTCTGCAAGAATGGTACTGCTTAAAGACTTTGATGAACGGGGTTTTGTCTTTTTTACCAACTATAACAGTCGCAAAGGTCAAGAACTAGCGGAAAATCCCCAAGCAGCTTTGGTTTTTTGGTGGGCAGAATTAGAACGCCAAGTCAGAATTTCAGGTAGGGTAGAGAAGGTTTCAGAAAGCGAATCGGACTACTACTTTTACAGTCGTCCTGCTAATAGCCGACTGGGTGCATGGGTATCGAATCAAAGTGAAATCATCCCCAGCCGAGAAGTTTTAGAGCAAAGGATGCAGGAATTTCAGCATAAATATGAAAATCAGGAGATTCCTAGACCTGCCCACTGGGGGGGGTTGCGAGTGATCCCCTCAGAGATAGAGTTTTGGCAAGGACGCTCTAGCCGCCTACACGATCGCCTGCTTTATACTCTTTTAAATGATGACAGTTGGGAAATTCATCGATTATCTCCTTAATAAGCTGTTACTCATTTAAATTGTATATTTCGCACTCAGGTTGTCAAAAGTCCACAGTCCACAGTCCACAGTCCAAGCTAGCCTTTAACTCTGGACTCTTGACTATGGACAGCCCTGACGTAAGAGTATTTGATTTAGCTGCATATCACCTTATAGTTCCGAATGATGAGTAGAATACCATCAAAAATCTGAGATGGTGCGTTAAGGTATCTCCAAAAAATAAATTATTCCGTTCAAGTCGTTGACTGTTGACTGTTGACTGTTGACTGTGAACCGTCAACGGTCAACAATGAACAATATCAATGGAATATTTTTTTAATTGGAAGTCCCTAACTACTCAACACTTATCACTATTCTGCTACGGCGGATTTAGTAGCTAATTGCAGTTTGGGGTCTGGCATAAATGTATACCTGAGGTAAAATCCACCCCAAACAAACAGGATAATTAATAAAGCACCAATACCCAAAGGACTGGGTAACCAGAAGACTACTTCTATATGGTTGAGTTCACCTGGTTGCAGTTGCCACACTAGCTGTCCCCTTTGCTTTTCTGGTGGGACGGCCGTTTCTGTTCTTTGAATGCTTTTGGCTCCCCAAGGTGTTTTTAAGGCGAATTTTAAATCAAGAATGGAGCCAGTATCCGTTAAAACATTACCTTTATTGGCGATTAAAGAGAGCGATCGCAAATCTAGGTCATAAATTAATTGATTTCTAACTACCAAAAGAAAGTTATTTTGTGTCAATAACAAATTGGACTCTACTTTAGGAAATTCTGAATTTTCCGCACCTGCTTCAGTGTCATTTGTTTGATGGGTGCGGGAATTAAAAAATTCGTTGAATTTTGTTTGTAATTCTTGACCATTGCTAAAAGGAATCGTCACAATTACTTCTTCTGGCGAAATGCGTTTGGCATTCCCTTCTAGTTTACGGGCGCGGCGTTCTATACTTGTTAACCATTCATATACATAATCACCACTAAAACTGGTCAGCCTATCTGCCAATTTGATATGCTGCACAAGTTGACCATGATTAGAATTATCAAAATTGACCCCCACATCGTACTGCACACAGCCAGTCAAGAGCAGTGATGTTAACAGTACTAATAAAAAAATGGGTTTGCGAAGTTTATTTTTAGCAGTTAAGTTTGGCAGAAAAAACTTAAACTGTTTGATGATTTTTCTGAAACTTTTACCAAAATTACCATAACTCATTAATATAGTTCTCCTCAAAATTTACTGCGCTATGGGTGTTAGTTGTAATTAGTTAACAGTCAACAGTCAACAGTCAACAATCAACAGTCATCTTTTTTTACCTCCTCCTAAAAATCCAGCCAAACCAAATATGAAATAGTTAAACCAATCACAATTAAGGCAAGCCAGATGAAGCGATTATCTTTGGTATTTACCTGAGAAAGATCAACAAATTCGACTTCAGTAGGTGCTTTTTTTTCTGTAGGTTTACGTGGCTTGGCCATAACACGAGTTTTGGCTTCATTGTCAGACAGTGCGCCTAAATCAGGAATTTCTGTCATCCAATTACTGGGTCTTTTCAATCTTGGCGCTTGCAGGATATAAAGCAAACGTCGGGCTTGTTGGCTAGTTTCTGAGTGGGGATGACGACGAAGTTGCTGACAAAGAGCGATCGCATCTTCTGTACGTCCGGCCGCTTCATAGGCTGTAACTAACCAAATTTCTACTTCACCCCCAAGGCGGGAGTTACGCGCGACTAAGGCGCTGGCTTTTTCGAGATTTTCTACGGCTTCTCGATATTGCCCATTTTCAAAAGCAACTTTACCCGCTTGATATCGAGTTTTAGCCAGTTCTAAACTTTCTGTACTCACTTTTGCCCACCGATCAGCACTAACTGGAAAATAGGGAGTGGGGGGTAGGGGGAAAGATTAGCCCCCATTACCAACTTACCCTCCGGGTACTCTTACGAGAACGCCTGCGGCGAACGCCAGTCCCCTACGGCGGGAAACCCCTCCGGGTTCACCAGTTGCCTACGGAGGGAAACCCTCCTACAGCACTGGATTCACCGCCTACAGGGCTGGACTCACCAATTACCCATACCCTTATAAATTAACTATACTGAGAACCGAGAATCATTGTCCCAATACCCACATCAGTAAAAATTTCCAGTAGTAAGGCGTGGGGAATGCGGCCGTCTATGATGTGTGCGGCTCTGACTCCTTGGGCGAGCGATCGCACACAACAAGTAACTTTGGGGATCATCCCGCCGCTAACAACACCACTAGTAATTAATTCGCGGGCTTCCCTAATATCTACTTTGGGAATCAATGTTCCAGGGTCGTGATAATCTTTTAAAATCCCTCTGGTATCCGTTAATAAAATCAATTTTTCTGCCCCTAAGGCGGCAGCAATTTCACCAGCTACGGTATCGGCGTTAATATTATAAGCCTGTCCCGATTCGTCGGCGGCAACACTGGAAACGACGGGAATATAGCCGTTACTTGCCAAAGTTTCCAAAATTTTAATGTTAACGTTACTCACTTCCCCGACAAAGCCAATACCCTCTTGACCTTGGGGACGAGCAGTAATTAAGTTCCCATCTTTACCACAAAGTCCTACTGCCAAGCCGCCAGCTTGGTTAATCAGAGAGACAATTTCTTTATTAACTCGACCCACCAACACCATTTCTACCACATCCATTGTGGGAGCATCGGTGACTCGTAGACCGTTTTTAAACTGTGCTTCTATTCCTAGCTTATCCAACCAACTGTTAATTTCCGGGCCACCACCATGCACTAAGATTGGTCGCAACCCAACGCAGGATAAAAAGACAATATCGCGGATAACTTGGTCTTTGAGGTGGCTATCTTTCATAGCCGCACCACCATATTTAACAACAACGGTGCGACCGGCAAATTGTTGAATATAAGGTAGTGCTTCGCTTAGTACCTGCACACGAGTAGCTTCAGCTTGCCTGATATACTCAATATCGTTGACCATCATTGACGAGCCGTGGAAACTTATATATTTATGCAGTCAGTATAATTCGTAATTGTTGCTTTCATTGCGAATGACAAATTACGAATTACTAATTAACAGCAGTTTGTTTCAAGACGCTAGGAATTGCCTGGATAATTTTATGAGCAATTTGTTCTGGTGTTTCTTCTGCATTGACACAGATGCGTAAATCTGCTTGCGAATAAAGCGGTGTTCGTTGTTCCAGGAGCGATCGCAATTTGCCTTGAGGGTCATCATCCTGTAAAAGTGGTCTTGTTGTATCTGCCGCTAAACGTGCATACAGTATATCTACTGGCACATCTAGCCACACAATTAAACCGTGGTGTAGGTAACTCCAGTTTTCTCGCCGCAACACAATGCCGCCACCAGTCGCTACAGTCAACTTAGTATAGGAACAAACCTGGGCTAACACATCGCTTTCTATTTGGCGAAATCCGGCTTCCCCTGCTTCGGCAAATATCTCGTTGATAGATTTTTTAGCAGCTTGGGCAATCACATTATCAGTATCTAAAAAGCCATAACCCAATTCTTTGGCGAGTAAATGTCCTACCGTAGTCTTACCAGCGCCCATCATGCCGATTAAGTATAGGTTAACTCCCTGCAATAAACTACTCACGCTTGTTTAATTCTCCCTTATCAGAATCTGGTGTGTTGATTGAAAACAACCCCAGTAGGACGGGTGATGCCCAAGAAACCATAATACAATCAGCCTTGCCCATCACTATATAAGTTTATCTAATATCTGCTTTAAGGTAGGTGCAAAAACTAGCGATCGCCAGGTAGTATTATCAAGTCGTTTTTACGTCTCTCCTCAACATTTCTTCCCAGATTTTACAGCCCCATTAAATAAACCCTCACATAGCAATCCCATTTGATTCGTGATTACTTGGCCTGTGCCTGCACGTAAACTTGGGACTGAAGCAAGGTGAGTAAAGCCTAAAATCACGTGACAGTAGTTTTTATGTAACAGAAGACAACTTCACAATGCACTACCTCCTAGAAGATGAGGAAAATTGACAGGCGCAACGCTTCCTCTAGATATATTTCAAGAAGCACCAAGGAGTTCTATAGTAATACTGCTAAAAATTTGATTAAGAATATTCCTCATTTCTCATGGAATCAAATCATATGAATGCTGATTCCTTGAGAATATTTTCTACTTGTATCAGAGGGGTTCCTTTGCTGGATACCAATATATATGTATAATTTCGAGGCGCTAAATTGTTTGTAATCTCTATAAATAAAGCGAGTTATTGAGGGCTAACTGTTGTTATTACTATTTGATATGTATTCAACGCAACTTAGAAATTTTGTTGATAATTATTCTATACAGCCACAATAAATTGCTGGTCAATTTATAACTATTTTAACAATTTTAATCTGGTGACTTCGTAGTAATGTATTAAGTATGGTTAGGTTTAAAGGAAATTTAATAAAGCTTCTTTGAAACTTTAATCAGACAAATTCAGTCAACATAAACAAGCCTGACTTTATCTTTGACGGAGCCACTTCAGTTGGACATAATACGGTGTTTTATACAGCACATGAATCATATTTTTACATTTAGATTTAACTAGCTTTAATCAATCTTTTTTCAAAAAGAAGGTGTAAAAAATGACGAACCTAGTATTAAAACAGCATCAAACAGCTTTACCAAAATTGACACTTTAGGTATAAAAAATACTGCATATTCTCAGGTCGTTAGCTCAAATTAATTAATGTGGTGTGTAATGAGGCATCAACCATGACTCGAATTCGTGATGTTGTGCAACAAGCTTTAACAACAGGTTATCTCACAGTTGAAGCAGAAAACCAGCTACGTTACTTACTGACTACTCATTATGATTCGGAAGATTTAAACGCGTTCATGAGTTTGCAAGAAGCTGCTATGAACGGAAGAGTAAAACAGGAGTCCCGTGAAAGATGTGGTGTTAAGTTTGGGTGAGGGAAAATTACGTCTGTAATCAAAGCTGGCTACACGTCTCGCTACAGCCAATAAAACTCAGCACTTAGTATTCTCATTCATCATCATCAAAACCCCAATCCTCCTCATCGTCGTTGGCTACCTCTTTATTTGGTGGCTGATATGGAGGAATAATAACTCGGTAATCGGCATCATAAACAGATTCGCTCTTACCTGCTGCGGTGTTTTTTGGTTCTCGGTAACTGTAGGAATATGTAGAACCCGACTGAGAGCCGCTTTTAGGTTTTTGTGGGCGCTCATAAGTTGAGGAATCTGGAAATGACTCAGCTTGAGAATTTGTAGTTGCCCTGTTCCCCGGCTTTTCTTCAAAATCCCAGTCATCATCTGCACCGTTACTTTCCCAATCATCAAACTCATCACGAGCCACGTAGTTAGTTTTATTTGGCGGTGCTTGGCTAGATGGGGGAGGTGTAAATTCTTCTTTGCGGTTCGCTGTATTACGGCTAGAGGTAGTGGTTGATTTAGGGGTGACTCGACGTGGTTGCCCCCCCAAATAATTAGATAATTTGAATAAGCTAGTTATTAATAAAGATGTGCCAGCACCAGCAGCTGTACTAAATAGTATCCACAGAGCTAATGGTAACGGCTGACTTCGCATCCCCAAAAACACCAGAGATAGAGCTGGCGACCAATTTTGTACTAACAAAAGTGTTAGTCCACCTAGTACTGTTACTAATAAAGTTAAGCGAATTACAGCCATAAAAATAATTCGTAATACCCTATGGGTGAATCCTACGGATACGCTTTCTGTAGCTTGCGAGTGCGCGATAGCGTTCTATTCGCGCGAGCGTTGCGTAGCAAAGGAAGGCAAGCTACGTAATTTGTTATAGCCTGCGGCGAGGCTTCACCTACGTAGTTTTCAATTTTTCCTCTTATACCCATGATAAAGCTTGGACAAAAGGCAGATGCTGTATGGAAACAAGGAAGGGGGAAAGAAACCGTTGTTCTTTCTTGTTTGACATCCATAACTGTAAAGGAATAACACCTGAATTATTAGCCTAGCCGCAGGCTGTTAGCATTTACGAATTAGGTTTACCTCCCTCCCATCGTTTTAGAGGTACGCAATCGATATCAAGTTGGTCTAAAGTACGAGCAACAACAAAATCAACTAAGTCCTCAATGCTTTGCGGATTGTGATACCAAGCAGGAATGGCGGGGACAATTCGGACTCCAGTTTCAGCTAAGGTAGTTAAGTTGCGTAGGTGAATCAAGCTAAAAGGCGTTTCTCTAGGAACGATAACTAATTTACGTCCTTCTTTGAGATGCACATCAGCAGCCCGTTCTAGTAAGTCAGAACTCAAACCACCAGCTAGCTTGGCTACTGTACTCATACTACAAGGAATCACAATCATTCCTGAGGTGCGGAAGGAACCACTGGCGATATTGGCTCCTACATCGCTCCAAGGATGGCAACGCAGTTTACCGGACAAAGCAACTCCGGCTTGTTCTCGCCAGAATTGCTCTTGTTGTTTTGGTTCTGACGGCATCCGAGTTTCCTGTTCTGCTTGCCAAACCATGTAAGTTGATTTAGAGGCAACTAATTCAATTTCATAGTCGGCTGTGAGCAGATATTTGAGGGCGCGGACGGCGTAAATCAGTCCAGATGCTCCTGATACGCCGATAATCAGAGGTTTGTTATGTTGTGACACCAGATACTTAACAAAATTTATTCTTCATCTGCATAAGAGTCTAAATCATCAGATTCCAGGTCGTTTGGTAGGTAAATATCGGAAATATCGCCATTGACATTACCAACACCTAAATTTTTAACTAAGCCATCACTACCAACAGTGACTAAATCGATTTGCTGGCGATAATAATCGACGCTCTTGACTTGTACGGAAACCCGATCGCCTAATCTATAAGAAGCACGATTTTTTCTGCCAAATAGTGCCTGTTGTCTGGCGCGGTATTCATACCAGTCATCTTTGAGAGAACTGACGTGTACTAACCCTTCCACCCGCAAGGGTACACCCGGATTGGTTGCAGCTTCGGCAGCTGGGACTTCGATTTCCACAAAGAAACCGTAGGATTGTACGCCAGTAATCACGCCTTGGAAGACTTGACCAATACGCTGTTTCATCAGTTGGGCTTTTTGCAGTCCAGCTAAATCGGCTTCGGCTTCTTGGACTTCTTTTTCCCTGTCGTTGATTTGGATAATCACCCTGGTCAAGTCGCTTTGCATTTCCTGCTGCAACTCTGGGGCTAAAACGTTCCAGTTAATCTCAGAGTGGCTGGAGGAGTGGCGCAGGTTAACCCGTTCTTTGACTCTGGTGTTACGGCGATCGCGTCCGTGTTCTAGTAGCTGATAATACACCCTCTGCATCAGCAAGTCTGGATAACGGCGTAGAGGGGCTGTGAAATGGGTGTATTGTGCTAGGGCTAAACCAAAGTGGGAGGCTTTGGTAGTGCTGTACACCGCAGGCTTGAGGGTATCTTGCAAAAGATAAGTTAACACCTGCTCTGAGGGAGACTCAGCAAAAGCCTTGGTTAACTGTTGATAATCCAAGGGTTCAATATCTACATCTGGTTCTATCGCTAGTTCTACCCCTAAATTAATCGCCAGTTTCAGCATTTCTTGGACATCTTCCGAGTCTGGTGTGCCTTGAGTGCGCCAGATAGCGGGGACACCTAAAGCACTCAGATGGGTAGCAATTAATTCATTAACTAGTAACACCAATTCCATCAGTAGCGATCGCACTGGGGAATCATTCACCAGTACAGCCCCTAAACTACCCTCATCATAGTAGGGGTTTTGATTCGACGGCAGATTTAACTGTAAGCTACCACGGGCTAGACGCGATTCCTTGATGGCTTGCCCAATAGTAGTTAAGTTTTGTAGCCGTTCTATAACCTGTGGCGAGTCTTTTTTCGTGGCTGCACCTTGGAGAATCGCTTCTGCTTGCTGTTTACTGATGTTGCTATCTACGTTAATGACACTGGGCTGAATTTCCCATTCCAAAACTTCTCCGGATTGGGAAGAAATCGTAATTAAAAAAGACAGTGCTAGGCGATCGCTCCCGGTCACAAGTGAAGCGCGATCGGCAACAGTATCCGGTAACATGGACAATACCAAGTCTCCCAAATACACCGACCGACCCCGTTTGATTGCTTCCCTGTCTAAGGGTTCATCTGGTTGGACGTAGTGAGATACATCAGCAATATGAAAACCTAATTGCCAATTGCCAGCTATTGTTTTTTCTAAACTAATGGCATTTTCTATTACCTTGGTGTCGCTATTGATGCCAGTAATAGTAAAGGTAAATAGATTGCGTAAATCTAGTTTATTTTTTAGGTCTGCTTTAAGTAGCCTTTTGGGCAACTTAGCGGCTGCATCTAATATTGACTCAGGGAAATTACGTGATAAATCATGTTTACAGGTAACTAAATCTATATCCGCCGCCGCTTCCGCATCACTGCCCAAAATTTGGACTACACGACCTACTGGCGGATACTGAGCTAGAGGATAACGCAGTACTTCGACGTGAGCGAGGTGATCAATAGCCTCTTCTAGTTTGAGTTTGTTGGCTTGAATTTTTAGTTCAAACAGCAGCCGATCATCTAGAGGGACAGCACGAAAACCGCCTTCTACTTGTTTAATCCGTGCCAGTAAAGTGTGATTGGAACGTTCCAAAATCAGCTTAACTTCTCCTTCAGGAGAACGGCGACGACTGCCTTCTTTGAGAACACGTACCAATACGCGATCGCCATTCCAAGCATTACTCAGATGACTTTCACGAATATAAATATCCTCAGCCCCTTCCACATCTTGAATGGCAAAGCAAAAGCCTTTACTAGAACAACGTAGCTTTGCTTCGATCATTCCTTCCTCGGAAATGCGGCGATACTTCCCGCGTTCTTTTGCCAAAACCCCAATTCTCTCCAGCACTTCCAAGGCGATGTGGAGTTTTTCTAAACTGTCTTCATCCTCGCATCCTAGTTTCTTTTCCAAAACTTTGCGAGCCACCAATTTATCATCGGTGAAATTGGCAAGGAGTGTAGCGATTGAAAATTCCATGCAGTGAACCGACCTTTGGTCAAAACATCATTTTTGCTTGAATTTGGTTCTTTGCCGTATACCCTCACGGCTTACGGATACTAACTGGACACGAATTACCCTCAAGTTGGGTTCCCGAAGTTTCCACAGAAGAAACTAACCCAACCGAAAGGTAAGCTGCTTCTTCATAAGTCGCTCCGCGTAGGTTACTTCTTTGCAGGAGTAAACTTCTGAAGAACTTCTCACTGCACGACAAACTCAGAGTTAGCTTGCGCTTAGGTTCCTTCATCTAACCAAACTTAGAGACTACGCCTGATTTACATTTTGCCCCATCAGGTAATTACGCGGTTGGTTTTGAGAGGCTGGTTTTAAGATTTACTCTCCACGCTGACCAAAAGCGTTATGTAGGGGAAAATACAGGTGTTTGATTGTCTAGCTTGAAGGTACTTTTACGCCATGATACTCTGATTTTTACTAGGAGAAACTGCTGAATCACCCAATTTGCCCATATGTAGAATCGGTAACAATTAGGTAGCAGCTTAATAAGCAATGAGGGCGAACCTTATCTCCATTATTGTAGATTTAGAGCGCACTTCCAGAAAATATTATGGATCTGGAATTGGGTAAATAGTATAGCATTAATAGCCAAGTCACCTAGAGTTAGTGAGTAGAAACAAAAAATTACCTCTACACTCAGCTATTGTAATAATTCGTAATTTGTGGTTACATTCTTTGCTCTTGGTCAACACAACGGATATTTTTACCCACATACAAGGTAAGTGGATGTAAATTAAAATATATCCAGAGAGAAACCTTAAAGGAAAAAGTTAGTCACATTTACCAAGATTTCTCATCCCACAAAAGTTTGTTGATAACTTCGGTAGGATCAAAAATCTCCAACGTGTAACCAGTGGCTGGGGTAAACAGGTAGCATCAACCCCATTATTCAATAGATTTAGATTTGGTGGCAGTATTATGTTGGCTCAATTCCAGAGCTTGTACCCCAACGGCAGCTTAATTTCTGAATTAGTCCAAATTTTTCAGGGAAAATATATCGTTCGGGCAAGCGTCCAAATTGAAGGTATCACTCGCGCAACTGGTATGGCAGCAGCAGAAACTGTGGAAGCCGCCGAAGACCAAGCAAGAAATAGAGCGTTGATTGTTTTGGGGATCACAGATACACCACAAGCATCAATAGCGCCTTCCCCAAAACTCATATCTCAGGTACAAGCCGATCCTATCTCTTATGAGTCTACTTATACTTCGATTCAAAATGAGGATTTTGGCAAAAATAATTGGTCAATTACTAACAATAATGATCAAAGCAAAGATGTACTGAATACTACCTCAGTTAAAACAACAACATCGAAAAGTAGTAAAACTGAAAACCCAATTCCCGACTTCCCCCAGAAATTACCAGATATTAACTACTACGAACCAGAACTAGAACCGCCAATTGAAGACCTACCTCCATTGACAGCACAACAGCCAGAAATTCCTACCATAACGGAAATAGCTAATAGTAATGTCACCCCATTCACGCCCCGAAACTACAGTCCCCAAGAGAACGTAACCAGCATATCAGGCGGCACAGGGAAGAAAAAGAAAAAAGCCGAGCCTGTAGATTTATCAGATGTAATCGCTAAAACTGATGTCGAATTGCAGCGCTTGGGTTGGACACCAGAACAAGGAAGAGAATATTTAATCAAAACCTACGGTAAACGCGGACGTACTTTGTTAACAGAAGACGAATTACACAGCTTCCTCAAACACCTAGAATCTCAACCAGACCCAATTGCTGGGTTCTAAATTAGTCAATAGTCCAAAGTCAATAGTCCATAGTTAGCAAGTAAATTAACTATTGACTATTGACCATTGACCAATGACTACTGACTAACCATCGCCACTGGACGGCTACCAGCAGCATGACGGTCAATCACTTGGTCAATTAAACCGTAATCCCTGGCTTCATCGGGCGACATGAAAAAGTCACGTTCGGTATCTTCAGCAATGCGCTCAATGGGTTGACCAGTGTGTTCGGCTAAGTAATCATTTAACCGCCGCTTGTGGTAAAGGATTTCCCGCGCCTGAATTTCAATATCAGTTGCTTGACCTTGAGCGCCCCCTAGAGGTTGGTGAATCATAATCCGCGAATGGGGTAGACTCATCCGCTTACCTTTAGCCCCAGCACTCAGGAGAAAAGCACCCATACTTGCCGCCAATCCTGTACAGATGGTACAAACATCAGGGCGGATGTGTTTCATAGTGTCAAAAATTCCCATACCAGCAGTTACAGAACCACCAGGAGAATTTATATACAAGTAAATATCTTTTTCTGGGTCTTCTGCGTCCAGAAACAGTAACTGAGCAACGATTAAGTTAGCCAAGTTGCTGTCAACTTGTTGACCCAAAAAGATAATCCGCTCACGTAATAGCCGTGAGTAAATATCAAAGGCGCGTTCACCTCGACCCGATTGTTCAATAACGATAGGAATAGTCATGCAGCGTGCTTGTAGCTAATTTACATCCATCTTATCAATTGGGGATTGGGTACTGGGAATTGGGGATTGGGGATGACATTTACTCCCTGCTTCCCTTGCTTCCCCTGCTTCCCCTGCTCCCCCTGCTCCCCCTGCTCCCCTAATCCCTAGTCCCCAGTCCCTAAACCCTAGTGCAGATGCACATCATCATCTTGGCACTTTTGATAGTGAGATGCGTCTAGAGAAATGGCTCTTCTAGATTAGAGAAAGAAAAATCAACCTTTATTGGCAATTGCCCACCTGATTTTCAGGCTTGCTATTCACATTATGTAGCTTGGCGATCGCTCACGGTAGACAAAACACCATCTTGACCTAAATCAGTTGTGCATCTTCAATTTCAATATTCAATATTTCTTTAGCTTTTTCATCAGCCAGGATACTGGATATTTAACAGAAATCCGTTAAACCAAGATAACGGGGTGTAGTTAGACTCACTAATTTCACTAGCCAATGCTATCAACCGAGGGAGACCTGCCATGCTAGAAAAACTTGTGCAAGCCGCCATCATCACTTTCTTGCTCCACCTGATAGCAGGAATTCACCCAAATAGTAAAATCCAAACGAGAACAGTTACACCCACGCCAGAAGTCCCTGCATCACTGGTGAGTTTTTTACGTTCTTTAAAATGAATATTGGGGAGTAGGGAATAAAAAATAGGGTGCAAAGTTAGAAAATCATGACTCAGCAATCATCACCCATTCAAGCTAGACTGGGCAAATAAGGCAACTACCAGCATCTGTATCATGACTAATCGCCTTGCCCAAACCAAGAGTCTCTACCTCCGCAAACACGCCGAAAACCCCATTGATTGGTGGCCTTGGTGTGATGAAGCTCTTGCTACAGCTAAAGCACAAGATAAACCAATTTTTTTGTCGATTGGTTACTCCAGTTGTCACTGGTGTACTGTGATGGAAGGTGAGGCTTTTTCTGACCAAGCTATAGCCGAATATATGAATGCTAATTTTTTGCCTATCAAAGTAGATAGGGAAGAAAGACCAGATATCGACAGCATATATATGCAGGCGTTGCAGATGATGAGTGGTCAAGGAGGCTGGCCTTTAAATGTTTTTCTTTCACCAGAGGACTTAGTTCCGTTTTACGCTGGTACTTACTTTCCTATAGAGCCAAAGTACAATCGTCCTGGGTTTTTGCAAATTCTGGAAGCATTACGCCGCTATTACGATACTGAAAAAGCAGATTTGCGCCAACGGAAAGCCTTAATTGTGGAATCGCTCCTCACCTCTGCGGTATTAAAAGGGGAAGCTACCCCAGAAGCGGAAGAAAGCGAATTATTCAGGCGTGGTTGGGAAACTAACACAGGCGTAATTACTCCCAACGAATACGGTAATAGTTTTCCGATGATTCCCTATGCTGAATTAGCATTGCGGGGAACTAGATTTAATTTTGCATCCCGATATGAGGGAGAGCAAATTTCGACTCAACGGGGTCTGGATTTGGCTTTGGGTGGGATTTATGACCATGTGGCTGGGGGATTCCACCGTTACACTGTTGATCCCACTTGGACGGTTCCCCACTTTGAAAAGATGCTTTATGACAATGGTCAAATTGTCGAGTATCTAGCAAATTTATGGAGTGCGGGAGTCAAGGAGCCAGCTTTTGCAAGGGCTGTGACTGGAACTGTTGCATGGCTGCAACGGGAAATGACCGCGCCGGAAGGTTATTTTTACGCTGCTCAAGATGCTGATAGTTTCACAACTCCTACGGATGTAGAACCAGAGGAAGGTGCTTTTTATGTCTGGAGTTATGCTGAGTTAGAACAACTGTTAACGCCAACAGAATTAACGGAATTACAACAGCAATTTACAGTCAGTCCTCAGGGGAACTTTGAAGGTAAAAATGTACTGCAACGCCGACACCCAGGGGAATTGAGTGCAAGTATAGAAACTGCATTAGGAAAGTTGTTTGCTGCTCGTTATGGTAGCGATGCGGATACCCTAGAGACTTTTCCACCAGCACAGGACAACCAGGAAGCCAAAACTACTCACTGGCCAGGACGTATCCCTTCGGTGACGGATACAAAGATGATTGTGGCTTGGAATAGCTTGATGATTTCTGGTTTGGCTAGGGCTGCTGCGGTATTTCAGCAACCTTTGGCTGGGGAACTAGCAGCTAAGGCGGCGAACTTTATTTTAGAAAATCAATTTGTCGATGGGCGTTTCTACAGGCTCAACTATCGAGGGGAAGCGGCTGTGTTGGCTCAGTCGGAAGATTATGCTTTATTTATTAAAGCGCTGCTAGATTTACACACAGCCACACCTGAAAAGAGATTTTGGTTAGAAAAAGCGATCGCACTACAACACCAATTTGATGAGTTTCTTTGGAGTATAGAGCTTGGTGGTTACTTTAATACAGCGAGTGATGCTAGTCAAGATTTGATTATACGAGAACGCAGCTATATAGATAATGCTACACCCTCAGCTAACGGTGTGGCGATCGCTAATCTCGTGCGTCTGTCATTACTCACCGATGATTTACACTATCTCGATTTAGCCGAAGCTGGGTTAAAAGCTTTCAAAACTGTTATGTCTAGCGCTCCTCAAGCTTGTCCTAGTTTATTCACGGCTTTAGATTGGTATCGTAACTCTACTTTGATTCGTAGCACAATTGAGCAAATCCACACTTTGATCCCCAGTTACTTACCGACGGTTGCATTCTCTGTAGTGTCTAGCTTACCTGATAATAGTGTTGGTTTAGTTTGCCAAGGCTTGAAGTGTTTACCATCAGCCGCAAGTGTGGAAATGTTATTACAACAAGTGCGGCAAAGTCAAAATAGGGGATAGGGATTAACAATTCAAAATTCAAAATTCAAAATTCAAAATTCAAAATTAAAGACACTTGGAGTCGGCGATTTAAACATTCACTTAGCGAGTTCCTTCAACGCCTGACGAAACTTCTGGCTACCTTCTCGATAAATGGCCATCGCTTTCTCAAATTCAGGATCATAAGGACTAAGCTGGAGTCCATGTTCAGTTTCCGTGACAAATAAGGTATCCCCTTCGGAAAGGTTGAGCTTTTCTAGCAACTCCTTAGAAAATGTCACCCCCACAGAATTACCAATTTTGCGTAACTTTAAGGTCTGGATCATGAAACTTTCCCCTATGTAATTACGAGTGTAACTACTATATTAGCCCTCAATTCCCAACGCCTCAAAGTTTTTAGAGATTTCTGCGGCTAACTCCACAGCTTCTTGATTGATGACTAACAAACGACTCAACTTATGAATAACTTAACTGAAGCGCCTAACGCACCGCTAAATAAAAAGCAGAATAGCTTACTTTCGCCGTCTAGTAATTAGCCAGCCTACGCAGATAAAAAATAAGACAGCAAAGAAACTGAGAATTAACGAGGCGTAAAAGGGATGGGGTTGGTTATCAGGAGATAATGCGGCTAAGGGTTGGTTGATTTTGTCGATGTGGGAAACGATGACACCGGAAGCTATTGCGCCGCCACCAAAGCCGATACCTATTATTTGGATTGTGGTTTCTAGAGTGCGATCGCGTTTTGCTTGTTCTACATCGCGCTCTGCTTGTTCTATTTCCACAATACCGCGAATTGTGTCTATGGCTTTACCTAACAATTCTGAGCCGTGACGAAAATAACCCAAGTCGCCATTAATTTGTTGTTGGAAATAAGCGCAGTTTTTTTGGCTAAATGTTTCTAGAAAGCTGATATCTTCATTGGCGAAGATGCTTTTAATTTGTTGTAGTCTCTCGTTGTAATTATAAGTATTGATAGCGATTGTATTTTGATATTCTTCTAAGTTTCGTAGTAGGCGTGTGTATGTTAATGATATTTGGGGTAAAGCTTTTAACTGGTTTTTTAAGTTACTTAAGTTGATTTTATTATCATATTGGGTCTCATCTAATTTGGGAACTTTATCAATTGTATCTTCGACTTTTCTATAGGCTGAATCTAGTTCTTGATATATTTTACGACTATCTTTATAAGCTTTAACTGCTTTGGTACGGAAGAAAAATAAATCTAGTAATTCTTGATAGCATTGATTAAATTTACTGTCTGCTTGTTCGTCAGTAAATAACCATATTAGAACGTGTTGATAATTATTTAATTGGCTAAATAAACCGTATTCAAAAACTGGACTACCAAATAACTCGCCTTGGCGGTTGAATGGTGGTAGAGGATAGTTATCAGGAAAGAAAGATTTTAAACATTCATTGGCTATTTGCTGGATAATTTGTCTGTCTTTTGCGCCTGTTAACCAGCCAGTAATTAGCAGACTTTGACCGAGAAATAAAGGATTTGCGGGAACTGTGAAGCAATTATTTTGATTTAATTGCCGTAAAAAAGTAATGTCTACATCATCTGTCTGATTGTTATTTTCCTTTTCGGGACGGCGGAGATTTAGCCATAAACTGTAACTATCATATATTCTTAAGGGATGAGCAAAGCCTTTAATTAATAAGTCTTGGGTTTGGTTGAGAGAAATGTTACCCTGCAAATCGACAGCATAGTTATCATCGATTACTTCTGAGTCTTTGAGTAAATCGACACGGGGGTTATCTGGGTTTTTATTAACATCAAGACGTTGATGGAGTTGTAAATTTTTGTGTAAAGTTGCGCTGGCTATAGCGTTAGCCTGATGCCAAAGAAAGTCTTTATCTGATGATGAATTGTTTATGTCACTACTGGCACTTTTGTACAATTGAAAAGCGAATAAATGAATGTTTGGTGCATAAATTTTCATGGTTGCTTGGTTTGGCTATTGCTTGTTTTTCTCTCTTCTAGTTTCTTGAGTTCATCTTGTACTACTCGATAGCGATTTTCTTGAGTATTTTCTTGGATTTCTGGCTTACTTTTGCTGACTTTCTCAATTTCTCTTTCTTCAATTAATACAGCGTCTCTCACATCTTCATAGTCGAGATACCATTGGCGAATGGCTTCTGCAAATAAATCTGGTGGTTGGGTTTCTAATTGAGCAAGTTTGTTTAGTAATTCGGGGATGGCTACAATAGCTTCTGGCGAGAAAACATAATCTTGGTTTCTCACCACTTGGGTAAATGCTTGAATAAGTTTATCTGGTTCCATAGCTTTTGTTTTTGAGTTGGTTAATTATTGAGGATATTTTACAAGTTATACCAAATTTTATATAAGAGGATGTTTCAAAAGTGATTAACTGTGATTTTAATTACATTAGTCCCCCCTTGTAAAGCTATCCATTACCCACATCTTTGTGCTGGGTGCAAAATGTGGTTTGATCCCCCTAAATCCCCCTTCAAAAGGGGGACTTTGATTCTTGTTCCCCCTTTTTTAAGGGGGGTTAGGGGGGATCAAAACGTTTTTGGGCAACTTTATAAGACTTGTGTGTACACCGTACCCTTTACAAGGGGAAGGTTAGGAAGGGGTAAAAATCTACGTTCATCTGCGTTTAATTTGCTACTAATTTAATCTTTATTCTATTGAGAAGATAAAAACTAAACTGGAGAAATAGCAGAAAAAGCAGCCCAAAATTCTGGTCTTTTAAATGGTTGTTGTTCAGGTTTATATTGTTGTAAAAAGCCAATGATTTTTTGCTGTTGTGTGTTTTGCATATTGGTTTTACTTTGCACCCAGTCTATAATTTGTGATTGCGTTGCTCGGCGTAACCATGTTTGGGTATGGTTCAAGGCTAAGGACACATTATATTGATAAAGTGGTAAGTTTTCATAAAATTTAATCATTAGTAAAGCTGTGTGAAAGTCGCTAACTGCCCATAAACTACTAATAATGTTAGTTCCACCAGCACGCATAAAACCACTTGCCAAACCTATATATTCATCGCTGTTATTTGTATAGTCAATAAAACCAGTTTCGCAAGCGGACAGACAGACGAGGCGACAGTTATTTAAGTTTAATTGAAAGATATCTTCTAGGGTGAGACATTTATCTAAATCAATAGCTTTTTCGTTGTCAATTCTCAGGTAGCGTGATGAGTTGATGGTGCTGGGAATTGTAGAGGTTACTGCATCGGCTAACTGTAAACCAGATTTTAAGGGGAAACGGAAGTTAAAGTAACCGTGACAAGAGAAATGTAGCCATTGGGAATTGCTGAGGGTTTCATCTGTTGGTGTTGCTGTTAAGGCGGCTTTGGTGGCTTGGTGATGTTTGAGGATTTTTTGGGGTTGAAAATCTGCGGCTATGGTTTCGACTTCGATATCTGTGAAGGCTAAATCGTTAGTGGGGTTTTGAATGGCAAATAAGTTACTGAAGGAATTTAATTCTAAGTTGGCTAATCTTCGCACTCGTCGTTGAGTAAATCGTAAAAGTTGATTACTTGGTGCATAACTTACGCCATGAGGAAATCTATCAAATAAATATTCTGGTTGTGATGAGTGTTTATTAGCTAGGGGTACAGCATGGAGTGGGAATAAATGTAAATAACGATGGGGAATGACAATCAGTTTTTTGTATTGGGAGGAGATGAGAGAAATTATCTGATTGAGGTGAAGGATTTGAGTGAGTTGGGTTAGTTTCTCGTTTAGCTGATATCGCCATTTTTGTTTATCTTCACCGTAGATTTGCAGATAATTATCAGTCCATTCTTCTAAATTTTTTAAATCTTCTGAGCCTGATTGCCAAATGATTGGTTGATGGTTTTTGCTGATGATGAAGGCACGAAAACAATCAGTAAATATATACCATTGAATAATAACTGTTTCATCGTCTAAAAGATTTTGAATTTCTGCAAAACGGATATTGCTATCTATTTCAGGGAGATTCTCTAGATTGATTGAGTCTGCTTTGCTTAATAGTTCTACTAAATAACGGGTTTTGCTGCGTTCAATATATTCTATCGCTTCAGTGTCTTTGCCCAATGCTAGGCAAACTTCTATCATGCGTCTATGAAGTTTATTCCATTCTTCTGCTTGTTTGCGCTTGGCTTCTTCACCTAAATTATCACCTGCATTAATTTCACCTCGTAAAGCTTCGACTGTTGCTATTGCTTGGGCAAAGGTGTCGTAAGCTAAATTAAATTGTTTCTCTTCTTGGTATAAGATACCGAGATTTAACAAAGTTTCTGCATTATTTTGGGGAAAATCAGTGCGGGTTCTGACTTCCAGAGCCGCAGAATAAGCAGCGATCGCCTTCTCCAGATTCTCCCCTCTGTTTCCTAATATTCTGTATAAGTAAGCAGTCGCCAGATTATTTTGTATAGTTGCCCATTTTTCAGGAAAATCAGTGCGGGTATAAACTTCCAGAGCCGCAGAATAAGCAGCGATCGCCTTTTCTAAATTCTCGGCTCTGTTTCCTAATATTCTGTCAGAGTAAGCAGTCGCCAGATTATTTTGTATAGTTGCCCATTTTTCAGGAAAATCAGTGCGGGTATATACTTCCAGAGCCGCAGAATAAGCAGCGATCGCCTCCTCCAAATTATCCCCTCTGTTTCCTAATATTCTGTCAGAGTAAGCAGTCGCCAGATTATTTTGCGTCATTGCCCATTTTTCAGGAAAATCAGTGCGGGTTCTGACTTCCAGAGCCGCAGAATAAGCAGCGATCGCATTTTCCAGATTCTCCCCTCTGTTTCCTAATATTCTGTATAAGTAAGCAGTCGCCAGATTATTTTGCGTCATTGCCCATTTTTCAGGAAAATCAGTGCGGGTATAAACTTCCAGAGCCGCAGAATAAGCAGCGATCGCCTTCTCCAAATTATCCCCTCTGTTTCCTAATATTCTGTCAGAGTAAGCAGTCGCCAGATTATTTTGCGTCATTGCCCAATCTACAGGAAAATCAGTGCGGGTATATACTTCCAGAGCCGC
>NZ_JACJQL010000020.1 GCF_014696625.1 Nostoc parmelioides FACHB-3921
GCCCCCTGCCTCCTACCCCCTGTCTCCAAACCCTATTTTTCGAGCAGGTAGTAAAACAACCCAACCAAACGGCAATCGTCACCACAGAACAAACTTTAACCTATCAACAGGTGAGCGATCGCGTCTCTCATCTTGCTGAACATTTACAACAATTAAGTGTAATTCCCAACCAATTAGTAGCAATTATCATGAATAAAGGTTGGGAACAAGTAGTAGCAGCCTTAGCAATTCTAACTGCTGGTGCTGCCTACGTTCCCATTGACCCACAATTACCAGCCCAGCGTCGTCTACATCTACTACAAGAAACCCAAGCACAAATTATACTTACCCAATCTTGGTTAGATAAAAATTTAGAATGGGCTGATGGTTTGACTCGGATATGTGTTGATACCCCACCCCAGCCCACCCCTTGCAAAGGAGAGGGAGTAAGACAGCAACCCACAGATTTAGCCTATGTAATTTACACATCCGGCTCAACGGGAACGCCCAAAGGTGTGATGATTGATCATCAGGGAGCAGTCAACACAATATTAGATATTAATCAACGCTTTGGTGTAACAGAGAATGACCGAGTTTTAGCGGTGTCATCCCTGAGCTTTGATTTATCCGTGTATGACATCTTTGGCATTTTAGCGGCTGGGGGAACAATTGTCATTCCTGATAGCGGTAACAATCCCACCCACTGGATGCAGTTAATTAACCAACATCAGGTGACAATATGGAACTCAGTTCCCGCCCTGATGCAGCTTTTACTTGACACATCCCCCACCCAAAACCAGACACTCCGGCTAATTTTACTCAGTGGTGACTGGATTCCTCTCACATTACCCCCACGCATCCGCAGCCAGTTTAATCATCCCCAAATTATTAGCTTAGGCGGTGCTACAGAAGCCTCCATCTGGTCAATTTTCTACCCCATAGACGAAATCGACCCCAATTGGAAAAGTATTCCCTACGGTTACTCCCTGAGTAATCAACAAGTTTACGTCCTCAACCACTCCCTAGAACCCTGTCCCACCTGGGCTATTGGCGAAATCTACATCGGTGGTTTAGGAGTCGCTAAAGCATATTGGCAAAATCCAGAACTGACAGCAGAGAGATTTATTAGGGACTGGGGACTAGGGACTGGGGACTGGGGACTGGGAGAGAATTTCCCCCCTACACCCCTACACCCCTACACCCCTGCACCCCTATATAAAACTGGCGACTTAGGACGCTACTTACCTGATGGGACAATAGAATTTTTAGGACGGGAAGATTTTCAAGTTAAAGTTAACGGCTATCGAATTGAGTTAGGGGAAATTGAAGCCGCTTTACAACAACATCCAGCCATAACTCAAGCTGTGGTGACAACTGCGGGAACTGCACCATCTCAACAGCAATTAGTTGCTTATCTGGTATTAAAACCAGAGGTAATTGCTAATCAAAACACTCTTAACTCTTCCTCACAACTAGATTTCAAACTGCAACAAAAGGGAGTGAGAAAGTTTGATGCTGGCGTGCGTACTGTAGCTTTGCCTGGGTTAGAATCTCCTCAAATTAACCTGAGACGACAAAGTTATCGTCAGTTTTTAGAGGAAACTGTAACATTAACCGCTTTCGGTGAGTTTTTCGAGTGTTTGCAAATGCAACATTTAGAAAATTCGCCATTACCAAAATATCGCTATGCTTCGGCTGGTAGTTTATATCCAGTCCAAACATATATCTATATAAAACCCCATCGAGTTGAAAATTTAGCGGCTGGTTTTTACTACTATCATCCCCAAAAACATCAACTTATCCACTTAAGCGATGAGGTGAACATTGATAGTAATATCTATGGCATCAACCAAGATATTTTTACACAAGCAGCATTTGCCATATTTTTAATTGGTGACTTACAAGCGATTTCACCAGTTTATGGTGATAAATCTAGGGATTTCTGTTTACTAGAAGCGGGTTATATGGGTCAATTATTAATGGAAACCGCACCCAATCAAAATTTAGGCTTGTGTCCCATTGGTGATTTAGAATTTGATGCCATCCGCGAACATTTCATTTTACATGAGCAGCAAATATTTTTACATGGGTTTGTAGGCGGTATTATAGACCCCCATTGGACAACCCGTTGGTTATCCCCAGAAAGTTCTCAAACCAAAGTAACAAAAGCCGAATTAATTACCCAAAAATTACGGCAATTCCTCCAACAAACATTGCCAGAATATATGATTCCCAGCCTCTATATTCCCCTAGAAACCCTACCATTAACGCCAAATGGCAAAATTGACCGTCGTGCGTTACCTCAGCCAGAATATCAATTTAGCCAATCTGAACTGCCTGTTATACCTCCCTCTACAGAATTAGAAATAGCACTAGCTCAACTATGGCAATCTATTTTAGATATAGAAGTTTCCAGCATTCACAATAACTTCTTTGAATTGGGAGGTAATTCATTATCAGCCACTCAGATAATTACTCAGATGCAGCAAAATCTCCAACTTGATTTACCCATCCGGGAATTTTTCCTCAATCCTACCTTAACTGCACAAGTTGAATTACTCAAACATCAGTGGGAAGCAAGACAAGAAATTTCAATTGAACCTATAGAACGTATTAATCCACAAGAACTACTTGCAAATTTAGATGAACTTTCCGATGAAGAAGTAGAGATTTTACTTCAAAAAATGCAGTTAGAAGAGGATGATTTATCTCACACAAAGACGCAAAGACGCGAAGAATAGGAGGAGAGGAGATAATTTTCTAATCAAACTATCTCTCTTTTCTCCTCTTTGCGCCTCTGCGCCTCTGCGTGAGGAAAAAATATTATTTTACTTGATTAAATTATGAATATTTCCACATCCCAAAAACGCGAACTATTAGCGAAACTACTACAACAAAAAGCCACCAAACAACATTTTCCGCTTTCTTTTGCTCAAAAAAGATTGTGGTTTCTAGATAAATTACAGCCAGGATTATCAGTTTATAACTTACCTGCGGCTTTGCGGTTGACGGGTAATCTCGATGTCACGCGCCTAGAGCAAAGTTTACAATCAATAGTGTTACGTCATGAGATTTTACGCACCAGTTTTACTGTAATTAATGATGAACCTGTGCAGAATATTGCTGCAAACGTCAAACTAAATCTACCTGTAATTAATTTGCGGGAATTATCACCAGAAAATCAAGCATCACAAGTCATACAGCAAGCTAAATTACTCACAGAACAACCGTTTCAACTTACAGAACCGCCTTTATTACGTGTTGCGTTACTACAACTGAGTGATACTGAATTTGTGTTGATTTTGGTCATGCACCACATCATTACAGATTACTGGTCATTTCGTGTTTTGGTGCGGGAATTAATCTCACTTTATCAAGGTCAAACCTTAGCAAAATTACCAATTCAATTTGCAGATTTTGCAACTTGGCAACAAAAATGGCTGCAAAGTGAAGCTAGGAACAATCAATTATTCTACTGGGAAGAACAACTAAAAAATTATCCTCGTGAATTATCTTTACCAACAGATTATCCGCGCAAGGCTATACAAACTTTTAAAGGTGCAAGGCTATTTTTTACTTTATCATCAGAATTATCTGAGCAATTGCGACAATTGAGCCAACAGCATAATGCTACGCTGTTCATGACTCTGTTGACAGCATTTAATATCTTATTATATCGCTACAGTGGACAGGATGATATATTAGTTGGTTCTACAGTTACTAGCCGCGATCGCCCAGAAATTGCTAACCTCATCGGGCTATTTGTTAATAATCTCATATTTCGCACCAATTTATCTAAAAAAACTAGTTTTATCGCACTCCTCAACCAAGTAAAAGAAACAGTTCTAGGCGCGTTATCTCATCAAGATTTACCATTTGAAGATTTGGTAGAACAACTGCAACCAGAACGAAATTTAAGTCAGAATCCTCTATTTCAGGTAATGTTTGTTCTCCATAATACGCCCAATCAAACTACAAATCTGCCTGGATTAAAAATTGAACCTCTAGAAACGGAACATTCTACATCTCGCTTTGATATCAGCTTGGATATGTACGAAACTCCAAGCAGTTTAAGGGGAACTTGGGAATACAGTACAGAATTATTTGAACAAGCTACTATTGAAAAGTTAAATGAACATTTTCAAACTTTATTATTTGGCATTATCGCTAATCCAGCGCAATCTATTAATGAATTGCGATTATTAACAGTTAAAGAACAAAATTTAATAACAGAATGGAACGATACATTTACAGAAATTCCTGAATTAACAGTTTATGAATTATTTAGTCAACAAGTAACAAAAACACCAGATAAAATTGCCGTTCTTTTTGGTAATAAATCCCTAACGTATCAGCAACTAGAACAAGAAGCTAATCACCTAGCTGCCTATTTAGAAAACATAGGAGTACAAGCAGAAACAAGAGTAGGAATTTGCTGCGATCGCTCTCTAGAAATGGTAATCTCCCTATTAGCAGTCCACAAAGCCGGCGGTGCTTACGTTCCCCTCGATCCCGGCTATCCCCAAGAGCGTTTACAGTTTATAATTAACGACTCACAAATATCAATCTTATTAACTCAAACTTCCTTATTAAACAACCTCCCAAAACTCTCAGCAGCAATTATCTGTTTAGACGCAATACGACAGTCAACAGTCAACAGTCAACAGTCAACTGTCAACTGTCAACAACTTCTTCCTTCCCCCCCCTACACCCCTCCTCACCCCAACCAACTCGCCTACCTAATTTACACCTCCGGTTCAACCGGAACACCCAAAGGCGTGCAAATTTTGCACAGAAGCTTAAGCAACTTCTTAACCGCAATGTCCAAAGCACCAGGACTAACAGCAGCAGATAACCTTTTAGCCGTCACCACCCTAGCCTTTGATATTGCAGCCTTAGAGATTTTCTTACCCTTAATTGTAGGTGCTTGTTTAGTCTTAGTAGAAAGGGACGTTACCCTGGATGGAGAGAGATTAGCACAAGCGATCGCACAACATCAAATCACCGTCATGCAAGCCACCCCAGCAACTTGGCGGTTACTTTTAGCCAGTGGTTGGCGGGGAAAGCCTGACTTAAAAATTCTCTGTGGCGGCGAAGCATTAGATAACACCCTAGCCCAACAATTATTATCCTGTACTCAAGAAGTCTGGAACTTATACGGCCCAACAGAAACAACCATTTGGTCAGCAGCCCAAAAACTCACTCCATATGAACCCGTAACCATCGGTCATCCCATCGCCAACACCCAATTTTACGTCCTCGACGAGCATTTACAACCAGTCCCCATCGGCGTACCAGGAGAATTATATATTGGTGGTGCAGGAGTCGCCAGAGGATATTGGCAACGCCCAGAATTAACAACAGAAAGATTTCTCAGTCAACAGTCAACAGTCAACAGTCAACAGTCAACGATCAACACCTTATATAAAACAGGCGATCGCGTCCGATATCTCCCAGATGGTAAACTAGAATACTTGGGTAGATTAGATTATCAAGTCAAAATTCGCGGATTTCGGATTGAATTGGGAGAAATTGAGGCAGTATTAGCACAACATCCCCAAATATCACAAGCTGTAGTCACCGTGCGAGAAGATGAACCAGGAGAACAGCGTTTAGTCGCTTACATCGTCCCCAACTCTCAGGATGTGGGAAGCAATGATTTACAGCAATTCCTCGCCAGCAAACTTCCAAAATATATGATTCCTGGGGTATTTGTCACATTAACAGCCTTACCCCTCACACCAAATGGTAAAGTTGACCGTAAAGCCTTACCTATTCCCAATACTCAACCACAGGTAAATGAAACCCGCCGCACACCAACAGAGGAAGTTTTGGCGAGTATTTGGGCGACGGTGTTGGGTGTCGAGTCGGTGGGTATAGAGGATAATTTCTTTGATTTGGGGGGACATTCGCTGTTAGCTACGCGGTTAATTTCTCAAGTACGGCAGGTATTTGGTGTAGAGTTACCTTTGCGTCATCTGTTTGAAAGTCCGATAATTGCGGATTTAGCCAGGACTATAACAGAAAGTCACCACGAAATTAACCCCATATTACCGATTCCTCGCACTGGTAATTTACCTCTATCTTTTGCCCAACAACGCTTTTGGATTTTGTCGCAGTTAGAACCGGATAGTCCTTTTTATAATATTCCTTTGGCGGTGCAAATTCGGGGCAATATCGACTTGGATAGTTTGCAGTGCAGTTTTGCGGAAGTGGTGCAGCGACAGGAAATTTTGCGATCGCATTTCTTGAATGTTGATGGACAGCCTGTTTTGAGGATAGCTGATGTTTGTGATGTCCAGATACCTGTGATTGATTTACAGGGATTACCGGAATTTGAGCAACAGCAGCAGGTGCAGGAGTTGGCGCGAACTCAGGCGCAGCAGCCTTTTGATTTGGCTGGTTTGTTGTGGCGGGTGCGGTTGGTACGGTTGGGGGAGGGGAATCAGGTTTTGTTGTTGACTTTGCATCATATTATTGCTGATGCTTGGTCTTTGGGGTTGTTGGTTCGGGAAATTTCTCACGCAGAGGCGCAGAGGCGCAGAGAGGAGGAAGAGAAGAGGATTCAGTATGTGGATTTTGCTTTTTGGCAGAGGGAGTGGTTGCAGGGTAGGGTTTTAGAGGAGCATTTGGAGTATTGGCGGGGACAGTTGGAGTCTGCGCCGGTGATGTTGGAATTACCAACTGATTACCCGCGTCCGGCTGTACAATCTTTTCGGGGGGCTGTATATGGGTTTGGTTTGTCGGCGGAATTGACTCAGGGTTTGCAAGGGTTGAGTCGGCGTTATCACAGCACTTTGTTTATGACTTTGTTGGCTGTTTGGAATGTGCTGTTATATCGTTACAGTGGTGATGATGATATTGTGGTTGGTAGTCCTGTAGCTAATCGCAATCGTGTAGAGACAGAAGGATTAATTGGTTGTTTCGCTAACACTCTGGCATTACGTACTGATTTGAGTGGTAATCCGAGTTTTGCTGGTTTATTAGAACGGGTTCGGGCAACTGCTTTGGGTGCTTATGCTCATCAGGATTTGCCTTTTGAACAATTGGTAGATGTGCTGCAACCAGTGCGATCGCTTAGTCATTCGCCTCTTTTCCAAGTTATGTTAGTGTTGCAAAATTTACCTCTGTCAGAATTGGATATGGGGGAAGTGCAATGGCAAGTAATTGAGGCGGATAGCGGTACAGCTAAGTTTGACTTGACTTGGTTCGTGAGCGAAACTGCTCAAGGCTTAAGCTGTAAGTTGGAATATAATACTGATTTATTTGCAGAAACAACAATTAAGCGTTTAGCTGGACATCTAGAAACGTTATTAGCAGCAGTAGTTCTCAATCCCGAACAGCATATTAACGAATTACCGTTATTGACTACTGTTGAACAGCAACAACTCGCACAATGGAACGCCACCCAACGCCAGTACCCCCAGCAGTGTTTACATGAATTATTTGAAGCACAGGTAACACACACCCCTGAAAAGATAGCAGTGATTTGGGGTGAAGAACAGCTAACATATCAAGAATTAAACACCAAAGCCAATCAATTAGCCAGTCATCTACAAAGTTTAGGTGTCCAGCCAGAAACGCCTGTGGGAATTTGTGTTGACCGTTCCCTAGATATGATTATCGGCTTATTGGCTATCCTCAAAGCCGGCGGTGCTTACGTTCCCCTAGACCCCACCTATCCCCAAGCCAGATTAGCATTTATTATTGAAGATGCCCAAATGCAGGTGTTACTCACCCAGCAAAAACAATTAACCAAACTCCCCCCATTAGAAATACCCATAGTTTCCCTAGATAGTCAACAGTCAACAGTCAACAGTCAACAGTCAACAGTCAACAGTCAACCATCCAACCTAGCCTACATCATCTACACCTCCGGCACTACAGGCATTCCCAAAGGAGTCGCCATCACTCATCAAAGTCCAGTTACACTCATGTATTGGGCGAGAGAAATTTACTCACCAGCAGAATTAACGGGTGTTTTAGCTTCCACTTCTATTTGTTTTGACCTTTCAGTCTTTGAAATCTTCGTTCCCCTAAGTTGGGGAGGTTGCGTCATCCTCGCTGATAATGCCTTACAACTACCGGAATTACCAGCCACCGTCCAAGTTACTTTAATCAATACAGTCCCCTCAGCCGCCAGAGAACTGCTACGTTTAAATGGCATTCCCGCAACAGTGCAGACAGTCAATTTAGCCGGCGAACCTTTACCGAAATCCCTTGTAGACGAACTCTATCAACAATCAACAATTGAGAAAGTATACAATCTTTACGGGCCTTCAGAAGATACTACCTACTCTACCTTTGCCCTGATTCCCCGCAATAGTCCACAAGCCCCAACAATTGGTAAACCCATCGCCAATACACAAGTTTATATCCTAGACCAAAACCTACAACCCGTTCCCATTGGTGTACCTGGTGAAATTTATCTCAGTGGTGCAGGGTTAGCACGGGGTTACTGGAAGCGTCCAGAATTGACAGCAGAGAAATTTATAAATCAACAGTCAACAGTCAACAGTCAACAGTCAACAGTCAACACTCTTTATAAAACAGGCGATCGCGCTCGTTATCTCCCAGATGGTAATATTGAATATCTGGGGCGTTTCGACCATCAAGTGAAATTGCGCGGTTTTCGCATTGAATTAGGGGAAATTGAGGCGGTATTAAACCAACATCCAGAGGTGACGCAGGCTATCGCCATTGTTCGCAACGATACGCCAGAACATAGCCGCTTAGTAGCTTATGTTGTTCCCAAATCTCACATCGAAGCAGCAGAATTAAGGCAATTTTTAGCGGCGAAACTTCCTGCTTATATGCTACCGACAGCATTTGTCATTCTGGAAACTTTACCTTTAACAGCTAATGGTAAAGTAGACCGTCGTGCTTTGCCTATACCTGATTTATCCCCAGTCACCACCACCACAACCGCACCCCGAACACCTATAGAACAACAATTAATTAATATTTGGACTCAGGTTTTAGGGGTAGAATCTATCGGCATTCACGATAACTTCTTTAGACTGGGTGGTGATTCAATTTTAGCCATTCAAGCAGTAGCCAAAGCGAATCAACAAGGCTTGGCTTTACGTCCCCGGCAGATGTTCCAATATCAAACAGTGGCAGAACTAGCAGCCATTGTGGACACTGATACCACATTATCTAGTGAGCAAACACCAGTCACAGGGGAAGTTCCTCTAACTCCTATTCAGCAATGGTTCTTTGAGCAAAATCTAGTAGATGCACATCATTGGAATCAAGCCATTCTTTTAGAAGTACACCAATCTCTCAACCCTGATTACTTACGGCAAGCATTAGATCAACTATTAGCACACCATGATGGATTGCGATCGTGCTTCCAAGAAACCCCCGACGGTTGGCGACAATTTGTAGCAGACATCAATCAATTACATAATACGCAGAAACCTAACCCCCAACTCCTTTCCTACAAGGGAAGGGGAGAAATCAAAGCCTCTCTCCCTGTGGGGGAGAGGTACTCTAGCGAGAAGCCGCTCCGCGTCTTTGGAGAGGGGTTTTATTATTTTGATATGTCAGAATTAGCAATTCTCACCCCAGAAAAAGTATCAGACACAATAGCTAATATTGCCAATAATTTACAAGCCAGTCTCAACCTAGAAACACCCCCATTGCTACGTGTCGCCTATTTTGACTGTGGTAAACAGCAAAATCATCGCTTACTCCTCATTTTCCACCACTTAATTATTGATGGCATTTCCTGGCGGGTATTTTTAGAAGATTTGCAACTAGCCTACCAACAACTTAGCCAAAGTCAGCAAATCCAACTCCCACCCAAAACCACATCCTATCAACAGTGGGCAAATAAACTACAAGAATATACCTGGAGTGCCGATTTACAAACAGCCTTCAATTATTGGACATCTCCCACTTGGCAACAAATCCCACCTCTCCCCGTAGATTATGCCCCAGGTTCTAACAAAATGGCAGATGTAGACACCTATTCTACATTTCTCAGCGTCACAGATACCCAAAACCTCCTGCAACAAGTTCCTCACGCCTACCGCACTCAAATTAATGATGTTTTATTAACAGCCTTAGCCTTAGCCTTCCAAACATGGACGGGTGAAAGTCGCTTATTAGTAGAACTAGAAGGACATGGTAGAGAAGATTTGTTTCCAAGTATTAATTTATCTAGAACAATGGGTTGGTTTACCAGCCTATTCCCGGTATTATTAGATATATATCCCTCTGCCGATCTAGGGATTTCCCTCAAAGCAGTCAAAGAGCAACTACGGCAAATTCCCAACCGAGGAATTAGCTACGGGTTGTTGCGTTATTTAGCATCCCCAACAATTCGAGACACTCTTAAAGCAATACCCTTACCACAAGTCAGATTTAACTATTTAGGACAATCTGACCAAATTTTCTCGGAAAATTCACTCTTTACCCCAGCCAGTGAATCTATCGGACATAGCCGTAGTTCTAGAGGGAAACGTAACACTCTGATTGAAATTAACAGTATCGTCACAGGAGGAAAACTGCGATGTGATTGGACGTACAGCAAACAACTGCATCATCACCAAACCATCGTCACCTTAGCAGACAACTATCAACAAATATTACATTCATTAATTCAGCATTGCCTCACCCCTGAAGTTAGCGGCTTTACTCCCTCCGACTTCCCGCAAATGGATTTCAGTCAAGATGAATTAGATAAGTTGTTGGGAGAGTTATAATACCAATTCAAAATTCAAAATTCAAAATTCAAAATTAAGAAAGTCAGATTTGCTTTGGATTTTAAGGTTTTGGATGTGTTACTTGGTTTTTGAGAATTGGTATAAGAGGAGTTTTTTTGAAACGCAAAGGTACGCAGAGTTCTCTTACTCTCTGTGTCTCTGCGCCTCTGCGTGAGCCTAATTAAATATTTGCATCACAACATCAAAACCAAAAATCATGCAACCTGTGGATAAACGCAAAAATATAGAAAATATCTATCCTTTATCTCCTATGCAGCAGGGAATGCTGTTTCATACCTTGCTAACCCCCCAAGCAGGGGTATATGTCCCACAGATTTGCTTGCATCTGGAAGGAACACTAGATATAAATGCCTTAAAAACTGCATGGAATCAAGTTGTAATTAACCATCCAGCTTTACGCACAGCCTTTTATTGGGAACAGAGAGATAAACCTTTTCAAGTTGTATTTAAACAAGTAGAAATTCCTTGGAAAGTTTTAGATTGGCAGACAATATCTGAGGCAGAACAGCAAGTAGAATTAGAGAAGTTTTTTGAGAGCGATCGCATTTCATCTTTCGACCTCAAAACCCCCCCATTAATACGTTTAACCCTAATTCAATTATCAGCAACTAAATATATTCTTATCTGGACACAACATCATTTAATTCTCGATGGTTGGTCATCAGCATTAGTAATTAAAGAAGTATTTCAAAATTATTATAATTCCCCTTCTTATTATCCTAATTCCCGCCCTTACGGTGACTACATCGCCTGGTTACAACAACAAGATAAAATCGCCGCCAAAACATTCTGGCAAAAACAACTTGCAGGATTTACTACACCCACTGTCATACAACGATTTCCCCACAGAGAAAACAAAAACCTCACACCCCAAGAACAAACCCGCAGCCTCACCCCCAATCAAACAACTGCTTTGCAAAAATGGGCAAAACAGCAACTATTAACCCTGAATACTCTCTTACAGGGTGCTTTTGTTTTATTATTAAGCCGCTATTGCAACACCACCGATGTAGTCTTTGGTGCAACCTCATCAGGACGACCCGCAACCCTAGCCGGTGTAGAGTCAATGGTGGGATTATTTATCAATACTTTGCCGGTGCGGGTGCAGGTATCACCCACAGATAATTTAATTGAGTGGTTGCAAAAATTACAAGCGCAACAAGCAGAAGCTCTAGAATATGAATATACATCACTCTTAGAAATTCAAGAATGGAGCGAACTTGCACCAGGAACTTCATTATTTGACAGTATTTTAGTATTTGAAAATTATCCCGTTGATACATCGGGAATTTCAGGAAACCAAGATTTACGTATTATTGATATTCAATCTTTAGAATGGACAAGTTTTCCTTTAACGATGTTGGTTTCTGTAGGAAATCAATTGTCATTAAAAGTAAAATATGACCGCAACAGATTTACAGATAATGTCATTACTCAATTATTAGAACATTTCTGTAATTTGTTATTAGGAATGAGTGAACCAGGGCAAACAATAGGAAACCTACCTTTATTAACTCAGCGAGAGTATGAAACTATCCACAAATGGAATCAAACAGAAGCATATTATCCCCTAGAATGTATTCATCACCAATTTGTAGCCCAGGTAGAAAGAACACCCGATGATGTTGCTGTGGTGTTTGAGGGAGAACAACTTACTTATAAAGAATTAAATCAACGTGCTAATCAATTAGCTCATTATTTGCAAACCTGGGGAGTACAACCAGAAACACCTGTTGGGATTTATATTGAACGTTCCTTAGAAATGGTCATTGGGATTTTAGGTATCCTCAAAGCTGGGGGTTGTTATGTTCCTCTTGACCCCGCTTACCCTGCATCTAGGTTGACATATATTATTAATGAAACTCAAGTACCTGTAGTATTAACTCAGGAGAGTTTATTAGAAAAATTGCTAGGGTTTACCTCTCCCCAAGCCTCCAGCAAAGTATTGAATAAAACCTTGTGCTTATGCTTAGATACAGATTGGCAGGAAATCACCCAGAAACCTGACAATAATCCCATCACAAATGTTAATCATGAAGATGCAATTTATATTATCTATACCTCTGGTTCTACAGGCACACCCAAGGGTGTAATTAACACCCATCACGGTGTGAGTAATAGATTGTATTGGATGCAGCAACAGTATGGTTTACAAATAGGAGAAGCTGTTTTACAAAAAACGCCTTTTAGTTTTGATGTCTCAGTGTGGGAATTTTTCTGGACATTACTAAATGGTGGTCGTTTAGTGATGGCTAAACCAGGAGGACATCAAGATCCAAATTATTTATTAGAAATTATTGCACAGCACAAAATTACGACATTACACTTTGTGCCGACGATGTTAGGAGTATTTTTAGAAACACCAAATTTAAATGAACGTTGTCGCAGTTTGAAGCGAGTAATTTGTAGCGGTGAAGCTTTATCAATAGAAATTAAAAATCGTTTCCTCCAGCATTTGGATGCAGAATTACATAATTTATATGGGCCGACAGAAGCCGCAATTGATGTCACCTACTGGCAATGTCAGCCTAATAATAATTTACATACAGTACCCATCGGTCGTCCAATTACTAATACCCAAATTTACCTTTTAAATGATTATTTACAACCAGTACCTTTAGGTATTCCAGGTGAAATTTACATCGGTGGCGTAGGAGTCGCCAGAGGTTATTGGCAGCGTCCAGATTTAACGGCGAAAAGATTTATTAATCAACAGTCAACAGTCAACATTCTCTACAAAACAGGCGACCTTGCCCGCTATTTGCCTGATGGTAATTTAGAATATTTGGGGCGATTAGATAATCAGGTGAAAATTCGGGGTTTAAGGATTGAATTAGGGGAGATTGAAGCGGTACTTCATCAACATTCTGATGTGCAGCAAGCGGTGGTGATTTTAGACTTGAAACAAGCTGATAATCAGCGTTTGGTGGCTTATATTGTTAGGAAAAGCAAGAGCGCAGAATCAGAAACTTTCACCAGCGAATTACAGAAACTTCTCACATCTCAATTACCAGAGTATATGCTACCGTCTGTATTTGTGGTGTTGTCAGAATTACCTCTGTTACCTAACGGTAAAATCAATCGTCAAGCTTTACCTGCACCGGAAACTGTACGTCATACAAATCAATCTTATGTTGCACCGCGTAATTCTACAGAAACAATTATCGCTAACATTTTGGCGGATGTGTTGCGGTTAGAACGTGTGGGAGTAGATGAAAACTTCTTTGAATTGGGGGGAAATTCCCTCTCAGCAATTCGGGTGACATCACGACTCAGAGAAGCTTTTCAATTGGATTTACCTTTACATAGTGTATTTGAAAAACCCACAATTGCCGGACTTGCAGAACGAATTATGATTCTGCAACAGAGTATTCAACAAATGCAAACTACCCCATCTGAACAATCAGGCCGTCAGGAGATTTCGCTATGAAAACTATTGAAAAATTTCTGGCACACCTTTACAGCCTCGATGTTAAATTGTGGGTAGAAGATGCTAATTTACGGTGTAGTATTCCTGAAGATGTGCTGACGGATGAACTGACTGGAGAATTGCGATCGCGCAAATCTGAAATCATCACTTTTTTACGTCAAGCTAAGTCATATACAAATTATACACAAGCAATTACCCCAGCACCACGTAACGGCAACCTACCTCTGTCTTTTGCTCAACAAAGGTTGTGGTTTTTAGAACAATTACAACCTGATAGTTATACTTATAATTTACCGACAGCAGTCAGATTGACGGGGATTTTGGATGTGGGATTGTTAGAGCGATCGCTCAATACTATTATCCAACGTCATGAGGTACTACGCACAAACTTCAAAACTGTAGATGGTAATCCTGTTTTAGATATTCAGCCGAGTGTTACCCTTCCCCTAAATGTTATTGATTTACAAAATTTTAACCCCATAGAACAAGATGAAAAAGTTAGCCACCTCGCCTTAAAAGAAGCACAAACACCCTTTGATTTAGCCACAGATGTATTATTACGGGTGAAAATTCTCCAACTAGCTAAAGATGAAAACGTAGTTTTATTTACCATGCACCACATCATATCTGATGGTTGGTCAATGGAGATTTTAGTTAAAGAGTTCGCAACCCTTTATACTGCTTTTAGTGCCAATCAACCATCACCCTTACCAAAGTTAGCAATTCAGTACGTTGATTTTGCAATTTGGCAAAGACAATGGTTACAAGGAGAAGTTTTAGAAACCCAACTAGACTACTGGCGACAACAGTTAGGCGGTATCCTCCCAGTATTACAATTACCCACCGACTACCCCCGTGGAAGAGTGCAAACATTTCGGGGTGCAATTGAGTCTTTTTCTCTTTCTCCTCAATTGAGTCAAGGTATTATCAACCTCGCAAAAAATGCAGGTGTCACCCCCTTTGTTACCCTCCTCACAGCTTATAAAATCCTCCTACACCGCTACACCGGACAAACAGATATACTTGTCGGGACTCCCGTAGCGAATCGCCATCGTCGGGAAATTGAAGGTTTAATTGGCTTTTTTGTCAACACATTGGTATTGCGGACAAATTTAGCAGGTAATCCCAGCTTTCAGGAATTATTACAGCAGCTAAGAACGACTACTTGGCAAGCTTATGATTATCAAGATATACCTTTTGAGAAATTAGTAGAAGTTCTACAACCAGAAAGAGATTTAAGTTTTAATCCACTATTTCAGGTAAAATTCCGGTTAGAAAATGCCCCTACAGAAAAATTAGAATTACCGGGATTAACTATCACACCTATAAATCGTACAGAAGCCAGTGCCAAACTAGATTTAAGTTTGGATATGTACGAAACATCAGAGGGTTTTGTCGGTGCATTTGAATATAACCGAGATTTGTTTGCACCAGAAACAATTAACCGCATGATAGGACATTTTCAGACTTTATTAACAGCGATTGTTGAAAAATCAGAAAAAAAGATTTCCGAATTACCATTACTGACAGAAAGTGAAAAGCAAACTATTCTTATTGATTGGAATCAAACCCAAGTAGAGTTTCCCAGTTATTTAAATTTTCAAGACTTATTTGCAACGCAGGTAGAAAAGACACCAGATGCGGTAGCGATTATCTTTGACAATCAGTCTCTTACTTACAAAGAACTGAATCAAAAAAGTAATCAACTTGCTCATTACCTCAAACAAAAAGGGGTGAAACCAGAAGTAATTGTGGGATTATGTGTAGAGCGTTCCCCATTAATGATCATCGCTTTACTTGGTATTCTCAAAGCTGGTGGCGCATATCTCCCCCTCGACCCCAATTATCCCCCAGAACGCCTAGCGTATATGCTGGGTGATTCCAAAGTACAGATTTTGTTAACAGAAACAAGTCTGAAAGTTACCACTTCTTCAAGCTACGAAATAATTTATCTAGACACCGACTGGGAAACAATTTCTCAATGCAGTATAGAAAACCCAAAAAGTGAAGTTACACCAGAAAATTTAGCTTATTTAATTTACACCTCCGGTTCTACTGGTACACCAAAAGGAGTTTTAATCCCCCACATCGGTTTAACGAACCTCACACAACATAAGATACAAGTTTGTGATGTTTATCCCGGTGATTGTGTACTGCAATTTTTCTCCCTCAGCTTTGATGCTTCCATCCCCGAAATCATCATGGCTTTGGGAAGCGGTGCAAAACTGTGTCTAGCCAAATTAGAATCTTTACTACCAGGCGAAACCTTATTACAACTGCTACGAGAGAACGCAGTTACTCACATAACTATCACCCCCTCAGCTTTATCCCTACTCCCCTCAGCAGATTTACCACATCTGCGAATGGTACTCGTAGGAGGTGAAGCACCATCCCCCGAATTAATCGCCAAATGGTCAACCGGAAGACGTTTTATCAACGCCTACGGCCCTACAGAAGTTACAGTTAACGCCAGCATGGTACTTTGTGGTAACGGTCATCCCCTATTACCTACCATTCGTCCCAGTGCCAACAAACAACTATATATATTAGATAATTATCTACAACCCGTCCCCATCGGCGTAATTGGCGAACTCTACATTGGTGGGATAGGTTTAGCGCGAGGCTATTTAAATCGCCCAGATTTAACAACCCAAAGATTTATTCCCAACCCATTTAATCAGTTAACAGTCAACAGTCAACAGTCAACAGTCAACAGTAATTCCAGACTCTATAAAACAGGTGACTTAGCTTGTTACTTACCTGATGGTCGAATCAAACTGTTAGGAAGGGTTGATAACCAAGTCAAAATTCGTGGTTTTCGCATTGAACCGCAAGAAGTGGAAACCGTATTATGTCAACATCCTGGGGTACGTGCGGGAGTAGTAATTGTCCGCGAAGACAAACCAGGAGAAAAGCGTTTAGTCGCCTACATCGTTCCCAATGAGGAAGCAGGGGAGCAGGGGAGTAAAAATTTACCAAATCCCCAATCTCTACGCGCTTTCATGCGAGAGAAGTTACCCGAATACCTTGTCCCGTCAGCGTTTGTGCTACTGACAGATTTACCGTTAACACCTAACGGTAAAGTGGACACCCATGCACTCCCCGCACCGAAACAAGTGTTATCAAAGGCTGAATTTATCGCCCCGCGTACAGATATCGAAGCACAATTAGCCGATATTTACGCCCAGGTACTCAAGTTAGAAAAGGTGAGTGTTGACGATGACTTTTTTGAATTGGGGGGACATTCTCTCATCGCTACTCAACTAATCTCCCAAGCTTTACAACTGTTTCAAGTTGAACTAACCGTCATCGATTTATTTGATGCACCAACAGTAGCAGGTTTAGCGGAACGAATTTTGCAACGACAACTCACCGCACAAATTCCAGCAATATCTGATACCACGGATGATGAACGGGAGGAGTTTGAAATTTAACTATGAACCAACCACTATATCTCAAACCCAATGTCATCATTGAACCATTATTTAATCAGTGGTATGCCTGGTCATACTTAATTTCTCCCGCCACGGCTGCAATGTATATTGCTAATTCTCATGTACCAATTATGCAATCATTCATTGCTGCGCCCCAGGTACATCGAGATACTTTGAAAAACCCCGCGATGATTGGCGGCCCTTTCATCAACTATGCTCCCAGTCGCGTTGAGGATATTCGGGTATTACTAGAGACAACCCAAAAGCAGCAAGCGCAAATGCTAGAACTGGCGCAAGCAATTCAAGATTTAGAAAAACTCTTAGCTGCACACCCCCAGGGTTATTCCTTAGAACCTTTGTATGACAAAATTCCCACACCCTTAAAAGGTTACGTAGAACTAGTACAGGATAGTAATAATCACCCCTCGATTCGCTTTATTGAAGGATTACTATATCGCAGTCCATATTACAATCCTGGCAATCAATCGGTGAATATGTACTTAGGGGATGGGGATAAACGCGCTTTTGTTTTGAGTACACCCCGTTTGCCAGATGAAGAGAGTATACATTTAAACATGGCATTTAGCGATCGCCGTCTTGACCAACTCTCACAAATGCGTCACACTCCCCACCCCTACAACGACATTCGGGACACCCTGCAAATTCAACCCCATCAAGAATCACTATTTGCCGAATTTTTCACCACCACACCCCCCAACCTAGAACCCGACTACACAGAGGAAGCTGTACGAGTTCGCTACTTTGGTCATGCTTGTGTTTTAATTCAAACCGAATCAGTCAGTATTCTCTGTGACCCCATCATTAGCTATCCCCATGCTTCGGGGATGAATCGCTACACCTACGAAAATCTACCCCCGGTGATTGACTACGTTATTCTTACGCACAATCACCAAGATCATGTAATGTTAGAAACACTGTTGCAGTTACGCCACAAAATTAAAACAGTGGTAGTTCCTAAAAGCAATAAGGGAATATTAATAGACCCTTCCCTAAAATTGATGCTGCAACAAATTGGTTTTGGAGATATCCGAGAAATTGACGAGTTAGAAGTAATTAATATAACAGATGGATATATTACCGCCTTGCCATTTTTAGGAGAACATGGAGATTTAAATATAGGTGCGAAAGCTGCGTACTTAGTAAATCTTAAAGGACGTTCAATCTTATGTGCAGCCGATTCTAATAATATTGATCCCCAATTGTACAACCACCTACAGCAAATTTTTGGGGATATAGATGTCTTATTTATTGGGATGGAATGCGAAGGTGCGCCTTATACATGGGCTTATCGAGCATTATTAACCAATCAAGTACCGCGAAAAATTGCCCAAACGCGACGGTTAGACGGTTCTGATAGTAGCAGAGCGATCGCACTTGTTCAACAACTCCATCCCCAGCAAGTTTACGTCTACGCAATGGGACAAGAACCGTGGCTGACCTTCATCACCTCAATTATATATACACCAGAATCCCTAGCCATAATTGAATCTAACAAACTCATTGAATATTGTCATAGCCAAGGAATTATCAGTAAACGCTTATTTGGTTGTGAAGAAATCTTCCTTACAACCAACACGAAAACCTCATCAACTGTAGGCAAAATTTCCCATCAATCTGAATCAGATTTACAACCGATAAATCAAACACCAGCAGAAAATACTATTCAATTATTACTCACAGAATTACAAAGTTTAGATATTCGCATCTGGCTAGAAGATACTGAGAGCATCCCCAAACTAAGATGTAATGCGCCCAAAGGAGTTTTAAACCCGCACTTAAAAGCACAATTACAAGAACGCAAAGCAGAAATCATCGAATTTTTACAGAATTGTCAACAACCAAAAGTAGAAATAGATTGGGAACAAGAAACAACCCTAGACCCCACAATTATTCCTCCTTCCCCAACTTCCTTACCTGTCTCATATTCTTCATTATTATTAACAGGTGCAACCGGATTTATCGGCGCATTTCTACTAAAAGAACTACTCAACAAAACCACAGCATCAATTTATTGTTTAATCAAAGCTGAAAATCTTGAAATAGCCACCCAAAGAATCATCAAAACCTTACAAGATTACCAAATTTGGGATAGCTCATATTTAGAAAGAATTATTCCCATAGTAGGCGACCTAGCCCAACCAAAACTAGGAATATCTGAACTAGAATTTGAAAACCTAGCCAACCAGATAGACGTAATTTATCATAACGGAGCGCGAGTAAATCATACAGAACCTTACAACCGCTTAAAACCTGCGAATGTTTTAGGGACTCAAGAAATTTTCCGCCTAGCCAGCCAGAGCAAACTAAAACCAGTACATTTAATTTCCTCTACCAGTATTTTTGCAGCTAATAAAAATAGTAATTCTCAAGTAACAGAAGATGCTAACTTAGAGGATTATGGCATACCTATTGGTGGCTATTCTCAGAGTAAATGGGCAGCAGAAAAACTAGCGATAACAGCAACAAAACGCGGAATAACCGTAAAAATTTATCGCTTAGGAGCAGTATCAGGAGACAGTAAAACAGGAGTATTTAACCAAAACGATTTCCTCTACAAACTGCTTTTAGGTTACATCCAATTAGGCAGTATACCAGATACACCAATGCCCTTAGAAATCTTACCAGTAGATTATGTTGCTCGCGCCATTGTTGAACTATCAAAAATCCCATCCAACCAGCAAATATTTCATATCATCCAACCAAAACCAACAACCTCAGACATAGTATTTGAACAACTAAAAAAAATCGGACTTCAAATTGAGAAAATTTCCTATCAACAATGGCGCAACCAAATCTTACAAATAGCCCAAAACTCCCCAGAACACATCTTATATCCCCTAATTCCCCTATTACCCAGACAAAGAACCACCAACCAAACACCAACCAACAACAAACTACAATTCGACAACAGTAAAACCCAAACCATACTAAACCAACTCATCCGCCCACCAACCATCAACGAAACCCTCATTCAAACCTACCTCTCCCACCTAATCCAACAAAACTGGATTAAAACAAAACTCCCCTCATAAACCCTCTCTGCGCCTCTGCGCCTCTGCGTGAATAAAAACATGATCTCCAACAACCCAAACCATACAGAATACGACACCTGGGCATGGCTATACAACCAAACGATGGGGCCAGAATATTGCCAAAACCAACTAAAACCCTTAGAAAAAATCCTCCTCCCCCAAATAAAACCAAACGCCAAAATCTTAGACTTATGCTGTGGAACAGGACAATTAGTCCAAACTTTAATCAATCGAGGATATCAAATAACAGGCGTAGATAACTCCTCAGAAATGTTAAATTACGCCCGTAAAAACGCCCCAAACGGAAAATTTCTCCTAGCAGATGCGCGTTATTTTGAACTTCCCCCATTCTTCGACGCAGCATTTTCTACAAGCGCAGCCCTCAACCACATCATGACAATTCCCGAACTCCAGCAAGTATTTCAAAAAGTATATTCAGCCCTCAAAGAAAACGGCTGGTTTCTCTTTGACATCAACCATCATCAACAAATGCAACGCTGGTGGAGAGGAAAAATTGCCGAAGGAAAAATAGAAAATAAATACGCTTGGATGGTGACACCAAATTACAACCCAGAAGAACGTCAAGGCTACTTTCAAGTCACCATGTTTCAGAAAAAAACCAAACCATCATCCGCCCGCATAATAAAAATAATTTGGCATTTATTATCCCCCATATTAAACCACAGACTTTTATATAAACTCCGTATGAAACTCCTATCCGCATTTCAAGCCAAAGAAAAAAACTGGCAAAGAATGGACGAAAAATACTTTGTCAGAGGACACATCCCCCAAGAAATCGAAATAGCCCTACAACAAACAGGCTTCACCGATATTCAAATCCTCACCCTAGAAGGAAACACCACAATAGACGATAGACACTCAGCCTACTTCCTCTGTCGTAAACCATTAACAATTCAAAATTCAAAATTCAAAATTCAAAATTGAAGAAACTCAAATTCCGAGATTTAAAGCACAATTTAAGGGTCTTAAAACCTTGAATTTACGATAAATATCTAAATTTTTTCCTTTGCGTCTTTGCGCCTTTGCGTGAGCTAAAAATGAGTTATGACAACAACACAAAAACCCCAAACAAACCCCCAACAAAACTACCTAAAAAACTTCATCCAGAACTACAACCAACGCACCCAAACCTCCAAAAACCTAGCCCAACAAAATCGCCAAATACTAGCCGATAAAACCTCAATAGGCTTCAACTTCACGCCAGAAACCAAAGAACTCTGCTACCCAATTGCTATAGAAAAATCCAACGGTTCTCGCCTATGGGATGTCGATGGAAACGAATACATAGACATCCTCATGGGACTAGGAATCAACCTATTTGGACATAACCCCCCATTCATCCAAACAGCCATCACCGAACAACTACAACAGGGAATGCACATCGGTGTCCAAAATACAATAGCTGGCGAAGTAGCCCAACTCATCAGCGAACTAACAGGTGCAGAAAGAGTCACCTTTAGCAACACAGGTACAGAAGCCGTCATGACAGCCGTGCGTATCGCCCGTACCGCCACAAAACGCCCAAAAATAGCGATTTTCACCAACTCCTACCACGGACACTTTGACTCTGTACTTGTCAGGGCAACAATGACAGAATATGCCAAAAAAGCCGCCCGTCGCATCATCGCCGCCAAATCTGGTAGTTTTATCGGTAGACTAGCCCAACCAATTCAAGCCCTTTTCACAGCCAACCTCAACCCCAAAGCCGTACCCGCAGCCCCAGGTATTCCCAACAGTGCAGCTGCTGACGTACTGATTTTAGAATACGGTAACGAACATTCTTTAAACCTAATTCGCAAACACCGCCGAGAACTCGCCGCCGTCTTAGTAGAACCAGTACAAAGCCGTTGTCCCGAACTCCAACCCCGCGAATTTCTGCAAAAACTACGACAAATCACCCAAGAACTAGGAATAGTCCTGATTTTTGATGAAATGGTGACAGGTTTTCGCATCCACCCAGGAGGAGCGCAAGCACACTTTGGTGTAAAAGCCGACATTGCAACCTATAGCAAAATTGTTGGTGGAGGCCTACCGCTTTCGGTAATTGCTGGGAAAGCTAGTTACATGAACTACATAGATGGTGGACAATGGCAATTTGGAGATGATTCCGCGCCTCAAGTTCCCACCACCTTCTTTGCAGGGACATTTTGTAAACATCCCCTCGCCCTCGCCGCCGCCCGCGCCACTTTACAACACCTCAAAAATTCAGGTATTGAATTACACAACGAATTAAATCAACGGACTACGCAACTCGTCAACGATTTAAATACTCACATGACACAGCAAGGTATAGCTATCAAGTTTACTAACTTTGGGTCATTTTTTGCTGTAGCAGCCTCCCAAAGCGCAGTTCCCCCAATGGCGATAAACTTACTCTCCTATCACCTCATCACAAAAGGAATACATCTGCGCCAAGGAGACAAAGGCGGATTTCTTTCCACAGCACACACCGACGAAGATATTAATCTCATCAAAAAAGCCTTTATCGAGAGTATTAACGAACTACGCAACGAAGGATTTATTAACAACTAATCTTCTCTCCGCGCCCCTTTGCGTTTCCCTTTGCGCCCCTTTGCGTTAAAAATATGCTCCTAGAACTCTTAAACCCCGCAGAACTCCCCATCCAACAACAGCTAACCCCACCCACCCAAATTAAACTCAAAAAAATCCTCACAGAACTATTAACAGCATTAAATGAACCCGATATTCAGCAAGCCATAAACAACATTGAAACCGCAATAGCTGAACTAGAAATATATGATGTATTCCCCCTAGAAACAATATCTACACAAACAATATTAAAATACTGGGAAATAGAAGACTTTGACACCTACTTTCATGTGCAACACGTCCAAAGCAACGAACCAGAACTTTGCTTAGTCAAAAGTTTATTATCAGCTTGTCAAACATTCTTGTATCTCCAACAAGACCATTTAAATCTAGATATTACTCAAATTGAATTACAAAGAGAAGGCTTTAAAAATTATGTCCATCTTTTAGACAGAGTATTTCAACTTAATTTAGAGTCATGTTAAAACTCACACCCCAGGAAATTTGGCAAGGTTTTCATTGGTCATTTTTTATCAATATTCAAGGATTAATTATTTGTTTGCGTCGCTTTGATTTAGAATTAATAAACGGAAATTTACAACAAGCGCAAACAGAGTTAAAAACTGCTACAAAATTAATGTTAGCTTCTGGTGCATCAATGGAATTAGCAGGTAGCTTAAGTCCCGAATTATATGAAGCAGAAATTCGTCCTTCGATGATGCCTCCTCATGTTAAATCACATGATTTTAGTGGGTTGATGTCTTGGGAACATTCAGTATTGATTAAAGTTTGGAAACAATTACGACCTCATTTTGCTAATTTACCAGTAGAGTTAAAGGCTGATCATCAAGCGTTTGTTGATGCTTATCTTTATCTGGCTAAATCTCATCGCGCAGTTTGTCAAAAGTTCGGTGGGGAGGAGGCTGGTAGTTTAAGGTTTGAGCGTAGTTGTGCTGTTGATGTTTTAGATGCTTTTGTTCGTAGTCGTTGTCAGTTTATTAATCCTGAATTGTCTTCTCACTAACAAGTAAATATAGGATTATCTCACGCAGAGACGCAGAGGCGCAGAGTGAGATTTATAAGTTTGCTTAGTTTCATATTAGAGAGTTTTAAGGGTAGAGAGATTATGAATTATTCTATTGATGATATTAAAAATCACCCTGCATCTGAGCGTATTTTAGCGGCACTTAAGGAGGCTCGGAATAAGTTAGAAGCGGTGGAGTTAGAAAGGTCTGAGGAAGTGGCAATTATTGGGATAGCGGGGCGGTTTCCTGGTGCTAAAAATGTTGATGAGTTTTGGGATAATTTGAAAAATGGTGTTAACTCGATTGAGTTTTTAAGTGATGAGGAGTTATTAGCAAATGGGGTAAATGCAGAGGATTTAGAAAAACCAAATTATGTCCGGGCTTATGCTAGTTTGGCGGGAATTGATGAGTTTGATGCCGGTTTTTTTGGTTATTCTCCTAGAGAAGCGGAAATTCTTGACCCTCAGCATCGGTTGTTTTTAGAATGTGCTTGGGAAGCTTTAGAAAATGCTGGCTATGATTCGGAGCAGTATTCGGGTAATATTGGTGTGTATGGTGGGGCTGCACTGAATAGTTATTTGGTGAATTTAGCGAGTAATTCTCATTATCGAGAAAATAGCGATCGCACTCAAGTTGTCATCAGCAATGTTATGGGTTTAATGCCTACTCGTGTCTCCTATAAATTGAATTTGACAGGGGCAAGTTGTGGTATACAAACTGGTTGTTCTACTTCTTTGGTCAGTGTACATATTGCCTGTCAAAGTTTATTAAATAAAGAATGCGATATGGCACTTGCTGGTGGTGTGTCTATCGGTATAGGGGAAAGAACAGGTTATCTTTATCAAGAAGATGGTGTACTTTCAGCAGATGGTTATTGTCGGGCTTTTGATGTTAATGCTAAAGGCACAGTATTCGGTAATGGTGTGGGAATTGTTGTTTTGAAACGATTGCGGAATGCTATTCAAGATGGCGATCATATTTATGCAATTATCAAAGCAACAGCAATTAATAATGATGGTTCACAAAAGGTAGGTTTAACTGCGCCCAGTGTTACCGGACAAGCAAAAGCCATCACTGCTGCTTTAGCAAAAGCTAAGATAAATCCAGAGACAATTCAATATATTGAAACCCACGGAACAGGAACAGCTTTAGGTGATCCTATTGAAATTGCGGCTTTAACTAAAGCATTTTCACCACATACTCATCAAAAGCAATTTTGTGCTGTTGGTTCAGTCAAAACTAATATTGGTCATCTTGATGCGGCTGCGGGTATCAGTGGTTTAATTAAAACTGCTTTGGCTCTCAAACATAAACAAATTCCCCCAAGTTTAAATTTTACGGCGGCGAATCCGCAAATTGATTTTGCTAATAGTCCATTTTTTGTTAATACTCAGTTGACACCGTGGATAAATCATCAGTACCCAAGAAGAGCTGGTGTTAGTTCCTTTGGAATGGGTGGAACTAATGCTCATGCAATTTTAGAAGAAGCACCAAAACAATTCAAAATTCAAAATTCAAAATTCAAAATTAATTATCATCTATTATGTTTATCAGCTAAAAGTGAGAAAGCACTTGAGCAAGCAACAATCAACCTTGCTACACATTTACAAAAGCATCCAGAACTAAACCTTGCAGATGTAGCTTACACTCTGCAAATTGGTAGACGAGCATTTAACCATCGTCGTTGCTTAGTTTGTCAAACTTCCGCCCAAGCAATTGAAATACTTACAGGAGGAGTTGATGCTTCCCAACTGTTGAGTTATTCCCCAGAAAACACCGAACCCAGCATAGTCTTTATGTTTCCTGGACAGGGTAGCCAATACCTCAACATGGGACAAGAACTCTACAACACCGAACCAGTTTTCCGCAAAGAAATCGACCATTGCAGCGAATTATTACAACCACATCTAGGCTGTGATTTACCTTCCATCCTATTTAAACAGGACAACGAAAATTTACCCAGTCCCCAGTCCCCAGTCCCCATCACCCAAACCACCTACGCCCAACCCGCCCTATTCGCCGTAGAATACGCCCTAGCGAAACTCTGGTTATCTTATGGTATTCAGCCACAGGCTATGATTGGTCACAGCATTGGGGAATATGTGGCTGCAACTTTGGCGGGTGTCTTCACCTTAGCTGATGCTTTGGCAATAGTGGCACAGCGCGGAAAATTGATGCAACAATGTCCATCGGGAGTGATGCTTTCAGTTTCCCTTGCGCCTGAGAAATTGCAATCATTTTTGACAGATGATTTAGTTATTGCTGTCCATAACGCACCTCAGTTATGCGTTGTGTCAGGAACGGAAGCAGCAATTACTCTATTAGAAAAACTGCTCACACATCAAAATATTACTCATCGACGTTTACATACTTCCCATGCTTTCCATTCACCCTTGATGGAAACTGCTGTTACTCCCTTAATGCAAATATTACACAATATTCCCCTCCATCCGCCGCAAATTCCTTTTATTTCCAACGTAACGGGAACTTGGATAACTCCAGAACAAGCTACAAACCCCAATTATTGGGCTACTCATTTACGTCAACCAGTGTTGTTTGCTGAGGGAATTAAGCAACTACAACAAACACCCAATCAGATTTTCTTAGAAGTTGGTTTTAGTCAAACTTTAAGTAGCATTATCAGACAGTTTCCTGATGCACCCTTAACTTTATCATCTGGACGACATCCCCAAGATACTCAGTCTGATGTGGCTTTGATTTGCAAAACCTTGGGACAACTTTGGCTTAGGGGTGTGAGTGTCAACTGGTCAGAATTTTACACCGAACAGCAACCGCAACGCTTACCCCTCCCGACTTACCCCTTTGAACGTCAACGCTATTGGGTGGAACGGTATCCATTAGCAGAAACTACTTCTAGTAGCTCTAAAACGCTCCAGAAGCAGGAAGAAATCTCAAATTGGTTTTATTTGCCCTCTTGGAGACAACAGCCTTTGTTGCGTTCTGCTGCACCCCTACATAAACAAAGATATTTAGTATTTTGTCATGCCGGAGAGATGGGGGAAAAATTAGTACAGCATCTTCAGGAGAGTGGACAGGAAGTAATTACAGTAGAACCGGGAACAGCATTTACAAGAGTTGGCGATAATTATAAAATCGCACCTCATAACCCTGAAGACTACAAAACACTGTGGTTACAATTACAAACAGATGATAAGTTACCTGATGTAATTATACATTCCTGGACTCTCCAAGAGCGCACAAATTTTCAACAACAGCAAAATCTGGGTTTTTACAGTTTACTTTGGCTCACTCAGGCTTTATCTTCCTCATCCCTGTCAATTTATGTATTGACTGAGCAAGTACAAAATGTTTTAGGAAATGAAACTCTCAACCCTAATGATGCAACAATTTTGGGTTTGATAAAGGTAATTCCCCAAGAATACCCCAATTTGAATTGTCAGCATATTGATGTGGCAATTTCTGACATTAACTTCCAGCAAATAGTTAGGGAAATCACCACCAATTCCCCGGATAAATTTGTAGCTTATCGGGGTAGAACTCGCTGGATACAAGAATTTCAACCAATTTCTTTACCTAACCCTGAACCTACTCAATTACCTCTAAAATCAGAGGGTGTATACGTAATTGCTGGGGATTTAGTGGAAGGACTGGGACTCATTTACGCTAAGTTCCTCACGTCCACAGTCAATGCTAAATTAGTGTTTCTCGGACGCTCAGATTTACCGCAACCAAAAGAATGGGATAATTGGCTGGCTACCCACGGTCGTCAAGACGCTGTAAGCCATTGTATTCAACAGCTGCAAGGTTTACAGGCTCAGGGATGTGAATTTTTGTTTACTAGCGTTGACTTAGGAGACATCAGCCAAGTTGAGGAAGCGATCGCTCATTCCCTCACGCGATTTGGTAAAATCAACGGTGTGATTCATGCTGGCGCAATGGGCGATCGCGCTAGTTGCCTCATTCGCAATCTCACTATCCCAGAGTGTGAAAAACAATTCCATACGAAAATTCACGGTCTATTGGCGTTAGAAACAGCACTTCAAAATCAACACTTAGACTTTTTCCTATTACAATCATCCCTCTCGTCTGTGGTTGGTGGTATAGGCTTTGCGGCTTATGCTGGGGTGAACTGCTTTATGGATGCTACTGCTCATCAACGCAGTCAAACAAATCACACACCTTGGCTGAGTATCAACTGGGATGCCGTCAGTTTAGCAGAAATCACCACCCCCACAGGAGCAGCCTTGGTAGATTTGGCGATGACTCCCCAGGAAGTTTGGCAAGTTACAGAAAGGATTTTAGCCCAACCCATAGCCCCACAAATCACCGTTTCCCCCGTAGACTTAGCATCTCGCCAAAAATCCCAGCCACCAGAACAATCTACAACCAATCATACCCGTCCTCAAATTGCTACTACCTACGTTCCCCCCAGCAATGAAATAGAAGCCAGAGTCACCGAACTAATGGAGAATTTATTGGGAATCTCACCGATTGGAGTTAATGATAACTTCTTTGAATTGGGTGGACATTCGCTGTTAGCAATTCAAGCAGTGTCACAGCTACGGGAAGAATTTCAAGTAGAATTACCCATGCGACAATTTTTATTTGAATCACCCACGATTGCGGGGATAGCCAAAATTATCATCGAAAATCAATCATCTATGACTGATGATACAGAAGCGTTGGCAGCACTAATAGACCAAGTGGAACACATGACCCCCACCCAAGTACAGGAATTACTAGCAGAATAAGAGATTATGGCGTTGCTGATTAGTGGGATGATTTTTGTCGGGCTTACGCCCCGCTTCGCTAACACGCAAAGGCGCAAAGACGCATTCGCCGCAAGGCGTTCCCGCAGGGTAGAATCAATATTCTGCTTTGTACAAAAGTCTCAATTCATCCCGCATTTATGCAACGCCGAGATTATTTATAAAGTAAATCTTTAGGAGACAAGACGACGTAGCATAATTCTAGTCATAACAGCATATATAGCTGCTTCGCTCATTTCGGTAAGACGCTCATAATCTTTACTAAGACGATGGTATTGGTTGAACCACCCAAATGTTCTTTCTACTACCCAACGTTTAGGCAAAACTTGAAATTCTTGTTCAGTACGCCGTATGACTTCAACATGAGCTTGGATCATCAACCAAACACAGAGTGCAAATTTATCACCGTCGTAACCAGAATCAACCCACATAACTTCAACTTTTTCCAGTAATTCCGGGCGCTCTTCTAGCGATTCCATGAGTGCGTAAGCAGCAAGTACTCGTTCTGGGGCGTTTGCTTCACTCTTCACGACTTTTAACAAAAGTCCTATAGATTTACTTTATAAATAGCCTCTAATTGGCGAAAAGCTAAATCTTAGCCGAGAGCGAGTGCGCCAAATCCAGCAGCAAGCAATGACTGCTCTGCGTCGTCAACAGCCATCGATTGGGCAGTATCTAACTTCTTGATGATTACTTTGTGAAGGCTGTGCTTGTGTAATTGAAAATATTGTAGAGTCAAGAAAAGTCCTAAGTATTGCCCTATGCAAATCATCCTATGACTACCGCACCCTTAAGCTGGGAAGAACTAAAAACCCTCACGAACTATCAAATAGATACTGTTAATGGACTTACCAACGCTAAAGCCCGGTTGCGCTTGTTTAATCAGCCCGAATCTCAGGTACGGGTAACGTTGTACCGCGATAACCATGCCTGGTGTCCTTACTGTCAAAAAGTTTGGTTATGGCTAGAGGAAAAACAGATACCCTACCGCATCGAAAAAGTGACAATGTTCTGCTACGGGGAGAAAGAAAGTTGGTACACCCGTAAGGTTCCATCAGGTATGCTCCCGGCGATTGAGCTAGATGGACGGATTATTAAAGAAAGCGATGACATTTTGATCGCTTTGGAAAAAGTTTTTGGGCCATTGAGCCAAGGAATGGAAGACCGCACAGTGCTGCCTCTACGGCAATTAGAACGACTTTTATTTAGAGCTTGGTGCGCTTGGCTGTGCTATCCAGTAATTTCCCCTCAACAAGAAAAACGCAACCGAGAGCAATTTATCACAGTGGTGGCTAAGGTCGAGGAGGCTCTAGGTCGTACCCCAAGCCCTTATTTTCTGGATAACTTCGGCATCGTTGATGTCATTTTTACACCCTATGTAGAACGGATGAATGCGAGCCTTTACTACTACAAGGGCTACTCACTGCGGGAGGAAAACCCTCGTTTAAACTCATGGTTTGCGGCAATGGAAAGCCGAGATACCTATCGCGGTACACAGAGTGACTTTCACACCCATGTGCATGATTTGCCACCTCAGATGGGGGGTTGTTGGGAAAATGGCGAAACCCAGATGCTAATCAATAAAGCGCGGGTGGATCATGGCCCTTGGTTCGGGCTACCAGATGTTACTTATCCAGAACCCGAAAACTCACGCATGGAAGCTCTTCAACGAACTATCGAACACCGGATTAATATTATCCGCGTCAACCCCTTAGATGATAAATTGTTTGATCAAGCCCTACGTTGTGCTTTAACACACATGATGACAGGGATTGACTGTGTACCTCCACCGGGATCTGATGTTGCCCTACGATATCTGCGCGATCGCATTAATGTACCGCGAGATATGTCTATCTACGCAGCCAAGCGATTGAGGGAATCTCTAGAGAAAACAGCAGCCCTTGTGGGTGATGGGCAGCCAGAACCTATTCCCACTAAACATCGACTAGATCAAAACCCGTCTAACTTTGTCAGAAATTGACACTTAAAGACCTGAACTAATATGACTGATTTTGCATCTAATTCTTCCCAAATACAAACAAAACTACTTGCTAAGAAATATTTTGAGTTACACCCTTGCGTACAAAAAATTATCCAATTGTTTGCGGTAATTTATGCACCCATAGACAAAAATTCCTTCATCAGTTGTCTTAGTAAAACAGGCGCGTTAGATGAAAATAATAGACCTTGGGTTACTAAAACCCTCAGTTCGCAAATTGATAAATTGGTAAAATCAGGCTTATTAGTACAGGAAAGTAGGTTAGGCCCTGAATGCCATCCGTTACTCACAGAAATTGCAACTCGTCATGCTGTCCAAACCGGACAGTTTGAGAGCCAAGTTATGGCAGTTGAGGAAAAGCTACCCATACGGAAGCACTGGCAAAACGAATCTCGGATGTTCCAAAGCTTAAACCAGTGTATTAGAGAAATCCGCATAGGTTTTTACCGTAAAGACCCAGATTTTATTAATAAGCAAATTGAAGACTACCAGAAATACAATTATAGCCAAGAAAAACTAGCCATAGAAAAGATATTAGAGCAGATATGCAATAATCCATTTGACGCAGATTGGCTGCATACCCTACCGCAAGGATTATTTGAAAGCTGCATATCTAGTATCCTGCTCAATGCCACATTAAAATTGTCTGCGTCCGAAGATACCTTTATGCTGCTGGAAGCAGAATGCTCTACAGATGGAAAACATCGCTCAGATTATCTGCACTTAATTTTAACAGAGCAATTGCTGTTAAGAGGTTGTAGCCAAGAAGCACAAGAGAGTTTGGAGCAGATATCTGATGAATATCAACATAATGCTGCCGTTTATTGGGGTTGGTTGAGTTTTCTGCGGGGTGAGAACGACCAAGCTATTAAATATTATACAGATGCTCTCAAAGCCCTAAAAAAAGCTACAGGCAAACGCCAAGTATATTTTAATACTATAGGTGGTTTATTTTTCATCCTAGCTCTGTTAAAAGATGGTTCAGCGCAAAGCCTGCGCCAGGCAGAAGATTATGCCAATCTGACTTCCCGCCAATCAGAGCATTGGCTGAGGTTTATTTATGCCAGACTGGAAATGGTACTGCAAGTTCACCTTGGTGATATTACCAAAAAACAATTTGTAGTCAGTTCCCATATTTCTCCTGTAGAAGAAGAACAGAGCTTACAAACATTGTTTTGTTCACTATGCCTTTACTGGATGGATGTTGATAATGCTAAAAAACGCTTACCTAATTTATTAGAGCCATTATATAGGCGATCGCTCGCCTCCGGTCATCACTGGTTGGCAATGGAAACAGCAGAACTCCTATCTCGGCTCAAACCCAGCAGTAATTATGATCAACAAGCAGCCACACTGCGGGAAGATAGCGGCATCCAAACTATCATAGACCTAATTCAACCCCAAGAAGCTTGGGAAATGTGCCTCAATGCCCTGGCAAATCTCCAGAAGGAACCACAAACATCAGGAAAAGTCGAGTCAGAACTACGTTTAGCATGGTTTATTACCTTCTCTCCCTTCAGGTGTGTCTTGCAACCACGGGAACAGAAAGTTAATGCCAAAGGAGAGTGGAGTAAAGGTCGTCCCATCGCCATCAAGCGCCTTAGCAGTGGATTATCGGAGTTTGATTACATCACACCCCAAGATATGCGGGTATGTAGTTGTATTGAGGCATATAGTGACGGCTATTACGGCAAAATTGAGTATATGTTCCATGAAAAAGCCATCTCTGCCTTAATTGGACACCCGTTGGTTTTTTGGGAAGATGCACCTAATAACCGTGTAGAAATCGTCAAAGGAGAACCAGAACTACTAGTCAAAAAAGAAAAACTTGGTCGTCTCACCTTGGAATTTTCTCCCAAGTTACCAGAATCACAGAATATTCTGAATATTAAAGAAACCCCAACTCGTATTAAAGTCATTGAAATTACTAGTGAACATCGACGGATTACAGAGATCCTTGGTAAAGATAATAAATTAAATGTGCCGGCGATCGCCGAGAAGCAAGTTTTGGCAGCCATTAATGCCGTCTCTGGCATTGTTACAGTGCATTCTGACATTGGTGGCGGCTCAGAAGGAGCAGAAGAAGTACCCGCCCAAACTCTCCCCCATATTCACCTGTTACCAGCCAATACGGGCTTGAAAGTCACGATTTTGTCCCGTCCCTTTGCCCAAGGTGGCCCCTACTACCGTCCTGGTGCTGGTGGTGAAACTGTCATTGCCGAAATTGACGGTAAACGTTTGCAAACCAGACGCAATTTGCCCGAAGAGAAGCAACTAGCCAAAAACGCTGTAGCCGCCTGCCCTACCTTGAATCGCACGGAAGAACGAGATGGGGAATGGCTGATAGAAGACCCAGAGGAATGTTTAGAATTACTCCTAGAACTGCAAGCATTGGGAAGCAGCGTAGTCATGGCATGGCCAGAAGGAGAAAAACTGCGTGTTAGCCACCAAGCAGACCTGAAAGACTTTAATTTATCCATTCAACGTCAACAAGACTGGTTTGCGGCTACTGGTGAGTTGAAATTGAATCAAGACCTAGTGCTGGATATGCAGCAACTCCTAGAACTGTTGGAGAAAACCCCCAGCCGTTTTATTCCCCTTGGTGATGGTCAATTTCTCGCTTTAACCCAAGCTTTTCGCAAACGCCTGGACGAATTGCGGATGTTTTCGGAAAAACATAATAAAGGTATCCGGTTTCACCCATTAGCAACATTAGGGTTAGAGGATTTTGTCGATGAGGTGGGTAAGGTAAAAACAGATAAACACTGGAAAACACATATCCAGCGTCTCCAGGAGATGAAAAACCTCCAACCCGAATTACCATCTACATTTGGGGCGGAACTACGTGACTATCAAATGGATGGCTTCTGTTGGCTGGCGCGGCTAGCTCATTGGGGCGTAGGTGCTTGTTTGGCAGACCAAATGGGACTAGGTAAGACTGTGCAAGCCTTGGCAGTTATCCTCAGAAACGCTCATGAAGGGCCGACCCTCATTATTGCCCCCACTTCTGTGTGCATGAATTGGGTGAGTGAAGCCCAGAAGTTTGCTCCCACCCTAAATATTATTCAATTTACTGGAGCTAACCGCCAAAAATTACTGGATGGTTTACAACCGTTGGATATGTTGGTATGCAGTTATGGTTTATTGCAGCAGGAAGAAGTAGCGCAAATGCTCTCTAAGGTACAGTGGCAAACGATTGTCTTAGATGAAGCCCAGGCAATCAAAAATATGACTACTAAACGTTCCCAAGCTGCCATGAACCTAAAAGCTAATTTTAAGCTGTTGACTACTGGAACGCCCATTGAAAATCATCTAGGTGAATTGTGGAATTTGTTCCGCTTTATTAATCCTGGGTTATTGGGTTCTTTTGAAAGTTTTAATCAACGCTTTGCTATACCCATTGAAAAATATCAGGATAAACTTGCACGTAATAAACTCAAAAAACTGATTCAACCATTTCTCCTGCGCCGGACAAAAAATCAGGTACTAGAAGAGTTACCTTCCCGCACCGAAATTTTACTTCATGTGGAGTTGAGTCGGGAGGAAAAAGCATTCTATGAAGCATTACGTCGTCAGGCGATATCTAAACTCAGCGACAGTAATGCAGAAGCAGGAAATAAACATTTGCAAGTCTTAGCTGAGATTATGAAACTGCGTCGTGCTTGCTGTAATCCCAGCCTCATTATGCCTGACACTGAATTATCCAGTTCCAAGTTGCAACTTTTTGGCGAGGTGTTAGGTGAACTGTTGGAAAATCGCCATAAGGCATTGGTGTTTAGTCAATTTGTTGACCATCTGCACATCATCCGAGATTACTTGGAGAAACAAGGTATTAATTATCAATACTTGGATGGCAGCACTACCGTAGCAGAGCGCAAAAAACGGGTGGATGCGTTCCAAGCAGGGAACGGCGATGTCTTTCTCATTAGCCTCAAAGCGGGAGGTACAGGACTCAATTTAACTGCTGCCGATTATGTCATCCATACAGACCCCTGGTGGAATCCCGCCGTCGAAGACCAAGCCTCAGACCGCGCCCATCGCATTGGGCAACAACGTCCGGTGACAATTTATCGCTTAGTAGCAAAGGATACGATTGAAGAAAAGATTGTAGAATTGCATCACCACAAGCGAGACTTAGCAGATAGCCTACTGGAAGGTGCGGATATGAGTGGCAAGATATCAACAGAAGCCTTGTTACAGTTGATTAGTGAAGGTTGAACTTCCCACTATGAGATTTAACCTGCTACCACCATAAATTAGTGGGTTTTTCTTATTGAGATGATGCGTAATAAGAGTTATGAAACCATGATATGTTCTCTAACTTTTGCCAGATTATGTGCGGCAATTCGAGGATTTTGATGATGGACATCATGATTAATTGTTGCTTGAATCACAGTCCGCCCAAAAATTCGCTCTCCCCATGTTGTAATAATACTGGGAAGTTTCATTTCAAATGTTCCGTATTCGCCTTTCTGATGATGAACAAGACGAAAAAACACTAAGTCACCTAGTCCATATACAATTCTGATAAATAACAAAAAAAATAAAAACTTTTTTCCACCTAATAAAGCTAATATTACTAAAAATACTAATTTAATTAGCAAATCAATCCCTAGTTGAGGACTAAATCCATTTATTTTCACCCAACGGAGAAAGCTTTGCTCTGGTGTAGTCAAAGAGTTTAATATGATAAGGAATAAATTTCCTCTAATATGGTAAGCATCTGGGTCAGATTCTGTTGCAGCATGGCGATGATGAGCTAGATGAATTTCATGAATCTGCTGATAGCTTAATGTAAAAATAGAGAGTGGAACAGGACTAATTCCTAAACATCTGATGATTCCATTTATCTGCTCGCTGCTTTTAGCATGAAGCAGTTCATGGACATTAATAATCCAACGAGGTAAAGTAACAGCAACAATTATAAATAAAATTAAACTAGAAATAAGTTCAGTTATAAATAAAGTGTAAGCTCCTACTATTATAAGAGCAGCTATAGCACATTCACGCAGATATTGGCTGGCATCATCATCATTAACCATATACTCATCTAGACATCTACCACTATTTTTGTACATGATATACGTATATAAAAATAAATTGCTCATTTGAATTTTACATTAAGCTTTTATAATTTAAAGCGGAGTATAAAATATTTATTTGTAATCAGATTTATCCTTTAATAAAACAAATTAAAAATTCATTTTCCACTTTTTAAGTTATAAGATATCGCCGCATTATCTGTTGTAAATCTACAGCCTCCCCCAAGCGCATATACACGACCCCATCAGATATCGCCAGTACGATTTGCTGCCGTCGCGCCCACTTAAAGGGAGTGTCTTACTAATTCACAATTCGCAACGATGTTCCCGCCCCGCCCCGCTAACGCAATTAAAAAACCTAGATGCAGCAGCTTTTAGAGTTTACATCTGTATCAGATTTTTCGGGAAATGGTATCAAATCGGTAATTTACGATATTCTTGCTCTTGTCTCACTAAAGAGTATGCTATCAGTATTAAAGATCCTGTGGAATCCTCAGAGACTGATGATTCCAATTTTTAACAACGAAGCTACCTTTCAGATTTTGCAACAATATTAAATCCTTGGCTATTAACCGCAAAGATTGGTAACAATAGGAATAAGCACAACGTTTTCCTAAACAACAGTTTTTCAATATGAGCAATACCAGTAATTTTCGTGAAGCTATCCGTGAGGCTAAATCTCACGCCCTCGTTGGCCCAAACGTAATTGCCAACGCCCTCCCCTACGTCGGTGGTGGATTGGTGCTAACCGCATTAGGAACTTACGGCGGTTTGGGAGTTATCCGTACTAACCCCGGAATATTCTTTCCTACCTTCATTGGTGCGGTGATTGTAGAGTTAATTTTGTTCTTTGTTGCCCAAAATGTTGCCCAAAAAGGTAACAAGGGTCTTGCACTACCCCTGCTGGCAACCTACAGTCTTTTATCTGGGTATACTCTCAGTGGCTTGGTTTATGTCGCTTTGAGATCCCAAGGTGTTGGCATTCAAGGTATTGGTTTAGCTGCCCTTGGTTGTGGCGTTACCTTTATTGCTGCCCGTCAAATTGGTTCAAATCTTTCTGAACAAGATGGCATGGCTTTGACAAAAACCATCAATCTCGGCGTTATCGCCTTGCTGGTTGTATGCCTTGTCCAATTTGGGTTTGCCATGTTTGGTGTTTACACGCCAAATTGGTTAGAAATCGCCATCTCCGGTTTAGGAGTATTCCTGTTTGTTGGGGTTTCTGTTGTTGATTTCTACATCTTGCCCCGTACTTACAGCGATGACCAATATCTGCCTGCTGCTTTGTCGATGTACCTTACTTACATCAACTTGTTCGTCTTTATCTTGCGGTTGCTAATTGCCATCAATGGCCGCGATTAATTGTCTGTAGACGCTAACACAGGTAAAGTTTTATCAAGTAAAAACCGTGGTTAAATTTTTAGCAACCACGGTTTTTTATTTGTTTAACAGTAGAATATGTAGATAAGTTAAGCCTCAAGTGAGCATGATTTCCCAAGCTACTTCCTGGGATAATTCTGCCAGTTTTTATTTGTAGATAGAGGTACGCATATTACATAAAGTTACACCTTGTGGTTGATATTTTCTACAAGGCTGTTTGTTATATGCTTTGAGTCTTGTGCAATTGTGGAGAACGACTTTAGTTGTATGCCTAGCCTGAGTTCTGATTTGGTACGCATCTATTTGCAAGAAATTGGTCAGTTCCCTTTGTTAACCTCTGACCAAGAAATAGTGGCTCAGGAAAAAGACATCGATGCAAAAGATGCGATCTCCGCATTGGATATTTATCGAGAAGACCGGGAACTGTAGCAGCGAATTGAGCAAGCCGGGAAAAAAGATCCCATTAATAGGGACTTCAAAAGGGGTTGAAACTGTAACTTAATTTATGGACAAAACTACCCATACCTTACTGTTTATGATCAGGATTCTTAACCTTCGAGTGTTCTAAATTTAACTTATATATTACATTGGTGTAACCTGTTCTTAGCAAAATCAACCGTTAATCCTTTACAGATTGTTAATACTGACAGAACTTGGTCATATGAATTGACCTGTAATTCTGAATCTGGAATCCGAGGTTAATTAATGGTTTCACATCAAGTGCGGCAAATCTCTAGTGCTATTACTGCTATAGTTTTAGGCTTAGGAGTGGGAATTGCGGTAGCAGCTACTCCAAAAACACTAACAGTTTATTCAGGACGGGACGAAGAAATCATGCGTCCCTTGATAGAGAGAGCAAAGAAAGATTTGGGATTAAACATTGAAGTACGTTACGGCGATTCTACAGAATTAGCGATCGCACTCATTGAAGAAGGTAAAAATAGCCGCGCTGACGTTTTTTATGCTCAGGATGCTGGTTCTTTAGGCGCTATAGGCAGAGAAGGAAAGGCTGTAAAACTTCCTAGCCAACTACTCAACAAAGTTGACTCGCGCTTTCGTTCCCCTGCTGGAGAATGGGTAGGTATTTCCGGTAGAGCGCGGGTGATAGACTACAATACCAAGCTTGTCAAAACCAACGAACTCCCCAAAAGTGTCATGCAATTGAGCGATCGCAAATGGCGCGGTAAAGTTGGCTGGGCCCCTACCAACGGCTCTTTTCTCTCCTTTGTCACAGCGATGCGATTGATGGAGGGTGATCAAAAAACCCTAGCCTGGTTAAAAGCCATGAAAGCCAACGGTGCTAAAGCCTATCCCAAAAATAGCGCGATCGTGGAAGCTCTAGGAAGGGGAGAAATTGCTTTGGGATTAGTAAATAATTATTATCTGTATCGGTTTACTAAAAAAGATCCTAAATTTCCAGTTGCTATCCACCATACCAAAGGCGATGCAGGCTCTTTAATTAACGTTGCAGGTTTAGCAGTCCTGAAAACAACCGACCAACAAAGTGATGCAGAAAAGTTTGTGGCTTATATGCTCAAACCAGAAACCCAAAAGTTCATCACCGAAAATTTTTACGAATATCCCCTAGTAACGGGTATTCCAGTAGCACAAAAGCAACTTCCCCTCAAACAATTGCAACCCCCCAAACTTGATTTAGGTAAACTATCGGATCTCAAAGCAACCATGTCTTTAATTCAAGAAGCAGGGTTGATTTAAAAAGGTTGACTGTTGACTAATGACCAATGACTAAATCCCAGCCACCATTATTTTTAATAGTTACAGCCGGATCGATATCTGTGGCGATTACACTACCGTTGACTTATTTAGTTATGCGGATGTCTGCTTTGGGTGGGGAGCAGTTATTGGCTTTGATTTTCCGACCACGCATAGTGGAAATTTTGTTTAATAGTGTTGGTGTGGCTATAGCTAGTACCATATTGGCAACGGCGATCGCAGTTCCGTTAGCATTTCTCACACTGCGAACAGATTTACCTGGGCGCAGATTCTGGCTAATTGCGACTACACTACCCTTAGCCATACCTGATTATGTCGGTAGTTTTGCTCTGATTGCGGCTTTTGGCCCCAAAGGTAGCTGGTTGCAACTGTGGCTAGAACCTCTGGGAGTGGAAGCTTTACCAGAAATCTATGGCTGGACTGGGGCAATTTTAGGATTGACCTTGTTTACCTATCCTTATTTACTGTTGAATGTCCATGCTGGCTTGCAAGGTATCGATCCAGCCCTAGAAGAAGCAGCTAGGAGCTTGGGGTGGAATCAAAGGCAAACTTTTTGGCGGATGACTTTACCTGCATTACGTCCAGCTATTGTGGCTGGTGGATTGTTAGTAGCTCTCAATGCCTTACAGGATTTTGGTACAACTTCCATTATGCGGTTTGATACCTTTACACGGGCAATTTTTTTGCAATACAGATATACATTTGACCGCTATCAAGCGGCGACATTGGCGCTAATGCTGGTGGGTTTAGTGTTGCTGTTGTTGTGGCTGGAATATCAAACGCGATCGCGCGCTACATATTATAGTCGTGGTCATAAATCCTACTCTCCAGCACCTTTGATCGCTCTGGGGATATGGAAAATTCCCGCAATTTTGTTTTGTTTGGGGATCACTAGCTTGGGTTTATTGCTACCTGTTGCTGTCACCCTGTTCTGGCTTGTGGAAGGTTTAACCAGTCCAGAAGCAGAGCAAATTTTTGTTTGGTCACAACTTATACCACTAGCTAGCAACTCAATTATAGCTGCTGGACTGGCGGCGATCGCCTCTACTTGCTGTGCTATTCCCGTTGCCATCTTATCTGTACGCTTTCCTAACCGCATCACTACAGCTATTGAACGCTGTAGTTACATCGGTTTTGGCTTACCTGGAATTGTAGTTGCCTTTTCCCTGGTATTTTGGGGAGCAAATTACCTTCCCTGGTTATATCAAACTTTGCCTATGCTGGTGTTTGCTTACTTGGTATTATTCCTGTCTCAATCTGTGGGAACTGTGCGGAGTTCACTATTACAAGTAAATCCCCAATTAGAAGAATCAGCACGCTCTTTAGGCAGAAAACCAGGGCAAACTTTCCGAGAAATTACTTTACCACTAGTTACACCAGGAATTTTAGTAGGAACAGCATTAGTATTTCTTAAAGCCATCAAAGAATTACCTGTGACTTTGATATTAGCGCCCATTGGCTTTAATACTCTAGCCATTGAAATCTGGAAAGCAACAGAAAACGTCTCCTACAGCCAAGCATCTGTGGCTGCATTCATCATGTTAGCCATCTCTATTAGTTCTACGTTTTTGATTTTATCCCAAAACCGCTATCAACAACTCATTCCAGAGGTGAGGCGTAGTTTACAAAGGGAGGTGGATTAGGAATTGGGTATTGAGAATTAGGATTTTTTAGCGTCAGAAGTGCAACGTTCTCACTCATAACCTGAAGTTTCTCGTTTTGAGCAGGAATTTTCGCATTCCCATCATCATTTGCCCATTTCGTTATGCTTCCAATCCATTCTCCCTATTACTTAGATAACATTTCACAAGAAAAACCCACAATCAAATATGAAAATCCCTGTTCCTAGTCCCCAAACCTCAGTTCCCTATACTCAACTCCCAATAATATTAAAGTTGCAGAATGTTACCCTTGCCTACAAGAATGCTTTGGCTGTGGATGGGGTGAGTTTGGGATTAGTCGCAGGGGATGTATTAGGGTTATTGGGGCCTTCGGGATGTGGAAAAACTACACTTTTACGGATTATTGCTGGATTTGAATTACCACAGACGGGGACTGTAGAAATTGCGGGAGAGTTAGTAACGGGAAATGGTTGCTTGATACCGCCAGAACAACGCCATGTAGGGATGCTGTTTCAAGATTATGCTTTGTTTCCCCATTTAACCGTGGCTGAAAATATCGGTTTTGGTTTGCGGCGGATGCAAAAAAGCGAACGCCGTCAAAGAGTTGCCGAGTTATTATCATTAGTCAGACTCCCAACACTAGAAAACCGCTATCCTCATGAATTATCTGGTGGACAACAACAACGGGTAGCCTTGGCTAGAGCTTTAGCTCCCCAACCGCAGATTCTATTATTAGATGAACCCCTCAGCAATCTAGATTTACAAGTACGATTGAAATTGCGAGAGGAAGTATTAGCCATTCTCAAACAACAAGGGATATCGGCTATTTTTGTCACCCACGACCAACAAGAAGCCCTAGCGATCGCTGACCAAGTAGCAGTGATGCACAATGGTAAATTAGAACAAATAGGCACGCCAGAAACGATTTATACTCAGCCAGCCTCCCGCTTCGTCGCTGAATTTGTCACCCAAGCCAACTTTTTACCAGCACAGTTGCAAAGAAATTACTGGGTAACAGAAATTGGCTGTTTTGCCCTGAAAACAGAAATTTCTCAACACAAAGGAGATTTAATGATCCGCGAAGAAGACATCATTTTGCAACCAGCAAGTGATGGTGCAATGAAAATTGCCACACGTTTCTTTTTAGGACATGAATACCGATATAGCTTATATACCCCCTCCGGCAAAAAGCTATATGCTATAACACCCGCGAGCATTGCTTTACCCATCGGTACACAAGTCAATGTATCTCTAAAAGAAACAGCAAACTTAAAGGTGTTTGAAAGTCAATAGTCAATAGTCAACGGTCAATAGTCAATAGTCAACAAAAATATTATGAATTGGGAAATTGTTCTCGCAAGTTTTGCAAGCTCTTTAATAGAATTAGTTGAAATTCTCGGTATAGTCATCGTTGTTGGTAGGTTAGCAGGTTGGCGTAATGCTTTGGTTGGTTCAGGCGGTGGTATTGCTTTGACTTTACTGCTATCCCTGGTTTTAGGAAAAAGTTTAACTCTAATTCCTGTAGATATTCTCCGAATTGTGGCGGGAGTTTTACTGTTGCTTTTTGGTCAAAAGTGGACGCGCTCTATAGTGAGATATTATGCTGGTCTTCCTAAGAAGCGTAAAGGCGGTGGGGAAGATAGCCTAGAAGAACAACTAGCTAGAGATGAGAATGAATCCGGCTGGAACTGGTTTGCTGTGATCACGACCTTTAAAGGCGCGTTGTTGGATAGTGTAGAAGTGGCGATCGCAGTTGTAACTTTGGGTGCTGCTCAAAGTCAATGGTTAGAAGCGATAAGCGGGGCGGGTTTTGCCACATTTAGTTTATTGGTATTGGCTTTTTTATTTAGAACACCACTCCAACAAGTACCTGTCAAACCCATGAAGTTTACGGCTGCAATGCTGTTAATGGGATTTGGTCTTTACTGGCTGGGTGCAGGATTAAATGTAGAGTGGCCTGGTGATGAGTTGGCGATTATTTGGCTACCTTTAGCTTGGGGTGTAGGAATGGCGATCGCTTCCACAATTTGGCGCTGGCGAGTTAGTTTACAAAAACCAGAAGAAGCGATCGGTTAATTAGATACAAAATCGTTAATAATTTGTCAATAAGCAGTACTCTTTAAGTAACCTGCTCTTACCCTGCTCTTAACTAAAAAATAGGAATATTGGCTGCGTCAGCAACAAATTTAATATTTGAGAACAGCAAATGTTCAATTTCAAGCGTAAGCGATATTTCCTACTCAGCCTGCTGGTTGCAGTGGCGATAGTAGTCAGCAGTGTGCAGATAGTCACAGCCCAGCTTGCTACTAGCCGTGTGGGCGACCTCCCTGAAGGTGGCGCATTACTCCCCACCGGACAAGTAATTACACCCGCAGCCGCCCCTGGCTCTACATTTGACCGTCTAGCTACCGGTTTACGTAGCGATAATAACGCGGATGCGGCGGAAGCTGTCACCACAGCCCTTAGTCCTGATGGTAAAACTTTGTTGGTGCTAACTAGTGGCTACAACCAAAACTTTCGCAATCAAAACACTGGTGCAAATCTCACCTATCCAGTATTAGACCCAGTAACCGGACAACCCACAGCTACAACCACTCGCAAAGCTGAATGGGTATTCGTTTTTGATGTCAGCAGTGGCAAATTAGTTAAGCGCCAACAAATTAATATTCCTAATACCTACAATGGTTTGGCGTGGGCAAAAGATGGCTCACGTTTTTACGTATCTGGTGGTATTGATGACCGCGTTTATGTTTACGCCGCCAACGGTAATCAATACATTGCGAATGCGCCATTTATTCTTTTAGGTCACAACTCTAACCAAACCGATCCCTTTCCCAGCTACGATGGTGGTCTGTTAAAGAATACACCTGCCAATCGGGTAACCACAGGTGCAGTTGTTGCGGGTCTTGCTGTTAGCCCAGATGGTAGTACTCTGGTCGCTGCTAATTTTGAGAATGACTCCATTTCCCTAGTAAATACTGCTAATCGTCAGGTAACTGAAGAAATTAAATTCTTTAAACCAGGTGATCAAGTACCAACTGGTGAATTTCCCTTTGATGTTGCGCTTAAGAGTACAACTAACGGTGCAGCAGCTAAAGTATTTGTCAGCAGTCAGCGCGATGATGAAGTAGTAGCTGTTGACGTTGCTTCTAGAGTTATTACCCGCATACCTGTAGGTAGCCAACCCAACAAAATCTTACTTTCTGCTGACCAAAATAAACTATATGTAGCTAATGGGAATAGTGACACAATTTCCGTCATTGATACCAATAGCAACAGAGTGATTGGGACTATATCTTTGTCTCGACCCAATGATAAATATGTAGGCTCAAGTCCCAACTCCCTAGCTCTTAGCCCAGACGAACGTACGCTTTACGTTACCTTAGCTGGTGAAAATGCTGTCGCTGTCGTAGATTTACGTTCCGGTCGTGTAAGTGGTCGCATTCCTACTGGCTGGTATCCTAATTCTGTTAGTGTCAGCCAAGATGGTCGCAAATTATTTGTTGTTAACGCCAAGAGCAACTCCGGCCCCAACCCTTCTAACAGCCGCACCACACCCGCAGGAATAGCCCGTAACACTACCTTTAGAAATGAGTATAACTGGGCTTTAGAAAAAGCTGGTATTGCAGTGATTCCGGTTCCTAGCGCTGGTAGTTTAGCTGCACTTTCTCGTCAGGTAGACAAAAACAACGGTTTTGATAATCGCCGTCCCGACCGGACAATGAGGTTTTTGCAAGGGAAGATTAAGAACGTTATTTATGTGTTGAAAGAGAACCGTACCTATGACCAAGTTCTCGGTGATTTACCCATTGGTAACGGCGACCCTGCATTAACTTTATTACCAGAACCCATCTCTCCCAATCATCACAAACTGGCTCTAGATTTTGTCACCTTCGATAACTTCTACGATTCTGGTGAGTCTAGCGGTGTGGGTTGGAACTGGTCTACTTACGGACGGACTACTGATTACACAGAAAAAACTCAGTCTGTACTCTATGGCAATGCTGGGTTTAACGGTCTGACTTACGACTATGAAGGTCTGAACCGTAATATCAATATTGCCCTGCCACAAACTAACTCCACTTCCCAATTCAATACACGGGTGACAGGAGTTTTAGATCCTTCCGGTCGTTCATCGATTTTGCCAGGAACTAAGGATGTCAACGCTCCTATTGGCGATGGTGAAATATCACCAAACGCTGTTGGTGGCTATCTTTGGGATGCAGCATTACGTGCTGGAAAGACTGTCCGTAACTATGGTTTCTACGTTGACGGCTTCTATGGTACGAACCAAGCCGACCCGACAAAACCCGACCCCAGTGACCCCCTTTACGTCCCTATCTCTCCCACTCCTGCGGCTGATAACATCCAGCAAGCTGTAGCGGCAAAAACTGTACTGTTAAATAAAACAGACAATTATTTCCGGGGTTATGACATGAAAAATGCCGATATTTATCTCTACAACGAGTTCGCTCGTGATATTGATAAATATCTAGCTAATAATACCTTGCCTAACTTGACAATGGTACGTCTACCTCACGACCACTTTGGTGATTTTAATAATGCTGTCGCCGGGTTAAATACTGTACCCTTGCAAATGGCTGATAACGATTATGCTGTTGGCTTATTGGTAGAGAAGATATCCAAGTCACCTGCATGGAAAGAGACTGCGATCGTTATTTTAGAAGATGATTGCCAAAATGGCCCCGACCACGTAGATAGTCATCGCTCAATAGCTTACATTATTTCTCCATACACAAAGCGCAAGGTTTTAATCAGCACTAACTACAACACTGTTAGCATAATACGGACAATGGAAGATTTATTGGGAATCGGCTACTTAGGTATGAACGATGCCAATGCCAAGCCTATGTCCGATGCTTTTACCAGAGAGCCTGACTTTACACCTTATACCGCAGTTGTCCCTGGTAACTTATGTACTGCACCTGTAAATCCCGACCTCGTTCCAGCTTGCAAAGATCCCAATGTGCAAAAAACAATTGCTATGCCATCCTTGCATGACAAGCAATGGTGGATGCAAGCCACCAAAGACTTCTACTTTGAAGTAGAAGACAAAGTTGATGCAGACGCATTTAACCGGGTGATTTGGTCTGGAATCAAAGGCGATAATGTGCCGTATCCCACAGAACGCAGTCACGCAGACCTCCGCCAAAATCGCGCACAACTACTAGCAAATCAAGCAAAGTCATAGTTATACAATTGCAAGATTTGCTTATTAAGCAACTCAGAAAATATCCAAGTTATATGATTTACATCTGTTGCTTAATCTGATTGAGTAGGTATCACTAGTAAGGTGGGCAATGCCCACCTTACTAGTAGGTTATAAAGGCTAAACCTGTGCATTAACAAAAATCTAAAATCTTTCCCATTTGCGTTAATCGACAGTTAATTTTAGATTTCAGGCAGCTTTTTTTGCTAATCTAACTTTTCGTGATGTGAGCCAGCCAATACTACAAACAGTTACAGTACCAATTAAGCTTACAGGTTCAGGAATGGGACTGTAAGAAACTGATCCACTGAAAGTCTCATTACCTATAGTAAAATCATATCCAGAAATTTCATAAGTGATTGCCGGGTTAATTTTATCCTGAAAAAGATATGACAATCCAAAAGTAGATTTCCCTGCTACAGTTGGAAATACAACTGGCCCTAATAGTGGGTAATCTAAATCATCTAGTTCAGTGTAAACAGTATCAGGAGTATTATTAAAATTGAATTTTAGAAACTGAACTGGTGCTATGGAAATAGGGTCATTATTCAAAGTTGAGTCATCAAAGCTAAAAACGCCTTGTCCACCAAATACATCATTTTCAATCTTGAAAGTATATTGGATGATGGCAGCATTTGCTGATTGCTGATTTACAGCAGTACCGATCAGAGCTAGACTAGTTGCAACCAGCATTAATCCAGAAAGTAATTTCATATTTACCTCTAATTAAAGTTCTACGAATGTTCTTGGAAATACTCGCTGAATATAAAAGGATAAGTTTAAGTTTTATTTAATAAAATGTAAAATCTAAATAGGAGAGTACAAAATCAGACCAAAACCACAACAAATATCCCCCACTAATGAAGCTATTAGGACATCTCAGTTTGCCCGAAACAAGGTACTTCGTTACTGGATGGATAATCGTGGTGTTGGTAAGACAGAAATGTTTATATACAACACTCTACTAAGAAAAGAGTTTAAGTTTGTAGAAGAACTAAACTCTCATGCCTGCCAAACTGCTGTTGAGCGAGTTTTAAAAGCGGTTAACCGTTTTTACGACAATTGTAAAAAGCAGATTTTAGGCAAGAAAGGGTATCCAAAATTCAAGAAAAATACTCGCTCAGTTGAGTATGATGTTTCAGGGTGGAAACTATCAGAGAATAGAAAACCTATATAGCAATCCCACTTGATGAGTCCCCTGTGTGGATTTTGAGTCAGTATCTTTCACAACTTGCTTTGTAGATGAACTCGCGGCGGCCTTTAGAAGATAGTAAGCGGGTGAGGTACTATCGGCTCAATGCTGAGGATGTTGCGTTTGCACAACAGGTGCTGGAGTATCGGCAACGGCAACGTGAGGACAGGGAAAGGCGGCGACAGGAGGAACGGGAACATTAGGCGGCTTACGTGGCTAGAATGCAGACTATGTATAGTATTAATGCCCCGTCCAACCCCCCTGCTAATGTAATTGGCAATAATAATTGCAGGGGTATGGACGGACAGGAAAACCCATGTGATTCCTGGTGGGGGCTGGTCAAATATTATGCAACGTTCGTAATGGAGCGGGTAGAGCTTGGGGTGGAAGCGGTCAAACAGCTCCTTTCTACCCTCAGCAGTGATGAGCGTTGGGGGGTGATGATGGCAATTGATGAGGCACAGCCGGAAATGTTTGAGGAGTTGACTGCGGCTGCTCCCGATTGGGTGGCGTGGATGGGGTGATTAGGTTGGAGGCAATGTATGCGGCAACGTTAGAGGCGATCGCACAGGCGACAAAACTACCTCTTACGAATGATGTCATTAAATGTCAATTTGTCATTTAATGACAAGTATGGAACGGAAAGAAAGCTATGAGGAGTGATGGTGACAGCGACACGACCAACGATCGCAGACCAAGGGGGATGAGTGAGCAGAGGCATCAGCGGATACGTCTGGAGATTTCGCGGGAGGCAGCGCGTTTGTTTTGGGAACAGGGTGTCGCTGCCACGAGTGGTGAGCAAATCGCCAACGCGGTGGGAATCTCGGTGCGTACCCTCTGGCGGTACTTCCGTAACAAGGAGAGCTGTGCTGAACCTGTCTTGGCGCAGGATGTTGAGGAGTGTTTGGCTGTGTTGCGCTGCTGGCCTCGGAAGGTTTCCCTCGAAGATCACCTCGTCGAGTGGGCGACGAATCGCCCCAAGAATCCCGAACAGCAGTCCTACGACGATGCCGTGATCAAGATGACCGTGCTAGCTGAAAAAGAGCCGGATCTGCGCGCGGCTTGGCTAATGACCCACGATCGAATAGAGCGCGAGATGGCTCTTATCATCGCGGATCGCCTGCGCCGCCCGGCTGACGATATCGAGGTGCGCCTGCACGCGGCGACTGCCACCGCAGTCTTGCGTGTCATTAGTGAAGATGTCAGTGCCGCCCTTATGGCGGGAGTTGATCGCGCCTCTATCGGCAACCCGATCAAGCACATGGCTCACGCCGTGCGCGTAGCCACTGGTGGAGCCGTCGGTGATCCCGTTGAACCCTGAAAACAATAGCAAAAGCAACTAGCAACGCGACTTTTTACGAACTCTCGCAACTCGTGCTTATCCGTTTCCCGAAGCCATCAGCAGGGTCGTCGGTGATCTCGTCAGTTTGTAAAACTATCAGCAAATGTATCAAAGGACTTCATCACTATGTCTGAAGTGTCTTCTAACCACCCACACAAGGCAGGGAAGTCCCCCACCGCATCCTCGGTTATTTGATTTTGTGGTGAAATTCACCGGAGAAGAAATAATGAAACGATTTACCTTGTTTACTTTCCTGTACCTCGCGCTGGGAGTTTGCCTGACGGCGATCGCGCTTGGATACCCAAATCTGCCTTCGGGTCTTCAAACCAGCCTATTCATCAATGCAGGAGCGTCCTACATCGCTTGTATTCTCAGTACCTTCCCATTTTGGCGGGAGACGGCGATCCACTGGAGGTTAAACCAATGGTAATTCTGAAACAATTCGGGATTTTATTTGGGTTGGGCAGTGTGGGAATTGTCATGTTCACGATCACGTCTATTCCCTTAGTCGAGCAACAGTTAGCGAAACTGTCTCCAGAAACACTGGAAAAAGTGCCTCCATTGTGGATTTTAATGCTTCTGCAAGGACTACAGTATTCAATTATACTGGCAATCAGCATTCTAATCGGAATTGGTTGTGCCTATCGTGTTGGATTAAGCTCTCATTTGATTGATCACTGGGTGTTTCACACCGCTAAGTCTCCATCTTTTGCCGTTGAGATGAAGTGGAGCTTGGGTGTGGGTGCAGCGACGGCGATCGTTCTCTTGTTGCTCGATCGGTTGATGCAACCTGTCTTACCTCAAGCGTTGCAGGCAGCCAATAATACAGCGCCAAGTTGGTTGAATTTGCTCACAGCAATGTTCTATGGCGGCATCACTGAGGAAATTTTGATGCGCTGGGGTCTAATGTCGCTGCTTGTTTGGCTCGCGTGGAAAGGGCTAAAACAAGGCGTTACATTGCCAAGTCAAGGGATTTACCAGGGTGCGATCGTTCTAGCCGCTTTGGTATTTGGACTACTACACCTGCCAGCGACTGCTGCGATCGTTCCCCTCACTCCAGTTGTGATTATTCGGGCGTTGTTACTGAATGGAATTGCAGGAATCGCATTTGGCTGGCTCTTTTGGCAATATTCGCTAGAGGCTGCAATGTTAGCTCATATCAGCGTTCATGCTTTTGCCTTTGTTCTTAGCGGTTTACTGGCAAGGTTGGCTTAAGTTTTGGAATAGATCTCATAGGGCTATCACTGCCCACAAAGCCTTACTGTGAAAGGTTTTAAAAAGAAAGGTTTTGAAAATGGTGGGCGATGCCCACTACTTGAATTGATGCTCAACTCTACAGTTTTAAGGTGGTAAATCAAATGATTCAGTGCAAAGATTTTGCGCCTCGGATTACGGAACGGGGGCCCTTCGGCGGACCTTCCGATTACGAATCCTTCTCTGAGGTTGTGAGTGCTGTAAATCAGTGGATCGCAAGTACAAGAATACAGGTGATCAATGTTGAAACTGTTGTTTTACCTGATCGGATTGAAGGCACAAGTGATGATGTCTACGGAGTGACGACCAGTAATGCTTTCCACCCAGTGATGATCAGTCAGGGTCTTGCAATCAATTGCTTTCAATGTGTGCGTGTGTGGTACAGAGAATAAGCTTTATTGGAAAGAGAAAAAATGAAACGATTTACTTTGTTTACTTTCCTGTACCTCGCGCTCGGAGTTTGTTTGACGGCGATCGCGCTTGGATACCCAAACCTGCCTTCACGTCTTCAAACAAGCTTGTTCGCCAGTGCAGGAGCGTCCTACCTTGTTTGTCTCTTCAGTACCTTCCCTTTTTGGCGGGAGGCGACGCTCCGCGTCTATCGCAGACGGAATTCAGCAGTAATTCTACCCTGGTTGGTGATTGGAGTGAACATTATTGTGACGATCTGGGAGCTTCAGAGTCAGAACTGGACAATGGAAGCCATTTTAGGAGCGTTTTCGCGGCTATTAGTCGTCTTAATATTTGCAGAAATCATTGTGATTACATGGCAAGTGAATTCTGAACATTAGTGTCTAAATCGAATGGCACGCTCATTAAGACACAGCCCTTGCCCAGGCTGGGAAACCATTCTGGGAGGATCTGCCTCTTCCCTGATGGTGGCACAACCAATGATCGCCCTGGATTTACAACGATCTTAATTACTTAAAACAGCAATTTTCTCTCTCGGATGAGTTGGTGAAAAATATCGCTATCATTGCACCTTTAATCAATGAAGCACTTAGTTCCGTCGATCACAAATAAGTTGCAGAATTAGCACGCGATGGCGCAAAGAACCCGCTCAAAAGGCGATCGCACCTTGGCGTTTTTGAAACAGCATTGTAGTAGCAATCGAGTAATGTCAGACTCATTAATTTTACAACACTCATGAAAATATTTGCGTTCTTCCTGGCTCTGCCAATCAGTATGTTAGCTAATTTTTCCTTAAGAGCTTCTGCTGATTCTACTGCTGGCATCATCCTGAGTACAAAATGCCAGAGTGGTTACAACATCAATATTTGGCAGAATTATACGAACGGTGAACTGCTTTATCGCGCAACCAGTGCCAACGGTAATTTAAGTTTGGGTAAAGGAACTAGCCAAGCAACAGAAGGTGTTCGAGTGTATAAGTTTCGGAATGGAATTTATGAATATTGGGTATGGGATGGCACGTTGGATAACCCGCAGTCTGGAACTTTAGAGGTGTATAAAAACAACCGTATCTTGATGAAGCAAGCTTGTAGAAAAAGTTGAATCAATAGCACGGGTTCGTAGACTTACTGAGCGCATAGGCTCAACGTCAAGTGACAGACCTCGTTGCAGGTTTCAAAGCGAGTGGAGTAATCACTCCGACGCAAATTGATGCGAAATAAAACCGATCTCCATCAGGAGGACAATCATGAAACCTCAACTCATTTTCGGAGGACTAACGATCGCCACAGGATTGCTCGGAGGTTCATTCACTCATCCCGCGATAGCGTTCGCGGAGCGTGTGCTTTGCACTCAGCGCTGCTGCGAGGCGCAGATCGCACACAGCATTCCTCCACAACAAACCTCCCCCATTTTGATCGCCACTGCCTACACTGATTTAACGTTACCTACCTTGCGCCAAGGCGATCGCCCAAGGCAACTATGAAGGATTCTTGTCGTTCTGCGCCGACGACACGGAATGGATGTTTGTCGGCGACAAAACCCTGAAAGAAAGGAAAAGCAGCCGTGCGCCAATGGATGGTAACGGAGTATGTGGAACCGCCTTTGAATGTCGTCGCCAACTTAATCGCTGAGGGTGATTTCGTCACGGCAGTTGGCGACCTGACAATCAAGGACGAAGACGGGAAGGCGGCTCATTACTCGTACTGCGATGTCTGGTGCTTTCGCGGCGGTCAGATGGTCGAATTAAAGGCTTTCGTCATCAAAACCTTGAGCTGGTGATGAAAGAATTTGGTGAAAACAATGTAATGAATTTTGTTTACCTGCTTGCGATCGTTTAACTCAGATAGTTCCGGTCAACTATTTTGTTACGTAGATCAATGACATGTTCAAAACTGCAAAATCACGACAAGAATTACTGAAATTCAACCTCTTTGGATTTCGACTCTCATTTCAAAAGATGAAGATATCGATGCGCCGCGCCGCCCTTTTCGCGATCGCGCTACTCTTTACCACCCATTTTGCCTCCGCTTGCTCGGAGTCTACAACCATAGTGCATACAACCAATTATCCCCAAACCAGGCGAGTCAATGTTGTTGAAGAACACTTCGGACAGGCGATCGCCGACCCCTATCGCTGGCTGGAAAACGATGTTCGCAACGATAAGGAAGTCGCTGCCTGGGTCGAATCGCAGAATAAAGTCACCAACAGTTATCTCGATAAGCTGCCAGGTAGAGATATCTTCAAGGATCGACTCAAGCAGTTGTACAACTATGAGCAATTTTCTATTCCGGTCAAACAGGGTGGACGGTATTTCTACCTCTATAATTCTGGACTTCAGAACCAACCAGTTCTCTATGTCCGGGACAGCGTGGATGGCGTAGGGCGCGTGCTAATCGATCCCAACCGTTGGGCAAAGGACGGGGCAACTGCGCTAGCTGAATGGTCAGCATCCGACGACGGTAAGCGCGTGGTTTATGCGGTGCAGGATAGCGGCAGCGACTGGCGCACGATTCGGGTACTGGACGTGAACACGGGTAAGGTACTCGACGATGAAGTCAAATGGGTGAGGTTCAGCCCCACCATCGCATGGGCTAAGGACGGCTCCGGCTTTTTCTACGCTCGTTTCCCTGAACCGAAGCAGGGAACCGAATCGCAAGCAAGCGTAGCCAACCATGCCATCTATTTTCATGCGATCGGCACGCCCCAAGCACAGGATCGGCTGGTTTATGCAACTCCAGATCAGCCAACCCTGGGGCATTACTTGAGCATCACCGAAGACGGGCGTTACATCGTGATCGTTTCCACGCCCGCTTCGATCGGCAACAAACTGACTGTGGTGGATCTCCAGAGCGCCGACTGGAAACCCCGCAAGCTGGTCGATAATCTTGACGATCAATGGAGCGTCATTGGCAATGTGGGGACGAAATTCTTCCTCAGAACCACCCAGGACGCTCCGCGCTTGAAGGTGGTAACGATGGACATTGCCTCTGCCGATCCGGTGATCACGGATGTGGTGCCGGAGCAGGATTCGGTTCTGGGCAATGCGTCGCTGGTCAGTGGACGGCTGCTAATCTCCACGCGGGTTGATGTGAAGACGGAGGTTCGACGCTACACGCTGGATGGCAAGCCTGATGGTATGGTGAAGCTGCCGGGTATCGGCACCGCTGGCGGTTTTAAGAGCGACCCGGATGACTCAGAAACCTTCTTCATCTTCACTAGCTTCAACACTCCAGGCGTAATCTATCGATACGATGTCGCCAGCAACAAGGCGCAGGTGTGGGCAAAACCCAAGGTGGCGATCGATCTCAATCGGATCGCAGTCGAACAGAGGTTCTACAAGTCGAAGGATGGCACCCGCATCCCCATGTTTATCGTCCGGCGCAAGGATGTGACCGTAGCCGCACCGACCCTACTCTATGCCTATGGAGGCTTTGGCATCCCCATCCTTCCTGAGTTCTTGCCAGCGCCACTGGGGTGGGTCGAACAGGGCGGAGTATATGCGATCGCTAACATTCGCGGCGGCTCCGAATATGGCAAGGCATGGCACGAAGCGGGTCGTCGTCAGAAGAAGCAGAACGTCTTCGATGATTTCATCGCAGCTGCCGAGTACCTGAAGGCGCAGGGAATCACGCCCCAAAATGGCTTGGCGATTCAGGGCGGATCGAATGGCGGACTCCTTATCGGTGCAGTGGTCAATCAACGACCGGATCTGTTCGCCGCTACGTTACCCCAGGTTGGTGTCATGGATATGCTCCGCTTCGACCAGTTCACAGGCGGGAAATTATGGCTAGACGAATATGGGTCTCCGGCACAGGAAGCGGATTTCCGTAACCTCTTGAAATATTCGCCTTATCACAACATCCAGTCCGGCAAGGCTTATCCTGCGATCCTCGCCACCACTGCCGACACGGACGATCGCGTGGTGCCGGGACACACCTTCAAATATGTCGCCGCACTCCAGGCGGCGGATATCGGTGACAAGCCGCACCTTGTCCGCATCGAGACACGGGCGGGACATGGAGCGGGCAAGCCCACGGACAAGATCATTGAGGAAACGGCGGATATGTGGGCTTTTGCCGCTCATTGGACGAGGCTGGATGTGAAGCCAGCAAAGTGATCGCGTCAAACAAATCAACATCCGTCGAACTAATCGAGGAAGCATAACGCCTCACACCACTCTATTTCCGTCAATGTGTAAGTCCTAACAAACTAATTTATAGTCTGCGCTTTGGTGGGGTCATCGATGACCCCGTTGATACCTGAAGCCATCAACAACTAGCTCGAAGAAGTTTATCCCCATGTCTCACATTTCTTCTAACCACAAGCGAGATCGTGGCCTATCCACCTACATTTTAGTCTAGTGGTCTGCCAAGAGAACTTTGCAAGGTTAATAGCAGCAAAAAAATCTCTTTCTCCCCTGCTCCCTCTGCTTCCCCTGCTTGCCCTAGCCCAGCAATTTTGGGTTGGTGAACTACTAGACACGCCACTACTGATTGCTTGTCAACCAAAAAAAATTACACCAAGTTTAAGAAATCAGACTTAAGGCAGTTGAAGTGATAGCGTATATGATTAGTTGCCCAGAAGGGCGCAAATTATGAAAAGCTTTTCATCTCTGTTTGGTAAGACTAAAAAAAATAAATTAGCTCTCTTTACAACTCCATTAATAGCTGCACTGGCCTTAGCTGGGGGAATTAATTCTGCTCACGCCACTAACATAAAAACAGCCACGGCTACAGAAATTACTTCAGCGTCAGTCCGATTAGAACCGACAAAGCCAGCTATTGTTCAGTATCAGGCGGCGGCGGTTGATCCTTTTGTACTAATTCCCATCGTGCTAATCGGCGGTCTAGTAATATTTGTTCCCTTGTTTTTTGGTGGTTTAGTTGTTATTGGTGAACGTGAGGTTGGTATCGTTGTCAGAAAATTTACGTTTTCTGGAAAGGGTTTACCTGCTGGACAGTTGATAGCCCTCAATGGTGAAGCAGGTTTACAAGCAGATACCCTCGCCCCTGGTTGGCATTGGGGTTACTGGCCTTGGCAGTATTCTGTACGCAAAGAATCTGTAGTTGTTGTGCCTCAAGGTGAAATCGCCGTTATTGTCGCGGCTGATGGTGCATCAAACCCGCCAGAGCGGATTTTAGGTAAAATCGTCGATTGTGATAACTTCCAAGATGCCCGAAAATTCCTGACGAATGGTGGTGAAAAAGGACGGCAAATGGGATTTCTCACGGCAGGTACTTACCGCATTAATACTGCCCTGTTTAAAATTATCATGGCAGCAAACGCTAGTAGCCACGGTATGAGTCCCGAACAGTTACGGGTGTATACAGTTGCCTCTGACAAGGTAGGTGTTGTCACAACTCTAGATGGGATGCCTATCACTGTGGGTGAAATTGCTGGGCCAGTAATTACTGGACATGATAATTTCCAAAACGGTCAAAAATTTCTAGATGGCGGCGGACGTAGGGGTTTACAAGAGCAAATTTTGCTTTCTGGTTCTTGGAACTTAAACCCTTGGTTTGTAAATGTTGAGCAAGTGCCAATGACGGAAATTCCCATTGGTTATGTGGGTGTGGTGATTTCCTTCGTCGGTAAAGCCCAAGAAGATGTAAGTGGTGCAGCTTTCACCCACGGTAACTTGGTAAATCCTGGTCATAAGGGGGTATGGGTTGAGCCGTTGTATCCGGGTAAGCACCCACTTAACACCCGCATTATGAAAGTGGAGTTAGTGCCGACTACTAATATAGTGTTGAACTGGTCAGGACGGACTGAACGCCATAAATATGATGCCAATTTAGAGGCTTTGACCGTGCGTTCTAAAGATGGGTTTGCCTTCGATTTGGAAGTTTCGCAAATCATCCATGTCGGGGCTTTGGATGCGCCTAAGGTAATTTCTCGCGTTGGTTCTATGCAAAACTTGGTTGATAACGTCCTAGAACCCAGTATTGGCAACTATTTCCGCAACTCGGCACAAGATTACACAGTGCTAGACTTCTTAAATGCCCGGAGTGAACGGCAAGTAGAGGCATCTGAATATATCAAGGCAGCATTGCGGGCTTATGATGTGCAAGCAATTGATACCTTGATTGGAGATATTCAGCCACCGGCCTCGTTGATGCAGACACAAACAGACCGGAAAATCGCTGAGGAAGAGCGCAAAACCTATGAGGTTCAGCAGATGGCGCAAACACAACGCCAAAAACTGGTGCGAGAAACAGCCTTGGCTGATATTCAACAAGAAATGGTCAAATCTGAACAGAGTGTGGACATTGCGGAACTGAAAGCCCAAGCCCAAGTTAAGCAGGCGAACGGTGAAGCCGAAGCGACAAAACTCAGGGCAATGGCTGAGGCTGAAGGTATTCGGGCAACAGGTAACGCGAAAGCGGAGACTTACCACACTGGTGTTAACGCTTTGGGTACGCAAGGTTATACGGCAATGCAGATGATGCAGATTATCGGCGATCGCAATGTCCGTTTAATTCCTGATATCTTGGTTGGTGGTAGTAATGGCAGTACTAATGGCTTAGTTGATGGCTTGCTGTCCATGATTTTGTGGAATCAGGCTAATAAAACAGGTGAAGTTACGCCACCACTACCAACTACAACCCCGCCATTGTCACAAAATGGTAATTCTCAGTTGGTTGTAGAGTTGCCTCAAGATAAGTAAGTCGGCGTAAATAAGCTAATGCGCGCCTAAATTGCATAACTACTAATAAGGACTGTTAACTGTTGACTGTTGACTGTTAACGGTCTACAGCCTTCATGATGGATTATACAACTTAAAAGCAGAATAGCTTATTTAGCTGTTCTTGATTGAGGCGATTTTTACGTTCTTACCCTGCTGCGAAAGTGACGAAGCAGGGTTATTCAACTACGCTTAAGAGCTTGGGCTGTTAGTAAAGCTAATACTGTACCGGCGGCGATCGCACTCCATTGTAATGGTGGATTCTGTTCTAGAAAATCGGAAATGCTAGGGATTACGAAGTTGCTGTAGTCGCCATCCACTCTGTCGTGTTCTGGGACTGGTTGGTAAAAGTTATTTGCTTCATTTTCAGATTTGGGTTCGCCAGAAATACGTTGAGATTGGAAGCCAACTAAGAGTAACAATGAATCTGTTAACGCTGGTGAGATGCGATGTAATAAATCCAATATCTTAGCTACATCTCCGACTAATAAATCACGGGTTGGGTGTTCGGCTGCATGAAGAATGGCGTTAGCTACTAACCTGGGATCATAATATGGTGGTGTTCCGGAAGGTTTGACACCTAACTTTGTTAAACCGTTATTCCAGAAAGGGGTGTTGATGACGGCTGGTTTAATACTGGTAACGCTAATTGGCCATTTATCATGTATCAATTCCAGGCGCATAGCATCGATAAAACCGTCTACTCCATGTTTTGATGAGGAATATGCACTCTGGTATGGTAGCGATCGCCTAGCTTCCATTGAAGATATGTGAATCAATGCACCCCGTCCCTCACGCTTCAAATGGGGGAGTGCGGCCATTGCACCGTATACCTGCCCCATCAGGTTAACATCGATGACGTGTTTAAATTCTTCTGGTGTAATATCATCGAAATTGGCAAACAGTCCAATCGCTGGGACGTGTACCCAAGTATCGAGTCTACCGTACACCTCTACAGTTTTATCAGCGATCGCCTTAACTTGCTCAAATTTTTCTACGTTGGCAACTACAGCAATTGCTTCACCACCACAGTCTGTAATCTCTTTCACCAATGACTCTAACCCTGATTGGCTACGGGCAGAAACAACAACCTTAGCCCCATGTTGAGCAAAGCGAATAGCAGCTTCTCGTCCAATCCCGCTAGCAGCTCCAACGACGGAAACAACCTGCTGATTAATTGGTTTCAGTTGCATACATATTACTCCTTTTAGTGAGTCTAAAGTTAGTTGTTATTGAGTAGTTAAAAACCAATTTTTCAGCATATACTAGGGAGCGCATCAATACTGCTGTTACAAATTTCATTCAGCAGTTAGCTTGAATATAAAAAAGTTCACAAATTCAATCTAAAGGTAATATTTTGTTAATTAATCTATCAAAAGAGGGGGATAAATCTAATTCTTACTTTACTTTAGAAGTAAGTTCAAAAATTAAAATTTATTCCCACAATTTGTGATTTATAACATATAAAATAATCGAGCATTTGCGTTGATTTGTCGAGGCTGGAGGCTTTATACGTAATTTTTTCTTCATACTACGTAGCGGCTTTAAACTCTCGCTAATTCTTCCTTATTTTTAGAACATAATCGCCAAGCATGGGGAGGTAAGCCGTGATGTTGGCGAAATTGCCGGGAGAAATGACAAACGTGTTGATAACCTAATAATCTGGAAATTTGCTCTACTGTTTCATCGCTATTTTGAAGTAAACGACGAGCTTCCGCCATCCGACGTTTGACAATCCAGTTATTGATAGTATCCCCTGTCTGTTTGGCTACGCGGTTAGTCAAATAAGCAGGGGAATAACCCACCGCAGCAGCTACATCACACAGAGTAATTCCTTGGTGAAAATAAGCTTCAATGAAGTCGAAAACTTCTTTTAACTGAGGAACGGCCGGAAAAATAGATGGAGAATCAGGAGGAGTTTTTTGTACAGCAGTGGGTGTAGAGGCTGGTTTTGCAGTTTTCTGAAGGAGATGATTACACCAGTTCTGCACAGAGGCTTGCTTGCGTAAACGGGTGGCGATCGCTTTGAGTAATTCGTCTAGAGTAGATGGTTTGGTAATATAATCATCAGCACCCAATTCCATACCCTTACGAACGTCTCCCCTCCTATCGCTAGCAGTCAGAAAAATGAAGGGAATACCTGCTGTTAAAGAGTCTTGGCGTAATATGCTGAGAACACCATAACCATCCATCTGAGGCATCATGATATCGCAAATAATTATATCTGGCAGATGTTTTTGTGCCTTTTGAACGCCCACCGCACCATTTTCAGCACCTATGACATCAAACCCTTCAATTTTCAGTCCCTTTAAGTAGAGATTGCGGGTAACTGTATCATCTTCAATGACCAGAATTGTATTTAATGATTCCTGCATTGTTTTTCCATAAATATAAGTTTGGTTCTTACCAATCTCTGCGTTCATAATTCAGCAGAGTCTATTTATTCCAACTGATAAACGTTAAGTTACAGAAATTTAACATTTATAACTTGGAGCAAATGAGGTTCTATATCTTGTGTGGCAGCACTACAGTAAATGTCGTACCTACGCCAACTTTACTTTCTACTGTAACCTGACCACCGTGTAAATCTACCAGAGTTTTCACAATCGATAACCCCAGTCCAGTCCCAGGAATATTATCAACATTATTGCCTCGGTAAAACGGTTCAAAAAGTCGTTTTTGGTCTAATGTGGAAATTCCAATTCCATCATCTTTAACCTGAAAAATTATTTTATCATTATTACCTAAAAGCCTCAGTTCTACCATACTCCCAAAGGGAGAATACTTAATTGCATTATCAAGCAAATTCTTGAGAATCGAATCTAATATATTTTTATCCATCCAAACTGTTAGATATTCAGTCTGGCTAATAAAATTAATATAATTAGGAAAATTTGCCATCTGCATTTGTGAAATTACATCTTTGCAAAACTCCACTAGTTCAAATCGACTAGGCTCAAATTTAAGTTTAGCTGCTTCTGTTTTAGCAAAGAGCAACATATCATCCAACATCTGGTTGAGTTGTTGAATAGATAATTGCACTTGATCGAGTAATGGTTGTATCGTCTCTTCTGTCTGTGCATTAAGATATCGCTTGAGCAAGCTATTGGAAAAAGAGACGATATTTAACGGATTACGGAATTGATGACACACCATAGAAAGGAAACTTGCTCTTAATTCACCGAGATGTTTTGCTTGGTCTAAAGCCTGAGTAAGCTCTGATTCTGCTTGTTTATAATCGGTAATATCAATAGCCGTAATCATTTCTACAGATTTACCTTGAAAATCTATCGTGCTATCCAGTATTGTGACTGCACAAGATAACCAACGCTCTGCACCATTTTTGGTTAAAATACTGATTTCTTGATACTCAAAGTTAGTGGAGGGAGCCGAATTACGTATCTGTCTACCTTTTCTATATTTGATGAGTCGCCGTATATCGAACCCATTGAGAAGTTCGGTTCTCGTGTAGCCTGTAAGTACCTCTACAGCAGGATTCACATAACAAAACTGTGTATCTTGAACTAGAAAAGTGCTAGCATCGCTAGTTTCCGCTAAAGCTCGAAACCTAGCTTCATTTAGTCTTAATGCTTCCTCTGTTTGCTTAGATTCAGTAATGTCCCAAATGCTCCAGACTCTACCAATTATTTTTTTTCCCAGCCACTGCGGTTGAGAATAGTGAGCAAAAACCCTACCGTCTTTCAATTCCAAAACATCATAACTCTCAGTATTAGACGTACTAGAAACTGCCCAAATAAGTCGATTAAATGTCTCAGGGTCTTTCATCTGGCTCTCAAAAAAAGCTTTACAGCGAGGGCATTTCTTAGACAATATTAGTTGCTGGGGTATCTTCCACATCTCAGCAAACTTTTGATTATAATTGAGAATATCGCCTTCAAAATTAATCGCCACAATGCCGATCGCAGTAGATTCGAGAGTCGAGCTAAGTAAAGATAGAGAAGTTTCTAAATAAACTTCTTTCTTCTTGAGTTCATAAACTTCTTGCTGCAATTTATTATTGGCATCCCTTAATTCATTAATCCACTTCTGCACGCTTAATTCTACGATTTCATGACTTTTTTCTCGCACAAAAACACAGCAAAATCGCCTCCCTTGCTCTTCTAAAAATGTCAAGGACATTTCTACTAAAAATATCCTTCCACTCTGAGAACGATATCTAGTTTTAAATGTACAGTTATCCTTGCATCTGATTTCATCCCAATCATGTAACGTAAAATCTATATCTATACTGTGCAGATTCATCGCTAATAACTGTTCACGAGAATATTCAGTCATACGACAAGTTGCATCATTGACATATAGAAACTGCCAATTGTCTCCCAAACAAAAGGATGCTTCTACGGCATTGTTGATCAGGTAATGGGCAAATTTAAACTCTAATTCTGACTGTATATTCATTACTTGCTGTAACTCCCAAAAAATCTCCTATTTTTACTTATTTCCATAAAAAAAATAAATTTTTGATTGAATTTGTCGTGAAATTAGCTATCTTTTATAGGATTTATACTTGACTTTTAATTTAAATATAGAATTCCTCTATAATGTGGTGATTTACACCTAGAAATGTACCAATAGTTTCTTTATATAATCAAAGTCTAATATATAACTTTTGTAGCCATAAAAACTTAATGATTTCTGTATTATTCATTTCTTTATAACCTATCAACCACGATCTGCTTATATGAGTAAATAAATTACTAAACTTACATATTCTTGTTTTTCCTCAACTTATAAGTCTTTACTCCTTAATTAATTCTCTTAATTATTCTTAAACTACTCACTCAGGAATCTAATATGGATGTATCAGTTCCTTCATCTGTCGTTAGAGATACATTAATGACCAGTATTTCTCAGCCTGTTTAAAAACCATCTATCAGAAGATATAGATTTGATTTTTATAGTGCTTACAAGCATTACTTACTCCGCAAGAGAGATGAACTCAATGGTCAGAATGACTTTGCCCATCAACAAAAGTTAGCTTTTCTTGTGGAGTTGTACGAACAACGAGTTCGATTTATATCAAAATAGACTGGCAATACTACGGTGAGTTCACAACAAACATTTGCGCTTGATGTTGATAAGTAATTAATTGTTTCATTAAAGTTAATGTGACATAACTTAACAAATAGCGCAAGATATCCACAATACTTGCTGGATTTTTGGAGCAAAGGATGGTTATTTACAGGAGTGCGAAAGAATTGGTAACTGTAATCAAAAGATTTTTCATTGCAAACAGTTATTGATTTCCCGTACTCTAGTCTCCATAAGTACCGATTTGTGTTTTAAAAAGTTTTTCTGCTGGGCAATTCAAGCTGCACTATAACCTCTACTACTGATTTGTCCCAACTTTGTCAACATTATATGCAACAAGTTTCTTAAGGTTAGATAGCTAAGTGTAGTCTAGAGAGCCTTGTGCAAGTTCTGGAATTAAGTGAAAGCAATGAGTCAAAAACATACTGATTCCGACTCCCAGATTATGACTGGTGATCTTTACCAAGAATTACCTACCAACGGCAGCCAATATGTAGAATCTTTGTCTCACGATTCCCGTGAGTTGAACGATATAGAAATTCAGCCGTTTTTCCCTAACCATTCCCACTCCGCACTGTCAGTGGCAGAGGCTATTGTTCTCATGCTGACTAAGTTGGGAGTGTCTAGCGCCTTTGGTGTCGCTGGGGGCGCTATGGCTAGCCTATGGAATGCCCTATCAAACAGCTCCATGCAAGTGCTAAACTTTCGCCATGAAGCGGGAGCCGCCTTTGCTGCGATTGAAGCACATTTTGCTAGTAATCACCCTACTGTAGTATTTACTACAGCCGGGCCAGGGATGACCAACGCTCTCACAGGCTTATTTGCTGCCCGTGGTGAAGGTGCCAAGGTGATTCTTTTGTCCGCTTGTACCTCAGCACCACAGCGTGGACGCTGGGCAATCCAAGAAACTAGCACTTACACCCTGCCTAGTGGGGGAATGTTTACCCCTGGTGCATTGTTCAACTACGCTATTACTATAGAGTCGGCAGCCCAATTGCCGCAGATTTTCCGCAAATTGGCTTTGGGTTTAGCTCAACCAGGTGGTTTTGTTGCTCACTTGAGTATTCCTACAGGTGTACAGACAAGTCTTGTTGAGGATATATCTTGGCCTCAGCTAGATGTAGCTGCTTATCGGGTGACTGCTCACAAAGATAAGATTGCCAAATCTGCAAAGTTATTATTCTCCGAACCTTTTGCCATCTGGGTGGGTTTTGGGGCGCGCAATGCTGCTAAAGAAATCCGCCTATTGGCAGAGAAAACAGGTGCAGCCGTTATCTGTTCACCCCGTGGTAAAGGGATATTTCCTGAAGACCATCCTCAGTTTGTGGGTGTCACAGGTTTGGGTGGTGACGCTTCTGTCATCACTTACATGGAAGAACAACCACCATCCCGTATCTTGGTGTTAGGAACCCGCTTAGGTGAACCGACTTCTTTCTGGAGTCCAACAATGGTTCCAGCAAAAGGTTTTGTCCATGTAGATATTGATCCGGAAGTTCCTGGTGTGGCTTATCCCTATGCCAATACCTTCTCGATTCAGTCTGACATTAAGACTTATTTACAGGAGCTTGGGCAACATTTCCCAGAAACTCCTCGTTTTAGTGTTGTGTCTTTACCTCGTCCCCAAATCGAAGCAATTGCTACCGGAGTGGGTGAGTCAGTACGTCCAGAAGTCCTGATGGCAGCAATTCAGAAGATTATTGTTGAAGGCAGTGATGCGATCGTTTTGGCGGAGTGTGGTAACTCATTTACTTGGTCAACTCATTATCTGCGATTCACTGAACCTAATCGTTACCGAGTCAGCACTGGAGTTGGCGCAATGGGTCATGCGGCGACAGGTGTTGTAGGCGCGGCCCAAGCGCGCAAGGGTACAGCTGTGGCGATTGTTGGCGATGGGGCAATGCTGATGAATAACGAAATCAACACAGCCGTAAAGTATAAAATTCCGGCAATTTGGATTGTCCTTAACGATGCTCGATACAATATGTGCTATCAAGGCATGAAAATATTGGGCTTAAAAGGTGCAGATGCAGAGATTCCCCCAACAAACTTTGTGATGGTTGCTCGTGGGATGGGTGCAGACGGTATTGTCGTGCAGAGAGAGTCTGATTTGGAGGCTGCTTTAAAAGAAGCGATCGCCTCACAAACTCCCTTTGTCGTCGATGTCATTATTGATGGCGATCGCCCCGCTCCTTCTGGCGCAAGAAATAAAAGCTTGGCAGCCCAAGGAGTGAAATTAAATGGTAATGGCAATGGTAAACCAACAACCACCAAACACGTGTCTTTTCCCTTGGTTTAATTGTATGTCTGGGATTATATCTGAGGCAATGACTTATGCTCTGTCGGAAACCATTGTTAAGAAATCTGGTATGAAAGGAAAGGTTTTCTCTTCATACCAATAACCAAAACAATGAAGTTAGAAATACAAAGCTTTATTGGACAAACATCTAAGCTTTTAATTTCTGAATAACTTAATTATACAGAGTAGCAAAATCGGACAAACTCTTCGTAAATATTCTTCACACTTCTCCAATTTTTCCAACTGATCAATTACCAGACTGTTGTTCTCCAGAAGAATAACATGAGCCAACTTTTATCTAGTTATAAATACCAATTCTCCAAAATTCAGCAATTCTGATTACGTTTGTTGCTTCTAATGTTGAATTGGTATTATTTCCCCTTCATCAATCCACAAACAAGATTGAGAAACCACAATGCAGCTATTTGAAACTGTTAGAGAAATGGGGCATGAGCAAGTACTCTACTGTCATGGAAAAAATCCAGACATCAGAGCAATTATTGCCATCCATGACACCACTTTAGGCCCAGCAATGGGAGCGACAAGGCTTTATCCTTATATCAATGAAGAAGCCGCTTTAAAAGATGCTCTGCGTTTGAGTCGTGGAATGACTTATAAAGCCGCCTGTGCTAACATCCCCGCCGGTGGAGGTAAGGCAGTTATTATTGCTAATCCCGCAGATAAAACCGACGAAATGTTGAGAGCTTATGGACGCTTTGTTGAAAGTCTCAAAGGACGTTTTATCACTGGACAAGATGTTAATATAACTCCCCACGATGTCCGCACAATTAAACAAGAAACTGACCATGTAGTTGGTGTGGAAGAAAAATCTGGTGGGCCTGCTCCCATCACAGCTTTAGGTGTATTTTTAGGTATTAAAGCTGCTGTAGAATTTCGTTGGCAAACCAAAAATCTTGCAGGCATGAAAGTAGCTGTTCAAGGCTTAGGCAATGTTGGCAAGAACCTTTGCAGACACTTGCATGAAAATGGAGTTGAACTGGTAATCACTGATATTAGCCCAGAAAAAACAGCAGAAATAAAACAGCTTTTTGGTGCTACAGTAGTAGAGCCGGAAGAAATTTATTCACAAAATGTAGATATATTCTCTCCCTGTGCTATGGGAGGAATTATCAACAGTCAAACAATTCCCCAAATACAAGCCAAAATTATTGCTGGTGCTGCCAATAACCAGTTAGATAATGAGCGTTTACATGGTCAAAGATTAGTAGAAAAAGATATTCTATACTGTCCTGATTATGTAATTAATGCTGGTGGCATCATCAACGTTTATAACGAAATGATTGGCTATGAAGAAGATAAAGCCTTTAAGCAAGTAAATAATATTTACGACACATTGCTAGCGATTTTTGATATTGCTCAACAGCAAAGCATTACTACTAATGATGCTTCAAAAAGGCTGGCGGATGAACGAATTATGAAGGTGAAAATCAGTAGAAATCAGCCAATTGCAGCTTAATACCGAACCATTAATTATTAATTTGAGGAGTGCATAGTGGAAAAAAATACATTTGCAACATCAGCGTATATTGCCACATCACCAGAAACAGCTTTCGAGTATCTTTGTAGTTTAAAAAACTTAGATGACTGGACATTATTTAGTCGAATGCAGGAAAAAATTGACGAAGATACTTGGCTAGGAACTGCATCTGGTTATCAAAGAAACCTATATTATCACGTTAAAAAACTCGAAAACCCTCTGTTTTATGGTATTGAGTGGCATTGCGGGTTTGAGTACAATAAATACTTCCAAGTTTATCCTGTACTACTATTTCCGCCCAACTATATCGAACCGGGAACAGACGAAGAAGGCGTTTACTTCCATTGGTTGAGCTTTGTTGACCCTGGGCGACAAACACCAATGATTATGCAAGGTATTCATACAGTACACACTTCTGAGTGTCGTTCTCTTAAAGCTAATTTAGAACGCAAAATTGGTCACACTACAGCAGCTAAGGGACGCTACTTTATTGATACCGATACTATCTATGTTGATGCTCCAGTTGAACTGGGCGTTGATTATTTAAACGAAGTTAAAAATATTGATGAATGGGCGCATTTAGTCAGACCTGTAGGTGAAGTTAGTGGTCAATCTGGTGAATTTGTAGACGAATATGATCAAAAAGTCAAAATTTCCGCACGGGTTCATAGTCTGAGCAAATATTACTTACTAGAACAAGAATATTTTTATCCAGAACACAACTTCTATCAGCGTTCTGTAGCTCTAATGATTCCCGCAGCTTATTCATTTGCAGACCCTGAAGCTTCAGGTTTTATCCTCCATCGGATTACCTTCTGGAAAAATGGTGAGCAATTTGCCCACGGCAAACTTCAGTTAGAAGATTTCGGTGCTGAGAGTATGAATATCAAACGTTTCTTGGAAGCTAAAGCTGGCAACTTCAAATCCTTTGACAGAGGTATGAGTTATGTACCAGTACATAAAACTCAACAGCAAGAATTGTCGTTAGTTAGGGGTGTAGGGGTATAGGGGTGTAAGGTGTGGATTATAAACTGAGTATTACTTTATTTACTTTTTGTGTTGCTGCTTTTTCAGGCATGAAAGCTGCGGAAGCTGCCTCTTTTTCTGTAGTGGCGGATGGTCTGAATAATGCCAGAGGTTTGAGCTTCGACCTTGATGGTGCGTTATATGTGACCGAAGCGGGAACGGGAGGTAATGGTGCTTGTATTCCTCCCATTACAGGTCAAGGTGGTTCTTTGTGCTATGGCGCAAGTGGAAATGTTTTGAAGATTGAGAATGGTGTGGCAACATCTGTACTCACTGGACTACCTTCCATCGCCCTAGCTGATGGTACGGGGGCGGGGGGAGTGCGAGATATCCAATTTGATGCAACAGGTAAACCTTATATTTTGCTGGGATATGGAGCTAATCCAAGCTTTCGTGACAATCTTGGCAATATAGATTTAGGGAAAATCATTGCTCCCAACTTTCAAACCAATTCATGGACGGCTGTTGCTGATTTAGCTAATTACGAGCTTGTCAATAACCCCGATGGGGGCGATATCAATAGTAATCCTTTGGGCTTTTTTATTGATGGTAATAACCTAATAGCTGTAGATGCAGGTGCAAACGACTTGCTAAGTGTGCAAACAGACGGCAGTAACTTGCAAGCGCTAGCTGTGTTTCCCCAAGAGATATTAACCAATCCAGTTTTCCCACCCTCCGGTACTCCATCCACCGAACCAGGACAAGTACCAACTCCGACAGAACCGCCGCCATCCCAATTACCTATTCAAGTAGTACCTTCTAGTGTGGTTAAAGGCCCCGATGGCGCTTACTACATCAGCCAATTTACTGGTTTTCCCTTTCCTGAAGCTGGAGCCAAAATCTATCGTGTTGATACTGATGGGACAACAACAATCTACGCAGATGGATTTACGCAGTTAACAGACTTGGAATTTGATAGTGCTGGTAATTTGTATGCCTTGCAGTACGCCAATCAATCAGCGTGGAAAGGTAACTTCGATGGTTCATTAATCAAGATAGCTACGGATGGGACTCGAACCACCATCCTGAGTGGTAATGGACTAGAGTCACCTAATGCTTTAGCGATCGCACCTAATGGAGAGATTTATATCACGAATCGGAGCGATCGCCCAGGACAAGGGCAAATTATTAGAGTTGAAAATTCCCAGTCGGTTCCTGAGCCTAACCCTACTTTAAGTTTGTTCCTACTCGGCGCTTTGGGCCTTGGTTGGCTGCGGAGGTCAAAAAGAGATGGACTTCTTGGCCAAAAGGTTTGAAATAGCGTTGTTTTTCTCCCATCTTCCCCTGGTTTTCTTTGTGCCATTCTCCTACTAGTCTGCCAAGAGAACTTTGCAAGGTTAATAGCAGCACAAACAATCTCTTTCTCCCCCTGCTTGCCCTAGCCTAGCAATTTTGAGTTGGTGAACTACTACACCAATCACCCAATCCAAACTATTAATTTTTCCGCCAATTACTAACTCTCATTCTTAATCAAGTATGAAACTCAAGTCATTTGCTGTTACATCTATTACATTGTGTTTTGCGGCAATTTGTGGAACATCCTCTGCACAAGCTGCTAGCCTAACGACTATTGTCGATGGGATCAGTAATCTACGAGGTATTAGCTTTGGCCCTGATGGAACTCTTTATGCAGCCGAGCCAGGTATTGGAGGTAACGGGAATTGCCAGCCATCTCCCAGTACACTTTTTCAGCCTATCTGTGCCGGTAATAGTGGTTCACTGGTTAAAGTCTCACCAGATGGTACCAAACAACGGATATTTACTAACTTTCAATCAATAGCAGAACAACCCAGTGGCAACCAAGGAGCTGGTATTCAAGACCTGCAATTTGACTCTTTGGGAAATGCTTATCTTCTAACTGGGTTTGCTGGTTATCCAGGAAACCGTGATGCAGAAACCCTTGAGCTTGGTTCACAATACCCCATTCCAGAACAGCAACTTATTACTTTCCCACCATCCACACCCGATAAAGTCTTAAATACTCCCCTCTTAGCACAACTATATAAAGTTGACCTGAACACCGGATCTCTAGAAAGTATTTTCGACTTTGCTGAGTATGAGATCATCAATAATCCAGATGGTGGTGATGTAGTAACTAATCCCTACGATCTAACCGTTAATGGTGACACTGCTTATGTCGTTGACGGTGGTGGAAATGCGGCTTACAAAATTAAACTTGATGGAAGTGAATTCCAAGCAATTGGTATTCCCAAGGCTGTCATTAGTGCTTCAGAGTTACCACCCTTACCACCAGGGGTAGAACTACCACCAGGGCTAGTGGAATTCCTGCCCGGAGGACAAATAGCAGTACAATCTGTACCTACCGGAGGTACAGTTGGCCCTGATGGAGCTTTATACGTTGGCGAATACACAGGGTTTCCTTATCCAGAAGGGAAATCGCGGATTTTCCGCATTGATGAAGATGGGAGTCCAGAGGTTTTCTTGGATGGATTTACCCATATTACTGACCTAACCTTTGATGAGAATGGCAATTTGCTGGTTTTACAGTTTAGCGACACCTCTCAGTTAGAAGGTGATTTACGCTTCCTTCCTGGTTCTCTCATCCAAGTAAATCCGAATGGCGATCGCACAACATTGGTTGCCGCAGGTGAAGGGTTAGAATCAGCTGATGGAATTACTATTGGCCCTGATGGCAAAATTTATATTAGTAGGCGTGGTGTCGGCCCAGGATTAGGATCGGTTGTTCGGGTGGATATTCAAAGTGTTCCCGAACCTACAACTGTATTAGGTACATTAACAGCAGCTGCTCTAGGTGCAGCTTCTATGCGGAAGCGTAAATATAGCAAAGAGTTGGCTGTTGCCAGAACAAAATAAGCCAGGAGCAGGGGGAATAAACAAGTAGAACGAACAACAAAGGAAAGTTGACTTTCCTCATCCCCCTCATTTCTATTGAACACCTTTGTAAGTTTAACCGATTCAAAGTAAACTCTGGAGCTTAACTGTGATGGTATTTTTAAGAAAATTTTCAATACCGCTTATGGGTGCTGGATTAATGACACTAGCAACTGTAAGTGAAGCCAAAGCTGTAACTTTAAAATACGAAAGTAGCATTGGTAGACCTGCCACCTTTGTGGATGGTGATTTCCCAGGTGTCCCAGGAACCCTTGCGGTTCCCCAAGGAATAGGGGTACAAGATTCAACCAAAAATATTTTTGTCAGTAATGGTCGGGGTATTGACCGTGTAGATGTATTTGATAGCCAAGGTAACTTTTTAAGATCAATTGGTAGCACCGGCAGTGGCCCTGGACAATTTGATGAGCCAGCAGACCTGAGATTTAATCCCATCACAGGCGATTTACACGTTGGTGATGTTTTCAACAGCCGGATTAACGTTTTCGATGCCCAAGGTAATTTTAAGACCTCCTATGGTTCATTTAGTGGGCCTGTAGAGGGTAGATTATTCTTTGGCCCTGGAGGCATGGATTTCGATGCGGCTGGTAATTTGTATGCCACTGACTTCAGTGCAGATATCATCAAAGTATATAATCCCGAAGGAGTGCAAATTAGAACTATTGGCAGTCCGGGAAGTGGCGATGGACAATTTTCTGGGCCTGGGGGGTTAATTATCTCAGAAAATACTGGCAGAATTTACGTCAATGACCAATACAATGGTCGCGTTCAAGTTTTAGACCCAGAGGGTAAGTTCTTATTTGCCTTCGGTTCTACAGGCTCCGCACCCGGTCAGTTTAGGGAACCAATCGGTATTGATGTAGATGAGTACGAAAATCTTTATGTCGCGGATTCTCAAAATAGCCGTGTGCAAGTATTTGATAAAGATGGTAACTTCCTCACATCATTTGGAGAACCAACCCGCAATACTGCTGGTGAAGTTGTGCCACCTCCTACACCTCCAGCGCTTGGTGGAACTACTCCCTATGGTAGCCCTATTGACCTGACACCAGGAAAGTTTAACTGGAGTGCTGGCTTACATTACGATGATGGCAAAGTATATGTAGGCGATTTCTTCCAAGGTCGTGTTCAAGTGTTAGCAGTAGAAGGCAGAACTCAAGTACCTGAGCCTACTTCAATATTGGGTTTAGGTTTACTAGGATTAGGTTTTACTGCTACCAAATTGCGGAAAAACAGACACCGTAAACCAAGCATTAGTTTAGATAAGCGATTGTAAAAATCTGCTATCTAGTTCTGCCAATTTGGACTGTACTTCTCTGTGGTTTAAAAATTATTTAACCACAGAGACAAGCAAATAAATTCAAACATAAATTATGTCTGCTTTAATTAGTATAAAAACAACAAGTATTAGTAGCCTATTACGTTACTGGATATCACAAATAGTAGATAAAGAAACCATTACTTGGCTTGATGAAAAACAGGAACAAATTAAAAGTAGTGTCACTGGTCGAGAGTTTTTCATTACCTTTAGTATGGTGTCTCGTTATGTAGTTAAAGACCAACTACAATTAACTCCAGAAGATTTGAAAGCAGCCTCGACACTGCATACAGACTGGTTTCCTGGTCATTGGAGTGTGGAGCAGTCCGCCCGTACAATTCTGGTACTAGCTTTACCAAAAGATGATATAGAAAAATATTTATCCACTTTAGAACAAGTATTCACATCTGCGGATGTTGGTGAATTAGTCGCACTTTATCAGGCTTTACCTCTATTACCTTTTCCAGAACGATGGCAAAAACGAGCGGCTGAAGGTGTTCGCAGCAACATGACGGCAGTATTTAACGCTATAGCTTTACGCAATCCCTATCCGGCAAAGTATTTTGATAGTTTGGCATGGAATCAGATGGTTTTGAAAGCGCTGTTTGTGGGTAGTCCTTTGAATTTGATTCAAGGTTTAGATGCGCGTATGAACCAAGAATTAGCAAGAATGTTAGTTGATTATGCCCAGGAACGCTTGAGTGCAAAACGTTCTGTATCTGCCGAACTCTGGCGACTAGTTGAGCTTATCAATTGTCAATAATTATTAGTACTTATCTAGTCACTAATCCGCAAAATTCTTTAATTTTAAATTGATATCTATCCCTAATTATGAATAACAGCGTTATTACTAAAGATATGATGTTTATTGACCCCCATATTCACATGAGTTCCCGCACTACTGATGATTATGAAATGATGCGTCAGTCGGGAATTGTTGCAGTCATTGAACCTGCATTTTGGTTTGGACAACCCCGGACTAATGTTGGTTCCTTTCAAGATTATTTCAACAGCTTAGTGGGTTGGGAAAGATTTCGGGCTTCACAGTTTGGTATTAAACATTACTGCACAATTGGGCTAAACTCCAAAGAAGCCAACAACGAAGCCTTAGCCGAGCAAGTCATGGAACTATTACCTTTATACGCTTGCAAAGAAGGTGTAGTTGCTATTGGTGAAATTGGCTACGACGATATGACACCAGCCGAGGATAAATATTTTCGTCTCCAACTAGAACTGGCGAGAGAATTAGATATGTTGGTGATGATTCATACGCCACACCGCGATAAAAAAGCAGGTACAAGCCGCAGTATGGATATCTGCATCGAACACGGGTTGAAACCATCACAGGTGATTGTAGACCACAATAACGAAGAAACAGTCAAAGAAGTTTTAGACAGAGGCTTTTGGGCAGCATTTACCATTTACCCAAATACAAAAATGGGCAATGCTCGTATGGTAGAAATTGTCCGTCAATACGGGAGCAGCCGCATCATTGTAGATAGTAGCGCCGATTGGGGAGTCAGCGACCCCCTAGCTGTACCCAAAACCGCCCTACTCATGCTAGAGCGTGGTATTTCTCAAGCAGATGTGCAGAAAGTTTGTTATCAAAACGCCCTTACAGCCTATAGCCAAAGCGGTCAAATGCAGGAATCCGACTGGCTCAACCTCCCACCAATCGACCAAAGACAAAAATTCAGCGATAACTCCGTCCTCCGAGGACAAGAACCATTAGTAGAATCGCGTCATGAATACGCACTGATTGAATAATTCGTAATTCGTAATACTCGCCAAGGGCGAGAAGCAAGCTACGTAATTCGTAATTCAGAAACAAAAAAGCGTCAGACCAAACTCTCTCTCTTTTCCCTCTCTGCGCCACCCTTCGGGAACGCTTTCAGCGAACCGCGTCTCTGCGTGAGTAAAATCATGAACACCACCACCCTAAACACCAACCCCTTATGGGCATATCTGCAATTAATGCGACCTGCCAATATTATCACCGCCTGGGCAGATATTATGGCTGGCTTCGCTGCTTCCGGTTACTTTATCCAAATAGACTTAGTACAACTACTATGGTTACTACTAGCCACCACCGGCTTATATGGGGGCGGTATTGTCTTTAACGATGTTTTTGATACCGAACTAGATGCTAAAGAACGACCAGAAAGACCGATTCCCAGTGGTCGCGCATCCCGCACAGGGGCGATTTTACTAGGAACTATATTATTAATTGTCGGTGTTTTGGCTGCGGTGCAGGTTTCCTGGGTGAGTGGAGTATTAGCTTTGGCGATCGCCACATCCGCATTATTGTATGATGCTTTTGGGAAACACCAGCCAATTTTCGGCCCCATCAATATGGGATTTTGTCGAGGCGGTAACTTGTTGTTGGGGGTGAGTGTCGTCCCTGGTTTAATAGGTGATTACTGGTTTTTAGCTTTGATTCCCATAGTTTACATTGCTGCTATCACCGCCTTGAGTCGTGGTGAAGTGCATGGCGGAAAATTGAGTACAGGTATCACAGCATTGTTGTTGATAGTAGCAGTAATTTTTGGGCTTTTGGGTTTAGGATTGCTCACAAATTATCAAGTTTTCACCGCTTTACCATTCTTGTTATTGTTGGCTATCCGAGTATTAATTCCTTTTATCAAAGCTGCACGCCAACCAACACCAGAACAAATCAGGATTGCAGTGAAAGCAGGTGTGTTATCTTTGATTATTTTAGATACTACTCTAGCTGCTGGTTTTGCTGGTTTATCCTATGGGTTACTCGTTTTAATTCTTCTGCCAATTTCCATGATATTGTCCCAAATTTTTGCGGTGACTTAACTGTAATTCATGCACATTTAATAGATAAAAATTGGAGATTGAAAAAATGTCTTTGCAATCCCAACTTAACCTAGAGTTTACATCAATAAATCAGATTAAATTCCGCCGCATCACTATCATTGGTGGACGCGGGAGAATGGGTAAGTTATTCGCTGAACAACTTGCGGCTATTGGTCATCAAGTTAATGCTCTAGGACAACAAGATTGGGATGATGCAGAACAACTGTTAAGTCAAGCAGAATTAGTGATAATTTCTGTCCCTATTGAATATACTGTCGATGTCATCAAACGTGCAGCTAAATATCTGACTCCTAGTACAGCTTTGTGTGACATTACCAGTATTAAAATTCAGCCAACTCAAGCCATGTTGACACACCATAATGGTGCTGTAATGGGCTTACATCCAATGTTTGGGCCAAGTGTATCATCTTTTTCTGAACAAAAAGTAGTGGTGTGTCCTGGTCGTAATGATGACGAATTTCAATGGTTATTAGATTTGATAGAAAATCAAGGTGGTGAATTAATTACTAGCACGCCGGAAGAACATGACGAGATGATGGTGTTTATTCAAGCAACGCAACATTTTTATAGATTTAGTCTTGGTGTTTTCTTTGCTCAAGCAAATGTTGATATTGAGCGGAGTTTATTGATGTCGTCACCTAGTTATCGCCAGGAAATTGAAATTATTAAACGCTTGTTTCGTCAGAATCCTAGTTTGTGTGTTGATATTATGTTAGCTACCGAGGAAAGATGTCAGGCGATTAATGATTTAGCTGATACTTATGGTCGTTTGGCTAAGTTGGTGGTGAATAAAGATAGGGAAGCTTTAATTAAGGAGTTTGAGAAAAACAAGGTTATTTTTTCTGGTTAAGGGATGAGTTTTTAACGCAGAGGGGCGCTGAGGTTTAATGAGGGTTTTTAGGTTGGATGGGATTATATAAGGGGTGAAAATATGATACTTGATATTAGACAAAAAACTAAGTTTAATTTGCAATCTATTAGTCAAAGTTTTGTGGTGAGTTTTAACTATGAAATTTATTTTACTGATAGTTTGTTTAGTTTGAAGAATCCTACTTTAGCACAGGTAATTGCCGCCGATGGCGAAAAGAAACCAAAGAAAATAGTAGCGGTGGTAGATGCGGGATTATTGGAGTTCTGGCCAGATTTACTCCAGCAAATTACGAATTATACAAACTTTTACGCTGAGGTATTAACCCTGGCTGTTGAACCGATGCTTATTCCTGGTGGAGAAGCAGCGAAAAATGACCCCGATTTGTTAGCGCAAATTCATCAATTGGTGGAAGCGGCTGGGATATGTCGTCACTCTTACTTGTTGGGAATTGGTGGTGGTGCTGTGTTGGATTTAATCGGATATGCAGCCGCTACAGCGCACCGGGGAGTGAGACTGATTCGGATTCCCACGACTGTGTTAGCGCAGAACGATTCCGGTATCGGGGTGAAAAACGGTATCAACGCCTTTGGGAAGAAGAACTTTCTGGGTACATTCGCCCCACCTTACGCCGTAATTAATGATTCTGCATTCTTGAGTACATTATGCGATCGCGATTGGCGTTCTGGTATCGCGGAAGCCATAAAAGTTGCATTAATTAAAGATGCTAGTTTCTTTGATTTTATCTATGAACACGCTACAGCATTAGCTCTGAGGGACATGGACACTATGCAACAACTAATCTATCGTTGCGCCCAACTACACTTACAGCATATTGCCAAAGCTGGCGACCCTTTTGAAAAAGGTTCATCTCGTCCCTTAGATTTTGGACATTGGGCGGCGCATAAACTAGAACAACTGACAAACTATAGTCTAAGACATGGTGAAGCGGTAGCTATTGGTATCGCTTTAGATAGCACCTATTCTTATCTCCTGGGATGGCTTTCTCATTCCGAATGGCAACAAATATTAAATACATTAACAGGTTTAGGTTTTCAACTGTATATACCAGAATTAGCTGAGACATCATCTCTATTCCAAGGTTTAAAGGAATTTCGAGAACACTTAGGTGGGGAATTAACCTTGACTTTGTTGCAAGACATCGGGAAAGGAGTTGAAGTCCATGAAGCAGATTTGCCTTTGTATAAGCAAGCAATTTCTCTTGTATATGAGTTTGGGAAATAGTTGTAGACATCGGTAAAAGTGAGTCAAATACCTGAACGTCTTTCCCTTACACCCTGACACCCCTAAACCCCTACACCCATCGTCAACAAAGATGAAAATAGGAACTGATAATAAATTCCATTTAACCTACTGTACTAATATTCACCCTGGTGAAGAGTGGGAAAAGGTCTTTGCTAACCTCAAGGAGTATATTCCACCTTTGAAAGCCAGATTAGCGCCTGATAAATCTTTTGGGATTGGCTTGCGTTTAGCAGAGGTAGCAGCTAGGGAATTACTGCAAGGGAATACCTTGACTGAGTTTAAGTCATGGTTGAGCGCACAAGATTTATATGTATTTACCTTAAATGGCTTTCCTTATGGACAATTCCATTGGCAAGTAGTCAAAGACCAAGTTTATGCTCCAGATTGGTCACAGCCGGAACGCTTGGACTACACGTTGCAACTAACGCAAATTCTAGCAGAGTTATTACCATCTGGTATGGAAGGTAGTATTTCCACACTGCCGTTATCTTATAAACCTTGGTTTAAAGGGAATCAACTGGCTCAAGCGTCTGTCATGCTGAGTGCGAGTCAGCAGATAGCAGAGGTGGTAGAACAGATGGTACGCATCCGGCTGGAACAAGGAAAAATCCTGCACTTGGATTTAGAGCCGGAACCTGATGGATTGTTGGAAAATGCTACTGAAGTAGTTGATTACTTCCAAATGTATTTATTACCTGTTGCTGGCAATTATTTAACCAAACATTTGGGCATCACACAAGAGGCGGCGGAGAATTACATATTAGACCATGTGCGTGTGTGTTACGACACCTGCCATTTTGCGGTGGAGTATGAAGACCCCATTTCTGTGTTGCTACAATTTAAAGCTGCGGGAATTAAAATTGGTAAGATTCAAATTAGTGCAGCTTTGCAGGTAAACATCCCCACAGAAATAGAAAAGCGTCGTCTGCTGATAGAGAGATTAAATCCTTTTGCTGAGTCTACATATTTACATCAAGTCATTGGACGCACAAGCCACGACAGACTAATTCACTATCAAGACTTAGAAACTGCTTTACCAAACCTAGAAAACACCACAGATGAAGAGTGGCGAATACACTTTCACGTCCCCATTTTCATCCATGACTATCAACTATTGCAGTCAACTCAACATGACATTGTGAATGTATTAGATTTGCTGCAAACTCATCACTTCTGCAACCATCTCGAAATAGAAACCTACACTTGGGAAGTCCTACCCGATGAAATGAAACTAGATTTACCCGCCTCAATCCAACGTGAATATGATTGGGTAATGAACAAATTATTACTCAAACAACTAGTGGCTTTCCCTTAGCGTTACTTCGCGCCTTCCAGCCTGCGGCAAGCCGCAAAAGCGTCTACAGCGTTACTTTGCGTTTCAGATTTAGAAATTTCCATGCAAAAAACCGTCCTTCTCAACGTCGTAGGATTAACACCCGACCTCATAGGTGAACATACACCCTTTCTTTCACGCTGGCAATCTACAGGAAAAACCGTCACAATTGAACCTGTATTACCTGCTGTTACTTGTACAGCACAAGCAACCTACCTCACAGGTAAAGCACCTGATGAGCATGGAATTGTCGCCAACGGTTGGTATTTTCGTGATGAGTGTGAAGTTAAATTTTGGCGACAGTCTAACAAATTAATTCAAGCGCCAAAAGTATGGGAAACAGCCAAGGCCATAGACCCCGACTTTACCTGTGCCAATTTATTTTGGTGGTATAATATGTACTCCTCGGTGGATTATTCGGTGACTCCACGGCCGATGTATCCGGCTGATGGCAGAAAATTACCGGATATATATACTCAACCAGAAAACCTGCGATCGCGTCTACAAATTGACTTAGGTCAGTTTCCTCTGTTCAATTTCTGGGGGCCGAATACCTCAATTCGTTCCACACAATGGATTGCAGACTCAGCAAAATTTCTTGATGGACGTTGCGACCCCACGTTGACACTAGTTTATCTACCCCATCTCGACTACTGTTTACAAAAATATGGGACTGATATCACCAAAATAGCCAAGGATTTACAGGAAATTGACGCAATTTGTAGCGATTTAATTCAATTCTATGAAAATCGTGGCGCTCAAGTCATTGTTTTATCTGAATATGGGATTACCTCCGTCTCCCAACCCATCCATATCAACCGTGTCTTACGAGAAAATGGCTTACTCACAATCAGGGAAGAATTGGGACGGGAACTGCTAGATGCCGGCGCTAGTAAAGCTTTTGCTGTAGCCGACCATCAACTAGCTCATGTGTATGTCAATGATCCCTATTATATTCCCCAGGTGCGATCGCTCCTCGAAAACACAGATGGGATTGCCTATGTTTTAGATGAGACGCAAAAATCTCACTATCATCTCAACCATTCTCGCGCCGGAGAGTTAATCGTAGTATCTCAACCAGATGCTTGGTTTACTTATTATTACTGGCTTGATGACCGTCGCGCTCCCGATTTTGCCAGAACTGTAGATATTCACCGCAAGCCAGGATATGACCCTGTAGAATTGTTCCTCGACCCCAAAATCAAATTACCGCAAGTTAAAATCGCTGCCAAGCTTCTAAAGAAAAAACTCGGTTTCCGTTACTTGATGGATGTGATTCCTTTAGATGCTTCCCTTGTCAAAGGTTCTCATGGTTGTCTTCCTCCTTCTCCATCCCAGGGGCCGTTATTGATTACTCAACAATCTCACTTGTTGAATAGTCAGGCGATTGCTGCTACTGATGTTTACGAGTTAATCCTCAAACATCTAATGGTAAATAGTAATATAGCGATTCCTATATAAAGAATTTATCTCACGCAGAGACGCAGAGACGATGAGGAGTTAGAGATTAGAAATTAGTGTTCTCTTCATGAATATATCTTGCTTTGGTTAGATGCAGAAGAGGAATAATAAGTTATTCAGTGAATATGCTAATGAAATTGTATAAAAGCTAATAAATTGCCACTCCAATCTAAAGATATTTCATTTAAATAATGCTTGATATTTAATAGGCTAGAGCAAGAAATCATAAAGTATTTCCGCATTGCTGAATCATAAAATCTCAAACTCTTTATTCTCTCTGCGCCTTTGCGCCTACCGCAAGCGGAACGCCAAGGGCGAATGCGTGAGGCAAAAATAATCCCATCAGCAACGCCTTAATTCCATAAACTGGAAAAATAATTAATATTCTAGAGAGATGATTTATGATTGCCGATTCCCACAGCTACACAACTAATGGTAACGTGCGTGTCTCTCGCTCCATAACACCAGTGAAAATGGAGACGGCTTTAGAAGAAATTCTTTTCTACTTAAACTCGCAGCGTGGCGGCTTGCTTAATAGTAGTTATGAATATCCAGGGAGATATAAAAGATGGGCGATTGGATTTGTTAACCCACCTGTGGAATTATCCACAAGAGGAAATATTTTCACGTTGACAGCGTTAAACGAACGTGGATATATACTCTTACCAGTCATATTTGAGCGTTTATCAAAATCAGCACAACTTCAGGAAGTTACTCAAAATAATCATCAAATTACGGGTTTAGTTAAATCTACACAAGAATTCTTTGCTGAGGAAGAACGCAGTAAACAACCTTCTACATTTACCGTCATTCGAGAAATTCTCCATATATTCTCTAGTCAAGAAGACGAACATTTAGGTTTATATGGTGCATTTGGTTATGACTTAGTGTTCCAGTTTGAGCAAATTAACCAGCGATTAGAACGTCCCGAAAACCAACGAGATTTAGTTCTATATTTACCCGATGAACTGATAATTGTAGACTACTATCAACAACAAGCGTTTCGGATAGAATACGACTTTATCACGGCACATGGTAGCACTTATAATTTGCCTCGTACTGGTGAATCTATTGATTATCTAGGTCAGCATTTAACCCCTACTCAAAATGCTGACCATAAAATAGGTGAATATGCCAAACTAGTAGAATTCGCCCTCGATTATTTCCGGCGGGGTGATTTATTTGAAGTAGTTCCCAGTCAAAACTTTTTCACAGCTTGTGAAGCACCACCAAGTATACTATTTGAAACCTTAAAACAGATAAATCCTAGTCCTTACGGTTTTATTTTCAATCTTGGTGGCGAATACATTATTGGTGCATCACCAGAGATGTTTGTGCGGGTGGAAGGTAGGCGTATTGAAACCTGTCCTATTAGTGGAACTATTAGCCGGGGACATGATGCTATAGACGACGCTGTGCAGATTCGTCAGTTACTCAACTCCCACAAAGACGAGGCGGAGTTGACTATGTGTACTGATGTAGACCGCAATGATAAGTCTCGCATCTGTGAACCCGGTTCAGTTAAGGTGATTGGTCGTCGGCAAATTGAATTATATAGCCACTTAATTCATACGGTAGACCATGTAGAAGGTATTCTCCGACCAGAGTTTGATGCTTTAGATGCCTTCCTCAGTCATACTTGGGCTGTCACAGTTACAGGCGCACCCAAAAAGGCAGCAATTCAATTCATCGAACAGAACGAACGTAGCGTCAGACGTTGGTATGGTGGCGCGGTTGGGTATTTGAATTTCAACGGAAATTTAAATACAGGGTTAATTTTGCGGACAATCAGATTGCAAGATGCGATCGCCGAAGTGCGAGTTGGTGCTACTCTACTATATGACTCCATACCGCAAGCAGAAGAGCAAGAAACCATCACCAAAGCGGCGGCTGCGTTTGAAACTATTCGACGCGCTAAACAAACAGACCCGAAAATTGAAGAGTCTAGTATTAAAAAACTCAGTAAATATGTACCCGATGGACAATCAGGGAAACGCATCTTACTCATTGACCATGAAGACTCATTTGTTCACACCCTAGCTAACTACATCCGTTCCACAGGTGCAACTGTCACCACACTCCGTTATGGCTTCTCCGAGTCCCTATTCGACACAGAACGCCCAGACTTAGTAGTGTTATCTCCCGGCCCTGGTAGACCAAGTGAATTTAAAGTACAGGAAACCGTCGCCGCCTGTGTCCGTCGTCAAATACCTCTGTTTGGTGTGTGTTTGGGATTGCAAGGTATTGTGGAAGCTTTCGGTGGAGAGTTGGGAGTATTGAATTATCCCCAGCATGGCAAATCCTCACGCATTTTCGTCACAGCAACGGATTCTGTGATGTTCCAAGGCTTACCCGAATCTTTTACAGTTGGTAGATATCATTCATTGTTTGCACTACCGCAACGTTTACCAAAAGAACTGAAGGTGACAGCGATTTCTGATGATGAGGTGATTATGGCGATTGAACATCAGACATTACCCATAGCCGCCGTCCAGTTTCATCCAGAATCAATCATGACTTTAGCTGGAGAAGTTGGTTTAGCGATTATTAAAAATGTCGTGGGAAAATATACGCACAGTCAACAGTTAACAGTCATCAGTCAACCGTCAACAGTTTCTCTCTATGACTAATCAAATTCCCCCTCCGCGCCATATTTTGGAAGAGATTGTACTGCATAAGCAGCAAGAAATTTTACAATTGCAGCAAGAACAGCCTTTATCTGCTTTGCAACAGCAGTTAACTAGTGCGCCGCCTGTGCGAGATTTCTTGAAGGCTTTGCAAGAAAATTCTCACCAGCCTAGCTTAATTGCCGAGGTAAAAAAAGCTTCACCCAGTAAGGGGATGATTCGGGTGGATTTTGATCCAGGAGCGATCGCACAATCATACCAAAAAGGTGGTGCAGCTTGTCTATCTATCCTCACTGATGAAAAGTTCTTTCAAGGTGGTTTTGATAACCTGCGTTTGGTACGTCAGCAAGTCTCGTTACCCCTATTATGCAAAGAGTTTATCATTGACCCTTACCAAATATATCTCGCACGAACTGCGGGTGCAGATGCAGTCTTGTTGATTGCAGCTATCCTTGCAGATGAAGAACTCCAGCAATTTTTACAACTGATTCATGAGTTGGGGATGACTGCACTAGTGGAAGTCCATACTTTGAGTGAGTTGGATAGAGTTTTAAAGCTAAAAGATTTACGATTGTTGGGAATTAACAACCGCAACCTGGAAGATTTTACAGTTGATTTAAAGGTAACGCAGCAACTTTTAAGCCAGCGACAGCAAGAGATACAAAGCTTAGATATCACCGTTGTCAGCGAGTCGGGGATTTATACGCCTGCTGATTTATCCTTTGTCGCTGAAGTTGGGGCGCGTGCGGTGTTGGTGGGGGAGTCTTTGGTTAAGCAAACTGATGTTGAAGTGGCGACGAGTGCTTTGTTGAAGTAGAGATTTTTAAACGCAGAGGGACGCGAAGGACGGCGCGGAGGTACGCAGAGTGTTTTAAAGAGTCATTAGTCATTAGTCAACAGTCATCAGTCAACAGTCATCAGTCAACAGTTATTCTTCTTTCCACCCCTACCTAAATGCCTACCATTTCTGACCATTTCCAACTTTTACGCCAACGTCAACAGTGTGCTTTGATTCCTTTCATCACTGCGGGCGACCCTGATTTAGCAACTACTGCCGAGGCTTTACGTATCTTAGATCGACATGGTGCTGATTTTATTGAATTGGGTGTTCCCTATTCTGACCCTTTGGCGGATGGGCCTGTGATTCAAGCAGCCGCAACTCGCGCTTTGCAACGAGGAACAAAATTAGAGCAAGTATTAGAGATGCTGGAAACTGTCAGCCCTAGTTTACAAGCACCGATAATTTTATTTACTTACTACAACCCAATTTTGCATCGCGGGATTAAGTTGTTTTTAGAAACAATCGCGGCGGCTGGGGTGCGAGGTTTAGTAGTACCAGATTTACCCTTAGAAGAAGCAGACGAATTAATTAAAACTGCTGCTAATTTTGGCATTGAGCTAATTTTGCTGGTTGCCCCTACTAGTTCTCAGGATAGGATTGAAGCGATCGCACGTCAATCACAAGGATTCATTTACCTAGTCAGCGTCACAGGCGTTACAGGTATTCGCGCACAAATCCAAGACCGCGTACAACACTTAATCACCGACTTACGCCACGTCACAGACAAACCCATCGGCGTAGGCTTTGGCATCTCCGCACCAGAACAAGCCCATCAAGTCAAAGAATGGGGCGCAGATGCTGTCATCGTCGGTAGCGCCTTCGTCAAACGCCTAGCAGAAGGTAGCTCAACCCAAGGACTACAAGCCATAGAACAACTCTGCCAAGAACTCAAAACAGCCATCACCACCCAATCCCTACAACCAGTCTAGACAAGATATAAGTACTTCTTACTCATCACCCTTTGCGCCTTTGCGCCTACCCTACGGGAACGGCTCCGCCGAATGCGCGAAACAAACACCCCCCAATTCCACAACACAAAAAAATAATGGTCAGCACCCCCGAAATCAAAAACCAACTTGCACGCCCAGACTCACTAGGCAGATTCGGTAAATTCGGCGGCAAATACGTCCCCGAAACCCTAATGCCAGCCCTAAGCGAATTAGAAACCGCTTATCAAAAATACCGCGACGATGCCAGCTATCAAACCGAGTTACAAAACTTACTCCGCGATTATGTAGGCAGACCAAGCCCCTTATACTTTGCCGAACGCCTGACAGAACACTACGCCAAACCCGATGGCACAGGAGCGCAAATTTACTTAAAGCGAGAAGACTTAAATCATACAGGCGCACACAAGATTAATAACGCCTTGGCTCAAGTCTTACTCGCCAAACGCATGGGTAAACAACGCATTATTGCGGAAACTGGCGCAGGACAACACGGTGTAGCAACTGCAACAGTCTGTGCGCGCTTTGGCTTAGACTGTGTGATTTACATGGGCATCCACGACATGGAACGACAAGCCCTAAATGTCTTCCGTATGAGGTTGATGGGGGCAGAAGTTCGCCCAGTGGAAGCTGGTACTGGAACCCTCAAAGATGCCACCTCAGAAGCCATTCGAGATTGGGTAACAAATGTAGAAACGACCCATTACATCCTTGGTTCCGTGGCTGGCCCCCATCCCTACCCGATGATTGTCCGCGACTTCCACGCCATTATCGGTCAAGAAACCCGCCGCCAGTGTCAAGAGAAATGGGGAGGACTCCCAGATATTCTTTTAGCTTGTGTGGGTGGTGGTTCCAATGCCATTGGCTTGTTCCACGAGTTTATTGATGAGGCTTCCATCCGTCTGATTGGTGTGGAAGCCGCAGGCGAAGGTGTAGACACAGATAAACACGCCGCCACCCTCACACTAGGCAGAGTTGGAGTTCTCCACGGTGCCATGAGCTACCTGCTACAAGATGATGATGGTCAAGTTATCGAAGCTCACTCAATTAGTGCTGGACTAGACTATCCAGGTGTTGGGCCTGAGCATAGCTATTTAAAGGATTTGAGACGCGCTGAATATTACAGTGTGACTGATAAACAAGCTTTAGATGGATTTCAACAACTTTCCAGACTAGAAGGAATTATACCCGCATTAGAAACATCTCATGCGATCGCCTATTTAGCAACCCTCTGTCCCCAACTAAATGGTAGTCCTCGCATTGTCATCAACTGTTCTGGTAGAGGTGACAAAGATGTGCAAACCGTGGCAAAAGTCCTGAATTATTGACTAGGGGTGTAAGGGTGTAGGGGAAAAAATCAGCCCTCATACAACCCAAGAAACCCAAACTAAATCCCAATTCCTTAATTACGAATTACGAATTACGAATTAGTAAATATGGTAGCTGTAACTCAAACCTCACTTGATAACATCTCAGTTACTCCTGATTCATCTGACTGGTCTGCTATCCTACAACAATTGCTCAAACGGCAATCCTTAACAGTTGCCCAAGCAACAGATTTAATGCACGGCTGGCTAACAGATACCATTCCCCCCGTCCTCTCAGGAGCCATCCTAGCCGCAATCCAAGCTAAAGGCGTATCCTCTGAAGAATTAGTTGGTATGGCTAGCGTCTTACAATCTCAATCTTCTTACCCAACACCCAACGCCCAACACCCCACTCCCCTAATTGACACCTGCGGAACTGGCGGTGATGGTGCTTCCACTTTCAATATCTCCACAGCCGTAGCTTTTGTGTCCGCCGCCGCCGGGGTGAAGGTTGCCAAACATGGGAATCGTTCTGCCTCTAGCAAGACTGGTTCTGCTGATGTGTTGGAAGCTTTGGGAATTAATCTCAATGCCAATCCAGATAAGGTACAAGCCGCAGTAAGTGAGGTGGGGATTACTTTCTTATTCGCCCCTGGTTGGCATCCAGCACTGAAGACAGTGGCGGCTTTACGCAAAACCTTGAAGGTGCGGACTATTTTTAACTTATTGGGGCCTCTAGTCAATCCCCTGCGTCCGACTGGACAAATTATTGGTGTGAATGACCCTTTATTAATCGAAGAGGTCGCCCAAGCATTATCTCATTTGGGATGTCGAAAAGCGATCGCTCTCCACGGACGAGAAAGGTTAGACGAGGCTGGACTAGCAGATGTGACTGATTTAGCCATACTCCAAGATGGAAAAGTTGGTTGTTTCGTACTCAATCCCCAAGAATTGGGGTTAAATCATGCCCCAACTGAAGCATTATGCGGTGGCGATGTCGCAGAAAATGCCGAAATTTTAAAAGCTGTTCTGCAAGGTAAAGGGACTCAAGCACAGCAAGATGTAGTTGCTTTAAATACAGCCTTAGCATTGCAAGTTGGTGAGGCTATCAGCACAACGGATTTTATAGAAGCTTCTGTCACAGGTATTGCTATCGCCAGGGAAGTGCTGCAAAGTGGCGCTGCTTGGAGAAAACTAGAACAACTTGCTGAATTTTTGCGCTAAATAAGGAAATCAAAATGATTGTCATACTCAAAAATGGTACTCCTGCTGAAGAAATTACTCGCATTAGTGAAGGTTTGAGTGAAGTTTGGGAAGTCAAAGTAGAAAAAAGTGTCGGCAAACATAAGGTTATTCTGGGAATCATTGGTGACACTGCTACCATCGACACATTGCAAATTCAAGAGTTCAGCCCTTGGATTCAACAAGTCATGCGAGTGCAGAAACCTTTCAAGCGGGTAAGTCGAGAATTCCGCTATGGAGAAGCCAGTGAGGTGATTGTTAATACACCAAACGAGCGTGTCTATTTCGGTGAACATCATCCCATAGTCGTGGTAGCTGGGCCTTGTTCTGTGGAGAATGAGGAGATGATCGTAGAGACAGCCAAGCGTGTGAAGGCAGCCGGAGCAAAGTTTTTACGCGGTGGAGCTTATAAACCCCGGACTTCTCCCTATGCTTTCCAAGGACATGGCGAAAGTGCTTTAGGTTTGTTGGCGGCGGCGCGTGATGCGACAGGCTTAGGTATTATCACTGAAGTGATGGATACTGCTGACTTAGCAGCCGTGGCGAGAGTGTCCGATGTGATTCAAGTAGGGGCGCGGAATATGCAGAACTTCGCCCTGTTGAAGAAAGTCGGCGCTCAAGATAAACCAGTGCTGCTCAAGCGGGGGATGGCTGCAACTATTGATGAGTGGTTGATGGCTGCTGAATATATCTTAGCATCGGGAAACCCTAACGTGATTTTGTGTGAGCGGGGGATTAGGACGTTTGATAGTAAATATGCGCGGAATACCTTGGATTTATCTGTGATTCCCGTATTGCGATCGCTCACCCATTTACCAATTATGATAGACCCTAGTCATGGTACTGGTAAATCTGAGTATGTACCATCAATGGCTTTTGCTGCGATCGCTGCCGGTACAGATGCTTTAATGATAGAAGTACATCCCAATCCAGCTAGAGCATTATCTGACGGGCCTCAATCTTTAACCCCTGAAAGATTTGACTGTTTAGCTCAGGAAATGTCAGTAATTGGCAAAGTTGTTGGACGTTGGCCTCAACAGGTTTTGGTTAATGCTATTTAGTTAATGGTTTAAATTAGTACTTTCAAGATTTCTGAAAATCCCAAAGTCATCATTTTTGTGCTTCTGCAATCAATGAATTAATTTTGGTCACAGACACACAAATAAGTAGGTCGGTGTAAATAATTATTGTTGGAATAAGGCAGGGGGCAGGGAGCAGGGAGCAGGGGGAGAAAGCGTTTGAGCCTTATTTACTTTTCTTTACATAGTTTGGTTTTATTGCATCGACTTACTTAAAACAACTCATTCTTATTAAAGAAATGGCGCATGACACAAATTAAACAATCATGCGTCAACTTCTTTTTAAAACCATTATTAACGGCTTTAAATTACTAAAAATAGTATATTTATAAACTCGTAAAACAAAGTATTTATCATTGTAAATTTTATAAGAGATCATTATCATTTGTAATGACATGAGAGTCTAACAAGCTTGATTGATTTAGTAGGAATTATTGATTGTCAAGCAACTGAATATAGCAATCAAAATTCAATATATCTAATTATCAATATCAAGCTTTTCCAAGAGAAAACAGAGAGTAAGTTTGTAATTTGGTTGAATTTTTTTCTCTTGAATTTCCAGTGCCAACGAAATTTTCATCACAACTCTAGGAGGATGTTTTTTAATGACTGACTCAAATAGTAGTAATACCTCTACTAACAATCTCGGTAGTTTACTTCGGCAATCACCTTTTGGTGTTTTGCTTGACATTGATGGTGTGACCGAGGAAACACTTATCCAGGCTTTTGGCAGAGCTGTAGGTAGTAATGGTAATAATCCCTTTGGTAATGGTGGCACACCAACTGGTGGTAGCGGAGGTAATCCCTTTACTAACTTTGGTAATCCAAATGCTCCTGCTAGTCCCTTAACTGGCGGTGTCAACCCCTGGGCTGCTATCAGTCAGAGTGGTAATAGTGATCCCCTAACTGGCGGTAGCAATCCCTTTGCAGGTGGTGAAAATCCTTTTGCAGGTGGTGAAAATCCCTTTGCAGGTGGTAGCAATCCTTTTGCAGGTGGTAGCAATCCTTTTGCAGGCGGTAGCAATCCCTTTGCAGGTGGTGAAAATCCTTTTGCAGGTGGTGAAAATCCTTTTGCAGGTGGTGAAAATCCTTTTGCAGGTGGTGAAAATCCCTTTGCAGGTGGTGAAAATCCTTTTGCAGGTGGTGAAAATCCCTTTGCAGGTGGTAGCAATCCTTTTGCAGGCGGTAGCAATCCCTTTGCAGGTGGTGAAAATCCTTTTGCAGGCGGTAGCAATCCTTTTGCAGGTGGTGAAAATCCTTTTGCAGGTGGTAGCAATCCCTTTGCAGGCGGTAGCAATCCCTTTGCTTAGTATTTAGCCGTATTAACTATTAGATTTATCCGAATAAGTAAGTCTGTGCAATAAGACAAAACTATGTGAAGAAAAGTCAATAAGGCTCAAACTATTTCTCCGACTGCTCCCTGCCTTATGCCAACAATAATTATTTGCGCTGACCTACTTAACTTAATTTTATAGATGAACATAGAATAGTAACTACTAATTATCCTTGTTCATCTGTATTTTTTCATAAATATTTAAATTCAGAAACAGGAGATTATTTCTGATGGAAGAGTCTGTTTTTAACTCAGATAACAGTGGTGTCAACAGCTTTATCACTGATAACTTATACCAGCAATTGTTTATAACCAATAATAGATCATTGCCCTTCGATAACCTATACCCATTCGTAGCAAATAATTTATCACCTGATACCAACAATCTTCCAGGTAATAATATTAATCCTTTTGCTGGAAATGCTGGCATTCATCTCCAGCAATTAATTTTTAATCGTCTGCAATTAGTTCTAGGTAATAATGCTAATAATCCATTTGTAGGGGGAGGCAATCCTTTTGTAATTGGTGCTTTACCTATTGGCAATGGCAACAGGGATTTTGGTAATAACAACGCGATTATTGGTAATTTTAATTCAAATTATGGCAGTAACAATGCAATAATCGGTAACGGTAACTGGAATTTTAACACTGATAACACAACTATTGGTAATGGTAACTGGTATTTTGGTAGTAGAAACACAACCATTGGTAATGGTAACTGGTATTGGGACTATGGAACTAACAACGCCACTTTAGGTAATGGTAATTGGCAATTTGGTAGTAATAATTTAACCATTGGTAATGGTAATTGGTACTTAGATAATGGTAATAATAATACAACTTTAGGTAATGGTAATTGGTACTTTGGGAATGATGGTACAACTATTGGTAATGGTAATTGGGATTTTGGCCAGAATAATACAATTATTGGTAACGGTAACTGGATTTTTACTAATAACAATACAGTTATAGGTAATGGCAACAGATTAATAGATGGTAATTATATCAATACAAACTCTAATCATAGCAATGACTTAGATTTTTTCGCCCAAGCTATGAGAACTAGAATTAATAATATAATTAGCTCTCTTACGGGAAGAATTGGTCAAGATTTTATTGGATTAACAGAAAATCTAAGTATAGAAGAAGCCCAAACATTTAACCGACTTATTCTGGCAAGAGATCATGGGATTAATAACAATAGTTTATCGAGTGATATTGAAGAATTTGTAAATTTACTTAGTAGTGTTCCTTTCAATCATTCACCTTATCAGCCTGCACCAAATTCTCAGACGATTCCGGAACCTACCTCTTCAGTATCACTAATAGTAGTTTGTATGGTGTGTTTGCTGTTGTCGAAGTTGAAAAAGAGATCAGAAATTAGAAATTAGTTGCTATAAGATTTTTAAATACTTGAAAACCTGGAGGTCGCATCTGGTTGATTAAGGTCAGCACACAGATAAGCTATAACTTTGCCTAACTCGTTGACATCAGTATTATTTTTTACTAAAGTGAGAGCGATCAGCTACGCTGGGCGGTTACGCCATCGCATGGATAATTTCCCATTGTGTATCTGTTAAAAATTCTGGGCTAGTTGCAGTTATAGACATTCTTAATACATATGGAACAATACATTATAGAAGCGATCGGTCTAGGTAGACCACAACTGCAACTAGAACTAGTCTTAAGTCCTGAATTAGAAACATTACTAAAAGTTACAATCTACGATTTTGCTGATTTGCTCTCAAAAAACGAACCAGAAAAAATATCGAAATCTGCGTTAATAATTGGTCATTAGTCAGTTGACGGGGTGAGTAGAAATTATTTCCTACCTTGTCTAGTAGTCCACCAAGACAATTTTGCTGGGTAATACCAATTTGAAAAAAGAATGCGACAGATATAAAGCCCCAAACGCTTGTTCTGCCTTGATTCTTGATTTTGAATTTTGAATTTTGAATTTTGAATTGGTATAAGCTCCTCTAATTGATAAACTAGTCAAAAAAGGGGTTGAGCATGGCAAAAAAGTATATTGTAGATTTAAGCGAAGAGGAAGTTTTACAACTGCTGTGCTGTGACTTGTACAGACATCAAAAATGGGAGGGCGATCGCAACAAAAAGTTGTAATACTACCAATACTATTGGTAGTGTAAAGATGTTCTGACTAAGTAAACTTCACGAAATATAGCTGTTGGTTGTTGAATGTTGATAGATTTGAAAACCTTTGATTATCAGTGTTTTACCTTAGAGTAAAAGAATACGGTAGTATCTGGGTGATTTGAAGTTTTTCCTGGACAAAGGTGGATTCATGTTCCAATACGTTACTGCTCAGATTAATAATTCTTCCTCTATTCCCTATTTAGTGACAGTCTTAAGCGTTACTACCATAACGGGAACATTTGCTTGGCGTTGGTGGAAACAAAAGAAAAAATACAAATCCCTACAATCACTCCCCTCTCCTCCTAAACACTGGCTGTTAGGAAATCTTCCGCAAGTTTTAGCAGCAGTGAAACAAAAAAAATTATTCCAATTATTTTTTGATTGGAGCCAGCAGCTAGGCCCGATGTATGTTGTCTGGAATGGTAGTTATCCAGTTGTCATTTTAAGTAAACCAAAAGTTATCGAAGATACCATCATCAATGGAATGAGAGATGGTAGCTTAATCAGATCCACACGATTGCGCCAAGCTTGGAACGATATCAGTGGCCCCATTCTTATAGGAGAAACAGGAAATGAGTGGCAATGGCGACGCAAAGTTTGGAACCCAGAATTCAGTTCTAGCAGTCTCGCCAAATATCTTAAAATTATTAACCAAGCCTGTGAACAAGTAATTGACACACTCAAGGAAACTGCACCACCAAAAGAAGTTGAGGTAGATCCCCTGTTTGTAGAACTAACAATGAGGGTGATTTCCTCGCTTGTACTAGGTATCCCTGTGGATAGAACGATTACTACTAATGAAGGGCCTCCCCTGGAAGTTCTCAAGGTGTACGAAGCAATGTGTGTTGTAGGCTATCGATTTCTACGACAAGCTACAGGTGAGAAGATATGGATGAAATATTTGCCCACCAAGAATTCACAAGATTATTGGGCATCAAGACGATATTTAGAGGAATTTTTAACTCCCCGTGTAGACTTAGCTTTACAGATGAGAGAACAAAGTACTGATTTTCCGCAAGTCAGTCCTTTGTTTCGGGAATCAATGTTAGTTAGAATTGCAGCTAAAGAACCAAAATATAATCGCCAAACATTAATAGCAGAATCTGTTGAATTCCTCATAGCTGGTACCGACACAACAGCTCACACTCTATCTTTTGCAGTAGGAGAGTTGAGCTTAAATCAAAGGGTTTTTCAGAAAGCACGGGAGATAGTTGACCAAGCTTGGCAAAGTCAAGACAATATTAATATAGACAGCTTTAAGGAATTGGCTTATATCAGCGCAATTCTCAAGGAGACGTTGCGCCTTTATTCAGTCGCCTCAGGCTCGACCTCCTTGGAGGCTCAACGCGACACGGTAATTGAGGGTAAAGTGATTCCTAGTGGTACAAGAATATCTTGGTCAATGCTTGCTGCTGGAAGAGATCCAGAAATCTATGCTCATCCTGAGGAATTTCTGCCCGAACGTTGGTTAGACAAGAGTAAAGAAACTAGTTCGCTGCCCATGATAGACTTTGGCTCAGGGCCTCATCGTTGCTTGGGAGAGCATCTATCAATGCTGGAAGGGACTATGATGCTAGCATTATTGCTCCGTCACTTCGACTGGGAGTTAGTCAACGGCCGTTCTTCTCTGGAACAGTTACAGCAAAACCTGTTAATTTATCCGTCCGATAAAATGCCAGTACGCTTTCGGTTGAGAAATTGAGTTAGGGACTTCCAGATAAAAAAATATCCAAAATTGTAGAATGCGTCAGTATGAATATTTTCTGAGTACAGTTAGGTTCTATGGCACTGACGCACCCTACCAAACCATCCATTTCGGATAATTTATTTTTTGTTGTTCCCTTAGTTGTGCTGAAGATAAGGGGCTTGAGACATAATTATAGTTTTAGTTTTGCCTACTTGTACTAGCCCCTAGTCTTGATTTCCTGGGATTACTTTCCGTAGTAAACCCTAGCATTACCAAATCCCATATTTCGCAGATAATTGTTCCATTGTTCTGCTTCCGTCCGTTGAACAAAAGGCCCGACTGCTACGTGTGGCCCTAGAGGTTGCCTTCTTTCTCTGACAAAACTATTTCGTCCCACAGCTAACCTAATGCGATTGGCAATTGAAGGAACCTCTTCTGGTTTTGCGGGGATAGTCACATAATACCTAGACCGTTCACTTCCATAATTTCCCCCGCCAGGAGAGTTGGGTATCCCCTGTCCATCGCCACTACCAGCAATTCTGGCACCATAAATACCAGATGACTCTAATTCTCTAACTCGTTGTTGGGCGTTTGATTCTCTATTGAAAACTCCCGACTGAATTACAGAACGACCATTGTACTGGCGGATGTAAGCGCTGGGTTCAATGCGCCGTACTCTTTGTAGAGTGTCGTAACTATTATTGTCAACATATACAAAATAACGTTGAAAGTTTTGTCCAGATTGATACTGTACTGGTTGATAGGGCTGATAATCCTGTTGATATTGGTTAAATTCCACTTCCTGTTCCTGGGTCGGGACATTAGGCGGTGGTGGTAAACTTTCAAAGACTCCCGATTGAGTTAGCAAAACTCTATCATTGTTTTTGATTTGTCCTGGCGCTGGACTAGGAACTAGTGTTAACCAACTGCCTAATAACAATGGCATTATCGGCAATGTAATATATTTACTCGTTATCTGAATAGACATGGTAGAAACAAAATTTATGGACTATTGCCTTGAGACACTAAATTAGTAGAACTTTATACTGCTAGCTTAAAGGGACTATGCTCAGGTGGCAACGGATACATAAAAAAATATGCAGTTGCTGTGAGTGATGCCAGAAATTTTCAACAAATTTAGTCAGGGTTTACGCGGTCATCAACTCCCTTAATTTTCAACGTGCCGAAAATTATATACTATGGGGAACGGAAGCGCTTTACTAATAAGGCTTTTAAGGGATATATGCTACAATTGAGCAGTTAAAAATTTATCAACCTACGATTAATTTAGTAGATAAAAACAGCCGAAATTATTACATAGCGTAGATTTTTAAATTTCAAATTCCGCAAAGCGCTATCTTGTGCAAAATTTAGAACTATGAAAAAAGTTGTCGTCGGTCTTTCTGGTGGCGTTGACAGTTCCACAGCCGCCGCTATCCTCCATAATCAGGGCTATGAAGTAATTGGTTTAACCCTTTGGCTGATGAAAGGCAAAGGTCAGTGTTGCTCTGAAGGGATGATCGACGCGGCTTATATTTGTGAACAGTTAGGTATTCCCCATGAAGTGGTGGATATGCGGGATGTGTTTCAAACTCATATTGTCGATTATCTAGTGAGTGGTTATGGCGCTGGGATTACGCCATTGCCTTGCTCTCAGTGCAACAAAACGGTTAAGTTCGGGCCAATGGTGCAGTATGCCAGTGAAAAATTGGGATGCGATCGCATCGCTACGGGTCATTATGCCCGTATTCACTACGACGAAGCAAGTGGACGTTACCAACTATTAAGGGCTGTTGACCGCAACAAAGACCAATCTTATTTCCTGTATGATTTGTCTCAAGATTTACTTGCAGCCTCACTATTTCCTTTAGGAGAAATGGAAAAAGCTGATACCCGTCGCATCGCCACCGAATATGGACTAAAAACCGCCGATAAGCCAGAAAGCCAAGACCTCTGTCTAGTTGAAAGTAACGGTTCTATGCGAGCTTTTCTGGATAAGTATATCGCACCCAAAAAAGGCGATATTGTGGATACCGCAGGCAAAATTTTAGGACAACATGATGGTGTCCATCATTACACAATTGGTCAACGCAAAGGCTTAGGGATTGCCGCAGCTGAACCACTGTATGTGGTGGAATTGGATGCAATTAATAATAAAGTAGTAGTAGGCGATCGCACTAAAGCTACTCAAGAAGAATGTACTGTTAGCCGAGTCAATTGGGTTTCCATCGCTGAACCATCTACCCCAATTCGTGCAGCCGTACAAATCCGCTATCGTTCTGCGCCTGAACCAGTGACAGTCATTCCTCTGGAGAATTCCCGCGTCCGCTTGGCATTTGATGAACCCCAGTTCAGCATTACCCCTGGACAAGCGGCGGTGTGGTATGATGGTGACCAGGTTTTAGGTGGTGGCATTATTGAACAATTTAGTAAATAAAAAAATCCACCATCAGGAGATGAATCAATTCAAAATTTACAATTCATAGTTAAATACAGCCACCCCTTATCGGTGGCTGTATTAATTGCAAATTGGTTTTATTGATATAGCTGTTGACGGACTTGAAAGCCCTGTGTTGCAAGGGTTTTACTTGAGATATTACCTATTACTAGATTCCTCATTTCCTTGTGGATAAAGAATTTTAATAGCTATTCACTAATTATCTTTTATTTTTACCTCTCATTAAATCTGACTTAAACTCATACCCTCAAGATAGTTTAGTTACAAATCATCGGGCAGCTATTTTCTGATTTTCAAAGGAATATCATCACTTCTTGTTATCACTGATTTTATCGGTGATTAGCTCCTATTTGTCAGTCAAAAGGAGTTAAAAACTACAAGAGAAAGATGGCAGTGTGCATAGTATTAAAAGTTTATGGTGAGGAAAACAGAGATGAAATTTGGTTCACGACTAGTCCTTGCTACTGCTAGTTTGGTTTTGGGGTTGGCGAGTGTGGAAGCAAAGCCAGCATCGGCCGCTATTGTTGATTATGCTTTTACCGTTAATAGTCCTACAAAAACAGGCAGTGGACTATTTAGATTTGATGACTCAACTTTGCTTAACGGCGAGGCCATAGTTCAGTCTCTTTCGTTTCAATTTGCAGGTGAATCTACTATTTACACCGAACAAGATGATCCTGACTACCCAAATTTTCCTATTGTTTTTCTTAACAATTTTTCTACAGGTCAAATATCTTTCGCCTTAGATTATCAATTTGATGATCAGACTAATCCTGGCAGTTTTATCAGATATGAAATCGCTGGTGAAGATTTTACGATTTACTCTGTAAATGATCCAAATTTTGAAGTAATATCAGGTACAGTTTCTTACACTCAAGTTCCCGAACCTGCCATGTTAGGAGGTCTTGTTTTAGCGGGTACTGTCACTTTCATGAAGAGGAAAAAACTCGTTGTGAGATAAAAGCATTAGTCACTGTCAGATAAAACTTCATTTTATAATAATGGAGAATGATTAATTGATTATTCATTCTTCATTTTTATGTATGCTTTTATGGGTCGTGATTTTAAATATTAATTAGAAAATATTTTTTAAGTTTATATTAACCTCATCTTTGTCAAGAATTAATCTACAATCAGTAACTTTATGACGTGAAAACACGACAACTAACACATTAATAACAGTTATGGTAGCTAAAACCTTAATTGGGTAAGTAAATAATACCAATTATCTTAAATTCAGTTATAGATTCAAGTCAACCCATGACTATAAAATCTGAATGACCGAATTTAAAAATCTCAAATGGTATGACAAGTAACGTGTTTTTTGTGTTAGCTGTCGCAATGCTACAAACTATTTGTTAGTCAGGAGTAGAGAATGGTAGATTACCATAATGTTCAGAAGTTCCTGCAAAGTCGGATCAAGCGACGCAACTTAATGATTGGTGCGGGAGCATTCACTGGTTTAGCTATTGCCAGCCAATTTTCTCATCAAAGAGCGATCGCTAGAAGCAGATTTCCCGATTATCCCTTTAAGCTGGGTGTGGCATCAGGCGAACCCTACGACACTAGCGTTGTCATTTGGACTCGTTTAGCTCCGGAACCTTTAAATGGCGGTGGAATGCCACCTGTGAATGTGCCGATTCGCTGGGAAGTAGCCACCGACTCTAACATGAAGCGCATTATCTCCAGGGGAACGGTACTTGCAACTCCTGAACTAGCTCACTCTGTACGAGTAGTGGTAGAAGGACTCTCACCTCATACTTGGTATTGGTATCGCTTTAACGTTGGTAACGAAGCTAGTCCCATTGGCCGGACTCGCACTGCACCCGCATCCGGTAGTTTCTCCAATCAATTGAAGTTTGCGTTAGCATCCTGCCAACATTATGAGCAAGGTTATTACACCGCTTATAAGTATATGGCAGAGGATGATCTGGATTTAGTTGTTCATGTTGGCGATTACATCTACGAAGGTGGGATCAATCTGACTCGACCAAGACAACACAATAGTTCCGAAATTTTCACCTTAGAAGATTATCGCAATCGTCACGCCTTATATAAAACTGATGCCAATCTGCAAGCCACCCATGCAGCCTTCCCTTGGATTACAACTTGGGATGACCATGAAGTGGAAAACAACTACGCCAACTTGATCTCAGAAATCGATACTGAAGCAGACCAAGACCCAGCTATTTTTGCACAACGGCGAGCCATTGCCTATCAGGCTTATTATGAACATATGCCTCTGCGTCCTTTCTCTCGACCAGTCGGCCCTGATATGCAGCTTTACCGCCGATTAAACTTTGGCAACCTAGCCACATTCCATGTTTTAGACACTCGCCAATATCGCACCGACCAACCCTGCGGCGATGGTACGAGAACAGGTTGTTTAGACGCGCTTAATCCTAATGCCACTATTACAGGTAAAGCTCAAGAAGATTGGCTATTTGATGGACTAGATAAATCTTCTGCGAGGTGGAATGTATTAGCACAGCAAGTTCCCATTGCTCAGAGAGACTTTACACCGGGAGAAGGTCAATCTTTCAGCATGGATAAATGGGATGGATACGTGGCTTCCCGCGATCGCTTGATGACTTTTATTGCACAGCGTCAACCATCTAACCCTATATCCTTAGCAGGTGATGTGCATTCTCACTGGGCAATGGATCTCAAAGCCAATTTCAATAACCCAGAATCTGCCACATTGGGTAGTGAGTTTGTCTGTACCTCCATTAGCTCCGGTGGAGATGGTGCAGATATTAATCCCACAGTGCAAGCGTACTTACCAGATAATCCCCACATTAAGTTCTACAACGGTCAACGGGGATATGTGCGTTGTACCGTCACTCCTACCACTTGGCGATCAGACTATCTGGTCATGTCAAATGTCTTAACTCCATCTGGGACAATTAGCAATCGAGCTTCATTTGTGGTTGACAACGGTCTTCCTGGAATACGACAAGTAGTTTAGGAATTTCTACATCACTTACGAGTTAAGCTAATGCGTGCCTAAATCGCATAACTATTAATAAGGGCTGTTGACTGTTGACTGTCAACGGTCAACAGCCCTCACTATGGATTATGCAACAAACTTGTAAAAACTTTTAAATGCTAAATATAGCCATAACCAGATAGATTAGGACACAAAGCCTAGATAAAACCTTAGGGTTTAACATCACATGAAGGTGATACTTGCCACGGAGTGAGAGGCGTTACCTTTGGAATGGATGCTAGTAGCTGTATTGAACCATCTGTACCAACAATTAATCCTTGAGCCTCAACAATTGGTTCTTGATTATTAGCAGTTTGATAGCTACTGTTTGCTGTTGAGTTAGCTACTTCATTGGATAAATCACGGACATCATGCCAAACTATCTCACCTCTGAGGGTATCGGTAGGATTGGCAGGTAAGCCGCCACGATTACTAACAACAAAACGATTTTGTCGTGTTGCACTACAACCACTGGCTATTTGCTGTGAGCGATCGCTAAAATTAGTTGGTAGCTTCACTAATCCGCTAGTAGGGTCAACATCTAGCGTATTCAATTCTACAGTACCATTAAACTCCGCACCCAAATCAGAAGAAGCCGTCAGGTCACTATCTGGAGTCGGTTGGGGACTGAATTGAATCCCAAAAACTCCTTTGGCATTGACAACCACCCTACCACCAAAACCTTTTTGGGCATTAGCGGTAATATCACTATTATCAAAAGCAACTAAAGTATTGGTAGTAATATTAATATTTCCCCCAACTGCACTATTACGGGCATTGGTGGTAATTTGACTACCACGCAGCATTGGCAATGTGTCCGATTGAATCCTAATATTGCCTTTATCTCCAGCATTAGTATCAGCAGTAATTGTCCCTTGATTTGCTAGTAGAATATAAGCAGAATTGACTGTAATATCTCCCGCCGCACCTTTACCAGCTAAACCCCGCCGATTCTCTGGATCTCGGCTCAGGAAATTACTAACATTGATAGTTGCACCATCACGCACAACTAAGCGATTAGCATTCACGTTCAAATCCCCACCGCTACCATTGCCAACAGTAGCATTAGCAAATAAACCACTACGACCAGATTGATTAGTACCTGTCAATTCTACTGAGTTAGCATTAATTGTCATGTTACCAGCCGAGCCATTTCCAGAGGTACTAACAGCAATTTGACCCCCATCAGCAACGCGTAAGTTATTGGTTTCAATCATTAAATTACCAGCATTACCAAAACCAGCACCTAAAAAAGTGGCTATTGGCTCTGGAATCGTTGGTATTTTTATGGTTGTAGCGGCAATAATACTAGGGCCAAATTCTGTCCCACCGATAACTTCCACATCTTCAGCAAAAACTTTCAAATCACCAGCTTTACCAAACCCAAAGGTAGTGGTAAATATCTGTCCGCCATCAGTAACTTGTAATTTATTAGTCTGAACTGTTAAATTACCCCCATTTCCTGTTGCACCTGGCGCAACAGGAACAAATAAACCACTCGGCCCGAAGGGAGAAATACCACTTACCTGCACATTCTCAGCTGTGACATTCAATTCTCCAGCATTTCCAGTCCCAAAAGTACCGCTCGAAATTTGACCCCCATTGCTCATTTGTAAAGTTTTCGTGGTAATAGTGATTTTACCTCCATCTCCACTTGCACCAGAGCCAACATCAGCTAGTACACCGCTAGACACCTGGTTATTAGGATTTAATATAAAGCCTTTGACAGTCAAAGCCTCAGATGTAGATATATTTAATATCCCTCCAGAACCATTACCTGTGGTATCTGTAACTATGACTGAGCCGTTTTCGAGAGTCACGTTTTGCCCTCGCACCTCGATAGAACCACCACTATTACCACTAGTATCTACAGAAGCAGCATTCAGAAGAGCAATATTACCGTAATTAATTCCTGGTGTGGGTTGTAGTTGTAGCTGTCCACTAGGATTGGTGATTGCCACCTCACCTTGATTCACAGACCATAATTCAACTCTTCCCTGGGGTACAGTTATATTTCCTCCATTGAGTTCTACCTTACCTGCAACTAGTGCTAAAGTTTGACCATTTGGGGTTGTGAAGCTTAATCCTGGTGGACGCTTACTGTTATCAATAGAAAAATCGGGATTGAGTCTTAAATTGTTGCCTGAACCTTGTACTTGAATGGTGCTGGTGGGATGAGAACCAAATTGCAAACCGAGAGGTACATTAACACTCAGAATCGGGTTAACTGTAGGGTTGGTAGCACTAAATTCTCTCCCATCAGCGAATTTGATGCTATCTGCTGTACTTCCAATAAATGAGCCACCTATATCTAATTTGGCATTAGCACCAAAGATAATTCCATGTGGATTAATTAGAAATAAATTGGCATTGCCTATATTGTTAGTACCATTGAGAAGTGTTTGAATAGTCCCGTTAATTTGGGAAGGCGAACCTCCCGTAATCCGTGTGATGATATTGTTAATTCCTGTATCGTAAATAAACCTGGCAGTATCACCTGATTGAATTGAAAAATATTGGAAGCTGTGGAACAGGTTAGCACCATTATTTGGTCTACTGCCACCAGTAATATCATGCACACCACTAATACTATTAACATTAGTAGGTACAGTATTATCAGGATTTAGTTGAGTCTGTGCTAATGCCTTTAAAGGTGTTTCTAGAACTAAACAGAAGGTAAAAAATAATAATATTTTTGTTTTTTTAGAGTTCAGCATCTTAGTTTTTGTATAGATTTTTTGCTAGATTATGTAATATGATGTGAGTTCGACAACTGGAAAAAACCCCTCTCCAAACCTCTCACGCCAGTTTGCTCAAGTCGGGAAACCCGCCCACGCAACTGGCTCCCCTGCAAGGAGAGAGGCTTTAAAACCTGGATTTTTAGTTGATATATCATGCTTTTTACTCCCCTCTCCGCGTCGGAGAGGGGTTGGGGGAGAGGTCAGAAAAGACTTGTCGAACTCACGTTAATATAAAATCCCCTTGCAAACATCAATTCGACTGTCAGCGAGTGGGATAAATGAGATTGATTAAAATCAACAGAGATGATGTTTGTGAATGGGATATTGTCTTTGTAACTAAGCTATAATTCCCCAAAAATTCACTAAACTAACAATAGAACTCTTCCAATTTGCTAATTTTCACAACGACGCTTGAGTCGTGCAGCAATGCCAAGTACAGCCATTCCTACCAATGCAGAGATAGTAGTGGGTTCTGGTACAGATTGCGCCTGAGAAGATCGACTCAAATGGTCATCGTCGCCATCACCAAATTCATCTAATGTTTCCCAAGCGAAATTTTGCCAAAAGCCATTGGTGGTTAAATTAGCGGTATTTTGCCAATAGCCATTCCAACCCCACCAATAGCCATTCCAACCCCACCAATAACCATTCCAACCCCAGTTATAAGTACCACTGCTATTGATCATTTTGTTTAAGGATTCACCGCGATCGTCATAGCCATTGTTATTGGCATCAATGTATTGTGGTGTCAGAAGTGAAGCGGCTTGAGTGGTATTGGCATCCATCCAACTGGTAGTGACTCCCATCTTGCTGGCGAGTCCAGATTTGGCACTATTGAAGATGGTGAGTAGGTCTTGATTATTTTGCTGTAGATTCCAACCCAGGACATCTACAACAGTCAAATCATTATTTGTTACGAACTTCCTTGTCCCACCTGCACCTACACTAGATTCCATGATGCCATCATAGGTAGCATCTTTTTTCCAGTGACTGCCTTGACTACCGTCTCCTCGAAATTTGGTACTTCCAGTAGACAAATCACCTAACTTGGTCATACCACCATCAATAGATAATATGGTATTTACACCAATGGATATATCAGGCCTATTCCAAAAGCGGCTATCCTGAGATAAACGAAACATATCCATAAGATAGCCATATTTAGACATATCATCACTGGTGAACCATAACTTTTTTGTCAATAAATCTGCGTATTCAGGTGAGTCAATACCACTGATAAAACCGAGGGTGTGAGTTAGTTCATGTACCGCCACACTAAAAAAGTCTAAAGTGAGAGTGGGAATATTATTACTGGTGTTGGTATCCGAAAAATAATTCCATGAGAGAGGCTTGTTAATATTGCCTAAGTTACTCACCAGTATATAGGCATCATAACCAGGATCATTACCACTAATAATTCCTAAAGCTTTGGCATTAGCACGGGTAAGATTGACGTTTTTGACATCGGACTGAATCTCTAAGTCAGCTAGTCCATATGTATAGGTATTGGTTAAAGATTGATATCCTGTGCATTGATTTTGCCATGATCCATTGCTAAAGGTCAGGCTGGTATGACATTGGTCATATACACTATTTAAAGCTGTGCGATCGCTAGATGAGGTAATATCTGTTTGTAGCTTTTGATAAACGGTGCTGAATTTTTGCGAAGTCACACCTGGTATTGCTCCACCAATGACGTTTTTAGGTAACATATTGGTCGGCTCAATAAAGATATTGAGGGTAACATCATCAGCTAGGTGATTTGACCAATATCTACCAGCCATCTCATAACCAAGCATTTGGTTGAGAGTTGTACCAGGTGCGTAGGTGAAATTAAACTGTAAGGCTTGAGCTGATGTACTACCAACCATGACAACAGAACCAGTCAGTATCAAAGGTGTCAGTAATTTTAGTAACCTAAGAGACTTGTTTTGCTTCTGATAGATCTTTGTCTTCATAGAATTAAACCTGCTGGACTAGTTAACGATGACGCTTGAGTTTTGTAGCAATACCCATTACAGCCATTCCTAATAATCCAAAGATAGTTGTAGGTTCTGGTACAGATTGCGCCTGAGAAGATCGACTCAAATGGTCAGAGTTGCTATATTCATACTCATCCAGTGTTTCCCAAGCAAAATTTTGCCAAAAGCCATCGGTGGTTAAATTGGCGGTATTTTGCCAATAGCCATTCCAACCCCACCAATAACCATTCCAACCCCACCAATAACCATTCCAACCCCAGTTATAAGTACCACTGGTATTAATCATCTTGTTTAAGGATTCACCGCGATCGTCATAGCCATTGTTATTGGCATCAATGTATTGTGGTGTTAGACGTAAAGCGGCTTGAGTAGTATTAGCATCCATCCAACTGGTAGTGACTCCCATTTTGCTGGCGAGTCTAGATTTGGCACTATTGAAGATGGTGAGTAAGTCTTGATTGTTCTGCTGTAGATTCCAACCTAGAGCGTCTAGGACGGTTAGGTCGTTATTTGTGACTAATTTTCTCGTACCACCTGCACTCAGACTAGCCTCCATAATGCCATCATAAGTAGCATCTTTTTTCCAGTGACTGCCTTGAGAACCGTCTCCTCCAAATATGGTGTTACCAGAAGACAAATCAGCTAATTTGCTTGTGCCACTATCAATAGATAACATGGTATTTACACCAGGAGATATATCAGGAATACCTAGATTATTCAAGCTATTTCCAGATAATCGAAACATATCCATCAAATAGCCATATCTAGACATATCTGCACCGCTCAGGCTGCTTGTCGTCTTCAATAAGTTTGTATATTCAGGTGAGTCCATACCACTAATAAAGCCAAGGGTGTGAGTCAGTTCGTGTACAGCCACACTGAAAAAGTCGAGGGTACTTGTGGGAATAGTGTTACTGCTATTAGTCGCAGAAAAATAATTCCATGAGAGAGACTGGGTGACATTACCTAAGTTACTCACCAAAATGTAAGCATCATAACCAGTATCTTGACCATCAATCAACCCCAACGCTTTAGCATTCGCACGGGTCAGATTAATATTGTTGACACCGTAAGTATAATTGGTGTTAAAAGAACCACCATTATAGTGTCTAGCGTAAGCATTATATCCTGTACAGTTATTCTGCACATATCCACCAGTACCTTGTTGCACAAAGGTTGATGTTGAATTACATCGGTTATATATACTAGCAACTGCTTTTTGATCGGTCAGTGAGGTAGCATCTGCTTGTAGTTTTTGAGAAACGGTAGTAAAGTTTTGTGAAGTCACACCTGGAATTGCGCCGCCAATAACGTTAGTAGGTAACATATTTGTTGGCTCAATAAAGATATTGACGGTGACATCATCAGATAGGTGATTTGACCAATACCTACCAGCCATCTCATAACCAAGCATTTGGTTGAGGGTTGTACCAGGTGCGTAGGTGAAATTAAACTGTAAGGCTTGAGCTGAAGTGTTACTTACAACCATTGAAGCAGCTAAGGTGAGGGGTGTAAGTAATTTCAATAAAGGCAGGGATTTCAAACGATTTGGAGACATATTGGTAATTCTTTAATGATCATTCTTATAGATAGGTTGTATGAATGTTAAATGAGGATTGCTTGATGTATGTTAGTAATTAGTTAAACCAGCAGCTTATTTTTTAGTGTCAGTACGAATACTGATTGGTAACTATGGAGCAGGATGAGCTGTTTGCCAATAACCATTCCAGCCCCAGTTATAGATGCCACTTTCTTGCATCATTTGCTGCACATCAGAAGAGCGATCGCGGATGGCATCATTATTTGTATTACCATCAAATTGGGAGTCCCAAATTTGTTGTGCTTTAGTTTGGGCATTTCTAGATAAAGCAGGCAAATTGATTGTTGGGGAATAATCAACCTGCCAACCAATGTAATCGAGAGCGGTGAGATCCAGTCTCGAAATTTTTCTAATTCCTCCCATACTGATGGTTGAGGACATAATCCCTAAATAGGGTTGGCTATTGCTTTTCCAGTGACTAGCCTGATCTCCATCACCTCCCAAGAGAGTGTTTTCGCCAGTGGAAAAGAGTGCTTGGTGTACAGTTGGAGTGTTTCCTTTCGATTGAGTAAAGTTAAATGGATTTTGCCCACCATTGATTGAGAAGTATTTAGTTCCACCAACTGTGTAGTCAATTGCTCTTTGGTTGGCACTCTCAGTAGAGTAGCGAAACATATCAAGAGCGGTAGGTAAAGCTAAACCACTCAAAGCATCAATACCACTAATAAAACCCAAGCTATGCCCAATTTCGTGGATAGCTACACTGACAAAATCATATTGGTTCTGATCAACTTTGCCCCCAGCATACCTGTAACTCCAATTAACCGATTTTTCCAGTTGAATATAGGCATCTAATCCAGAAGCATCACCACTCAAGTCATTACCGAGAGCTTTATTATTGGCTGTAGTTGTCAGAAGTTCATCATTACTACTATTAATGATGCCGCCTGCTAGTCTAGTTCTATATTTATCACTGCTGTGGGTAGAAGTTGGCAACTGATGGATATTAGCTGTACCATCTGCACCCAAACCTTCCTTGAACTTGTCATAGTTGATCTTTTGAATTGCTGGGGTTGCACCGCCCAATTTACCCTCAGCCAAAACACCTTCGGTCATTTCAACATGGATGTTGATAACAACATCTATATCTTGTAGGTAAACAGACCAAATATTTCCTGCTAACTCAACTGCTGCAATCTGTTCCTGTGTGATTCCTGGCTCATAGGTAAAGTTAAATGTGACAGCTTGGGCAGGAATAGCAGATCCTATTAATGCCGATAAAGCTAACAGTGGTTTTGCTGTATGCAGAGCTATTTGGGTGATTCGATGAGATAGGATTGTATGTATTTTTTTGTACTGTTTGCAGTTCATACCAGTAATTTATCAGGAATAAATATATCAACTGACAATATAGAAAATATTGTGATGTTCCGATATGAAACATTTGTAAAAATAATTTTTTTTTTCATATAGAAGTAGACAATCAATCTTTTTGAGTATGTTGTTTTTTTAAAGTCAACTATAAATAAGACTCGTGGTCAAAATTTTTATCTATCAATTTTAAGTATTTTCAAGTAAGTATTATAAATTGCACACATTGATTGATCGGAAAAGCCAAAATAATTATAAAAACTATAAACTCAGCTTTTTGATTTAATAATTACTAAATCTCTACTTGAAACTGTTATTTGACTTCATGAATTTCTTTTATATGAATAAATAATTTTTCATAAAATTCCCTGATAAGAATCTTAAGAGATTTGTGATTAACTCGTTACTTGTTAATAAAAACATGGCAATAGTAATTATACTGATGCAATAAAATAAATAATAACATTGAATAATAGTAAGTAATATAATCCTTAGAAATAAGGTATCCGCAGTAAATTACTTTTAGACAGTCTTCAAAATTTATGGCAAGAGAACATAAATATCTTTTCCAACCAAAGTTATTGGTAGTTTTGTGGTTAATTTCTTTATCCTCAATTCCCATTGGAATTACACCCAGTATGGGTCAGGTAACTTTTAGACCACCTAAAGCACAAGCTCCAAAAAACTCAATTGGAGGAGCATCCCGTGATGCTTCTACTTGCGGTGCTGATGTGAGCGCAACTATTCAAGCTTCAGTGACACCATTGTTACCAAAAACTAATATTGGCTTGACAGTGGCAGAGCGTCCGGCAATATTTGTTTATGTTCCGCAAACGAATGCTAAAACAGCACTTTTTGCTTTGCAGGATGAACGAGGAAAGCAATCTTACCAGAGAATATTAAACTTGTCTAAGAAACCTGGGGTGATAGAAATTAAGCTTCCTAGTTCAGTGTCAGCGCTAAAAATAGGACAGAATTATCAATGGTCTTTAGTGATGATTTGTACTGAAGAATTAGAGCCGGATAGTCCTTGGATAAGTGGATGGATTCGTCGAGTTGAATCTCATCGAAATTTAAATAATCAACCTACTGTACAATTAGCATCCAAGTTAGCTAATATGGGCATCTGGTATGATTCCCTGGCTACTCTTGCCGAATTAAAAAGAAAACAACCAAATAATCCAACTGTGATGACTTCTTGGCAAGAACTATTAAGGTCTGTTGATTTGAGTGCGATCGCTGAAGTGCCTCTTGCCAATTAAGCAAAACTAGACAAAATAAAAGCAAGAGGATAAGAAAGCATGAGAATAATTTTCACTCATGCTTCTTCTCTAGTAATTACTATTGATGTTTATCCAATTGCAAAACCTTCCATCTTGAATACAAATACCTAATGAGGTCATCTGTAAAAACAATTATTGGCTATATACACAGGGTATGTTTCCAGGATTGGCGCAGTATATTCATGACAGCACCAGTCGTGGCAATATGCGTCATGGCTGGAGGAATGGCGGGATTATTTCAACTGCTGGAATGGAATGCGATGGAGCAATATTACGCTCTACGCCCTGCTGAACCACTAGACAAACGGATTCTAATTGTTACTATTGATGAACAAGACATTACTCAAATTGGTAAATGGCCTATTCCTGACCTGATTTTAGCCCAGTTGATCATCAAACTCAAAGCACAAAAACCAGCAGCCATAGGCTTGGATATCTATCGAGATTTGCCAGTAGAACCAGGTCATCAAGAATTGGTGGAAGTGATCAAATCTACGCCTAACTTGATTGGAATCAAAAAATTAGTGGGGAATCAAGTTGCCCCATCACCTACTTTATCTGAATTAGGTCAAATTGCACTGGCTGATTTAGTCGTGGATACAGATGGTAAAGTCAGGCGCGGTTTATTATCTGCTGGTGATAGTCAGGAGAAAATCTTTTTAGGATTAGCACCTCACTTAAGTCTGATGTATCTTCAAAATAAAGGTATTGCTTTAGAGCAACTAGATCCAACTGGCAATTCTTTGCGGCTAGGGAAAGCAGTATTTACACCTTTGAATGGTGAAGAATTTAGTTATCAAGGTACAGATGTTGGAGGATATCAAATTCTATTGAATTACCGTGGTCTTCAAGATGATTTTGACACGGTAAAGATGCGGGATATTCTCAGTGATTCCATATCATCAGAATTAATACGCGATCGCATTGTTTTGATTGGGACTACAGCTAAAAGTATTAATGATTTTGTGAACGTTGGTTACAGTCGCAGTGTACAGAATGAAGAGAAACGCATGGCTGGGGTAGTAGTTCATGCCAATTTAGTCAGTCAGATTTTAAGTGCTGCTCTTGATGGTAGACCATTGTTGCGAGTTTGGTCTGAGCCAGCAGAGTGGCTATTGGTATTTTGTTGGTCTTTTGTCAGTAGCGGTGTCACTTGGCATGGGTTGCAAGTCAACTCTAAGCGCAAACAGTCTTTACCAGGATGGCCGATTCTGGTGATTTTAGTGAGTATAAGTATAATCTTCAGCAGTAGCTATGCTGCATTTATGATTGGTTGGTGGATTCCTGTAATTTCGCCACTGTTGACAATTTTTCTGTCTACGGTTTTTACTACTAATCTGTATAAACAATCACAATTAGAAAAAGCTAACCAGCAACTGCAAGATTATTCTCGCACCTTGGAAGAAAAAGTGCGCGATCGTACCCAAGAGTTAGAAACCGCCAAAATTGCTGCTGATGTTGCCAACCAAGCTAAAAGCGAATTTTTAGCAAGCATGAGTCATGAGTTGCGGACACCCCTTAATGGGATTTTAGGGTACGCACAAATCCTAGAACGGTCTGAAAACATAGCACCAGCAGCATTAGAAGGCATTAATATTATTCATCAGTGTGGTTCTCACCTGCTTACTCTCATCAACGATATTTTAGACTTGTCGAAAATCGAGGCGGGAAAACTGGAATTGCACAATACGGATTTTGATTTTTCTTACTTCCTGACAGGAGTAGTAGAAATGTGTCGTATCCGCGCCTTACAAAAAGGCATCTCTTTTCATTATCTACCAGACCCTAATCTCCCTCAAGCAATTAATGCCGATGAAAAACGGTTACGACAAATAATAATTAATTTACTTGGTAATGCGATTAAGTTTACTGAAACAGGTGGAGTTAATTTTACAATACAAGTCTTAGAAGCAGGAGCCGATTTCCACAAAATCAGATTTCAAGTGGAAGATACGGGGGTAGGAATGACTCCTGAACAATTGACAAAGATTTTTTTACCTTTTGAGCAAGTAGGAGATAAAAGTAAACAAGCAGAAGGTACGGGATTAGGACTAGCTATTAGCTGTAGAATTGCTGAATTAATGGGCAGTCAAATCCAAGTAGATAGCATTTTGGGAACTGGCAGCAAATTCTGGCTAGATTTAAATTTAAATATTATCAGTCACTGGTTACAAACATCTAGTGTGTTGCAGAAGAAAAAAATTATTGGCATTCAAGGCAAACAACCAAAAATTCTAATTGTAGATGACAAATGGGAAAACCGTTCTATAATTTGTAATTTTTTACGACCAATTGGTTTTGAATGCCTTGAAGCCAGTGATGGAAAAGAGGGATTAAATATAGCAGTCACAAATCAGCCTGACTTGATTATTACTGACTTAGCTATGCCAGTTATAGATGGCTTTGAAATGATCCAAACCTTAAGAAGTTTACTTGAAACATCCAAAGTTCCCATTTTCGTGTCTTCTGCCAGTGTGTTTGAAAGTGATAGAAATAAAAGTTTACAAATAGGAGGAAATGAATTTTTACCAAAACCTTTAGAAATCGATAAATTACTCCAATATTTGCAAAATTATTTACAAATTGAATGGATTTATGCAAAGGATGGCAAACAAACAAAAATTTCTAAAAATCAACCATCTCAACATAGTAACCATCAACTTATAGTTGCACCGCCAATATCAGAACTTGATAAGATATTAGATTTGTCTATGAGAGGAAACATCAAAGGAATACAAGTAATTTTGAATCAAATAGAAGAATTAGATTCTCATGGTGATTTTATTGGCTTTGTGACACAAGTTAGACAATTAAGTGATAACTTTCAAATTAAACAAATCCGCGAATTAATAAAATATTTAAAAGCTAGTACATCATGAAGATTTTTAATACTTTTGAAAAAGCCACAATATTAATTGTTGATGACAATCCCACAAATTTAAAAGTTTTATCAGATGCTATTTCTTCTTTAGGGTGGGAAGCGTTAATAGCAATTGATGGTGAAAATGCTATTGAAGAAGCTGAATATGCTCAACCAGATATAATTTTGTTAGATGTGATGATGCCGGGAATAGATGGGTTTCAAACCTGTGCAGAACTTAAGAAAAAATCTTCTACAAAAGATATACCAGTTATTTTTCTGACGGCTCTTACAGATCAATTTGATAAGGTATTAGGTCTCGTCACAGGTGGGGTAGACTATATAACTAAACCCTTTAATTTAGATGAGGTTTTAGCAAGAATTCAGGTGCATTTAAAATTGAGCTTATTAACTAAAGAACTAGAAATAAAAAACCAAGAACTTGATAGATTAGTAGAAGAACGTACACAAAAACTCTCTTTAACTTTGGATAAACTCCAGCAATCTCAATTACAGTTAGTCCAAAGTGAAAAATTATCCACACTGGGAGAGTTAGTTGCTGGAGTTGCTCATGAAATTAATAATCCTCTAAACTTTGTCATGGGCAATTTAGGATTTCTCCGTAATTATATAAATGCTTTAACTCAGCATTTAGAGCTTTATCATCAATATTACCCAAATCCAGTTATAAATATTACTAAAAATGCTAAGTTAATAGAACTAGATGAAATATTGATAGATATACCAAAAGTTATATCTTCAATCGATACAGGATTAGAGAGAATCCATAATATTAGTGATAGTTTACGCAATTTTTCCCGTTCAGACGTATCGAAAAAAGCTTTTTTTGATATCCATGAAGGTATCAACAGTACTTTAATAATTTTATCGTATCGCTTAAAAGGTAATAAACTACGTCCGGACATAGAAGTAATTAAGGACTATGGCAATTTACCACTAATTGAATGTTATCCTGAGCAGATAAATCAAGTTTTTATGAATATGATTGCTAATGCCATTGATGCCATTGATGAGTTATGTCAAAAAGTAGCAGATGTTCAAAATAATAAAAATTATCAAATTCTTATCAAAACCGTATGGAAGCAAGAAGAAGAATTACTAATAGTTACATTTAAAGATAATGGTTTGGGTATGTCAGTAGAAACTCAAAAACAGATATTTGAACAGTTTTTTACCACCAAACCACGGGGTAAAGGTACTGGTTTGGGTTTATCTATTAGCCGCCAAATTATTGAAGAGAAACATAATGGCAGGTTAAGATGTTTTTCTGTCTTGGGTGAGGGAACAGAATTTTTAATGGAAATTCCAGTCAGGTAACTTACTAAAAAATTTTCTACTCAAGCAAGATTACTAGTAAATGTCAAATTTATATAAAAAATTAGTATATGCCGAATTTCACTAAATATGGGGTCTCTTTGGGAGTGCTAACCTTCTTTTTAACAACAACGAGTCTGACAGTATCGGCACAGACTAATCAGAGACTAGACCAAATATCAAAATTAAATCTGCAAACAGACTCAAGTTTACGGCAATACTCTATTATTGACTCTTCAAATCCCAAAGAGCAACTGCATCAGGGTAGAAATCTGTTTGAATCTGGACGCTTTACTGAAGCTGTGAAATTTTGGGAAGCTGCATATATTGGCTTTAAAAACCAAGGTGATAGTATCCATGAAGCTTGGAGTTTAAGTTACCTGTCCTTGGCTCATCAGAAATTAGGTGATTGGCAAAATGCAGAAGTTACTATTACTAATAGCTTAAATATATTAAAACATCTCAACGCCCAAAAACAGGGAAACTCTGCTGTTTTAGCAATAGCTCTAAATACTCTAGGTAATCTCAAACTCTCAACAGGACAAGCACAAGCAGCTTTAAAAGCTTGGCAAGATGCGGAAAGTGCATATGCAGTAGCTGGTGATGATGTGGGAAAGCTAGGTAGCCAAATCAACCAAGCTCAAGCAATGCGAGCATTGGGACTATATCGCAGAGGACAGCAGTTGTTAGTTGACGTGCATCAAAAGTTACAAAATCAGCCAGACTCTATCATTAAAGCGAAAGCATTACAAAGCTTAGGAATTGCTTTTCAATTAGTAGGAAACATACAACAATCTCAAGAAATTTTACAGCAGAGCTTAAAGATTAGCAAAGAATTAAATCCCACTACAGACATTAGTAATATTCTGTTTAACTTGGGAAATACAGCTAGAGATTTACAACAAATAGAGGTAGCTTTTGATTATTATCAACAAGTTGCAGCTCAGACAACTAATTCTCAATTACGAGTAGATGCACAGTTGAATCAACTTAGTCTCTATTTACAAACTAGACAAAATAAACCCTCTGAGGCTTTATTATCAGAGATTAAGTGGCAATTAGAGAAACTGCCGCCAAGTCGGATGTCTATTTATGCAACAATTAATTTTGTCAGCAATTTTACTAAATTCTCAAAGCTCTATGGCAATGAGTCTATATCATATCAAGAATCAGCACAAATTTTAGCCCGTGCATTACGGCAGGCTCAAATGCTTGGTGATTTGCGCGCTCAAGCTTATGCTTTAAATGAGTTAGGAAAATTGTACTTTGAGAAGCAACAGTTAGCTGACGCTTTAAAACTGAGCCAACAAGCACTACAAATTACTCAAGAGATTAATGCTGGTGATATTAGTTATCAAGCGGCTTGGCAAGTTGGGCGTATTCTGAAAAAACAAGGTGACAATCAGGGTGCGATCGCAGCTTATGATATTGCTGTGAAAACCCTCAAATCTCTGCGTAGTGACTTAGTAGCGATTAATCGTGATGTTCAGTTTTCTTTTCAGGAGAGTGTCGAACCAATTTATCGGGAGTTAGTGGATATATTACTGGAATCCCCTCAACCCAGTCAACGAAACTTAAAATTAGCACGAGAGACAATCGAAGCATTGCAATTAGCAGAGTTAGATAATTTCTTTCGGGAAGCTTGTTTAAACGCTAAACCAGAGCAAATTGATCAGATCGACAAACAAGCAGCAGTGATCTATCCGATTATTTTAAGCGATCGCTTAGAAGTAATTTTATCTATTCCTGGCAAACCCCTCTCTAGTTATAAAACAGTCCTATCTTCAAGGGAAATAGAAGACATAATTAAACAAACACGCCAATCTCTCAACCCAATTTTCTCAAATGAAGAAAGGTTAAATGTTTCTCAAAAACTTTATGGTTGGCTAATAAATCCTCTGGAATCTGAGTTAAGCAAAAGTGAAGTGAAAACACTGGCTTTTGTGTTAGATGGTCCTTTACGCAATATCCCGATGGCAGTTTTACATGATGGCAAACAGTATTTGCTAGAGAAATACAGTTTAGCACTATCTCCAGGGATGCAGTTGATGCCAGCGCGATCGCTCAAACGTGAAAATCTCCAATTGATGACAGCCGCACTGAGCGAGTCACGCCAAGGCTTTAAAGCGTTACCAGCAGTTAAATCGGAAGTAACAGAAATTTCTGAAGAAGTTTCTTCAAAACTACTTTTAAATGAAAATTTTACCGACACCAACCTCAAAAAGGCTATAGAATCAACACCATTTTCGGTGTTACATCTAGCTACTCATGGTCAGTTTAGTAGCCAGTCTGATGACACTTTTATTCTCAGTTGGAATGAGAAGATTAATATTAAACAATTGAGTGAATTTCTGCAAACCAGAAACGAATCAGAATCTACACCTTTAGAATTAATGGTTCTCAGTGCCTGTCAAACAGCAAAAGGAGATAATCGAGCTATATTAGGCTTGGCTGGGGTAGCAGTACGCTCTGGCGCGCGCAGCACTCTAGCTACTCTCTGGTCAGTAAAAGATGAGTCTACGGCTAAATTTATGGTGGAATTTTATAAACACCTCAGACAACCGGGTATGAGCAAAGCAGAAGCATTACGACAAACTCAACTAACTTTTTTGCAAAATGCTGATTTTCAACATCCTTTTTATTGGTCAGCATTTGTCTTGGTAGGTAATTGGCTATAGGTGTAGAGCGACAAATTATTTGACCACTTCAACAAATTATATGTGACGGCATTATCTTGAATTGGTGCGTGAGTTTAATATGGTAGTGGCTACGAAAATTAATCCTTAATTTTAAGATGGCATTAGTTTTGTTAGCAGAGGTGTAAACTAATTCGACAAGACTAATCTGTTAACAGCGACATTAATTTGTTAACAGTGACACATAATTAGTTAATGTGCAAAAGCGGGCGATGGGACTCGAACCCACGACGTTCACCTTGGGAAGGTGACATTCTACCACTGAATTACGCCCGCATGAACCGCACAGGCATAATTGTAACACTATTTTTGCAGTGTAGATAATATCTGCATCCCCATCATGTGTTGGCACAATCTCTTATACAAAACGTGCAGGATCTCCCAGGGAAGAAAGAGATGACATTCTTCCTACCACAGGTCATGGTTCATACTTGCGTCACCATGTTACCGTATTCAGATCACCGTCATACAGTGAAAAGACGCGGAACATAGATAGTGATAAACTATTGTGCTTTTAAGTTGCACAATCCGTCGTGAGGGCTGTTGAGTGTCAACGGTCAACAGTTAACAGTCCTTATTAGTAGTTATGCAATTTAGACACGCATTAGCTTAATCTCTCTTTTGTTACTACGGGGAAAGTATAATTAGAAAGAAAACCGTAAACAGTAAGTAAGAGGGATTTTTACGCCGCGCAGACAGCCAGTAAGCACAGTGGCATTCATAGATACTAATGCCTCAGGAAAACGGCTAATTTCTCTCATATTATTAATCTCACTCGCCTATACCAGTGCAACTATATCTGGTCAAAAAATTAAACGTATGGGTGTTCAAAAATATGTCGGTAGAATTAAAGAATCGGGGCGGATAGTTCGCCGTCATAGCAGTTTTTATATCGGGTTATATGGACTTAACTGGGTCAATTTTATCGAAGAAACAAGCGAGTTAGTATCTGAATTATTGAGATTAAGTCCTAATAAGCGTCATTTTTACCAACACGGACAAAGAGCTATGAGGCTTATTATGTCTGTCTTCTAGACCTCTTTGTAGCCCCTTAAGATCAAAGATTTGTCACAAATCATACTCGCCCTTGTGGCCAAGCAATTGGGACAGAAACGTTTGGTAATTGTGAGTGATGGTGCTTTGCAGTACGTGCCGTTTGCAGCTTTGAATACACCAGGAAGCAGCAACTATCAACCATTACTGCTGAACCACGAAATTATTCATATACCCTCAGCCTCTACCGTAGCGATTCTCAGGCGGGAAAATCAACAACGTCAACCAGCGCCTCAGATATTAGCTGTGTTGGCAGACCCGGTTTTTAGCCGAGATGATGAGCGCCTGCGAGGTAAAACTAAACCCTCTCAGGTACCTGTAGCAGAAACTATCGCTTTAAGTAGATCTGCTAACACCTCAAATATCAATTTTGAGCGTCTACACTTCATCCGTACAGCTAGAAACATGGCGCAATCAAAAATATACTGCACCTTATTATTAGACCTATCTTTAAAATAAATTTTATAGGAAAATAAACAGAGGAGCTAGAAAAGCGAGTATTAATAATGACAAGCCCCTTAAAAAGAATAGAATCATACCCAGAGG
>NZ_JACJQL010000021.1 GCF_014696625.1 Nostoc parmelioides FACHB-3921
TGTGCTGTCGAGGGTTTGCTGATTTCTCTGATTGTTCGATACCTAGTGAGTAGATGATACTTTTTATCAATCCACTCTTTTGCCATTTTGTCAATGCGTAAGTCCTATTGGTGTATTTGAGAGGTAATGTTGAGTTTTGTTTCCTCAACCCAAGCTACAAGATCGGGTGATCGCACTTTCGAGTTTTACGAAGTTGGAAAATCTCATTAGAAGTATTTGCTAATTACATAGCCTCCCCAGCCAGCTAAAGCACCTACCGCTGCTCCCGCTGCTGTGCCCACGCCAGGTACAACCGAACCTACAAGAGCGCCTACTGCTGCTCCTGAAGCAGTAGCTGCTAATGCACCTGCGCCCTCAGCAACTTCGCTACTAGCTCCTAAACTCCTAGCACCTCCTTCTGCCAGGTTTCCAACTGCAGCACCAGTTACCAAGCTTGCGCCTACAACTGGTGTATAAGCAGCCGCCGTCCCTAAAGCAGCACCAGTTGCTGTATAGCCAGCACTATATGCGTACATTGAGCCAGTTCCTAAAACAACCTCTGCTTCTGCTACTCCAGGAACTAAGGTTCTGGTTGCAGCAAGTGCAGTGTTTCCGGCACCTGTCATCAAAGATGCTCCAACACTTGGTGAAGGAACTGTACTTCCAATAGGTCTAGGGGTAGAAGATCCAGTTGAACTCCCTCCACTTCTTGGGGAACCACCACTTCGTGCAGGTGTAGCGGCAGCAGGCACTGAACCAGATGAAGCTGCTTGTTGTTGTCGCCGTGCCGCTACTGCTGGGCTACTTGCAATACGCTGTGACTCAGTTCTCCTCGGACTTGAGGTTATCTGACGTGCCTCTCGCTCATCCCAACCAGTGCCCTGAGTACGCCAACGCACAGATTGACTAGCTGATACTTGACCTTCCCGAGTTGGTGTTCCTCCGGGCGAAGATCTTGCTGTCTCTTCTTGTATTAACATTTCTTGACCCGTATGACGAGTCCTTTGAAGCGTTCTCCCAGCTTGATCTGTGATGTCAACTTCTCTCCCAGGATGAGTTCGCCTCGATCTACTGTGTAAAGCCATCATTGTGGAAGGATCATCTCTAACCTGTCGTGGAAGTTGTGTTGTCACAGATTGATCTACACGCATTGTGTGACCAGCTTGAATAGTTCGACCACTTAAACCCTGCGCTTGTCGAAAAGCACGTTGACCGCTCGCTGCTTGACGACGTGCCTGATCATACGTGACTGGTGGTCCAGCAGGGACGCTAGGAGCAGAAGCTTGTGCAAGATCTGGACGGGCATCATGTACGCCTCTAGCTGCGGCTTGAAGTGCTGGATCATCACCAATGTCTATATGTTGTCTTCCATCATGATCCAATCGCCTAATTGGATTTCCACTAACATAGGCATACACATTTACTCCATCTACTATCCCAATAGGATCTGCTGCTGCCCATCTTCCCAGCCACGATGCATAGTATCTAGCACCATGGTAGTAAAGCCCAGTTTCATCATCGCGTTCCTTGCCCGTATAGCGATAACGTTTTAACCCCACTTCTGCTACGCTGCGTCTGGCTTGATAAGAGGTACTGCCGTAGGGATAGTATTCTTCGTAGGAGATGACATTTCTTACCTCATCTAGTTCTAAACAGGCAGAGCCAAGGTGATTATCATATTGATAGCGAATGAGAGAAATGTTGAGATTGCTGCTATCATCTGTATCTAATGTTTTGGTTTCCACCAACGCAATTCGTCGCTTGTCGTCCATGACGTGCAGCGTTTCCCGCTCCAGTTTGCGAGTGGTGCCGTCACTCTCATATTCTCGGTAAATCTCAAACCCACCCAAGTAGAGCCGCTCTTGCATCCGGGTTGGAGTTGCGCCTGCTGGGGCTTGCCCCTCCGTGACTTTCCGCACTCGCTGACCGCTGGCATCGTAAACGTAATAGGTAATTTCAGGAGTACCGCCATTATTCACCACTTGCTTTGAACTTGCCTGCAACTGGTCATGGTCATCCCACTGCATCAGAGGCAGGTGGGGCATTCGAGTCATGTTACCGTGGGCATCATATTCGTAGCGAGCACCCAAAACTCCTGGTAAATCTCCGGGTAAGCTGGTGCGGCTGAGGCGGTTGTTGACTTTTCCGGCTTCAATCAAACTGGGTTCGTTGTAGGCATAGTGGCGTGTCCAGCCTCCACTTGCTGCCTGATGAATCATTGCGAGGATATTACCCACCGCATCATATTCATAGCGCTCGGTGTAATTGCCCATCGCATTGCCATCACTCGGATGAGACAGATTCATCCGAAACCCATCATCGTGATCGGTTTGGCGAGGAGGATTCAATGCGCCACCTGTTTGTCCCAAATGCTCTCGTCCAGAGGCTTTCAGCAAGCGATAGAGCGGGTCGTATTCGTAGCTGGCACTGGGTTCGACTCGTTGATTGCGGAAGTAGATAATATTTTGAATATCGGCATGGTCATAGATGTGGGTAATGTTGCCCACCGGATCGTAGCTGTAGCGTAAATCTTGGGCGCTCTGGTTTTCGTCTTCGCTAAATTGCGGACGAATAGTCAACAGGCGAGTTAAGCGAAACGTCTTGTCATCATAGTCATAGCGAGTTCTCACCTGATTGCCATACTCAATCAGCGTGCGCTGTCCCTTGGCGTTGTAATTGATATTGGTAACGGCGTGGAGATCGGCAGTAGAAGGGGTGAGTAACCCAGTGGGTGCTGTAGGTTGGCGCAACCACACATCCACTTTTTCCAACAAATTGGCTTCGTTATAGCCTGGTTGAATGATGTTGGGACGAATGCCGTTGTGGTGTGGTGTTGTTAACGTAGTCGGACGATTGAGCGCATCATAGCTAGTGAATGCAGTGAATTGCTCCGATTCCAGTTGAGGGTTGGCAGCGGTCGTGATTGCTCCCAAGTCTGTCAAATCTCGCAACGCGATCCAATCCGCCAGTTCCTTGTAGTTCTGCGCGAACTGACGACTGCTTTGCAAGAGATTGCCCTTAAAGTCATACCGCTCATTTGCCGCGACTCCCGCGCTATCGAAGTGCTGGTACACTTGCCCTCTGAGATTGCGGTCTGCTTCTGAGTGGATTTCGCCATAAATGAGGCGTTCTAGCAACCGAGGAGTAGCCGTTCCTACCTGCACAAAAACATGAGTCGGACGCTGAAGCGGATCATAGCGAGTGCTAAACATCCGATTGAGGCTATCCCATTTGCGAATCGGCTTGCCAGCCACATTATTCAACATCCAGCGATCGCCCGCATCCATACTGCGCTGCCGAATGGGGTGCCCTAACAAGTCGTAGTCATAGACCATGACCTTCCGTCCCAGAGCATCCATCACCGATCGCTGATTGCCTTCAATATCCAATTCCACCCGCGTTTCATATTTCTGAGCCGTACCATCTGGGGCAAATCCGTTATCGGCGATCGTCAAAAACGGTCGTGCCAGAGTATCGAGATGGGCGATCGTCGGTGTATTGGCGTGTTTTGCGGCTAACCAGGCAGCGCGTGTTTCCTGATTGCCGGGTTCAGATGCGGTGGGATCAGGACTGCCGCGATCGCGATACCAATCACTCTCCAACACCGTGTCGTTCTCATCCCAGGTGCTCTGCTGCCAGGCATCAAACTCCACTTTTGAGAACGTGCCATTGGGTAAATCAGTGCGAATCACCCGCTCCAGCGGATCGTAGTAAATGATCGGCGTAACGCCACACTCAACTAACCCTTGCTCGGTTTCGTAGGTATGGGTTGGGCTGAAAAAGGGTTCGTATTGTTTAACGGGTTTGCCTTTGTTGTTGTAAATCGTGCGACCTGTTCCGACCCAACGAGGATTGGTTTCTACCAAGTTTTGCTGGCACCGCAGCACCCCGTTTGCATCGCGCACCGGAGCGGGTCCTGGTTCTGCCTGCACTTTCGTTTGAATTTCCCGCCCAAACCCATCCGAATACAGGAAGCTGTGCTGAATTTTGGTCTGTTCTCCCGCTGCTAAATCGGCGGTGTGGGTTTCTCGTACCAGAGTGTAAACTATGACGGGCTGTCCGGTTTCTGAACCATCGGGTAAAACTTGCCGAGTGCGACGATACCGTTCTAAGTCATACACCAATCGTGTAGTTGCATTCGCCAAAATTTCGTGAGGATTCGTCAGCGGATTATCGATATGATTGGCGATCGCACTGTCATCCAAATCCGCCACAAAGCCTGTCAGGTTATCGCCCTTGTTCTCCGCAACTTTTCCCATTACGGCAGTACCCACCACCATCCCCAATGCATCAAACGCCACCTGAGCGCGATTGCCATTTGGGTCAGTCACTTCCCAGGGTTGCATCACCCGATAATCATTCCGCACTTGAATCACATTGGTTTGAGGGGCAGGCAATGCATCTCGTGTTTGCTCTGCTAACAACCCGTAGGTGTCATAGACAGTGGTGTAAATGCCCCCAAAGGGATCTTTGACTTGCGTAGGTAGATAGAACTGGACTGGATCAAATGTCTGCCGTCCTGACGAAATCCACCAACCCCCATCCTCTTGGGTATACTTGCCTTCTGCTAACAACAACGCATTCAAGTCACCTGTACTGATCTTGCTGCCATAGATCTGTGTCAGCAATCCAGGTGTAAACGCCAGTTTGAAACTTTCACCGGGGAGTGCCAGCGATTCCACTTCGCACACAGGAAGCAGCGTGGGATCGGTCGTGTTTGCTTGATTATTGGGACGATAGCGCGATCGCACCCACTCAATTAACCGCCGCTGCATGCCACTGGTGGGCTGGTCTTCGTAATTGACTTCACCATCGGAAATGAGAATCAGGCTGCCTGGTTTGACTGGATCGGGTTGCACAAAGTCGGAGATCTGAAACCGACTACCCGTTTTTGCATAATCCGTCAGTTCATAGGTGCGAGTTTCGATCGGGATACCAATGCGATACCAGGTTTCCTCATCAGGCTTATTCGTCACCTGATTCTCGGTGTAAGTAATCAGGGTTTTGCCCTGCTCTGAATAAGCTGGAGTACGACGAGGATAGGCGATCGCCACACTCTTCAACCCATTGCCAAATTCATCCACTTCCAGAGTGATCGCATGAGTAATTCGGGGATCATTGGGATTGCGTTCATAGTGGTAATCAATCGTTTCGCGATCGTGGGCGTAAAATACCGCATGACGATTTGCTTGCTGACCCTGAATCAAGCGAATTTCGTAGTTACGCTCCGACACGCTATAGGGATGTTCTTCCTTGTCTGAACCATCCAGCGCATAAATTTCCTGTCGGAGAATGCGACCTTTGAGCGATCGCACTGCCTCCCGCTCTTCCTGAACCGTCAACCCCAATGGCAAAATCGTATCTGGCAGCAATGTGGTTTGAAACCTTGCCTCACGGGATTGCCGTTCTGCCTCGGTTGCATTGTCAGGAATACGATACTGAGGCTCTCGATAGTACTCCTGCTCAGCAAAAAAGTTGGAGATGCGATCGCGATCGATATAAACTCCGGTGTGGAACCAAGTCTTTGTCACTACCGGAGGAACGTGCAGAGCTTGCTCCAAAGCATTGGTACCGCCTCCCTGCTGGAACACCCCATAATCCTCAGTGTCCCACTGCTCCACAAACCCAAACCCTCGAAACTCCCGCTCCTCACCGTCGAAATAACCGTGATGGTAGGCATAGCGAGTCACAAAGCGATTACCAGAGATATAATCCCGTGTCTCCACCCGCTCCACCACATGCACCGGGAACGGCAGCTTTGTAATCCAGGGCGTACCCGCTAACCGATCTTCCAAGTAGAACTTAGTCGAAGGCGCATACTGCACCACCGTTTCTGCACCCAGGTTGTTGACGGTCTTGATCAGCAGATGCGGTTTCTGCCCACCCATTAGGTCGATGTAGCGCATCACACGGGTCGTATCTCCTAGCAATGGGGATGACCACACCAAACAAGCAGTTCCGTTACCCAGCAAATCAAGCGTTGTCACCGAAACCACATTGTCGATCGCTGGGAAATACCTCAACGTGCGCTTCGCCGCCCAACCGTTGCCTGACTGATTAAAATAAACCTGTACCCCTTTACCACTCAGGTACAAAATATCCGTCGTCCCAGAACCGTCAATATCAGCTAACAGAATCCGGCGCTGGTTGAAAATATCCGGCGCATCAAACCAAGGCGAATTATCCATCGTCACCTTAGTACCAAATCGCCCATATCCCAGATTTGCCCAATAACACACCTCCCCATTGCGAATCCGCACAATATCCGTCAGCCCATCCCCCGACATGTCCGCCAGATAAATTGACTGGGTACTGTCAAAAAACACAATGCGCGGTCCTTTCTCCTCATCCCAAGGTTGATGTACCCGTTCTGCTGCCCCAAACCCATCTTCTGCTAGAGATGGATGCCAAACAAAACAATCATCTTCTGTAATCAGAATGTCGCTGTGTCCATCACCATCTAAGTCAATAAATTTCAAATTCGGGTTATCCCAATCCAGGTTGGGCAAAGACTTAAAAGCAACAAATGATTCCCAACCTTCGTTGTGAGTACGTTCGTAAAAACCAGGGATGGGACTGCGTAAAGTTACCAAGTCAAGTTGACCGTCCCCTGCTAAGTCAAGAAACTGTGCGCCATTAGAAAGAGCAGTTGCAGGTTTACTAGCTACTAACTCAACTGGGGCAAAGCGTGCCTCAACATGCTTAGAGCCATCAATTTGGATGGTATTAACTGGGCTGAGATTGCGCTTATAAAACCACCCACTGCCTTGCTCAGTCAAAATTCCCGACAATCCTTCTCCATCTAAATCGACCCACTGGTATTTTGTGCCATCCATCCCAGAAGGCAGATTTTCTAAACTGGCAGGTTCGACTTCACGTACTGTTTCATCAATGTTGGCTTCATTGTAGGTAAACTCCAGAGGCGGCAAGGATTTCTGGATATAGCCGCCTTCAGGATTTCGTTTGTAGCCCGTCTGCTGGACTGAAAGTAATAACGAGTAAATAGGATTGCGGACACTGGTGGGGTTTTGTTCGTAGGAATAGGTAAAGTCGAGCGATCGCACCAAACAATTACTGCCTACGTCTGCCTCATCAGGAAAGTGATGGAACATCAGCACCCGTTGACAAAGGCGATACATCCGCACTTCAAAGCCCGATCGGTAAGAAGAAAACGGATCGTTCCGCACCGTCCACAGCCCTGCATCACTCGGTTTGGGATTCGCTACATCATGTTCTCCATAATCAAACACGATTTCAAACAGCCAATCCGTTCGCGCACTCAAATCTTCATTGGGTTGTCGGGGAGTGCGATTGCCATAGTAGATGTGTTTGAGATATCGATTAGCTGAGCGACTCTCGATCGTGCGGTTGTATTCGTGAGCTTGGGCAATATCAATTCCCTCAGAATTCTCAGGCTTGTAGCTGTAGCGAATCGCATTGCCCTTGTCGTCATAGCTCTCGCAGATCAACCAGCTAAACACATGGGTTGGATCAGCAGGGTCAGCAATGCGGCTCTCATCCGTCTTGCCATACAGCGTTGTAATGTTGTCCTTGGAAAGCGATCGCCAGTGCATTTCCCCCGACTCTACATTCGTCCAACGTTCAATTCGAGCAAACAACCCCTCAATGCGAGGACGATACTTGCGAATGCGGTAGCCATCTCGAATAGTTTCATCGACTGTGCCATCCACTTTCAGCACAGGCACCAAGTCTTCCGCTCCCGAAAGGAGAAAAACATCTGACTCCTCGCTGTCCCAATAACGCGGCAACCCCTTGTCCGTCTTGCGAGTAATCGACGGTAGTGAAAGGCTCCAGCCCATGCCAAAGATGCCATTGCCCGCCCCGGAGTCATAGGAAAGCGACAGTTGCGGGCCAAACCCAGAGCGACCGGGACTGGTGGCAATGGGTACACTCATGGAGCCAGTTCCAGTTACGGGGTTAGCTGCAAACTTCTCACCCATTCCTTTGATTGCCCCTCCCCCCTTGGGTAAGGATACAGCCTGGGTAGGTGCGAAGTAGTTTTTATCCTGCTCTGTGGCTGATTTACTATCATTTTGGCTTGGGCGATCAAGCATAAATCTATGCCTTTAAAATATTAGAACTGGATTTAATCAATGGACAATTCACATATCCAATACTTATGAGTTTCAAAGAAAGATAAACAAATAAAAAATAAAAATACTTGTATTTCTTGCTTTCCAAACTCGCACAAAAACAGCAAGAAGATACAATATTCCCGAACTAGAACAATTCAAAAATTCGCCTAAAAATTGATGTTATACAAACTAGAAATAATTTATCTATCTTTTGATAGATGTATCGTATGCAAATAATGTATTTTGATTTTTCGGTATTAATATGTTAGTTGGGTATTGTAATTAACCAACCTATTTTCCCTATTATCAAAAAACCAACACAGAACAAGTAATACATACTTTAAAAATTCTGCGTCAACTAGGCGGTTATTTCTTTACTTCTTCAGAAATATTTACACAAAGATTTTACAAAAGTTAGATAGGCTTACAGTACCTTTGAGGCTAATTTTTGCTTATTTCACTACTACATCAATCTTCTGTACTCAGAAGCCCTTGCAGTTCTGCCAGCAAAGATTTCAACTTTTCTTGTTTATCAGGATTAGACCATACCTTAGACTTTTTGACTTTTTTGTAAGTCTTATCCAAAAGTTTTTGTAGGTCTCCACTTTCAGATGGTGGTTGTAAAGCTTTTACCTGCTCTCGAATTTGGCTTAATGATAATGAATGCTCGATGGCAGCTTCTAAAAGCTCCATACGTTCAGAATCTGATGAAACCTTATCTATCTCTCTTGCTTTAGTATATTCAATTTGCCCAGAGCGGAGAGCCTCTAATATATCAATGTGAAGTTTGAGCAGGGGTAGCCTATGGGTTCTAAATGCCTCAGGAGTTATTCTGCCAATGGTTTTAAATATTTCTTCAACTAAAAATGAATCTTCTGGGCGGACATCGTTGTCCGCTAAACCTCGTTTGACTTTCGCTATTTTATTTAATAACGAAATGGCTCCTTCCCTATCAGTGTCTAGTCTCAAAGCCAGTAAATCTAAAATTCCTTCTGTCTCCTCTACAGGATTCAGGTCTTCACGCTGTAAATTCTCCGTCAGTGCATATTGTATTGCTTGAGAGTCTGACATCTCTTGTATAGTTACTGGCACTTCGGAAAAAGATGCTTCTTTTGCAGCTTTGTATCTTCTCTCACCAGCCACTAATTCATATTTATCTCCCACTGGTCGTACCAAAAGGGGGACTAAGATACCATCGCGCCTGACAGACTCTACCAGAGATTGCATTGCTTTAGCTGCAAAATAGCGACGGGGTTGAGTTGTTGGTATGATAATCTCGTCTATGAGTATTTTCGTGATAGCAGCAAAATTAGAATCTTTTTTTTTATCTACCAACAACGTAGTTTCAGAAACTACATCTTGTGAATCTTCTTTTTTCGCTCTAGGCTTTCTTGTTTTTGCAGATGTTTGTTGGCTAGTTGCTCTAGGACTCACATTAAAATCTCTCTACGGAGTGTTATCTATACTTTGTGTGGCAGTGATACAAAATTGTTAGGAGTTACAGAACTATATTTAATAAAATCTTTCACTCTACCTTCATAATATCCCTTTTTTATGTCTCTGGTGAAATAAAAATAAGACACTAACTTTGAATTTTATTCAAGACCTTGGCTTGAATGCTTGTTTCAGATAGAACTTATGCATTGTCAATTTCAACCAGTTCCTTTCTACTACTCTGTCAATCGCCAGAGCTGATTCATTCCCCAATAAGCTATAAAAATCAAGGGTTATAGCAAAATAAAATTGATGATTTTGCTACTTGCGTATCCAGAAAATAGACAACCACACTGTTATTTATGTGCTTAAAAGTCTGTTTCATCGTTACTCATACTTATGATTTTTATCGCTAACCATCTTGACAAATCCTGTTTGAAAAGGAATGAAACAGCCCTGCCTTCTATGCGGTTAGTGTCTACCAAGAGCATAATCCTTGCATGGTTCACTTTGTAGGCGGCAGCTTTTCCTTTCTTAGTCAACTCTTCTAGTTGCACTCGCTCTTGATCTGTCAAGGGACAATGTACTTTTTCTTCGGCATTAGTGCTTGGTGTCCTCTGGGGCTATTGCTTTTAGATTATTCTCCCTGACTTTATCCCTCAATTCAAACTTTACAGACTACTACTTCAAACTGTAAACATAACCATAGTGGCAAACATGAAAAATGTTACTACTGATTCAGCGTTAAGCAAGAAGTAATCAAAAATTATGTATATTTTTTTACTGTATAAATTTTTAGAGCTACGCTGAACTATGTCTTTAGGAAATATTTTCTCAGTAAAAATTGCAATTCATTGTATAAAAAGTCATATTTATTTTGTAGATAGAAATTAGAAATTTGTTGAATAGATTACTGATAAAGAGAAAGTAAAATTAAACTCTACGGGTATTTTAGTGCCAAAAAGTAAAAATTTATCTTTAATTTTATAAGTTTAATTGTTCATATATGACAATTCAAGCTAAACATTTTGACACTAGATTAAATCAATTGATTCATACAGATGGTAATACAAATAATCCAGATTCGCTCTTAAAAGAAGAACTTAATAATACCCTATTAGAACATTTCTTTCCTGGGGTAAACTTTTCGTTCGGGCATATGGACGAAAAGTCTACTGTGGAACAATTAACTAATCATCCTGAAGCTCATAAATTATTATTATCATCAAAAACTCGGTTATTATATGGCCCCGAAGAATGCCTAGATACAATTAGACAATTATGCCCTGATAACAAAGATAGAGGTGCTTACGGGTCTATCTTTCTTGGTTCATGTAGAAATGCTGTCAATAAAGAGTTAAATATTTTAATAGTTGATGATAATAATGGTGAAAATGGCGGCATTATCAGTAATGACCAAGCATATCGGTTAACAGGAGACTGTTACGGACAAATATCAAAAGAACTGTATCACGAATTAACCAAACATCAAAAAGGTGATAAATATCGAGTAATTCAGCACCGCTTCGGTTGGACTGATCGAGACGGAGATGATCAGAAATACCGTTTTGGTAAAGGTACACTACGCCCTGCTAATCTTGAGCAAATCCTCAATTATCAAGACTCCAATAACTCAACTAAAATTGATCTAATTCTTCCCTTATCTGCGTTCAAGGGAACTGATAAAGACAATCCTAATGGCCCGACTAAGCCTCAAATTAACCCTGGATTGTACAGGCAAAATATCTGGCTAGGTGAAAAATCACAATCTGAACTCGGCAAGACAGCTATATCGCAGTTACTCGCTTCATTCCCTAACGGACTGAAAGACTTTACAGAACAGCTAGAACTTGAAGCCAAAAAGCTTAAAGAAGCACAGGATGATCCTCGGCAACTTGCACAACTTTACTGCGAAAAGTACGAGAAGCGGAAAGCCTTTCTTGAAGAACAAGCAAGCACACTAGAAGAACAAGCAGCAGAAGATCCAACATTAGCAGAAGAGTTAGAAACTTTGCGCGATCGCATTGCTACTGACTCGTTTATTTATAAACTCATCAAAGCTGACCTGCAAGGAGAGGGGCAACTTCTCGAAATTGAGAAAGTACAGCGCGAACTCGCGCGGTTCGTCCAAAACGAGTGGAAAGAAATCGCCATCGGCAAGACGTTAACGTTTGAGCGAGCAATGGTCATTCCCTCCAAAGACCTGCAAAACGGGGAAATTTCCATACCGCATTATCAAGATAGTGAAGAAGTTCTCAACTTCCGCTCCCCTTTCCTCAACTCAAATGGTCTGTGCGTCTCAACTAACAAAATTGTAGAAGATATCCTTGGGCCTGATGGCCAACCTCTCGCTGGTGCGATCGCTGTCTCGGACGAAACAAGCGATCGCATTTACAACCGCCTCAATGAGCAAATTAAATCTATCCTGTCAGAAGCTCAAGGAAAAAATATCCACTTAGAAGGTATTGAAAATTACTTAGACCAAAATATTAGTAAGCTCGAAACTCAAGATAAAATCGAGTTTACCAACAAATTTAATCAGTATATTTTAGAACTAAAATCAGCTGGTTATGAATTAGATATTCTTCCTCAAGAGTCCGAACAAGAGCGTCAGGCACGCGATTACGATGGTGATTGTATCGGCTTCGAGCGGGCAACCAAGTATCCCAACCTCACCACGGAAGCAAAAGAGCGTAACCTTCCTGAAAACGCCTACGCTCCAACTGTCAAACTTAAAAAACAATCTTTTTACCAAGAAGATGGCAGTCAGCCAGAATTTGAGGAAATCGCCATCCACATGAGCGATGGCATTAGTGTGGGTGTTATCAACAATCACCTTACCGCAATTGAGGCGTTAGAGTCAGAAATTACGATTCTGAAAAACTTTGGTAGTGAAAAAGACTCAATTGACTACGTACAGCAGGTAGCCAAACACTACGAAGATTTATTCAAAACAGAAGCCTGGGCAAAATCCAAGGGTATTGAAGGGAAGGAGATTCCAAGCAAGTACCGCACTTACATGGAAGAGTTCATCAAAACTGTTCGACAAAAACCCTTAAACCAAGGCAATGCAATAGCGGCGATGAACATTAATACCCAAATGTACCGTGAAATGATTGCCGAGGCAGCATTTCAAAATCAAATTGCAGTTGACCTTTTCAAGAGTGCCAAAAAACCTGAAATTGAAATTATTCGCAATAATAGTCAGATTCTTAACCGTGAAGTCAACTATATTAAGGATAAGAAGAAAGATGTCTATATTGACAATATAATTCAACCGACAGGATATTCTCCTGTTGAATTACTAATTGCTCAAACCAATCAGTATTTTGAAAAAGCTCGCCTCGAATCGCGTGAAATCGTTCAATTTCAAGCTTTATTTAAAGGGATTGAATTTTCTCACGAACAGCGATTAAGAGCTACCCTCATCAAAAAAGAATTTGACAAATCATTTAACCGAGCAAGTGAGCTATCTAAACAAAAAGAAACTGAAAAAGGGCCGTCTGTAAATATTACCCTTGCCAATGGTAATCAAGTAAGTATCACTAATCTTCTACAGTATGATAATGAATTTATCTGGAAAGCTAATACAATTACAATAAAACTATCAGAAATATCCGAAGATAAACGCAACAATAACCGCCCACATAAATATTTAGTTTATGCTCAAATTAACAATGAAAATGAGAATGGTAAACCCAAGTTTAGAAAATTAGGAACACTGGCAAGGGAGCAAGAAAATAAACTCGAAGATATAGGAATTACACTTGGGCAGGAAGTAAAATCTAACAAAATATCATTCCAGCCTGAACTAAGCGAAGGTCAAATTAAACTTCTTTACCAAAAATCTTACCAGATAGCAGAGGAATTTTATAATTCGATTTCAGAAGACCAAAAGCTAACAATGGCAGCCGCCACCTGGGCGGTATCAACTACTCGTGAGACTGGTAATGATAAAAGTAGCGATCGCCAAAATAAAGTTTCTAATTTCGCCTTTGCTGCCTTTCCTCAAGAGATTATCAGTCAGTTAGATACACTCAAGTTTACCGAGTTTAGTATCACTGGGTTTGACCGGAATAGTGAGTTTTTTAATGACAACCAACCTCAGAGTATTCGATTTAATCTAGCTGAAGATGGAAAAAGCGTAATTGAAATCCAGAATCAAGAGGGTAGTTACAAAACATTTGGAAATATTGAACAAAGTAACGCCCGGCTACCAATTGGTACTATTGCTATTGGCAATATTGAAAAAGGTGAAATATACACCACCTCTGTTAGAACCAAAGTACCCGGACTACCAGAACTCACTTTCAAAGTAGGCGAAGTTAATAAGTTTGGAAATTCCCAAAGGTTTAATAATGAACCTGTAATGTTAACAATCGAAAAGGTTGACCTGATCAGGGAAGACTATACTATTTATCTTCAAAATGGTAACAAACCTGAAAAACTAGGCAATATTGATAAAGAATCAATTAAAGAAGGTATTGCTCAAGGCTGGCTAGCAGAAAAGCCTGGGAATGGGCAACAGTTACAGCTTAAAATTCAAACCATCATCACTGGACAAAATGCCTATGCTATAGCAGAGACATCTCAGAACAATTTGTTAAGAATTAATATTACGAATCCAAAATACAAGAAACAGGAGATTAACAACCAAGCATTTCAAGAAACTCTAGTTCGGGCATTTGATAAAAAGCACGTTTATATTGCTAAAATTGGCGACCAATCACTCGGTATTATTGGTCAGCATAATGAACGTCTCGAAGCTGATTTAAATAAAGGGAATATACAAAAGCAGTGGCAAAGGAAAGAAAGTAGCACTGTACAAAAATTAATTGATACGGGCATTATTCGCCCAAACCAACAACGAACCACTATCCCTGTACAGATTACCAGTAATGAAAGTACCTGTAAAATAATAATTGATCCAGAAACAGTACAATATCCCGACAAATGGGTTAAACGCAGTCAGCTTATAAGTAATGAAAAGCCTGTCAGAGACGAGCAGCAAGAAGAACGTAACCAAATTCTCGGTAAAATAAACGAACGCCCTACAATCATGTTCCAAGATAAAGAGCAAAAATTAGTAGGGCTTTTAGGATTAGCAGTTGATGAAAATCTAACCGAAAAAACCAAAAAGTATCTCGAAAAAGTAGGAGTATCATACGAACAGCTTCCTATATCACAAGCTCGGTTAGAAGCCAAAAAAGGAATGACTGTATTCGTACTTGATGAAACTACTATCAGCAGCGAATTAAGACAAACCTTTATTAACCGTGCTGGTGGTCATATCAAAAGTGCAGATATACCCTCACAACCCACTCCAATTATTGCCCAACAAACTGTATATTTTTATAATCCAAATCAACAATATACTTCCCAGGATGGAGCGCAGGTAGAAACTAAAGAAGCTTTTGGATTAGTAGTCCCCGCACAAGACGCGATCGCTGTAGCCACTTGGTTAGAATCAAAATCTACTGAAAACGATTATTTTATTGAGAGTAACACAGCTACATTTATTTTTAATAAAAATGAAATTAGTGAAGAAATAACCGAAGAATTAAATACTTTGCTGGGAGAAGCTATTAATATTGGTGAAGTTGATGGTTTTGACCGCTACGAACAGCTTAGTGCAGAGCTAAATCAAAAAATTGCAACTGAAGGTAGTCTTTTAAAATTAAACCATATTCCAGAAAATAGTGATTACCAAAAAGCTCTAAAAGCACTTCCTAACCGTCCAAAAGAACTCAATCAAAAAGATTCTCCAGTACCAATTATTCCTGCTAAAGCTTTATCAGAAAAGAATATAACTAATATTCAATTAAATACTAACGCCACAGTTGCAGAAATTTCACAAGTCTATCAAAACGCGGTTGAGACACAAGTAATAACGGATATACAAGCAGAAGCTAAGAATCAACCAATATTACTACCCAACTCGCGTCAAGCCGATCCAACTAAAGCTATCGAAATATTGGGTAAGATAAGCGAGAAAAAAGTAGAACAGCTGCGATCGCATCTTGAAACCCACCTCAAACCTATACTTGAAAATGACAAATCTAACTATGCACCACTGAGACAAGTTGCCTGGATCGGTGCAAAATGGGACTTGAAGGATAAAGACTTCAAGCCAGGGGTGCAGGACGACAAGTTGATGGAACTTGTTAAGCAAGTATATCCTGACGCTGATATTGTGCTGGTAACTTATTCCGAGAACCCCGGTGCTGGGATTAACTACCACCGCGATGACTCCTACGCCGCGACGGAGGCCCGCAGCATCAATATCGGAAATTCTGACTGGGGCTATCGCGCTGCTAAGGAACGAATGGCATGGACTAGGGAAGAGAATCAGGACGCACCATACCAAGAGTTTAAACTTGAGTCAGGTACAGTAACCCGCTTTAACTGCAAGAACGAACACGCTGCACTGAATACTGAGGCTGGTAGATGGTCTATCAACATCTGGTCAATTAAAAACGATTTGGGCAGAGAAAACAGCGTTCGCCAAAAATTTGAGAACTTCCTCACCTCAAACCAACCTCCGCGTGCGGTAGTCCAAAGCAACAACGACCTCACCATCAAAGCTAACGAGTGGACACCAGGGGGAGAAATTAAAGTAGAGCGCAGTTACACCAGCCTCAGAGAAGTCACCCAAAACATACCCTCACACCCTTCAAACCAACCAACTGTCGAAGAAATTATCGCCATTGGCAATTCCACTGCGGCACGCGCTGCTAATCCTCAGATTCCAGACAACCCAACTATATCTGGAAAACCAGTTCCAATGGTTTATTCGCTGCATCTGCACGGCGAAGCTGTCACAGTACCAGTTAACACAACCATCGATGCTATGCGCGGACACGGTAGGATACACACTACCAGAGGTGTAGACTACCAAAAAACTTATGGTATCAAAGAGGGAGATATTGCGATCGCCCAAGGTAAAAACGGCGAGCAAGTTGCGTTTCGGGTAGGTAAGCAATACAAAATTACCACCCAAATGATTCAAGACCCAAGTTACCAGCAAGCCTGGGCGAGATGGGAGAAGCATTCACCAAAAGAACTGACCCAAACTCAAGCGAGTAAGAGTCAGGTATATGGCTTATTCATGGAGCCACTAGGAGATTATGTCAATGGCAAAATTGTTCCGTTCCCAACCATCCAAAAACAAGCCGCAACTCCAGTAAATATCAGCACCGACTCCAAAGATGGGCTGGGAGTAGCACTAAGTCTTGCCACTGCACTCGCCAAAGAACAAGGCAAGCTGCAAAACGATTACCAAGTTTCAGTCAAAAATAATCCAGAAGCCCCCGCCGGGCAGTATGGAGTAGAAACCCATGTCCAAAAACCTCAAGGGGTAGCATACGCATCCGCCGAACACGCATTTAATCACCAAAAGCAGTTGCATCCATCAGTTGATGAATACCAGCTAATGGTAGAAGTGCTTCAGGCTAAACTCGAACAACACCCCCGGCTAACTGAGGCGATCGCCAAACGTGGGGGAATCAATTGGTTAGAGAACTGTACAAGCATAAGTAACGCCCAGGATCAACAGTGGGAGGGTAAGGGTAAAGAATCCGCATTTATTCAAGCCCTTAGCGAAGCGTATATATATGTAGTTGCAAAATCACAACAAACTACAGTACAAACCCAGCAGGACAAGTCCCAACAGACTGCTCTGCGGCCCACAAATCCACTCTCCCAACTCGAACCTATAAACGCCGCCGTCGCTGAACACATGAAAAAAGACATTGCGATGGCCCAAATAGCTACCCAGTTTATCGGTAAATCAGCTGCACCCCCCGGTACACCTTCAAGCACACGAAATTACGAGCAAGCATGGGGGGAACGCGCCAACACAGGAAATTACTCAAAAGAAGACATCATTATGGTGTCCGGATCTGGTCCGTGGCGTGGAGTAACAAGCGAGCAAATTTCCCAAACCTTTGAAAATCACTATAAACCCTTACTTGATAAGGCAATAGCAGCGAAAAGCTCTTTTCTAGTTGGAAACGCACAAGGAACTGACCAATTAGTTCAAAATTATCTTCAAGAAAAAGGGTACAAAGTTGAACAAACTTCCCAAGGATACGCAGTATTTAATCCTGTAGAAAACACCAAAGTTAGTAGCGATATTATTTCTAGCAATACACAAGTATCAGATAACTTATTAATTGCTAAAGACAAGAACATTTTTTCATCACAACAAAGCCAACAACCAAATATTGACCAAGCACTCGCATCACCTGCTCAACCCAATATGCAGCAGGTTGGAGCGATGGATAGCATTATCGAGCGGATGAAAGCTAATACGGTACAAAATCTCCAAGACTGGTATATAGCAGCTGAAAAACTCGGTAAATCAGACACATATCTCAATAGAATTCAGGAGGTAACTAATTTATACATTCAAGAAAATATTAGTCTTGAGAATGCTTTTAAAGCAATGGAACAAGACATTAATGAATTAGAAAAAGTTAATAAGATGACCAGTCTTGCTCAACGTGTAGTTAAGACAATTGGACAAGAGGATATTAATGGCATTATGTCAGTCCAAACAGAAAAATATCAGATTGCTACTCAAACTCAAAATCAAACTTATTTAGTTAAAGATAAAAAGGATAATATCTTGTTATATGTCAAACAAGGAAAAACTCAAGTAAGTAACATTAGTGATGAAACATTACAAGATTTTCAATTTATGAGTGATCGCATCAATAATGCACTCAAAGATGTCAAAAAAAATTTAATAGAAAGGTAACTTTACTATGAAAGAACTAATCGAGTTTCCAGTAGAAGGTTTAACTCCAGCAATGCAAGCTTGTCTCCTCAGAGAATTAATCGCACAGCTTAATATACCTGATGAGAAATTTGAAGAATCTGCAAAAAATCCTCCAACTGCTGAGGAACGACAAGAGGCTGTGTTAAAGTTAAATTCAGAAATGAATAGAATCAGTGAAATAGCACAAGAGGAAGTAAAGTTAAGCTCCACAGAAATTGAACCTATCAATTTTGTTAATCCAGTTAGTCCAGAGTCATCTTTACAATCCGAAGTAAGCCAGTCTAAAGACAATACAATTGAACCAGATGTTCTAAAAAATTTTACAGATAAAAATGACGACAATAATGGCAACTTAGTAGAAGAAAGTCAACACGATAAAGTGCAATCTCTTATCGCTAATTTACAAATTCAACAATTTGTTATTCCTGTAATTTTAGACCGCTTAAATATATTTGGGAAACCAGATAAAGAGACACAAAGTATCATTTATAAAGGTGAGGCATATACTGCAAGTCTCAAATCAGAAGAAGATTCACAAACTCTTAGCCTTGATAGAAATTCCCCTGATTCAGAAGCAAGCCAAGAAGCACTTCTAGCATCTCGTAATAATAGCTCAGAGAATTACTCTATCATCATCAATAACCTTACCCATAATGAATTTGAACGGTTTAAGGCTCTGTTCGATGAGCAACAAGCACACTGCGAACACAACCAACAACAATTCAAAAACCAGGATGCTGTTCAAGAGATAGATTAGATTAAATCAACCCAAAGCACACACCATACGAAAAAGCTATAAACCCCAAAACTAGCTTGTTATTAAAACTCAAGGGAGTTTTGGGGCAAATAACAACCGCAACAGAAAAATAGTAAAAAGACGCAGTAAAATCAAACAAACTCGTCGGGTTAATAGGTAATCTACCTAACCCGACCAAACATAGCATTCCTATTAAAGACCAAACAACAATATTTTCTATCCATCCTAAAAGTTGATTAAAATTCATAAAAAAACCTTTAGACTCCCTAAATTTGATAAATACTATTAAAACTAAAACCGATCAATAAAATTCCCTAGTAAATAGATTACTTAATGAAAACTACATAAACCACCCCATCACTTTGTAAATTTTTTAAATTTAAAAATAAAGTTTTTAAATAAGCTGATTAATTTATAGTAACTGTAAAGATTAAAAAACAATAAAAAGTAAGTGCTATAAGTATTATTATCAGGGACAATACTAAACCAAACAGTATGTAATATGAAACCTATTAATGTTGTCATCATTGAAAATGAGAACATATCTAGGGTCGGTGCGGCGATGATATTATCTGAAACTGGTAAAATCCAGGTATGTGGCCTTGCTAAAACCGGAAAAGAAGGAATAGAAATTGTTGACCAACAAAATCCAGATATCGTGGTGATAAATATTGATTTACCTGATATCAATGGCACTGATGTCATAAGTTTAATTAAATGCAAACACACGTCAATTAAAATAGTGGTTATGACTGCAAATAGCAGCCGAGATACCATTAACGCAGCAATTAGTAATGGCGCAGACTGCTACTACTGTAAAAATAATGCCAGAGAAGAAGTAGGAGAAAGATTCATTGAAGCAGTAATGGCTGCATACAATAATGAATCATGGATTGACCCAACTATTAATCGCATTCTGATTGATAATCTGAGGTCAAATGACACAGCCGATAGAAATTCACTAGATTTGTTAAGTGATTTCTCTAATAAAGAAATTACAGTTCTTAAATTAGCGGCTGGTGGCATGAAAAATAATGAAATTGCCAATGTCATGTATGTTTCCGAAGGTACAGTCAGGTCATATTTACATAATTCATTTATCAAGTTAGGAGTCAAAGATAGATTAAACGCTATCCGGGAAGCTATCCGCCTGGGAATCCTCAGCTTTGCAGACATGAAAATCGAAGAAGAAGTTACTCAAGAAACCCATACAAGAGTCAAAACCAACCAAAATAGTCAAAAGGATACAGCTAAAACGAGTAATAAGGGATACAAAGGCTGGGTTGCCTAGAGAGTTAATCAACTGCAATTATGCAGCCACCTGAATACTTCTTCTGCTGACGGCAAGTTTTAATGATGGCAGCGTTTCTAACATAAATACTACGTGCTACCTTACCTTCATTAGATTTGGCCCAATCCAGAAGCTTTTTATCTTCAGGTTGTAAAATAACAGTTCCAGAAGCCGCCTCCTGAAAAGTTACACTTTCAGCAATAGTTTTGTATGTAAAAACACCAATTGCAGATCCCAAAGCCAGTACAAAACCCAACACTCCCGCTACTTGTGCCAATCGCCAATTACTTACGCCTAAGAGAGGCAATGCCCCACCAGCTTGCTTAGTCATCTTAATTAAATCATTAGCGGCTTGGGCGATCGCACTTTTTTGTTGTTGTATTGCCACCTTAGAAGCACTATTTAACTTATCGTCCACCATGTCAGCCCAACCCACCACAAGCGAGTCAAGCCTACCGGGTAGTTCCTGCAAAGCAAATTGGGTTGTACCTAGTTCCGCGTATAGATTAAACAAGGGATCGTCAGGCCGAACACCTAATTTAAGTATCCAATCAGTAACCTCTGCTTTCTTTTCTTCAGAATATTCTGCAATAACTTTTTCAACAACTTTTGCAATATTGGTCATAGGTTGTTTCAACAGTTAATTTAAAACCTCACTGTTAATTTGGTAAAGCTAATACTTACCATTCCTCAAATTCAATATCTTCAGTTACATCAAAATTGGAAGGATTTTGTTGATTGCTACCTACAAAAGCTAGCTTTCTACAGTTCTTACTCAATCCTAAATAATTAGTAGCTATCTCATTAGTCACAATGGAATTATGAAAATTCTCCATCCAGTTGAATACTATCGAACGCTGAATAGTATTAAGAGGAGAGTCAGTTTCAATAAGTTGAGCATAGGGTAAACCAGTATCCTCAAGCAACTGGTAAAAGTCGTTATGCAACCCGCCCAAAACTAGCTCCAAGCCATTTAATTTTTTAATATTAGCTTGGAATCTACTACCTTCATAGTATCGAAATTGCTTGCCAAAGTAATAATTTTTGATAACAATATAGTCAACTTGACTACCAAAATGCTGGTATAAATCCTCAAGATAATCTTCAACACAGTCTTTACGATGTGATATCGGGTGCAAGAAAGTAACACGATATCCGAGATGGTTAAGATTTCCTATCAGTGAAACATCTTTATCAAAAAACTTGAACTCCTGATGGTTTTGACCTGGCATATCTGTCAAAACTACATCAATATTTGGAAACATTTCTAAGTCAAGTAATAATCTATCCGAATCGCCCCTAGACAATCCCAAATGGTTTATTTCAAAACCTTTTGTTTTATACATCGATAGCTTGTTACGATAACCGTGGTAGAAAACACGCGCATTGCATTTACTTCTCAAGTACAATTCCAGCAAGAGCCGAGAAACTGTGGACTTACCCACACGAGCATCACCCGATGTAATTATAAAACGCTTTCCAAACATAAAAACCAAGCAACCTATTCAATTAAGCAGCTATATCTTCAGATGGTAAATTTGCATCTTGGTTTTTAGCTTTTTCTTTTTCTTCGTTTTCTCTAAGCTCTTTAGATTTTTCCACAACTGCTGGGTAGTAACAGTCATCTGGTTGTATATCAAAACCCAATAAATTAAATGCTGGCTTAATTTGTGCTTCAAACTCAGCAAGCCAAGATTTAATTCTTGACTTAATTACAATATTTGTTTCTTTATGAGTCTGACCTTCATTAAAGGTTAAAGCATGGCGGTCAAGAAAGTCATAAGACTTGTAGAATAAATCTGGCATTACAAGTTCTATTAGACCTTCCGCAAGCATATTTTGACGTAGAGAAGAGTCATTATATCGCTCAAACTTTTCTTCTTCACCATGAAACAGATTTTTGACAACAATATAATCTACTTGGTCTTTACAAAGTTCACGAAGTTTTTCTAAAACATTTATAGAATCAAGAACTCTACTAATCACTGAAACCATTGTTACTCGACAATTAATTTCAGTTTTCAGAACTTCAAAAAATGCAAGCTCTTTGACATAACTTTCAAAGAACCCTCCAGATTGTGCAGGTAAGTCTAATAATGTGATAGGACAATCACTCTCATCTAGATTAATTAATAGATCATCAGCACCACCTCTATGAAAAATATCAATATAACGTATTATAGGGCGGTAATCTTTTTGAAAATACCTTTCTATCTGAGGATTCCTTAAGTCAGCTTCATAAGCTACACAGGGTAAATTTTTATTAATGTAAAGTTGAAATATTGCTCGTGCAAAGGTACTTTTACCCACGCCACCTTTATCACCTGTTATAATTATCAGTCGCTTTTGAGGTTTACCATTAGTATTGGAGGAAGTATTATTTGACATGGCTGGTTGTTCTTTATTTTTTCGGCTCATAATATTGTTTACAAAGTGACTAAACTTTGTTGTGTTAGGTTAATGTCAATATAAATTTTTAATTTGTAAACAAAAATCAATAAATTAAACTAATAAAATAGAAAAATCAGCAACTATATTGCTCAATAAAATTTGGCTAATTTATTTTGAATAAACTACTTTGAGTATGCAACCTCTCGCTCAAAAAGCCAAGCAACAAAATTCCACATTAAACCAACATTTGTTGATATGTAAATTAGTCATAAATTTTATGTCGTTTAAAGTAAATTGACTTTCAAAAAAGGCATTATGATATTTTGATAGAAAATAATCTATGAGTGAAGTAAGAGCAGATTATGATGGTGCTTGGAAGGAAGGAGTAGAACAATACTTTGAGGCGTTTCTGGCATTCTTTTTTCCAGAGATTCAAGCAGAAATTGACTGGAAACGAGGCTATGAATTTCTTGAGCAAGAACTCCAGTAGTTGATAAAAGAATCTGAAATTGGTAAACAATTTGTCGATAAGCTAATCAAAGTTTGGCTAAAAGATGGAAAGGAAACTTGGTTGCTGATTCATTTGGAAATTCAAAGTCAAGTAGACCCCAACTTCCCTAAACGGATGTTTTCTTACCACTACAGAATCTTTGACCGTTATAACCAAGAAGTTGTGAGCTTGGCAATTCTGGGGGATAATCAAGCCAATTGGCGACCGCAAGAATATAGTTATGGTCGTTGGGGATGTCGCCTTAGTCTTCAATTTCCCATTGTGAAACTACTGGACTATGAATCTCGTTGGTCAGAATTAGAACAAAGTGATAGTCCTTTTGCTGTACTGGTGATGGCGCACCTGCGGACACAAGCCACAACTCAAGATTTAGCAGGCCGATTGCAATGGAAGTTGAGCTTAATTAAACGAATGTATGAGTTAGGCTATAGTAGAGATAAAATCCAGCAAATCTTCCGGTTGCTAGATAGATTAATGACTCTACCACCGGAGTTAGACTTAAATTTTCAAGCCGAATTAGAGCGTTTTGAGGCTGAACAGCAAATGACATACATAACAAGCGTAGAACGCATAGGTATAGCAAAAGCTACCCAGAAATATATTGCTCAAATCCTAACAATTCGATTTAAAGATGTTCCTACTGAATTAGTAGAAAAACTAAATGAATTATATGACATTGAGTTATTGAATCAATTGTTAGAAAAAGCCGTAACTACAGGTTCAATATCTGAGTTTGGGCAACAATTAAGTCAAGAAAATACAGATACATAGTGTTAAAGTTGAATGGAACGCTGGCCGTATAGTCATAAATTCTAACTACCAGCCAACTTTTTTTTGCTTTCAAATACAAATTAATTCTCCAATCAAATCCGCTGCCCGTTTTCCATATTTTTGCCGAATAGCGTCCCTGTACGGCAAGCAATCTTCACTTAAAAAGTCGCGGATAAATAGAGAAAAATTAAATCCTCTTTTCGAGTCCACGTATTCTGCTAATTCAATATTAAACAGTGATTTAAATTCATCCTCTCTTTGTTTGAGTGCTGAATATTTAGTTAAATTATTGGCTTGGAAGATTGGTTCAACTGCTTGATTAAACAGTTTTTCCATTAAGATATCTTTCATATATCCTTCTATATTTTTGTACCCAATTTTACTCACAAATATAATAACTTCTGTAAAGCTGAATCACCTCTTTTTGTGCAGTTAAAATCTAAAATAACGAACATCTTACCGCCTGATGTCCCTCATCTTTTCCAAAATTTTTCGCTTTCCAACTCCAAGGAAAACGGTAGACACCCAGGATTGGCAGTCGCCCACTCCTTAGCTTCTGCAATTAGAGTTTCGTTACCGGAATCGAGGTAGAATTGCATTTTGGCACGTTGCTCTAAGCGATCGCGTTCTTGAGTGTTGAGAATATGTCCCGTAATTACGCAGTATTGGCGCACCTTAGCCTTAGCTTGGGTTAAAGCCATTAGCCGTAGTTTTGTCACTCGCTTGAGTTCCTCAATGCGGTAGGAAACATCAGTAGTCTCGTCACTAACAGATACACCGTGCAAGCCGTTGTTGGGGTTTTGGAGTGGTTGTTCTAGTGGAACCGCAGCAGGTATCGAAACTACACCCAGCCCGTTATTCTTCGTGTTAGATAAGTTTTGGTTATCAACTTTTGACGACGTGCCGGAGCTACAGAGGTATATAAAATCCTGATCAGAACTGAATTGATTTGATTGTAAAATATTTGTATGAACTGAATTCTTTAATTGATTGCTGGTTTTATTTGAATTAATTTCAGCAGTATTAGAAGAATTTATGAATTCAAGATTTTCCGCAGGGTGGATTAGAGCTGAGTCTGACTGAGAAACATCGGGTTGTTCAACAAACCCTGCTGACTCCAGCCCTTGGGGGGCTGTAGCAGCAGGAGGTAAACACTTACAAAAAACCTTCATATAAAAAGAATGACCGTAATTACTTATTCCACAAGGATTTTGAGTATCGTGTTTTACAAATAAGCTTTGAAATTCGTAAAATTGCCCGTTCTCGCTTGATTGATAAGGGTTTAAGCTATTTTCTGCCCAAGGGTCTAAAATGTAGCGTGTGGGATGCCACAAATGTAAGTGCTTTTGTAGTGTCTCTTGAGAGATAGTTTTGTTAAAGCGGCGTTTATACTCAGCACGTATAGCTTTTGCCCGTTCAGTAGCCCCTGCTGGTAACCCACTATCCCACTCTATTGCTGTTACTACTATCTGGATGCGTCTTTGGGCTTGTTGGCTACGTTCCCAGTTCTGCTGGTGGCGGCGGTCAAATAAAATTACGTTATCTTTGGGTTGATCAATCCTACTAACACCTGCTATGGCTTCTGCAAATGTGTTGGCGAATGTACCCAACAGCCGGTCGGGATAACTAACGTAGGCACTGTACCATTTGTTACGAATTGTGCATTCTACCCAATGCCGTACTCTAGCTTCGATTTCATGTTGGTGTCGGCAATATTGCTTATAGCCAGGGGCATTAATTGCGGTAGAAAGGCAAAATTCGACTAATTTATCGCCTCTTAAGTCTAGAAAAACGATTCCGTAGCCTGCAAAGATTTGTAGGAGGGTGTTTGTTTGTCCTTGTCCTGTCCAACCGATCGCAATTATTTCTTCCCAGTTGGCACGCCACTGTGCAGCATCAGCAGACTCTTGCTTACGATATCTCTCCTGTGAAATTTGTTTTTTGGCTTTGTTCGCTACCCGTTTTAATTTGGTTAAATCTTGCCGACTGGCCGCGCGATCGCAATAGTCGAGGAAGATAGAAACGGAATCGCTAATTGGTTGTAAGTCATCATCAAGTAAAAATGACCCACTACCCGGTTGCATGGGACAACGGATGGCTTTGTAGTTGATTATTTGTTTGGCACTATATGGTTTAGTATTGGGGAAGATTTCTAGGTGTCCTTGGCGCAGGATAAAGCCTGCATTTCTCAAAGTAATTTCTAAGGCGCAGGCTAGGGCAAAGGTAGGCAGGAGAGATGCAAAGTTTAAAATCAAATGATAACCACCACTAAAGCTGGACTGGAGAATGACGATATCGACTATGCCGATTTCCTCTAGTGCCGCTTTGATGCGATTTATAGATTCAATGTTATGGCAGTCACCAAAAAAGTCTAAATCGATTGTCGCGTAACGGGTTGTGTTGTCAAAACGCAGACCTACTAGTTTTGACTTATCTTGGTGCAGCTTCCACAGTTGGGAAGGTTGCAGGTAATAATCGATGGTACGCCATGCTGGTTTTGCACCTTCTACTAAAGAAGGGGCAACTATCGCCCCAAATGGATGCCAAAAACGCTCTACGTAGCGTTTACCCAATGATTCTGCGGGCAGGTGGGGTTTGATTTTCTTTTTTACAGGCTGTGAAAGACTTAATTGGGGCCTGTTATCAACATCTGCCCCGAAATCTTCTTGGAACATGAGTGACTGTCCTGATGGTTTTAGTGCATCAGGTAGCCTCGCTGTTGGTCAAAATGTGTTAGCCTAAATTTGAAATTTTTGTTTTATTAAGAAGCGGTTGGTTATCCGCTTGTTGGAGGCGACTGGTAATCGTCTCATGGTTGAAAGCAAACAGAGGTTATACTTGTTTAGGCTTAGACATACGTAGGCTTAGGCTAAGATTTAGTCCAACACGCTTCACCAACAACAATGCGGCTACCCAACTTTTTTTTGAGAGCTATTTAAATACGTCAGTTCTAGCGAAGTTGTGACTAAATCTAGAAAATAGTTTTGGAATAAGAATGCAAAGCTAGTAACACCTAAAAGTGTCACCAAAAACTGGCAGAGGTTAGTACAATGGGTGAAGATGAAATTACACTCCACCAACGAATTTAAAAACAAAAAACAGTCAAATATATCCATACGAGTTCAGCACCCAAAATATGAACTCGTACTGCAATCAGTATTGAGATGCTAATCTATTAGGTAACGTTAAATTGTGGGATAAATTCTCTGCTAGATTAACTGCTCACAGCTACCTATGCAGCACGAACATTACCCTTTTGTCTATTTGTAGACACTTCCATTGCTTGCATTTGGCTCTTATAGTCCTCCCAAGTTTTTTCAAATACATCAGACTCATACATCCGCAATAAAACCTCCTCTTTATCAGTTAAATTGGGGAGTTTTAACAACTCCGCTAAAGATACCTGAACTGGAAAAACATCCCTAAACTTTTCCATTAAGTGAAGTATTCTTGCTCTCTGTTCAGCAGATGGTTCATCTTGCAACTCTGCATCAATCTGTCGCGGACGTAGATTCACGATTTCTAGGTTCATATTTACTAAATTCCTCAATCCAAAGACAACAAATTCATTAGTTATACCTATAACACGCCCCACAATTTCCAACTCTGTCCGCAGTCTTTCCTTAAATTGATATACTTGACCAATTTGGAAACGCCGAAACGGATTGCGATCGCCATTCCGCATCCAAGCGATACCATCACTTATACTACCTATCTCATCTGCTTCAATTAGGTCTATAACCTGGTTACAGATATCTTGATTGCAAACGAACTTGTACGCTGCATCAATACTTCGGTTAAATTCCGCCTCCAGTGCAACAACTGCCTTAAATTTTTGCAGTTCCCTTAATTGAGAAATATATTCAAATACTTTTTTACCCTTGTGATAACTGCCAACACTTATCCTTAGATTCTCTGAAACCTCCCGAATTACAGGTTTGCCCTTATTTAATTGAGAGTTACTCTCATCTATCGAAGTGTTCAAATTTGAATACTTCGATTCATTCAAACGACGAGCGCTTTCCCTCTGTCTTTCTTTCGCTTGGGGACGAAGTACGCTCTCCCAGTACTGCCCTTCGTGAAATTTTTGGTAATGAGTCTTTCCGCCTTCGCGGTGGAGATTAAAATCAAGCACTAATTTCAAATCCTCTTCAGGCGAGCCAGACTCGACAAATTCTACTTTCACAGCAGAAATTCCCAACTGGCGAGCTATCTGCAAACGACACTTACCTGCCAAGACCACATTTACACCAGTGCGTGCAGTTACCTTCAAAGATTCCAGAATCCCTTTTTCAGAGATACTTTTTTCCAAAGCGGGACGGTTCTCATTTTCACCGTATATTTCTATCAGCTTCGGATGAACTACTAACTCCGCAGGAGAAATATATACAATTGCCGGACTATGCACCTCAGACATATTGATACTCCGGGTCACAAATTGCCTAAAAAAGATAAGTTCAATTTTGAAAAGCTTAAGCAGAAAGTAGAAAAACTCAAGCAGCAGGACTGATGGCACTTTCTCCAGTGGATGAAAGTGCTATTATTAGAAAATAATTAATTTTTGTAAATAATGAACAATTAATTATCAAACAATCTCCCGAAGAGAATTTTCGCAGTAGAAAACTATTATTATTAACCCATTTAAAACCAATTTCATTGAAGAGATATTTTTTGGTGTTATTTTTGGGAAAAATACATCTACCGAAAGAAAGATTTGTAAAACTGGCTAAACTCATGATATGATGTCTCTAGTTAATTAAATTGACAAAACAATGTTCCGCCTTGTTTTACTAACAAGTGGGCTTGTTTTCTCCTCAAAGCCCTGTTTGCACCAGGGCTTTGGGTGGGTTTTTAGAAAAAATGAACGCTACAAAAAGAGTATATCAGGCTTCATTCCATTTGGCAAAATTGTACAGTAAAGAGGGGTAAATTTTTAGATGCCTCATCTTCAGATATTAAATTCTCTTGAAAAACAAGCACTAGAGTACATAGCGGCAACGAGCAGCGATGAAGTTAGCAAAAGAGCGAAAATTCTGCTGGGGCTAAACGAAGGCAAAAAATATGTAGCTTTAGCCCAAGAGATTGGTGTAACCGAAAACTCAATAGCAAAGTGGAAGAAAAGATGGACATCAAGTACCATCTTGTCAGAAACCCAGGAGTCGGCGATCGCAAAAGCTGATGAAGTATTGGGTGTCAACGTAGGCAGACCTAAGAAGTGCAAAAGTACAGAGGCGAGCAAAATTGTCGAAATCAGCGAATGGAGCAAGAACCGAAAACCTAGTCGTTCCAAGCACCACTACCATATGCAGGTAGCAGAAGAAGCCGCTAGGAGAGGTTTACCAACACTATCGCCAAGAAGTATAGGACGCATTTTAGAAGCTCAACCTTAATAGAAAGAGTCATCAAGCAAGTATTATCCTAGCCCAAGGGAGTAGTTTTGCAATCCCAGTTTTTACCGAGGCTTTTCATTACACTCTAAGCAAGCATTTCCACACACTCGACCACTTGAGCAGAGGTCACTTGTTGCGCGATCAGAAAGTCAACGAGTCCATCGAGTTTTTTACGGTTGTAGACGGTAGAATAGCCTTGAATTCGGCATTCTTTGCAGAACTGTCGCAGTTTCCGCGCACCTAAATCCAAAAGCTTCTTCCTTTCTTCCTTAACATCTACCAGCACAAGCTGTCTAGCTTCATCCGCAACCCCAGTTTCAGCAACTGGCGGTGCAGTTTCAATAATCGAAGATTCTGGTTTAGAAAATTCTTCCCGAACAGAAACAGCGCCAACACCAGTCAAATCCCCATGAGTTTCCAAAACTGGCAACTCTTCAGAAATCACCCCAACGCTATTACTAACTTGAAGTGATACTGATTGAGCAGGGACAAATATCACATAGAAGATTGGGAAGACCATCAAAAACAACTCGATTGGAAACAAAACATCGTTAACAGATTGCACAAAAGGCGATATTGCAAAAGCAGACATAGTGTGATTCCTCCATGAATTACTGATGGGCGGCGTTTAGCGGCTTACCACCCAGTAGCGGGGGAAACCCCCGTACTGAGTGAAAGCTTTTATACGTATCCCAACCAATAGCAGGAGGAAGGAGGATAAATTGCCTTTTTAAGCAATTAGATGAACTAAGTTTTCCAAAATTTGCAGTTGTTAAATTGGAGAAATTACCAGTTCAAGATACAGAAATTGCAAAAATGCGATTTTTCCGGCTTGTACTCACAGCTTTGAGAAACTTCCTTATTCATTTCAGCACTCCAAATTTTTTACTCTTAAGGTAGTTAACGTAGCTAACCAAGTTGTAGTTATATCTGAGTTCTTGAGGAACGAAAGTTGAGTAAGGATGCAGCGATACACCATCACGGCGAAAGCGATGACAGGGCGCATATATATCAAAAAAGATAGATATTTCATCACCATCAACTTCGATTTGAGCTATGCCCTTGAGTTCCTTTGCAAACTCTAAAACTCGTCCTGATGCTACGTAGTCAAAGACCACTACATTTCGAGTACGGAAATACTGGATGTAAGAAAGAAGTTTTGCTTCCATACCAAGCTCAAGCAGTCTGTCAGAATGTTTAAGCAAGATACCGGAATAGGAGAAAGAAAACCTACGGTTAGCGTATTCATCCCACAAGATAAGATTGCCGTAAAATTTGTAAATATTCGCTTGATTGGACGATATTTCTCTATTTAAATTTTCGACAACAGCATCATCTTCAAATGGAAACAACGCCTTACGTTCATCCCATTGCTTATCTGGACAGCAACTATTTTCAAACCATCCATGTGGATGAATACCACAAACAATATTATTGGCACCATGCAGTAACTTACACCCAGCACATACTTGCAAATAGCAAGAACTAAATTCTTCACTATTAACTGCATTAATATAGCGTCGGTGTATATCTAAATGCTCCTCTAAAGCTTCACAAGGTAAAGGTTTATATGAGGAGAATGTTTGTCCAATTAATCTGTCTGGATCTGTTTCATCATAGATTACTGCCAAGTCGTCAATTTGGTGAGAACGTAGTTCTTCGTAAAGTACGGATTTCCGATATGGTTCTTCCTCAAATCTACAAATAACCAAGCACTTTGAATCAGGATGTCTTTCAAAATTTATCACCGTGTAAGTGTAAATTGAAAGCAGACAATCAAAATTTTCAAAGCTCTCAGTTTTTATTAATACAAGCGGTTTTATGTCAGCTATTTTTGCAGTTTCTCTACTCGAATTAGTTTCCTCCGATTCTTCAACAACGCTTAAGAAAGCACCGCCCAAGGAAGCAAGAATAACTCCGGTAAAGCCTAATACAATAGCACCAGTGCCAATAGAGGCAATTTGTTCGGAGCGTTCTTTCTCAACGATTGGGAATCCGCCCTTAGCTAAGTACAATAAGCCCAAACCAGAAAAAGTTGCTACAGTGCCTAAAGCAATAGCAGTCAAAGACACCATTCCAAAAGCAGCATTAAGGTTTCTCAAGCCATTAAACGCAAACTTCTTCAACATAATTCATCCCTCCAAAATGCAGGTCACAAGATTTTTAATTACTCTCGCCCCGGCACAAATTGGGATTTGTTGAGAACTACGCTACTAACCTACCCCTTACTCTATTAACAATTTCAAAACTATTTAATAGATTTGTACTCGTTAATTTTCAGTCTCAGTAGTAGTTTCATTCCCAATGGTGATAGCAAGAGTCGAACTTGCTTTGTTGCTTAAAACAACAATCTAACCGAACTGGAATATCACCAAATAACAATATCTAGAAATAACATATCTACTTTCCAAAAGTCCAAGTATTAGTTTCGTTCAATTCCAATTCTTCAAAACAATTAACAAAACTCGGAAAGTGAAAATATCCTAGCGGCATCCGAGATATTAATAGTAAAGAAAAATTTTCTAGTTTAGCTAATTGTTGTAATCTCAATAAATCGTCGCTAAAACTATCGCTAACAAAGTGCAATCTATCAAAATTATCAATCACAAGTAGTCTATTTAACCCATCAGATAATTCGCTTACTATATTTTGCCAATCCTGCTGGTAGTACAAATCAAAACTCATAGGAATAACATCAAAGAGATGAGCCACACTAAAAGGATACTCAAGATTGAGATAAACAGACTTTAAAGTAATATCTTTAAGTAAACAGTTTTTAACAGTAAAAGTTTTACCAATACCTTGTTTACCCCATAAATTAACATTCTTGCCTACATTTAGCTTACCAATCAACCAAGTATATTCTTTATAACGTAACATTACTACTATCCTTTAGATAAACTACAATTGTTTTGAGATTAAATATGTAATTTTTTGATTGTGTCTTTCTAAACTACTTCTGGAGAATTGGTTAGATACAATAAAGTTCTCTAATAAAAAATCAGGTGATTGTGAAAGTCTTAATAGCACACCATCATCACCACTACTGCGATGATAATAATGTACAACAGGTGATTGGATAACTGTCAGGTTATCGTTACGAATTGCTCGCCCTGTAACTAGCCCATCCATGATAAATTTAGCGGCAGCAGCTACATTATCACTATCTCGTGCAAAATTTTTGAGATACCAATGAAACTCAATCCAAACTGTACTATCTAAATAAAATTCACATTCTCTAACAAATTCACCAATTAAGTTTGTCCAGTACTTCTTAAGTTCAGCACTAGCTTGCCAACTCGACCGTGCCTGGTTGATAATTTCGTTCATACAAGGGGGTAAAGGCATGGTCAGTTCAAATATCATCTTCACCACCACCTTTAAAGTTATTTAAAAATTCTTCGACAACGTTTCTAAATTTCTTGTATGATCTACCATCTTGACGGGATAAATTGAATACCGCTTTGACAATTTCATCAAGTTGATAGCCCTTTTGATGCAAATTCATAATTGAGTTTCTTGCTTCTTCGTCAAGCTGCACCTTAAAACTAAAACTGCCCTCAAAATCAGTCTTAGATTGCTTAGTTTTAGTAGCAGTAGTGGCTTTAGATTTACCATTATCATTACTCTCGCCATACAAACTAGCGACAAATTCATCAAAGTCTAACCCAGATTTCCATGCTGTATAAGGATCGTTCTGGTTTTTTGCTTCCAAGAGTAATTGCTGGAAGTATTCAGGGTCTTCATCGTCAGCAACATATAAAGCTTGGAGTCGTAAAACTTCAGTCGTCTTGTACAAAAAATCACCGTATCCCAGCAAATAAACTGCACGCTTGTCTTTATCGTCCCCCAGGATAATACAACTATCTTCAGGACGGGTTGTAACAAAGGCTGTCTTCGCTGGAAAGTTGGAGCGAATCAACGGGTCTATCACGTTTTTGTCAGGTCGTTGAGTATATAACAATACATGAATCCCCGCACCACCCGCTTTTGCAAGCAACTTCATCAGCGCAGTCTCAATGCGATCGCAATAATTATCATCGGAAAGTAGGTCAAAACACTCGTCAATTAGACAAATCACTCGTGGCATGATGCAATCAGGTGCGAACCGTGAGTTGTACTGTGCGATCGTTTCAATACTGGTGTGGCGCTCAAATTCTTGGTAGCGCAATTCCATTTCTTCGACCAAGTAATCGAGTAAGTTAGCGGTAGACTCTGCATCACGCGCAACTGGGGCTACAAGATGGGGAAGCCCATCAAATTTACCAAAGGTCACGCGCTTAACATCTGAAAGTGCCAATCGAACAACAGAAGGGGGATATCGTCGCACCAAATACAAGATTGCGGCTTTCTCAAATTGCGATTTTCCACCCCGCGTCCGCCCACCACCCAGGATATGAGTCACGTTATCGCTATAAAGGGGAATTTCGACATAAGTGCCATCAACATCAACACCACCGGGGATAGACACCGAATAAATGTCAGGTTCGCCGTCAAAAGTAAAGTAATCACGGAAATAAGCAAATTGTCTATCTAACCGGGGTATGTCAAATACAACTCCCCCAGGCACTACACTCACCATTGGCGCAACTTTTAAGCCTAATTCTTCACCAAGCTGCTGTACTAAGTCATTACCTATGTCTTCTACTTTCTTGTAACTAACACCCCGTCCCAGTTTTACCCTAATACGGTTAAAAGCAGGGCCATTTTTGGCATCAACATACTTAGCATTAATATTAAAATCTTCTAAAGTATCAACTAATAGTTTTCCTGCTTGTCCCATAGTTAAAACATTTGAGCTAACAATCCCATTATTAGCAATTTCACTATTTAAATATTTAGTTTCTTTTAAAAGAATTGAGCCATCACCTGTCACTTTTAAATCTAGTGGTTTACCTGTGGCACGCGCAACAAGCACTGCCGTTCGACAGCAATAGTTTTTAATAAATTTATCTTTAGATTTATTGGCTAAATCAGTAAAATAACTAACTGGTTTATTATTTAATAATAAATTATAAAGGTTCTCTTGAACTAATTCATACCCAATCTGCTTAAGATAAATATTTTTTATAGACTCAATATATTCAAATAAAGATTCAATTGGCGAACTACTAACTATCTCAATCATTTTTTGATACACGTTATTTTGCTCCCACTGTGATGGCATTCGATTGAGATGGATATATTCAAGTGCATAACGTACAAACTCATACTGATTTAAAGTACAGTGTTCTGCACATACTGATAAGATTTCATCATCGTTTGTACCTGCAATTACTGATTCATATATTACCTGAAATAAAAATTCTAAATTAAATTCAACAACTGGACGTGATAATTTTGCTCTAAAGTCAATCTGCTTTAAAACAGTTTCAGCATAAAAAACCATTGCATCCGGTAAAGCTTCCTGTACATTCTCTACAATCTCTTCATTGCTCAAACCATCTTGTTTGGCCTGTACAATTGCAGTCCAAAGCTGTTGTTTTTGAAATTCAGTATTGTTGTTATTAATATACATTTCTAACATTATTTTTCTCAATTATTAGAATGATAAAATTGAGTTAAATACTAAAAAATTCACTATGAGAAATTGGAATAGGTGGAATGCAGAAGAAGAAAAACTTCTTGCTAGATTAGTTACAAAATGCTCAAATATTGATGAAATACATCAGGAATATTTTCCATATAGAAGTAGACAATCAGTAAAAGGAAAACTGAGGTTACTAGGATTAACACTTGAACCACAATGGACTGTCGAGGAAGAAGAAATATTACATGAACTTTACTCTGAGCTATCACCAAAGATGATACAATCTCAGTTCATGCCTCATAGAACTCTTCCCGCAATTCACGCTAAAGCACAAAGACTTAACCTAAAACAACGCCATAGATGGACAAAAGATGAAATACTATACCTCAAAGATAACTATTTAACTGAAACTTATGAGGTCATAGGAAAAAAATTAGGTAGAGACGAAGCAGGGGTAAGAGCGAAAGCTCAAGCAATGAAATTAAGAAAACTTGAGTCGTACACAGTTAATCATAATTATTTTAGCACTCCAAATTTAGAAAATTGCTATTGGGCAGGATTTTTAGCAGCTGATGGATGCATAAATTATTCAAGTCATGGTTATATTTTAGAAGTTGGACTACAGGAACAAGATTTAGAGCATTTAACAACATTAAAGGATTTACTTGAATGCGATCGTCAAATAGCCGAAATGCATAACTCTAATCAAAAACATCAATATCCATTTGGGAAAAACTACACGAATGGTAAAGCCTTTAGATTGAGAATAAATAGTAAACAAATATGTGATGATTTGATTGGCAGATTTAATATTACACCAAATAAATCTTTGACTCTTAAACCTCCTGAGCTAGATAATGAGCAATTGATAAAAGCATTCATTATCGGATTAATAGATGGGGATGGTGGCGTAAACTTATTCAAAGTCAAAGGAAAAGTTAATAGCATAGAAATAGACCTCACAGGAACAATAGAAGTACTCAATTGGGTAAAAAACTGGTTTGATATTTGGGTTCCTAATAATCATTACAAATGTGCTAAACCCAAACAAAGCATGAATTCAAAAGCTTATCGATATCATGTAGCAGGGAAACGAGGAATAGAATTATGGAAAATACTATCCCAAGTTAATGTACCTAAGTTAAAACGTAAATGGCACAAACCTTTACCCTATTTTTGACCTCCATAAACTACCAACATTTTTTGATAATAATTACGTAACTCTTCTAAAGATTTTGGATTTTGATTGTACGAGTTGCAAATAAGACTGGCCCATACCCTACCTACTTTGCATACAGCAGTATCAAATCTTCCTGCTTCAATGTCACTTAAAGCATTATTACGACGAATATATTCAATTGCCATCTTGTCCTGAGAAGCTGGACTAAAATCTTTTAAGTTTAACTTTGGTTGAAGGTCATACCAACTTATATCCAACATTTGATAAGCACCAGCCGCAGTCGAACAAACATTTTTACCATTAATAGGAGCGCACTGTTTCTTTAACGGGTGCGTAGAAAAATCATTAAAAGTTCCGTTAAATACTAACTTGCGATAACTTTCTGGCTCACTGGTTCCTGTTTCTGCCCAACGAATTGTTGCTAGAAAAGCACTCAACCGTGGTGAATAAAGATGTGGTAAGTAATCTCTTGCACTAACTCTTCTTTTTAAACTATTTGACGACAATGAATAAACACCAGTACTTTGAGAAATTGAAAAATAAATTCCCAAAGTAATTAAAGAAGCAGTTGACAAATGAATGGGTTGAAAACGGGATATAAATTGATGACGAGGACTGAAAATCAATCCTACTAAACCACCAACAATAAACCCAAATTTCCAACTATCAACTGCCTTACTAAAACTACGCACTTGACAGACAGTATCTGCACCCTTGGATACCAATCCACATGGCAGTGAAGCTACTCCGAAAGAAAATGCAACAGAGCAGGCTGCACCAACCACACCTGATATAAAAATCGGTACAATTTGCATTGCTCTTGCCAATAGCTAAATAACTTTCAACGGTTTGCTAAATATTCGTGTAAATAAGGGCGGGGGTTCTGCGCTACACCATTAACGTGAACCTCAAAATGTAAATGCGGGCCCGTCGAAAACCCCGTACTACCTACTGCTGCAATCATTTGCCCACGGACAACTTGTTGTCCCTGCTGCACATACAGCTGACTGGCATGACCGTAGAGAGTAGATAAACTTCCCTGATGCTGAATAATAACTGCTTTGCCGTAACCATCCCTGTCACCCGCAAAAGCTACTCGGCCAACATCAACTGCATAAATTGGAGTACCCTTGGCTGCACCAAAATCAATTCCCCTGTGAAACTTGCGATCGCCTGTAATGGGGTGTGTCCGCCAACCAAATTCACTAGTTACAGGAGTACTAGCCGCAGTAGGAAAGGCAATTCGACCGTTATTTAAAACCTGATTACTAACAACAGTTCTAGGTAGTATTAGATTCTGGAGAGATTTAACTAACAATTGAGATTCAATCCATTCAGAAACCTGGGGAATGACCATAGCTGCAATGACAACTGAGGTGGCGATCGCATATCTCCAACTTTCACTCGAATTAGTATCGGCTGTCTCATCCAAACTAGTTACAGTCGAATTACTAACCTCCTTTTTACTGTCAGTTTCAAAGATTATTCGCATTGTCTCAACGCCTTTTTGCATTAGCAGGAGAAACCTGCCAACAACCAATCTTTGCAGTACTCAATACTTCCTCAAAATCATTCTGAGCTACACGGCAATCAGGAGAATTTAGTCCATCTCCGGATGTTGCAGATTCCTTAACTTTAGGAGAATAGTGCCTAGAGACAGGATTAGAAGATATATTCACACTAGGCGCAGCAGTAGAAACAGCAGCTGGCGATAAAAATTGAAGCTTTTGTGCTAATGCCACAGCATTACGCCAGTTATAAAACTGCAAATACCCCGGTTGCAAGATATCTGCAATCCATACCAGCAGTACGAACCAAAAAATTGCCTTTACCGACATTAATCCAACTGCTTAACCACAGGCAGGGCAAAAGAAGGAACTTCCTTCGGTACAACTTCAATCTTCTTCCCAGCTGCATATCCTGGCCCGGTGTAACTGCCATTAAGGAGAAAATTCAACAGCATTATTAACAACCACACTCCTACAGCAGCGACACCCACAGGAGATTTAATTACATCAGATAAAAAATATACTGGATACCAGCCAAATCTCCAGGGATTTTGTGGATGCAACCTATGTGCTTTCCAAGTCTCAATATAAGGAATTTCTATCTGAGGAACTCTCGGCTTATAAGCAGTAGGTGCATTAATATACCTAACTTCTACAGGTTGAGTATCATAAGTGGTCATAGGAGAAATGTTATGTTGCTGATTTACCATTCCTCCTTGCTGTACCTGCTGTAACATATTTTGCAACCGATTGGCAGGCACAATTGCTCCACCTTCAGAATAATCAACATCAAAATTACGGCGTTGATTTCTACTCATAATATGACCTCAAATTAACTAACTAGCTGGCGGGTTTATTATTTATTTGGGAGTTAGTATCTTTCCAAAAATCTTCATCTTGAAGTTGGGCGTAAAACTCTTCTGGAGATAACATTCCAGGTTGATTTTGCACTCCATCTTCAACAAACTGACTACTATCTACTCGCCCTAATCCAGAAACAGTAGAACGAGGAGAAAATTGAACGACATTTTTAGCAGAAAACTCGTTATTAAATCTCATCCCAGGAGGCGAAACTGGGGGGATTAAAGAAGGCTGAATATCAGTATTAGAAACACCAACATGAAGTTGTTGATTGCCATTTCCCAAGTTATCAGACACTGCATCTGTTTCTTCAACTGCATTGTTATAGTCAGAAATGCCCCAACTCAAGAAACAAGTAAACCCAGCCAAAAATATAACTGCACTCATCCAATGCACTCCTGAATTGGGAGATGGCATCATTTCAACCGTTGTGCGAGTTGAACCTTCCAGGGTAGTACGAATAGGTGTACGTTTGACTGCCGCTACAACATTGAGCGAACACAAAGCTATGCAAATTATCGCAGCAGCAAACTTAACATACATGACATCACTCCCCTGATTTATTAACAGGTTTTCTATTAGCAATTGGATTAGGTAATTGCTTCTTCATTTGTTGGAGATATATTCGCCTTTGCTCCTCTTTTTGGCGTATTTTCTCGCGGATATCTGCCACCTGTGCCATCTGCTCTACTGGGTCTAAATACCCCCGCGCCCGTAATAGCTGCGCCTGTGCAAGCGAGTATGGTTCTTGAGCATTCCTAATCTGAATTAGCATTTGATTGAGATCGACCGATGGTTGAGATTCCAAATTCTGGGCGTAATCAATCGCCTCTAATTTACCCAAGATCAACACAGCAGCAGCCCCGGTTGGTATCTTCTCCTCAACTTTCGTACCATCGGTTTTGCGGTATCCCCAATAAAAACTATTATTTCCAGAAGCCGCTTCTAGTAAAATATCCAGCGAGTTGAACTTAACTATCTCCAGTGCCGGCATATAGTGCAGGCGGTAAAATCCAGATTTCTCATTAGCTTGCATTCTGGATATCTCACCTCGCAATTGCTGTCCCCACAATGCCGCCGCTAACTGTCGCCAGCCTGTAAGAGTAGGCGCACCCTCTACTGAGGAGTAACTGGACAGATGGTCTATATTGTAGTCAGTACGGGACAGCTTTTCTAAGTACACTTCTCGAATTTGGGCAACTTGCGCCTTTACTTGCTGTACCTCCGATATCTGATTACTTGGAATTTGTTGCTTCCATCCAACCATTAATGCAACCGCCCCAATCACAGACAGCGCACTAACAGTCGAACAAACCGTCCACAGGGTGACATTTACCTTTTGTCTTCTTCGACTTGGTTGTTTATTTCGCACAGGTGTAGGAGTAAACATCATTTACCCCTCACGTATTATCAACAACCAACTGCAACTGAGGGCGCTTGTTTAACTCGCGTGCGATCGCAATTCCTGCACCACCCACAACTATTCCGGTAAGTAGCAACAGAGGATGCAGGGCAAGAGCAGCCCCCACTCCCAACAGTTGTCCCACCATCCCAGAAACACCCAAGTTCATTAACAAACCACCCGCAGTGTTAACCAAAAAGTCAAATGCTGCACTCATACTTACTCCCTGGTAAACCAAATAACTACTAGTGCCAGAATTAAACCAACTAATTCACCTATGCCTACACCCACCAAAATTGGCTGGATGCTGTAAATCTCCTGTTTATCCTGCGTTGGGGGAATTGCTACCCATGTCCCAACCACAGTACCAGCTACTACCGAAATTAAATTTATACCAACTGCTTGGGTAGATGTTTTTCTCAAATTAAGTAAACTTTCATCCCGTATTCGATAGCAGAGGGGTAGCATCTGAGCTACTATTTCTTCTGAGATTGCCCGGTTTTCGGCTGCGAGGACTTCAACTGTCTGGGCTGCGGTGTCGATGTACCGACCAACAGTGGATGAGTCTCTTCCCCCCAGTTCACCTTGCCGAAAAAATCGTTATCAATGCGCGAATTGATTCGCTCTTGCGCCTGGTCGTAACCAGCTGGAACGGAAGTATTACCTTCAGCCAGCGAACTACTGCCATGAAAAACAAATTCTTCGAGAGCAAGTGTGGAAGATTCAAGCACCACTTTATGGCGTAATTCTCCTAACTGAATTCCCCTGTCTGCATCCCGATAAAGTATTCCAACAAAACTATCGGGGGAAGCTTGTTCTGGATCTACGCCAAATCGCTGTTTAATATACTCGCGCTTGTCGAACTTGTGTTCGCCTACTTCTGATTTGCGATCGCGCATTGCAATCAAGTGCTGGGCAGCTTCTTCCAAGGACATACCTTCACGAGAAGCTATCTCTTTAAGTTGAACTAATTGCTGTTCGATTGTTTCGTCAAGCGTATCATTTGGTTGCAAAGCTAAATCTAACAACCGACAGCAGGTACGTACTACATCAGGCGACACCTGCAAAGTCTCTGCCACTTTGTTGATATGCTTCATTGCGCTCAATTCTCCTAATTACTGATTGCACAATTGGGTTGTTTTTTTCTTCATCAGATATGTGCTTGGTCAAAAAGTTATAAAGGGTTAAGCCATTAACTTTTTGTAAATAAGCATCTAAGCCACCAGCAGGAATTACTTGCTGTAAATATTCCTTATACGTCAACCGCCGAATTTTTGTAGCAACGTAGAAAACATCAGCAATCTCAACTGTTGCTGCATCAAAATATCCTCCCCGCTTTCGCGGTTTTATTATACCGGCATAGGGATACCACTTTTGTAAAGCAGAGATTGAAATCCCGTATCTTTCGGCAAGTGTTTTTTGGGTGTAGATAACGTTTTCACATATCATCAAACTCAATTCCAAGTGAAAGACAACATCAATGAGAAGCGAATTAAACTAGCAAATTACTAAACTGTTTATAAATTAGAAAATAATTTACCAAATATGCCAGTTTAGTACAGGTATAGCTCAACTCAAATACACCTACATTTCAACCTATCTCCAAATAAACTGCACACTAGCCAAGTTACATACTGCCTGTTGATAATGCAAGCACGTTTGTATATATGAGTAAGAAATTGAAAAAATAACTTTTTTGAGAAAAAAGCACTCTAACAGAAATTCATAGTCAAAAGTGAAATTTTTGGTATCAAAATCAATTGTTACTTTTCTATCTGTAAACTTTCAGTTTTAATATCGTAATGCCGAAAAATTCATAATCATAAGTACAGTATGTATTTCAAATGTTGAAATTATTTGATTGTTAGTAGCTCAAAAAGATGATTTTGGTAGCAAATGCCACGCTTTACCATAGTCTGAAATTAAAATATAATCGTCTGATATTGCTGCGTCTCACGGACAGCTAGTGGTAAAATTTATAACTAACACTAGTTGATAAGTCCGGTACTTTAGGTGTGTATGCTATGGCAGCAATGCCTTTCGGATGACAAAACGAAAAGTGCCATTGTACTTATGTAGGACAAAATGCCAGCAATGAACCTTGAAGCCGGACAAATCGTTCGGGTACGCTCCCGACAGTATCTTGTAGAAGATGTAGTTCTTGGGCCGTCTGCTGAGGAAGACACCTTAGTTCGCCTTTCGTGTCTAGATGACGATGCACTAGGAGTTCCCCTGGAAGTTTTGTGGGAGAGAGAAGTTGATGCTCAGTACATAAGTGCAACTAATTGGGATGTAGTTGCCAGCCGAGGATTTGACGATGCACGGCTATTTTCTGCTTATCTGCACACATTGCGTTGGAACTGTGTTACCTCAATAGACCCAAAATTATTTCAAGCACCTTACAGAGCTGGAATTGAGGTAAAAGCTTATCAGCTAGAGCCGCTACGTAAAGCCTTACTGATGCCTAGAGTGGCTTTGTTTATTGCTGATGATGTTGGTTTAGGAAAAACCATTGAAGCTGGGCTGATCCTGCGTGAAATGTTGATGCGGCAAAAAGTGAGGCGCGTTATCATTTCCTGTCCCCCATCGGTGGTACGACAATGGCGCGATGAAATGGAGAGCCGATTTGGACTCACTTTTATGATTTTTGACCGGGAGTTTGTTGCCTCCCGTCGTCAAGAACGCGGCTATGGAATTAACCCTTGGACAACGCACAACCGCTTTATTATTTCTCATGCACTACTCCGAGATGAAACCTATGCTGCACCATTACGTGATTGGTTAGGTGATTTTTCTGCTGCATCAATGCTGATACTTGATGAGGCTCATAACGCCGCCCCAGCAAGTGGTGCCAAATATGCTGTTGATTCTCAACTGACACGAACTGTCCGTGACTTAGCACCTCGGTTTGAGCATAAGCTGTTTCTGTCTGCCACTCCCCACAACGGCCACTCTAACAGCTTTGCCGCATTACTAGAAATTCTTGACCCACAACGGTTTTGCCGAGGCGTACCCGTTCGCAACCCAAAACTACTTGATACTGTGATGGTAAGGCGATTAAAACGTGATCTCCGGGAAATAGGAGAAGATTTTCCTAATCGCCAAGTTATCCCCATAGTTATTGATGGACTACCTGCAAATGCCCCAGAGTTAAAGCTGTCTCGATTGTTACAAGAATATCGCCAACTACGTGAGGAGCGGTTAAAAGATACATCCAAATCTACTCAAAAGTCAGCGATGCTTGTTGTCACCTCTTTGCAAAAACGCCTACTCTCCTCTATCGAAGCATTTGCCAGAACTTTAAAGGTGCATCGTACTGCAATTGAAAAGCAAGCTGCTTCTACTCCTAATACAACTAAATTGTCACGTAATTTACCGCTACTGTGGGAACCTCCAGGGGCTGATGATGACCGCGCTGAACTTGATGAAATCGAAGTGCAGGCGGAAGAAGATGCTCAGATGATGACAGCAACTAGTCAAGCTACGACCTCTGCACTTACAGCCCGCGAACTAGAACTACTAGAAGAAATGTCTGAGACTGCAAATGCTGCACGTTATCAGCCAGATCCCCGCATCAAAGAACTAGAAAATTGGATTCGTAGTAATCTGTGTCCAAATTTGGGCGAACCAGGGGCTACTTGGAATGACCGCCGAGTAATTATATTTACTGAGTATACAGATACAAAACGTTACCTCCAACAGCAATTAGAAGCGTTGATTGCAGGCTCAGAGCGGGAACATGAGCGTATCGATGTATTTCACGGTGGTATGAGCGAAGAACGTCGAGAAGCAATCAAACTCGCTTTTAATACTGACCCGTTTCGCCATCCTCTACGTATCCTCATTGCCACCGACGCAGCACGGGAGGGGGTAAACCTACAAAATAATTGTGCTGATTTGTTCCACTTTGACGTTCCCTGGAATCCCAGCCGCATGGAACAGCGAAATGGGCGGATTGATAGAAAACTGCAACGATCGCCTATTGTTCGCTGTTACTATTTTGCATTGCCACAGCGAGCCGAAGACCGGGTACTAGATATCTTAATTAAAAAGACAGCAACCATACAAAAAGAACTGGGTAGCCTTTCCCCAGTGGTAGAGAAGAATTTATCAAGATTGCTGGAAGGGGGTATTCGCCATGAAGAAGCAAATTCAATTGCTGAGGTGATTAAAAAAGTAGACCAGTCTGAGACTCAAGCCAACGCTTTCTCCCAAGTAGTTGATGAAGAATTGGAGGAAATTAGACTCAGGAAAGAGCAGTTGGTTAACCAAGTGGCACAACTTCAAGAAATGCTCAAAACTTCCCAGGACTGGTTGGGACTGGATGACCGCCATTTTCGGGATGCTATTTCCGCTTCTTTGGAAATTTTGGGAGTAAGTTCGCTCGCACCTGTGGATGCTAATGAGGCAGCTAATGATCCTACTACTACACGTTGGATATTACCATCTCTTAACCAACGCTTGGGAACAGACCCCACCTGGGCTAGTACCCTTGATACCTTAAGAATACCGCGAAAACACGGTCAAAAACCTTGGGAATGGCGGCGGGAAGCTCCTATTCGTCCGGTAATCTTCCGTGACTCCGGTACTTTGGATGGCGATGTAGTTCACTTGCATTTGGAACACCGATTGGTACAGCGATTGCTGGGACGCTTTTTATCGCAAGGTTTTACCCATGATGAATTAACTCGTGCTTGCGTGTGTCTCACGGATGAACCTTTACCCAAAGTGTTAATTTTAGGACGTTTATCTTTGTATGGCGATCGCGCTACTAGATTACATGATGAAGTAATTGCTGTGGCTGCGGAGTGGTCAGACCCAGTAACTAGAGGGCGTAAAAAGTTACAAGCTTTACCAGAAGGACAAAAGGATGATGTTTTAGCTTTACTGGAAACTTCCTTGGCTTCTCCCCGGTTGCGAGAGGTTCCCGCATCAGTGAGACAACGCTTATGTCAAGCTACATCTCAGGATGTGGGAGAGTTGACACCACATTTACACAAACGCGCAGAGGTACTAGCTGAACGCGCCAAGAAAAAGCTGACAGCCAGAGGACAAAAGGAAGCTGAGGAAATGAAGAAGATTTTAGAAGAACAACGCGATCGCATTCTCAAAACTAAACAAGAAACCGAACAACCCCTACAGCTGTCATTATTTCCTGAAGAAGAATTGCGTCAGTTAGAAGCAGACCGTCGCCATTGGGATAAGCGGCTAAATATGTTAGCCCAAGAGTTAGTACGCGAACCAGCACGAATTGAAGCAATTTATGAAGTGAAGGCAGTACGAGTTGAGCCTGTAGGTATAGTTTATTTGTATCCAGTTAGCGGTTAGTTGTTAATTTGCAGTAATTGATTCTTAAATCTATGACTTATGCTGAAATTTTTTCAACAGAAACTTGATACATAATTGTCTCTTTTAACGCATCTGCTGCAACTGCTGCAATAGTTTCCCAATCTTCTTGTTTCAACAACACCGCCAGCAATTCGCGCAGTATCTCTCGATTAGAGATAAACTCTTCGCCGTAAAGTTCATCTTTTCCCAAAACAATGAGTATCTGTTCTCTGACTTCTGGTGTAGGTTGTCTTAATCTTTGAAGTAATCTATCTCTTGCAGTTTTTACCGCAATTTTTGTAGCTGTTCCTAAATTCCAATTATTCAGCAGCAACCGCACTTCTCGATTAAGAGAAACTCGTAAAGTTGTTAAACGTCCTAAAAGTTCAAAGTTAAGCATGAGGTCGCCAAATCCAGAACCCCAATCCAATCCAGCACCAATATTACCACCTACTTTATCTTCTGCTTCAACAGCTTTTCTCAACCATTTTTCATCAAACAATAAATCCATCGGATTTACTGCATTTTCTTGATCAAAAGTGCTTTGAATATAATTAGGTTCTTCCTGATTCATTAACTTCACCTCGCTACCTTATTCAGAAGAACGGCGAACTCCATACTCAAAATAAACCAGGTCTTCGTAATCCTCATCCTCTCCTAAATCAATCATCCCTTGATTATCATAAAATTCTTCTGCTCCTGGTAGCGAATGCAACCCAACTCTACCCTCGTAACCTAGTTCTATACTGCGGTTTCTGGCAAATGCTAAGAGTGCAGTACCAACGCCTTTTAATTTGGGTGGGCGTTGAATAAATTCCCGGTTCCAAGGCGCAGAAGCAATTCCATCAATGTATACTAACCGTTTACCCTCACTGATACGCGAACCGTGCATTTGAGTTTCAATCAGCATTAACCCTTGAGTTTTGCCTTCATACTCAATTGCATAGCCTTCGCGGTTTGGTTGTCTGTGAATAACGAACTGAAGTTTAAACTCCCAGTCCCAAAATTTATCTTCTTGTCCGTACAATCTTAATTGTTCTTTCCACTCTGAGGCATAATCATTGACGTGCTTTTGCACTAATTCTACTAAATCTGCTTCCACGGTCATGCTATCTTGACCGCGAATTAGTTGTATTTTTATTCGCATCGCACCAAAATCGTGTGCATTAGCAGATTTTGATGTTATCAGATTAAGTAAACAAACTGTACCAGACTCAAAGACCGCAAAGGAGAAACGATGGCAATTGACCCAGAAATCACCAGACACAAAGAGTGGTTGGGTTTTCTCCAGCCTGTAGGGTTGGTGGTATCTCCCCCGGCGTTGGTGAAGGCGCAGGCGGTGGTCAACCGGAATGTTGTAGATTTGCAACAATCGTTGCTGGCTGCGGTTGATGAGGATGGCTTGATTGCTGATTTTCTGGCTTTTACGGTTAATGTATTAGGCTGGGCTGAGAGCGACCTTGTTAAACCATCACCAGAATATGAGATAGCTTTACCTGATTACAGCGAAATTCTTGCGCCTACCTATATTGTCCCTGACCCAGATAGCGACAAGCCACAGATTTTGGTGCAATTAATTTCTTCTGGTACTGAGTTGGATGTAGTCGCACCAGAATTAACTAAGTCTAGCAGTGGTTGGCACGCCAGCCCCCAAGCTAAATTTGAGCGGTTGCTGCGGGAGACGCAAATACCCATAGGTTTGTTGTGTAATGGTGGGTTGCTGCGTTTGGTGTATGCACCACGGGGCGAGTCTTCTGGACACTTGACCTTTCCAGTGCAGGCGATGTGTGAGGTGTCTGGAAGGCTGATTTTGGGGGCGATGGAAATGCTGCTATCGGCATTTCGCGTGTTTAGTGCTACTACAGGCCGTCGGTTACAAAATTTGTTGGAAGATAGCCGTAAGTACCAAGCAGAAGTTTCTACAACCTTGGCTAACCAAGTACTAGATGCTTTGTGGGAACTGCTGCGTGGGTTTCAGATGGCGGATGCGGCTGTTGATGGTAAGCTCTTAAGTGAAATTGCTGCCACAAATCCGCAACACATTTATGGTGGATTAATCACTACACTGATGCGGCTGGTGTTTTTGCTCTACGCTGAGGACGAAGGGTTAATGCCACCAGACGATGTTTACCAGCGTAACTATTCTGTATCTGGATTGTATGAACGGCTACGAGAAGACGCGGGGAATTACCCTGACACGATGGATCAGCGTTATGGGGCGTGGGTATGGCTGTTAAGTTTATTTCGCTTAGTTTATGATGGGGGCGGACAAACACCAGAGTATTTACCAGCACGGCATGGTCAGCTTTTTGACCCAGATGAATATGCGTTTTTGGAAGGTCGCCCACGCGGTAGTAAGTTTGTGGCGGGTCAAGCAATCGAGCCTCCGCGAATACCCGATGGTGTGATTTATCGGTTGTTAGAAAAATTACTAATTTTAGAAGGGGAACGGCTATCTTATAGATCCTTAGATGTAGAGCAAATTGGCTCAGTATATGAAGGCATTATGGGTTTTGCTGTGGAACGGGCAGAAAGTCCCAGTATTGGAGTTTACAGTAAACCCAAGGGTTCCAAAGTTTCTACAACGGTGGTAGTTGATGTAGCAGCGATTTTGGCAACGAAATCGAGCGATCGCCAAAAGTTACTCAAGGAATTAGCAAATTGCGAAGTATCAGGTAATGCCCTCAAGGAACTGAAAGCAGCGCAGTCATTGGAAGATATAGTGATTGCACTAGGTCGCAAGGTATCGCGGCAAACACCAAATTTGTTGCCTGTGGGTTCGCTGTACTTGCAACCAGGGGAAGAACGCAGGCGTTCTGGTTCGCATTATACGCCCAGGTCACTGACTAAACCAATTGTGGAAACAACCCTGCGTCCGGTTTTGGAAGCGTTGGGAGAAAAACCGACTGCGGAACAGATTTTATCTTTGAAAGTTTGTGATTTGGCGATGGGTTCTGGTGCGTTTTTGGTAGAAACCTGTCGTCAATTGGCTGAGAAGGTGGTGGAAGCGTGGGAACGCGAGGAAAACGATACCCGCAAGGAAATGGGAATTAGCGATCGCTCCGCCAGCCAAAGGCATCCCAACCAGAATGCAACAATTAGCAATTCTGGCAAAGAAGAACCTTTATTAATTGCGCGTCGCTTGGTGGCGCAACGGTGTTTATATGGTGTGGATAAAAACCCGTTTGCGGTGAATTTGGCGAAGTTATCTTTATGGTTGGTGACGCTGGCGAGGGATTTACCGTTTACATTTCTTGACCATGCCCTCAAGTGTGGGGATTCGCTGGTAGGGTTGAGGAAAGAGCAGATTGGGTCTTTTGGTAAAGATGCGACTGACGATTTACCGCTATTTGTATATTTAAAAGAGCAACTTGACCGTGCGCGTTCTTATCGAGCGGAAATTCAGGCTTTGGATACCCGCAGTGATGCTGATGATGACCAAAAGCGGGATTATTTATACAAAGTAGAACAAGAATTGTACCAAGCGCGGTTAACAGGGGACGTAAGAATTGCGGCGTTTTTTGAAGGAAGTAATAAGAAGCAGCGAGAGAAGAGAGAAACTGAGATTGCAGAATTGGTAAGAAGGTGGCGATATCACCAAGCTGATACTGAAAGTTTGGAGGAAATTGCTAACAGGTTGCGAAGTGGAAATAAGGGGATTATTCCATTTAACTGGGATATTGAGTTTCCAGAGGTTTTTGATAGAGAGAATCCGGGGTTTGATGCAATTGTTGGAAATCCACCATTTTTGGGTGGAACAATGATTTCTGGTGCAACTTCAAAAGAATATCTCGATTGGATTACAATACAGTTTCCAGAAACAGGAAATAGAACGGATTTAGTAGCTTATTTTTTCCGTCGTGCATTTGATTTATTACGTGAAAGTGGTTCATTAGGGCTGATTGCAACTAATACAATTGCTCAAGGTGATACCCGTTATGGAGGACTTCGATGGATTTGTAAAAATAACGGTATTATTTTTGAAGCACAAAAAAGATTTAAATGGTTTGGTCAAGCCGCAGTAATTGTTAGTATTATCAATATTTTTAAAGGTAAAATATCACCTCCTTTCTATCTCGATAAAAAACCTGTACAACAAATTACTGCTTTTCTTGTCCACTCCGGAGGTCATGATAATCCAAGCAAATTTTTAGAAATGTCTGGTAAATCTACCAAGGGTATTGAACTTTATGGAAATGGTTTTTTATTCGCAGATGATGATCCTGACGCTTCTCCAATTTCATTAATGAACACACTGTTATCTAATAATCCAAAAAATCAAGAGCGTATTTTTCCTTATTTGGGTGGTTCAGAAGTTAATGAAAGTCCTACGCATTCTCACAAGCGTTATGTTATTAATTTTGGTTCGATGGAAGAACATGAAGCCAGAGAATGGGTAGAATTAATAGAAATTTTGGAGCAAAAAGTTAAACCCTCACGTTTAACAAAAGCTTCTGATGTAGCTAAAGCTCCCTGGTGGTTATTTTGGCGACCAAGAAATGATTTCCAAGCATCTATTCATCAACTAAATAATGTTTTAGCTTGTTCTAGACATCAACCACATTGGACGTTAACAATGCTTCCTTCAAGAGCAATATGGTCTGATGCTTTAGTTGTATTTGCATTTTCCAGTATGTCGGCATTTGCAATCTTACAATCTCGCATACATGAAATTTGGGCGAGATTTTTTGGTTCATCAATGAAAGATGACCTCCGCTACACCCCCTCAGACTGCTTTGAAACTTTCCCCTTCCCTGAAAACTGGGAAACTAACCCCACCCTAGAAGCCATAGGTAAAGAATACTACGAATACCGCGCCGCCTTAATGGTTCGCAACAACCAGGGACTAACCGACACTTACAACCGCTTCCACGACCCAGAAGAACGCGACCCTGATATCCTAAAATTACGCTCACTGCACGCCGCGATGGATAAAGCCGTACTCGAAGCTTACAGATGGAGTGATATCCCCACCGACTGCACCTTCCTACTAGACTACGACGATGAAGATGAGGAAGAAGAAACCAGCAACGGACGACAGCGAAAAAAACCTTGGCGTTACCGTTGGACAGAAGAAGTACATGATGAAGTATTAGTACGCCTACTCAACCTTAACCAAAAAAGAGCGCAAACTGAAATTCTCGGCGGTAAAGCAGCACAAAAGAAACCCAAGGCTAAAGCTACTAAGAAAAAAACAACCAAAACTAAATCTAAAAAGGTTGGGGAAACTACACCAATAATACCGGGATTTGATGTGGAGACTAGCTTATGAAAATTCAATCCCTACAGCTAAAATACTTTAAAAAATTCCGGTCTTCTACATTTGATTTCACAGATCCAGAAACTGGGTTGGCGCGAGATATTATTGTTCTCATCGGCATGAACGGTGCTGGAAAAACAAGTCTTTTACAAGCGATCGCCGCAACTCTCGGTACAGCAACCGGACGCTTAAAAGAACCTTCCGATTTAGAATGGGCAGGTTTTAACTATGAACTGCTTGGAAGTAACTGGGGAGCATTTGAGCCGGAGGTAACTGTACAGGTGCAGTTTTCATCTAGCGAACTCGAAGCTGTGCGGTATTTTCAACAGAAATTACGAGAAATGGGTCGTGATTTGCAGCCTCCTGCTGAAAAGCATATTGTTAACCTTAAATGGCGAAATGGGCGTGTTCAAGCAGATAGTGCTGCGGAATTATTTCAATTTAAAGGACGAGAATACGCTAAACAACTACTCCGTGCTGAAGGATTTTCAGTATTTGAACGAGTGGGTACAATTCTTTGGTACACAGAACAGAGAACTTCAACTAGCCTAACTACAGAAGACCCAGAACGCAAACTAGAAATTACAGAAGACCTGTTGCGCGATCGCCTTTCTAAGTTGCGACAATTTCATCAAGATGTAGAAAGCCGTAAAATTCCCAATCTACGCCCAGGACAAAAGGATTTATACGCCGAAATTGAACGCGCTTACAAAGCAGTCTTTCCACAACGCAGTTTTGAAGGCCCAGTTCCGCGAGAGAATGTAGACGATATCTTAAGTGAACCCTGGTTTTATTTATACGACGGTAAAAACCAGTATGAAATTTCTGAGATGTCCGGCGGTGAACGTGCTATTTTCCCAATGTTAATGGACTTTGCTAGTTGGAATATTCACAACTCTGTCATTCTAATTGATGAAATTGAATTGCACCTACATCCACCAATGCAACAGGCATTACTGAGAGCTTTACCCAAATTAGGCACAAATAATCAGTTTATTATTACAACCCACTCTGATTATGTAGAGCAATTAGTACCTGAAGCATATATTATCCGGCTAGAGGTGTAATTGTGAGTGTCGTTAGTGGCAAAATTATTTTCTGTGAGGGCAAGCAAACTAGTTTAGATTTTAGACTACTTAACAGAGTTGTCGAGAACCTTGGAACAAATAAGCCCACAATTGTTCCCTCTGGCAGTAAATTTACCTTTTCAGGTTTTGTTCAGGGTTACTTTTCTAGAGAGGGAACGACAAATCAACAAGCTATCATTTTTCGCGATCGCGATTTTGACGCTCAACCTACTACCAACATTGGATTAATCCCATTCCAATCCATGTTGCTTACCCATCGTGCTTGTGTGGAAAATTATTTAATAAATGCCGATTTAATTCACGATTATTGGCACTCAAAATATCTAGAAAAACAAGAAAATCCCACTTCCAAATGGGGACATGGAGATTCACCAGGGATTGAGGCGATCGCAACTTGGATTGAAGAAGCTGCAATCAGTTTGCAAGATTATCAAGCAGTAAGATGGGCATTAGCCGACTTGTTGCAATCAAGTGCAAGTCGGCATCAATTAAAAACAACATGGACAGGTGGTAGTGGTAAACTCCCATCCTCACTCACCCTCCAAGACTGTCAAACTGAAGCTGAAGCACTAATTAACCAGTTTCAACAAGCAGTTGGAACAGTTACATTAGCCAGATTTCAACAAAGCCTTGCTGTATATCAGCAGCAGTTTACCCAAGAGGAATTTTGGACACAGAAGCAATATTTGATCTGGTTTCATGGTAAAGATATTCAAAAAGCAATGCAGCAACAGAAACCTCAGTATATTTCTCTGAACGCTTTTTTTGATTGGGTGCTGAATCAACTTGATGTTAATCAGTATCCAGATTTAATTGAGTTACAAAGCAGAATTAACCCACTTCAATAGTAATTTCTGATTGTAAAGATAGAATAAAGTATTATTTGACACTTTTAAACACTTCGGGCAACATAAGAAAACAGTTAATTGCTTGTTATATCTTTTAAAGGAGTAAACAGCGATACACTATGCCCAATACTCCTGCCGAAGTGCGTTCATGTCTCATTGATGCCCTACAACTTGACTTAGTGGGGCCTACACCCAATGATATCGCCCATGTTGACGAAATTATCGACCAAGCTCCATCTAAGTGGTATCTCACGGGTTTTTTAGTGCCTTATGAAGCTTCGGTAGAACAGCGTTCAGAAGATATAGGTAACGATGACATAGACGAGATTTCTCAGGTGAACGCTGGCGATGATGAAAAGCAACCCGACAGTGCCTCCGCCCGGAGAGCATTTTTCCCCTCATCAATGGGTTTAAGCATCCTTGTACCAGCAACCGCTAAGGAAATCAATGTTACTGTTCACTGGGGCGATTACAGTCCAGTTGATGAAGAGGATGAAGACAGTCAGGAAGACTCTAAAAGCCAACTCCAGTTACCCCGGCTGTGGCAAAGAACCCCCGGACAAGCAGAATTAACTGTTCCTCTCCATTTAAGTAATGTACCCAAACATTGGGAAATTCCTGGTAGTAATGGTTTGAGACTCGTTACCTCAGTGCGTCCCGTAACTGCGGCGGAGTTAGTTCCTGTTGGTACTCGCTCCGTATCCGTATTCTTGGTGAACTATCGCCCGCCCGCCGCCAACCCCTACAGCGATATTGCTTTCGCCTTCCAAACTTGCCTCATCGTCCGCACTCCTTATTCTCTCGTCCCTCGTCCCAACCTGCGCGGACGGCATGGTGATGATTGGGATGAGAAGGTAGCAGATTTACAGTATCGAGATGACTATGAGTATGCAGTGGGACATAACGTTTCAGCTGTTGCTGTCACCAACGATGACACTACTTGTCAAGAAGTCCGCACTGCTTGGATGCCCATTGCTGATGTAGAAAAGGTAGTACCTGAGCAAGTTGCAGGTGTGGAACTGGGGATGGAAGCACTAGCCGCCGCACCCACGGTGGAAACTCTGCGAAATATGATGTCTGGGATAGTTGATGCTTATGGGGTGTGGATTGAAGCACAAAAGCTCAATCTTCCCAGTGAACCAGAACGACTGGAAGTTGCTAACGACTTACTCAACCGGGCAACCAGGGCAAACAAACGCATTGCTGCCGGATTGCAAGCACTAGATGATCCTAATGTATTAGAAGCATTTCAAATTGCCAATCGTGCGATCGCCACTGCTATCCGCCAGCGTCTTACCCACAATACAGATACTACCCCAGAATCTGTCAGACCTCCGGCATGGCGACCTTTTCAGCTGGCGTTTTTATTAATGAACTTGGTTGGTATCGCCCATCCCGAACACCCTGACCGAGAATTAGTAGATTTGCTGTTCTTCCCCACAGGCGGTGGTAAAACCGAAGCTTACTTAGGATTAGCAGCATTCGCAATGGTATTGCGCCGCCTGCGAAACCCCACAATAAACTCAGCTGGCGTAAGTGTTTTGATGCGTTATACCCTGCGCCTCCTTACCCTCGACCAACTAAGCCGTGCTGCTACTCTTGTCTGCGCTTTAGAGTTAGAAAGACAAAAAGATACACAAAAATTAGGCCCCTGGCCTTTTGAAATTGGACTGTGGGTGGGACAAACCGCTACTCCCAACCGTATGGGAAAAAAAGGCGATAACGATGAATACACCGCCCGCGCCCGTACTATTGCCTTTCAAAATGACACCCGCAAACCTTCACCCATCCCTTTAGAAAACTGTCCTTGGTGCGGTAAACGGTTTACCTCTGATTCCTTTCAATTACTACCAGATACAAATCAGCCAAAATCACTGCAAATTACTTGTATCAACCGCAAATGCAAATTTACCCGCAATCAATCGTTGCCCATCGTTGCCGTAGATGAACCAATTTACCAACGATTACCCAGCTTTATTATCGCCACCGTCGATAAATTCGCCAATCTCCCTTGGGTAGGAGAAACTGGAGCATTATTTGGACTGGTAGACCGTTATGACAAAGATGGTTTTTACGGGCCTGCCCATCCTGGTCGCGGTCAAGCACTTGCTGGTCATTTACCAGCCCCAGACTTGATTATTCAAGACGAGTTGCACCTAATTTCCGGCCCCTTGGGAACAATGGTAGGGTTGTATGAAACCGCCATTGACGAACTGAGCAGCCGAGAAATTAATGGTAAGAAATTACGCCCTAAAATTATTGCCTCTACCGCAACAGTACGGAGAGCTAGTAAACAAATTCGAGCCTTATTTGGTCGAGATGCTGTAGATATTTTCCCACCTCCCGGCCCAGATCGCCGCGATTCATTTTTCGCCAAAACAGTACCAGCAAGTGTCAGTAATGCCCGTACCTATGTAGGCATTGCAGCCCAGGGACGAAGCTTAAAAGTGGTACTGTTACGAACTTACTTAGCACTACTGGGTGCTGCACAGAAACATTATCAAGCAGCAGGAGGAGCAAAAAATCCTGATAACCCCGCAGACCCTTACATGACCTTGCTGGGATATTTTAACTCCCTACGCGAGCTAGGTGGTAGTCGCCGCATCGTAGAAGATGAAGTCAATTCTCGTCTAGCAAGGTATAGCCTGAGAAAACGAGTCAACGAAACTGAAGGTTTATTTGCTGACCGTCAAATTGCCTATGAACCGGCGGAATTAACTTCCCGTGTCAGCACTAATGTTGTTGCTGAAATCAAAAGCTGCTTGGCACTACCATTTCACGAGAAGAAACATATCGATGTAGCCTTAGCAACAAATATGATATCCGTGGGTTTGGATATCACCCGTCTAGGGTTAATGGTCGTGTTGGGTCAACCAAAAACAGCATCCGAGTATATTCAATCTACCAGCCGGGTGGGACGGGATGAAAATCGCCCTGGTTTGGTGATTACATTATTAAATATACATCGACCACGCGATCGCTCTCACTACGAACGCTTCCCAGCTTGGCATACCAGCTTTTATCGTTCTGTAGAAGCAACTAGCGTCACCCCATTTTCCCCTCGTGCCATTGACCGGGGTATCGCCGCTATTTCCGTTGCCTTGGCGCGTTTAGGACATCCTGGCATGACTGCACCACCCCGCGCTATCGAGATTTTACAACATCGGCAGGATTTAGAATATGTTGTCGATGCCATTAGCGATCGCGCAGAAATGCACGATAAAGAACTTGATGCTGTGGAAGCCGAAGCACTACGTCAAAAAGTTCGAGGACGGGTGAAAGATTTACTGGACACTTGGGAACGCATCGCCAGTCAAAAAATTAGCTTGCAATACCAACAAGAAGTAGGACAAGCGCCGCCATTATTATTTGACCCCCTTGACCCAGAACTTGAAAAGCAACCAATGGAAGCACGCAAGTTCAAAGCACAACGCAGCCTGCGAGATGTAGAACCAACAGTCAACTTGTGGGTTTGCAACCCTGATGGTTTTGAGGTTGAGGAGGACGAAAAATGAAGTCAAAAAGCAAACGCAAGCCTTCAGGAGAAATACGGCAAAGCCAAATTATCTCCACCTTTGGCCCCGGCGCAATGGTGGACTTACCAAATTACTCAGTTATCATCGGCGGACTCAACCACTGGCGGGGTAATAGACGGCGAATTTACGAAGACCGCCTTGCAGCCAGGGTTGCCGAGATTTTGGGTGTCAGAGACATTACCATGTATGCACCACCTACAGACGAGCAAGACCCAGCCGCCGCCAGAAGTGGGATTTCAGCTTTTACCTTCCCCACTTGGTTTGTCGCCCAAGTAGAAGAAACTTGGACTTCTCCTAACGCCAAAGAATACCGTACTCGTCCTCTGATACCTTGGGGTAGCTTAGTTAAAGGTAAATACCTCAGCGATACCAAAAAGAAAATCCCAGTTGTCCCCGTTCGCTTTGTCCAAGCTTGTGTTAACGGACACATCAGTGATATCGACTGGTATCGCTTTGTCCACAGCAATAGCGATGTTTCCAGTAAATGCCGGGGTCAACTTTGGCTTGACGAACGTGGTTCTGGCAACGATTTCGTAGATATCTTCGTTCGCTGCGAAGCCTGCGGCGCTCGTCGTCCCCTCTCTGATGCCACAGTACCCAATGGCAAAATTTTGGGTCAATGTTTGGGGCATCGTCCTTGGCTTGGGCCAAAAGCTTTTGAACCTTGCGTTTCCCGCGTCACTGGTAAACCAGAGTACAACCGACTGCTAGTAAGAGCTGCAAGTAATACCTACTTTTCTCAAGTTTTGAGTGTTATCTCCCTCCCAGACTCAGATGAAGCCCTGCGAGCAGCAGTTAATTTAGTCTATGAAGACTTTCTTCAGTATGCAGAAAGCTCAGATGATGTCAAAAGAGAACGCCGTAAACAAAAAGTTGCCAACGCCTTAGAGGGATTTAGCGATGAAGCTGTATGGGCAGAAATACGGCGCAAGCAAAGTGGACATGGAGACCAAGGTAAAAGTATTAAGCAAGTAGAAATTGAAACCTTGCTTTCCAGCCCAGAAGAGATGGGAGAAGATGCCCCAGATGGAGACTTTTACGCCCGCGCCCGCAAGTTAACTGCTTTGCCCTCATTATTATCGTCTCGTATTGACCGGATTATTTTAGTACATCGGCTACGAGAGGTCATTGCCCAAGTCGGGTTCACCCGCTTTGAACCTGCAATGCCTGATATTGATGGCGAATTGGCCCTTGATGTGCGACGGGCAGTCCTTGATATCGAACCAAGCTGGGTTCCTGCCATCGAAAACCGTGGTGAGGGTGTATTTATCAGTTTTCAAAAACAGGCAATAGAAAACTGCGTAAAGCAGCCTGCGGTACAAAAACGTGGACTGGAATTGTTGAGGGGCTTCGAGGTGTGGCAGAAGCGCAAGGCACTCCCAGAAGCTAAATTTCCTGGGCTACCTTATATTATGCTGCATTCTTTATCACATCTATTGATCACAGCAGTATCTCTAGAATGTGGTTATGCTGCTTCATCAATTCGTGAACGCATTTATGTTGGTGACACTGGCTATGGAATTCTTTTATACACTGGTTCTCCTGGGTCGGAGGGAACTTTGGGAGGTCTGGTACAAATTGGCAAGCGAATTGAGTACCATCTAACTACCGCCCTAGAATTAGGAAGGCTATGTTCTAATGACCCTGTTTGCGCCCAACACCAGCCAGACAACGTACAAGAGGAGCGTTTTTTGCATGGTGCAGCCTGTCATGGATGTTTATTAATTGCTGAATCTTCCTGCGAACGTGGTAACGAATTTCTTGACCGGGCGCTTGTCGTAGCTACAGTTGAGGGTTTGGGTGCTGAGTTTTTTCTCAATCAGGAATTGTCATGACAGCGTTTCTCCAACTGAGCCGACCAGTTTTGCTCAGTTTGGCTACAGCCTTTGAAACAGGAAGGCTTCATTCACCCTTTAACATATCAACTATTAAAACCTACGTCCCAGAAATTCTCAGTAGCAGCGTTGTTGAGGAACTTAATCGACTTAATGCAATGGGTGCTAGTCCTGACCACATAGCTTACACATTGCGTCTACTAGCAGCAGAACGGTCAGCATCACAGGAAATACACGACAGAGTAGAGTTGGTTTGGACAGGACAGGAGGTTGTTGGTTCCCAAAGCCGCGATACTAGCGTTGTCGTGCGCGAGTTATTCAGCACGGCCAAAAGTAGCATCCTCATTTCTAGTTTTGCTGTTGACAAAGGGAAAAAAGCACAAGCTTTGTTTGGTGTGCTGGCTTCCCGGATGGATGCAAATCCAGAGATAAATGTCAGGATGTTCCTTAATGTGAAGCGATCGCACAACAATAAATTACCAGAGTCAACGCTTCTCAAAGAGTTTGCAGACACATTCCGTAAAGAGATATGGACGGGACAACGCTTACCAGAAGTGTTTTATGACCCCCGTTCGCTCGCCCCAGGTACAGGTACAAAAGCCTGTCTTCATGCGAAATGTGTTGTTGTAGATGAAGAACGCCTGCTTGTAACTTCAGCCAACTTTACTGAAGCCGCCCACGAACGCAATATTGAAGCTGGTGTACTAATTGATGACCCTGTAGCTGCTAAAGGAATGCGATCGCAGTTTGAAACTTTAGTGGCAAAAAATATACTACGTCGAGTACCGGGAATTCAATGATTTGACTAATTTCGCTGCTAAAGCATATGCGCTGGCAGCTGAATGTGATTGTGAAGCAGGTTGTCCAAGGTGTCTACATTCAACTGGTTGTCCGCAGCATAATGAAGCACTGCATAAAGACTTGGGTTTGTTTTTGTTAGATGCAATCAGTCAGGCAGTGTAGAACATTTGCGCCTACTGGGTTGAATAATTGCATCTTATACCGTATCAGATTTGACCAAGCCCACAAATGCTACTTGATACTGTTCACCCTGAATATTTCATACAGATCTATTTTTGATTCTGTAATTGCTACTGCCTGTGTTATCGCATATTCACCTTCCTGTTTCTTATTGTCCGTTAGTGCTTTGGTATTCGACAAGTAAATTAGCAAATCATCGGCTGATAATAGCTTGGTAATAGTTAAGTGCTATTCTCTCTTCCTTTGTAATCTTTAAAAACAATAGGAAATTTTCAATCTTGGTATTGTGAAGCATTAGCTATGGATTCCTTAACTGCTTGGTCTAATTCCTCAATTGAACATCCATAAAGCTTACATAATGCTGCTGTCTGATCAATTCTTAGTTTTGGTATAGTACGCCCTTTCTCCCAATTGCGTACAGAAGATTCTCCAACACCAACTTTACTAGCTACATCGACGGTTCTGAGATTTAACCGCTCTCTTAACTGCTTCATATCCATTACAGTAACTTTACCATTTGCATTACCGCAACGGGTTGACGCTTTTAGTTAACACAAGTAGAATTAGTAACAGAAAGCCGCTGCACTCGACTTCCAGGAAGAATCGCAACGGCTAACGTCAACCCCTTGCGAGGTCAATATAATCATGACACAACTGCAAGGAGCGATCGTAGTTTTACCCGACAACCAAGCGATCGCCCAATTAGAATTAGAGCAATATATCGAAGAACAAGCCGATGCCATTGCTCCTTTTGCAATAACTTACAGCTTCGATTACAACCAATTTAAAAAACCTGAACTACAAAGCAAAGCCCGAACAACGTTGGGTAACTTCTTAGGGTTTGTTCGCCAGACCTTTGATGGTTTATTAGAAAGTGGTCGAGCTTTGCAGCATGTCTATGACGACTGCATCGCTATGGCCACTGATGGGAAAAAGATTTTTGCAGCATGGCTCGATAGCCCTGACTTTGGGGCATCACGCTACATTGCTAAAGCCTCAATGGAAATATACACTTGGTTTGAGAAGCTTCCGAAAAGGTTACAACGCCTTGTGCGCGAGAAAGTACAGAATTGGAGCGTTGCAGCCCTGCGTCAGTTAACTCAAATCTCAACTGACTTAGTGAAGGAGCTGGTAGGTACTGGGAAAAAGACAGTAGCACAAATTAAAGCGGCAGCAACCTCAAAACTGCCTACTCCTAAAGCAAATACTCTTTATAACTCTAAGTCAGTTCTGGTTGTTAGGAAATCAGATTCTATCGCATTATCTAAGCCACAGTTTGCACCGGGAGTGCGGGTTATCGTGGTCGAGGACAATATGGGTTGTACTGGATGTAGGGGCATCATTATTTCTAAATGGGATAAAACTGACTCAGATTTGTGGTGGGTATTATTAGACCATACAGTTTCTATGGGACTAGAAACTAAGCGCCTGTTTGAACCAGAACAGTTACAAGTAGAAGTGTCCACTGCCGAAATTACTCCCAAACAGACAAAGCTTTACACAACTGAAAAACTCTACACTGCGGCTCAACTAGAGCAGAAAATAGCAGAAGCCTTAGCACAACAAAATCAAGAAAAAGCCGAAGAAGAACTGGGGCGGTTTGTTGAAATTCGAGATGCAGCACTAAAAGCAGCAACTGTAGAACTCCAAGCAGCAAGAGCATATGCCCAAAAAATGGCCCAAGCCAAGGAAGAAGTAGCTAAAAAGCTAATTGAAACAGAACGCGAACTAGGGAAAGTGCGGTCACTCCAAACAGAAAAGGCACAATTGGAACAACGAGTAGCCCAATTAGAAAAAGCTCTCGAAGATGCTAACAAAAACAGATGGAGCAATACATTCAATAGCCAAGCTGCTAAAGTAGTGAACTCGGAGTTGGAGAAAACTATTACACCTTTAATGTCGGAAGTTGAGCATTTAAATAATGTACTCTTATTACGAGAAGAAGAACTAGCCAAACTTCAAGTTTTTAATACCAAACAACAGGAAGAAATAACGCAATTACGCCAATTATTACCTTTGCCTAACATCGAAACCCAAGAATCAACAATTATTGCTGAATTTGGGCATATAGGAGAGCAGTTTGGTTGGGCTGGTTGGAGTCGTCAAGGTTATCTAGCAGTCAATGGAATTTTACATACAGGGATAAATGCTATTGCGGCTTTTGTCTTTGATTTGACTAATTCCCAACGTCATTAATAACAACAAATCACATTTTAGAGTTACGCCTAACAAATTACAGCTAGCTTCACATAATTGCTATGCAGAGAATACACAAAATGTATCTCTGTCCCTTGAGTTGCTGTAATTGCATTTAGGTGAGGGATCATTTATGAAAAACTATGAAATGCTCAAGAGTTTACCCAAAGAAAGGTTAGAAGCCAGACAATTTCTACGCCACTGTTTCGGTATTGCCGAACTCAGTTCTGGAGAACTTCTTGAAGAAGAAACAGATTCGCAATATCGAAAAAAATGCATCACTGTACTATGTGCAGTCTTAGGTGTACAAAGACCAACAGTTCGTAAGTGGGGAAGCGATCTCAACTTTGACGGAATACCTAACTATTGTAAATTTACACTTGCTTACATTCACGCCGCCGAAATCGTACCAAACCAGCTAAATAGCATCTTGACAGGAGAATACAATGCACCGGAAGTAGATGCTCAAACCTTTCTAGAAAAAATACTCCTTGAAGGGTTAACTGAAAAACAAATACTGCAAACTGTTTCCCACGCCAATTTTCGCGCAACTTGTGTCAAAACTCTCACGCAAGTATTACATATTGGCACCAAGTCAGTCCAAGATTGGGGTCAAGATATGTCGTTTCACAAAATGCCCAAAATTCACAAGCACACCTTGGGCTATGCTTTGGCTGCTATCTCTAAATCATCAAAAGCTTGGAACAAACAAGCAGCCTGAATTATTAGCAGTGACCGAAATAGGTAAGTCAACGACCTAACCGTTGAGTGCAAACCCCTATAAGGCAAGGGCTTGCAGTTAACTCTAGTTGACCAGTTCAAGTCCATTAAAGGGCTACGTTTACGACAAGCGTTTAAGAACTCACCTTGGGGTGCGTGCCAGCCCCAGGCTCTGAAACCAGATTGTTAAAAGTCCGAGGAGGTTTAGGACCGTGCAATTTGGATAGTTACCGATCGTAAACATGAACGAGGCAAACTTTACCCGTAAGGAGATGCAGAAATGCAAACCAATTATGTTTTTCTTGTTGACACCAATAAACAACCATTAAACCCAATTCATCCCGCAAGAGCGCGAGAGTTACTTAACAAAAATAAAGCAGCAATTTACCGACAATTTCCTTTCACTCTTGTGCTGCACAAGGCAATTGATAACCCAGTTGTTCGACTACTTACTCTTAAGCTTGACCCTGGTAGCAAAACTACAGGGATAGCATTATTAGATGGGGAGAATGTTATTTGGGCAGCAGAACTACAACATAGGGGCTGGTCCATCAAGGACGCACTTAACAGCCGCCGCTCGTTACGTAGATCCCGTCGTAGCCGCAAAACTCGTTACCGTATGGCTCGTTTTGATAACCGTAAGCGACCAGAAGGGTGGCTACCTCCTTCGTTGATGCATCGTGTTCTCACAGTTGAAACTTGGGTAAAACGGCTTTGTCGCTACGCACCCATCGCTCAAACTGTTATGGAATTAGTCAAATTCGACACGCAAAAAATGCAAAACCCAGAGATTGATGGCATCGAATATCAGCAAGGACAACTCGCTGGTTACGAAGTCCGACAATATCTTCTAGAAAAGTGGGGGCGTAAATGTGTTTACTGTGACAAAGAAGGCGTGCCACTTCAAATTGAACATATTCATCCAAAATCCAAAGGTGGTAGCAATCGTGTCAGCAATTTAGCTCTTAGCTGTAAACGATGCAATCTTAAAAAAGGGACACAACTTGTTGATGAGTTTTTGAAAAAAGATGCAAAAAGATTAGAGAAAATTAAACAACAAGCCAAAAAACCATTAAAAGATGCTGCCGCTGTTAATGCGACTCGTTGGACACTTTTTCATACCCTAAAAGGTATTTTGCCAACAACAACAGGAACAGGTGCTCAAACAAAGTACAATCGAACTCTTTTTCAACTAGAAAAGCAACACTGGATTGACGCGGCTTGTATTGGCGACATTAAAGCAATTAAGTTGCTAACATTGCAGCCACTACTAATTAAAGCGAATGGTTGGGGAACCAGACAAATGGCTGGTACAAACAAGTATGGCTTTCCTATCCGTCATCGTACTCGTCAATCGCTTCATTTTGGCTTCCAGACTGGCGATATAGTTAAAGCTGTTGTGCTTTCAGGGAAGAAAGTGGGTCAGTACGTTGGTCGCGTATTATGTCGCGCCAGAGGCAGTTTTGACATCGTTACCAAGACCGGAAGAGTTGGAGACATCAATCATAGGTTTTGCAAACCCATTCACAAGAAGGACGGATATTCGTATGCTTTTTAAGAGAAATCTTAGGCAGTTAAAATTGCCGACGAGCTTCACCCCCATTTCTCAAGGCAGAGGCACCCGGCCTTTAATTTGTGGTGGTCTTTTAAGACCAACGAGCTTTTAAGACCAACGAAATTAATGCAAAGAGAATTTTATCATGCCAGGAACTATCACATCAATCTCTTATCTCCAAAAACATCAATTAGATCCAAATCCAACCGCACATATCGAAACCAGCAGTCTGGAATATTTGCACGCTGCTTTCCTACTCTACGAATATAAAACCACCTACAGCAAGAAAGAATACCGAACCTTGCTCGATACATACGGTTGGGACAAAGGAAGTTCTGAGGAAAAACGAGCGATCAAAATAGCCGAAAACTTCCAAGAATTTTTAACTTGTCCTCAACACCTAGCCGCAATTCCAGTAACAATACTTCTCAGACTGTGTTCTCCTCAATACAAGCCAGTTATCAGTCAGCTACAAGATTATCCAATTGGGGGATTGACCTGCAAACTGGTACTGGAGTTAATCGAAGAGAGGAAAGTCCTTCTTAAAGCTCAAAAACAGGAACAACAAAAGCAGATATCAATCTGGCGCAGAACTCCAAAAGGCGTTCGCCCTTGGCGTTGGCGAAGCCATCGCTACTGTCAATTCCCTCCTCAGTGGGAAGAAGACCACCAAACAGGGGTACTCACACAGGAATTAATTGATGGGTATGGGCTACTCCCTCAGCAAATTCTCCGCGAAGCGATCGCAGACTATCACGCCAAAATTAAATCCCAAGAAAAAGAGCAGCCGCAGGAAGAGACTGCTGAATCTGAAGTGGTTGAGTCGAGTATGCTTCCACAATTAGAAACACCCCCAACAGAGAGAGAAAAAGCTCTAGAAGTTAATCCCAGACTAAAACAAAACGAACAAACCAGCACTAGTAACGCTACAGAACAGCAGCCAGTTGGAGAAGAAGTATTAATACTGGCAGAAAAACTCAAATCAGCTACCAGTTATTATCAAATTAGAAGTGCTATATATAGGCATCTTGCTGTTAAAGATGAAGCTTGGAAGCAGCTTACCTCAGAAGAACAAGAAAGACTCAACTGCGTAACTACGTAAACTACCACACTCAGCTAACGCCTCAGTTTTCAAAATAATCCTAAAAAAAGCATAAATGGAATTGTCAGGAAAAATACCCTCAATTCCTTGCTGCTACATGATTGAGCTATCTCGTCCACTTGGAAATGAGAAACATCAAGCTCGTTATTACTTAGGTTCATGTGCGAACCTCAAGAAAAGATTTCAGCAGCATCTACAAGGATCTGGAGCAGCATTTACTCGTGCTGCGATAGAACGCGGCATCGACTTCAAAATTGTTTACGTATGGAAGACCTCAAGTAAACAAGAAGCCCGTCAGCTTGAAATTAAACTTAAGCGATATAAAAACCACGCACAATTATTAAGGAGAGTGCAAAATGCCAAACCGAATTCGACAAAAACTAGGTAGATACCATTTGAAACGTAAGTTACGTGGAAAAGTTTTGCTATCAAAGGTTACAAGCTTTAGTTGCTATCAACAAAACCATCAAGAAAAAACCTGTACAACTGCAAGGAAATTCATTCGCAATAACAATATTCAACCACCATGCGTTATCACGGTACTCAAGATATCGGGTAGTGAGGAAAAATTTTTCTTGTCAAACAATGGATTATTTAGCTATAAATATGCTATTGAAAATCACAAATTATTCTCACCAGAAATAGCTTCTGTTGCTAGTTAAATCAACTATAATTTGAATCTATTACAGCCTGCTATACCTGGCAGGCTGTACGAATGCACGGTTTTTATGAAACTTTTACTGGATAAGGATATCGATCAAAAAATAGGCTAAATTATAAAATGCAAAAACTATTGCTATTAAAGGATTGTTGTACTTTAGATACGTTTGCCCCGATCTGGCTGGCTAAAAACGAATAGGACTTACTTGGCCCAGTTTATGAATTTAGTGCTTATTCTATTTGTTATAAATAGACAACAAAAAACTTTACATTTAAGGTGTAACTTTTTTATAAACATTGTTTACCTTGCCATAATCTAACTTAACTATGCGATCTGATAAATAGAAATATTGATCGTCATGAGTAACTACTATTACAGTTTTGCCTTTACTTTTCAACTCAGGTAATATCTGCGTATAGAAAATCTTTTTAAATACAGGATCTTGATCGGAAGCCCATTCATCAAATACATATATAGGACGGTCTTCTAAATAAGCTGTTAACAAGGCTAGACGTTTTCGCTGTCCTTGAGATAATAAGGTGGTAGAAAGGATTCCATTGCTTATTTGGACTTTTTTATCTACTTGTAATTGAACTAAATAGTCTTGAATTTTATCATCAGCGATATTTTTACCTAAATTAAATAAATTATCAAATAGATAAAAATCAGAAAACACTGCTGAAAAATGTTGACGGAACCATTCTTGATTTTCTGTAGTTACTAATTTGCTATTAAAATAAATTTTTCCGCTTTCAGGAATGTATAAACCAGAGATTAATTTGATCAGCGTAGACTTACCACTCCCATTACCGCCGACAATAAAAACAATTTCACCTCCCGAAACCGTCAAATCAATTGGGCCAAGAGTAAAAGCTGTATCTTCTGAGTCTTGATGATAGGTATGAGTGATACCCAAAAATTCTAAACTGTAACAAAAATTATCTGCTTCATCCCAATTCATTAAATTACTTTCATAACAGCGATTCGACAATAATAGTTTCAGTGATTCAAGCTTCTGTAAAGCAACAGTTGCTTGGCTAAAGGTAGGAACAGCACTCATAATGTAGTCTAAAGGTGAAAGCAAGTAGAGAATAGTCAATGCATATCCAGATAAAATATGATTAGGGATAGTTTGGAAAGTAGGTAGAGCAAAAATTACCAATCCTACAACCACAAAAAACAAGCTATTACCCCAACTAGCAGCAACTGCAAATATAGTCATTCCAACTACATTATTGCGTCTAGATAATTGTGCCGTTTCTCTAAGTTCTTGCTTTAAAAATATTTGTCGTCGTTCTTTGTGAAGCTTTAGTTCTTTAGTTCCCTCAGTTATACTCTGAAAATGCTTAAACAGTCGATCTTCTTGCTGACGAGCCAGGGTAAAAAATGAGGTTGCTTTGTATGCAATCTGTTGATAGCTAAATATTCCTAGCAATAGAGAAATGACCACCAGAAAAAATATCGTTGGGGATAACCAAAATAAATACAAAAGACAACTCACTACGATAGTCATATCAATACACAACGTAGGAATAATGTAGACTGTGCGAGAAATTGCTAATACATCGTCTGTTAATGTAGCTAATATACGATGTTTCCCTAACTTTTCTAGATGATATAGTGGTGCAGATAAAATTCTCTCGTTCAATGTAAGGCGTAATTCTACAATTGCTTTTTCTGCTAAATTTATTAACAAATATTTAGAAATAATATTTGTTAAAAACTTGACAAGACAAAGACCGATAAAACTGTAAATTAATATTATTCTCAGAGATGATTGATTAATATGTGTATTGATTGTTATAAGTAATCCGGCTGTACTAACCCCACTTAATAACCCAATACAGGTAGCAAGAGTGAGAATTTTCCAAGAAGAACGTAACAGCAAAGTTATTAAGTTCATGTCAACTCTTTAGTTATAACTAGTCTAACTATTTATATTTAGAAGTAGACGATTGCAGTGTCGATACAGAAAAGTTAAGGAGTTAGATAGGGAAATGACTTAACTTGCAAACTTAACTAATCAATAGAGGAAGCAGGAAAGAGAGTTAAGTAGGTTGGCAACGGCTCAAATTCCCTAACTAATCTATATCGACTATTGAAATACCAAATTTTATAAAGATAAGAGTTAAGATTCGCAATCAAAGTCAATTTTATGAACGCTGAACTAGACGTTATCGTTATTGGAGCTGGTTTTTGCGGTATTACTGTAGCTGCAAGTTTAAAAAAATTTGGAATTGATAACTTTGTTGTGATAGAGAAAGGTGAAACTGTCGCAACTATCTGGAAAAACGCCTACGAGCGATTAGTTACACAAAATCCTTATTTTACTTTACCTTTTTTTGAGGGTAAGGGAAAATATTCCACATTTAAGACGAAAGAGGAAATGGTAGAGTATTTAACAGAATATGCACATCATTTCCAAGTTGATTCACATATTCGTTTTGGTGAGGAAGTACAAAATATTACTAAAAGTTATAATCAGAATCAAACAGATGATAACTGGCAAATACAAACAACTAAAGATATTCTACGCTGCAAGGTTCTTGTTATCTGCACTGGGCTAACTAATGAACCTGTAATACCAAAGCTTGTGGAACAAGAAAATTTTTCAGGTAAGATTATTCATAGTAGTGCCTATCAAAATGGTATTCCTTATCAAAATCAGCAGGTTTTAGTCATTGGTTCGGGGAATTCAGCAGCAGAAATCGCACTTGATTTATATGAACACGGCGCTAAACGTGTAGATATGTCAATTCGCGGTAAACGTTGGGTATTTCCTCTTTATCCGAGACTGCGATCGCTACAATATTGGTTATGGCGCAGTAGGTCATACTTTAAACGTTTGTTTAATAATAATACAATAGATTCTCGAGTAGAAGCTATGGAGAAAGCCATAGATTTCTCACTAGAAGAATTACAAGCAGACATCAAGGAAACTGATAAATTTATTCAGCGTTTTGCTTTAGATTTAAGTGCATACTCTATCTATGCAGAAGATAAAGGGCCAATGGATGTGGAAGTTAATCAGGGACGTGTAGCTTGGGTAGATAGAGGTACGGTTAAACAAATCAAAAAAGGAAATATTCGAGTCATTTCTAATAGTATTCAACAACTTACAAAGACGGGCGTAATCTTTAGCAATGGTGTAGCACAAGATTATAATGCAATTATTTTAGGTACTGGCTTTCGTCCTGGTATAAATAAAATTTTGAGACAGCCGCAATTGTATCTTAATATGAACGATAGGTTATTACCAAAAACAGATGGTAAATGCCAATCTATTGTTGACCCTACACTTTACTTTGTAGGTTTTGAGAAAACTGTTGCTAGATCCGCAACTTATGGATATTACGGCTGGTGTACAGGTAAAAGAATTGCCTTGCAATTGCTGGAAAGAAAATTCTTATCACGTCAAAAATTGCAGATTTTACTCTAGTTAAGCATGATGCTGTAAAAGTTAAGTCTCAAGTTAAGTTAGCTTCTACATTTAATTCCTTAACTTTTCTGTATCGACTTTTAACTTTGCAAATTCTATAAAGATACCATAACACCTGCAATCAAGGAGTTGAACTGATGAAGACTTTAACAAATTCTCTGAACAATATGCGCTGGAACAGACTGTTTACATTTGTTTTATCATTCGGCATTTTATTATTTGCACAAGCTTGCAATCCTCGTTATGCAAAAATAGATTCTCCACAACCTACTGGAGAAAATTCTGTTAATTATCCACTCAATCAAGCTAGTAATTAATTTTTTTAAGCTTGAGAAATCAGCCAGATTTATCTATAACTCAAATTAATTTTTTCTGGTTGTAGCTACTTAAACTAATAGAACTTACACAAATATTTATCAGTGTAAGTTCTTTAGATTTAACTTGTTAAATACTCATTAACTGAACCAATAAATAGGAGAAAAATATGCAACCTCAATGGGACAACTATTTGCAGAGCTATACTAATAAAGTTTATCAGTATACAACTCTGGTAGAGCATACAGGGGTATTGATATCCTTGGCCATGGATAGGGAGCGTCGGATCTATTACACTGTTCTTGACCAACAAAATAGACCATTACCTATTGATGCTAGAAATTGGTCGCCGACACCAGAATTATTAACTTTCCCTAATGAAATTGCTGAAGTCGGTTTTGGGATTATTCCTAATAAAGTATTACCATCAGTAAAAACAAATGGTGAACCTGCTGTCAATCGCTCTGAAGTTGATGTATTCCGTTCATCTACAGCTAGATTAACCGCCGATGCACCATTTCAAGCCCTCAGTGATGGACAATATGTATATTTATTCCGTCAATCTGTTGATGAGAAAGACGCGAATAATATCACAATCAAAGGTGCAGATAGTAAGGATATCCCGATTGTTAACAATACTCTGTTAGTTGATAGATTTATCCTTTCTGGTAATAAACTCAAAACCTCGCGCGAGGTACGTTATCGTCGGAGTCGGAATAAAATTCTTAAAAGTAGCGCCAAAGATACCCTCGGTGCTATCGATATGAATAATCGACCATTTTATGAGCCGACATTAGAGTTAAATTTCATCCGTAACTTAAATAATGGAAGATTTGCTGTAGTTCAAGTACCAACCGGTATTCCTGATATCAAACGCTGGCAAATATTTGTCCATAATCAAAAGACTAATCGTCTAGATGCCTATAATATTGAACGGTCTAGTGATGGATTATTTAACACTAAAGGTACAGAAAGTCCAGCAGCTTTTGAAAAACTAGGTTTTGCAGAAACTGCGTTACGGCTAGATGGTAATACTTATATTGAAGCTAAAAGCCAAATCATCAATAAAGATGAATTTAATATTTCTGCTTGGATTAAACCAGAAACCACAGGTGTAATTTACTCTGAAGGGATGCCCAATGCTATCTTTACTGTTAGCGTGGTAGCAACAGAAATATTAATTGATGGACAAACAATCCCTGGTTATGGGTTAGAAGTTACTGCTTACAACGATAATGCTAAGAAATCTCAAACCTTGCGTTCTCTGCCCAATGTAATTAACATGGGGCAATGGAATCATATTAGTATTTCCTTAGTACGTCCTACAGAACCAAATTCACCTGCAAATTCAGGTTTGGTGAGAATTCAAGTTGGCGATAAAGTTATCAATGCAGGGGGAAGAGAAAATCAATATTTACTTTTACCTAAATATCCCATCAATTCAACCCAAAGAACTTACCTGGTAGTAGGACGAAATGTGAGTTCTTTGTATGGCGGAACACAACCTGCTTCTTCTTTGACTGCAACTATTGATGAGTTATCTATTTGGGGACGGGAACGTTCAGAAATTGAAGTTGCAGAAACTCAAAATATCCGTAAAGCTGGAAATGAACCAGGATTGATTACCTACTGGCAATTTGATGAAGGTAATGGTCAAACTGTTTACGACCAAACTGATAGTTTGAATAATGGCACAATTCTTGGGAATTTGCAGTGGTTACAATCAGATGCACCTGTAGGCGATAATCCCGGAATTCGTCGTTGTAGTTTTAGCTTTAGTGATAGTCGTACTGTTGCGGGTAAAGGGATATCGGCGTTACTTTACTATCAACAAGAAGAATTATCAGCCGGTTATGACAATAACCCTGCACCGACAAAACAAAGTGCGCGGGTGATGGTGGCGGTAGCTACTGGAAAGGCTAATAACGATCAAAAGAAAGTCGCGGTTTTGGATTTTGCAGTGACTAAACGGGGTCGATTGTCGCAAGTTCCTGATGTAATTAATTTACCTCTAATTGATATCACAGCGAAAAATCCAAACATATATATAGAACGTATCAATCAGCTAGAACAAATAGAAATTCCGAATACAAAAAATGCGATCGCATCTTTGGAATCTGAGATTGATAATCAAATGAGAATCATTGCTACTCTTGAGCAAAATTTATCTCAGAAACAACAACTAAAAACAAATCTAGCGAATAATGGCGTAACGGTCTATTCTTTGCCTAGCTTTGAGGGTCAACAACAAAGATTGCAGGTAGGCGAACATTCCCGGTTATCGATACCAATCTTTTCTGTAGATTTAGATGCCGGAGCATATATCATCCTCTACGATGAACCTAACTTTGGTGGTTCTTCCCGCGTAGAGTACCAAGATGGTAGGAGATATGGTGGTACTTACTCTATATCTAGCTATCAAAGTGCTAAGGTACGTCTGACTGATAGTACTGTGAGTCAAATTGACCTCTACAATTCTCAAATTAACCAAATTCAGCAGGAAATCACTAAAATTCGCACAGAAACCATCCCTGATTTACAAAAGCAGTTAGACGTAGTTAGAGAAAGACTGCAAACTTTACAAGCAGAACTACTCGATAAACGCAAACAACTGCAAGGAAAATTTGCTTTCCCTATGCGGTTAATTCATATCGATCCCAGTGGATTGAATGTGGTAGGAGGATTGTTAGATTTTGCTTGGACAAACGATGCACCGCAATTGTTTGAAAGCGCCAATGGCATGGTGAATTTGTACTTCCGCGGCAATACCGATCAGTTCTTTACTGTGGCTTACGATACCAATGTTTCCCGCTCTAATATTTTGCTGTCTAACAGCGTCAAATTGCAAGAGCGATCGCCTGGTTTGGGACGCAGTGAAATGAAGGTGATTGCAGCCGACGATACTAATTTAGATGGGACGACGGTAAATATTGCCGATAGTCTAGATGCCAATGTCTGCAAACTAACTTTAACTAACAGTTCCCTACAAATTACCGAGATTTGGGATCGAGTTCCCCGTAATAGTGGCAGTTTTGCTAAGGTGTTGAGCGGACAAGCACGAGAAGTATTATACCTCGGTCGTTTAGTCGAATCGGTAACGGGTACGGTGGATATCATTACCCTGTCTGAACCTGCAACACAACGCTACGAAGTAGGTGCAGTTTTGGTAATTGGTGCGGGGACTATTCCGCTACGAAAAGCGATCGCTCCTGGTGATAAAACAATAGCAGTGGACTCAATTACCCTAGATGCAACTATACCTGCGGGAACAAGCATCAATGTAATCGAATACGATTATCACCGTTACAGCAGTTTCAGTAATCAAGGCACTGCCCTCAACTCTCCCTATAATCTCAAATATGGTTCTATTCTCGTAGAAGTTGCAGGTTTGACCAACGCTAACAACATCGAGAACATCGCTACTCGTCCTCTGACTGGGGTATCCCAACCCAATGCTTGGGTGACAGCAGCCCCCGGAAATGCATTGAAAATTGAAACTGGTCATCTCATCGGTGATGCTAACAGGATGGCAAATCAGGGAGATATCAGCCTAGAAGCTTGGATTCGTCCCGAAAGGAGAGACATCAATCATGCTTGGATTGTCTCAGAAAATTCTCCCACATCGAATTATTGTTTGGGCATTCAAAACCAAGATGTTAACTCTGGTCTGCAATTTAATGGTACTAATGACTACATAGAAGCTGGTAATATCAACCTGCTCAATCAGTCCTTTACCATTGAATTCTGGGCAAAACGGGAAGCTGCTAGTGTCACCGCCAATACCTTTTTCTCAGCGATTCTCTCCCAAGGGATAGACAGAACCAATGAACAATTACACATCGGTTTTCGACAAAACCATCGTTTCAGCTTTGGTTTTTACCGCAATGATTTAAACACGGAGCAAGACCTAGCTAATGACGATCAATGGCATCATTACGCCTGTACCTTCGATATCCAGACTCGTCAAAGAATAATTTACCGTGATGGCGTAGAGGTTGCCAAAGATATTGCCCCGACGACTTATCAAGGTAAAGGTAGATTATTAATTGGGGTGATGAATAACCCTGGTAAAACCTTCTTCTTCCAAGGGGGAATAGATGAAATCCGTATTTGGCAAGGGGTACGCAGTGCTGGGGAAATTAATATCTACAAAGATTGTCGGTTAAATGGCAACGAAGCAAGATTACTTGTTTACTACTACTTTGAGAATCGCAATGTGAGCGATCGCACTGGCAATCAGGCTAACAATGGCACAATTATTGGCAATCCCCAACAAATAAAATCTCCTCTCAAAGCCTACAATGTAATTGCCGGAGTGCGAAACCGCTACCTTTCTACCAGTCAAATCCTGTGGACAAATTCTTGGGAACATATTGCCGCTACTTACTTAGAAGCTTACGCTTTAAATTTTAACGGTGTTGATAATTACCTCGATTGTGGTAATCAAGTAGCCTTGGGTGTAGAGAATCAATTGAGTATTGAACTCACCCTGAGTTTAAGCAGTCTCGATCGAGATATCTATCCCTTATTGCAAAAAGGCAGACTGGGGAGAAATCAGCCAGAATTGACCGCATGGATGGCTTTGAAGCGAGATTCTGGTAGTAACTACAGCCTTTATTTTGCCTATGAAAATAGTAATTCTGAACAACGAATAGTTTCTAGCCCTGTAAATTCCATTAGTCTCAATACTGCTATCAAAATTGCCGTCACCGCCATCAAAATTGATAACGGTTACAGTATCAGATTGTATTGGAATGGGACTTTACTCAATCCCAATGCGCCGGTTTTGTCTGGTGTACCCGTGACTAATCTCCAATCTTTAGAACTAGGTAAGTGTTTTGGTGTACCGACAGACACACCTCAAGGCAAAAGGATTGTTGGTAGTTCCCCTAACTACTTGCGGGGTACAATTAGCGAGTTGCGCGTGTGGAATCGTGCTTTAACCGCCAATGAAGTTCAACAAGGGACAGGAGATCGCTCTAAACTAGCAGGTGAATGGCTAATAAACGAAGGTGTCGGGAACACCACCATCAACACCATCGATAACAGCGAAGCGCGGATTCTTGGTGCTAGCTGGGTTGTAGACCCCAACCCCACAGCCTCCAAACTAGAACTTTACCTCAACGGTATTCCCGCGCAAACTAATCCTATTAGCGAACCCAACCTCACCCTCAACGAATTCAACTTGGGTAAAGACTACTTTGGCGAGATGGACGAAATCCGCATCTGGAAACAGTCCCGCACCCCAGAACAAATTCTCGATAACCTCTTTGGTCAAATCAAAGGAGAATGGGAAAACCTCATCGCCTACTACGAATTTGAATCAGATCCCGTCAACCCCGCAGCCCAAGAGCCCCAAGTTACCCGCGTCAATGACAGCAGTTTGCGTGGTAATCATCTCACACCATCTGCTAATAGTACTCTCAAACAAACCCTGTCCCAAGCACCCATAGGTGATGAAATTGCCTTGGTGCGTAATGCTTTGGGTAGTATTGCCAACCGCTTCCACGGTAAAATAACTAGCCGTCCTGGTATTGGCGAATACGCAGACATCCAAACAGGCAATAATGGCGAAATCACCGGAGTTCACAAACGCTGTTACAGCTTCATCGACAATGGGCAATGGTATTTGCTCACAGGCTACAAAGTCGGTAACTTAATTACAGAATGGGTGAGTCAAGTCCAATTTGCCCCACAAATCAAAGGTTACATCGAAGGTGCGCCCCCCGTTCCTTCCGAGAACCTCACCGCCGGCCCTATCGATGATTCGGTACGCGACTATGTAGATAGTACTACTGTAGAATTTGTCGAAGCTGATAGCGTTTCTTACACTTTATCTGCTATTAGAGACAGTAGTTTCAATTCCTCCTTTGAAGCATCCTTATCTGGAGAAGTTAGTCAGCATATTGATTCTGTAACTGCTCCTTTGGGTTTTGGAATTATCACTAGGGATATTCTTGCAGCCAGCGTTAAACTTGGTGCTTCAGCCAAATTAGACACCGAGTTGAAATGGTCGAGTAACCAGCAACAAAGTAACCAAACCAATGTCAGCAAAATGACATCTGTGGGTTTGGGTGGCGCTTGGGAAGACCCAGACATCAACAAACGCCTTAACAAAGCGATGCCTCGTCGTTATCAACCATCAAACTTAGGCTTTGCTCTAGTGGAATCGGAAACTGCCGATATGTATGCCATCCGCTTGGCACATAACCGCGCCCTAGTATCTTTCAGGATGATTCCTAATCCGAATATTCCCAAAGATACCAATATTATTCCTTTCCCTATCAAACCTGATTACACCAAACAAGGCACACTAGATGGTGCTGTCGGTTATGATCAAAACGGCAAAGTTTTAGATCCAGATTATAGAGGTTTGACAGGCTACCGCGAACAAAGTTACTTCAAACCCAGCGAAGCTTACACCCTACGCCAACGCATCCAGTCCGAAGAAACCCGCTTACGTACCTACTACGAAGACTTTCGCACCACACCCCCTGGTGCAGCTGGTATTGGAGTTGGAGCAGACAATGGCACAATTGCAAGTTTAGCTGCTGGTGGGCCGACTGGGTTGGCCGTTGGGATAGCCATCACTGGTTTAGTTGATGCTTTGACTAACAACAACAATTTGCCAGAGCAATACAGTAAACGTAACTTAGTCAACAGCTATATCTGGACAGCAGACGGTGGACTCTACGCTGAATCGACAGAAACAACCGATGTCCAACAAGAAAGTACCAGTGGGGCTTATAGTTTTACAGGTAACGGTAGTATAAATGCTTCCGGTTCTTTTGCAATAGGTAGTGTCACTTTAGATTTGGAGGCAAAAGCATCTTTTGGTGGCAGTTTAAACCTCACCAAATCCAAAACTAAAGAAGCAAGTCAATCCTTCAAAATTGAAGTCAAAAACAATACCCAAGCTGACTTACAGAGATTTCAAATGGATGACAGAGGTAACTTGATGCGAGACGAAGTTGGTCGTCCCATTCGGGTGTATGATGCCAACGGCAATCCTTTAGATGCTCCTGGTAAAGTCAACGCTTACCGCTTCTTAAGCTTTTACCTTACTCCCAATACGGAAAACTACGACACCTTCTTTAACACCGTTGTTGACCGCAAGTGGTTAGAAGAGAGTAATTCCCCCAATGCGATCGCACTGCGTCAAGCACGACAACCCCAAGGCGGCCCCGCTTGCTGGCGCATTTTCCACCGCGTTACCTTCGTCAGCCGCATTCTCCCAGAGTTCCCCGACCCCACAGCCCCACCTCTAGATCGGGCGATTGAGAATACTGACTTGAGCAGCAGTTACGAATTAATCAAATTAGTTGAGCCATTTGTCCGTAATGCTACGGCTCACGCTGCCCAATTCGATGCTGCTGCGAGGAATGCCATCCGCGTTTATTTGCCAGAGTTATCTGAGGGTTTGACTCAGGAGGTTGTGTTGACGTTGGCTAATTACTTCGGTGTGGAGGGTTTGAATTAGTTAACGCAATCTAAATAATACGTAAAATATAAGATGCGTGAGGCTTTTTGCCTCACGCACTTTTATCTCAAATAGAAACTAAACACAAAAAAATTTGCGTACAATAGATATCTAGCCTGCTTTAGCTCTTAGTTGAAGTAGTATTCAAAAAGATAACTATTGATATCTTATGTTTAAACTGCTTCAAGATTATCTGTAGAGAAGTGCTTAAGAAAGACTAGTTACTTGTCCTTATTTGTACTATTGTAATTAGTTGCTCTTTCCTGGCTTTTTAAATTCAAACAATAACTTTAAACTCTGAATAATTTATATGGGAGTTAAAAATTCAGTTTTTGCAAGCAAATCTGAACGTTATTTTTACTATGATAAACTTCAAAGAACATGGGGACACAAATATAATATTTGGCACAATCTTCCCTATTTGAATATTTTTACTACAGATAATATTATTGATATATCTGATTATACATCTCGTGTATGTTTAGCAGTGCTTGGATATGGTGAAAGTATCAAAAGTTCATTTGTAAAACTGATATCTATTTCTGAGAAAGAAAAAAATATTCTAAAGAAAACATCAATAGATTACACTATTTGTAATCAAAAAGATGAGCCAATTTTGTGCATTGAATTTGATGGGTTAGGTGAAGGTTTTAACACAAGTTTGGAGTATCATACACAGAAAAATGGAGTACCTAAATATAGAAAACCTTGGATGGAGCTTAAGCTTAAAGTTGCTCATGGAAGCTATATACCATATTTTGTGGTTGGATCGAAACAGTTTAATGAGTTGCATGAAGAGGCAAAGTTAACAGCAGTAGATGCCATAATCGGAAAAGTTATGGCTCATCAGGAATTTGATCGTCGTAAGAAAAAATTGGAAACAAACCCAGCTACAGAACTGGGAATTTCAGAAGAAGAGTATGAAAAATTATTCGATTGGGAACAACATGAACTTATACAAGATTGGGTATTTAGCACAGAAATAGAAACTGATTTCGAGTATAATCCAATACAAAAACAGTTAGCACTCCTTCAAAAAGAATTATCAGCATGGAAAACATCTTCAGAGTGGAATTATATTCCTGCGATTGAAGCAAACATTAGTCAAAAAGAGCGAATTAGAAAGACGCAGGAAGCTATTTGGGTAATTGTAACAACATATACACAATCTTCAAATCCATATCTTAAAGCAGAACAGGCAACGATTAGGCTTCCAAATTTCCAAATTCCTCACCTTGGAATGCCGGAAATAATTGCAGAGGAAATGGCTGAGTTAATTGCTTTATTAAAAATGAAAAGTCAAAATAGCTGATTAATGAAATACTGCATCAACTTCAGACGCAAATAACAGAAGTATCCCACTTACGCATCTACATATTTACCTGTAGCGTTTGAGCGCAAAGCTTCTTCAAAATAATGCCGATATAGCTCACAACTGGATATAACGTGATTTCCTTGCAGCTTGACTAACCCCATGCTGTGCAACTTAAATGCTAAAATCTGTTCCAACTCTACAGGATTTGATGAATGGATTACTTCCTCATACGCTGCTGCTAATTGCGGATGTTCTTGTAAGCTTCTTAAATGGCGATGCAAGTGATTACTATAAATACCTGCATCTGTAGCTGCGGTTTGGATTAACTGCTTTAAACTCAAATCTTCCTGCGCTAGATGGTATAAAGCCTGTTGTATTAAATATGGATGTCCGTCCACAAGCTGCATCAATTCTGATAATTCAGCTTCAGATAAATTAATCATATAAAGTTGGGCTAAATTAAATACTTGTTGGTAAGTAAATGCTTGCAATTCAATTGCTAAACCTACATTAAATGGGGATTTATTAATATCTAGAGGAATATATACTTCTGTGGAATGAACAATAACCAAACGGAAATTTTGCCACAGAGGATTACCGCTATCTCCATAAGCTGCTTCTTCATACCAGGAACGTAATAATGTAAAGAAATCATCAGCAATTTCTGGGTGTAAAAATACCTCTTCAACTTGATCTAAAGCTAAGACTAAAACCCCATGAATATCTGGAAGTAAACAATCTTCAAAATAAGCTGTACAGTTACTCTTACTGCCAAAAGTTTCACTCCAGTAATCCTCAACTTTATGGGGTAACTGAAGCTTGCGAGTAATCGCAGCACAAAACCAACGCAAGAATTTATCTAAGTCATTAAAAATAGAACGTTCTGCTCGCTGCAAGCTTAAGGCTACAGTACGTACTTCCCTATGATTTTGTTGTTTAGCATGAGCTAAAATTCTTACCATTAAAGAAGTCTTACCCATTTGACTAGGTGCTTTAATGCGAATTAATGCCCCTGGTCTAGTAATTTCATCATAACAGCGAGCTTCCACCGGAGGACGTTCTACATAGAAATTAGAATCCAATGGTATCAGTCCAACGGGTGATTCTAGTTCAAGAGATTGGGGATTGTATACTGAGGACTGCGGACTAGAAAATGAAGAATAATCTTCAATTTTGAATTTTTCAGATGCTTTTTGTGCGAGAACAGCCATCAAATTTGTTTTACTGACTTTTTCGCCTAAGCTAGATGAAAGTATCTGCCATAATTTTGGACCTACATCATGCTTGATATACTCTGGAGCATAGTCACATTCTGCGGCTATTTGGTCATACTTTTGACCTTGTAAAGCTCCCCGCAATACAGCTACTTCAATATTTTTTAAATGTCTTTTATGTTTGGTAAATACAGATTCATCTGCTACTTTTAAAGCAGTTTCAAATGTAATTGCTTGTTCTTGAACATTTTCAGCCATTGTCTTACGTTTACTTGATAAGGTTATCTAAAAATTTTTATAATTTGAGAAGTTAGTTTTAAATTTTTAACTTATTTTATCTGCTAAGCTTTGCAAAATTTGAGTAAAGAAATGGTCAGGATATTGCAAACAGAATAATCCACTACTACCGAGTTGTGCCATGTCTTCTGAAAGCGGAAATATACCTGCGACTGAAACATTATAAGTTTTCTCTATTTTTTGCTGTAGCGAAGAAAACTCCATGCGGCTTGGAGTTTTATTAACTATCATCATCATATTGCTAACTTGCAATTGACGAGAGATATTAATAGTCACTGCTGTGCCTTGAAAGTCTTGGCGATCTGGACGAAGAATCACAATTAACAAGTCAGAAATAGCTATAGATAGTAAAGTTTCTCGGCTTAAACCAGGGTGGGTATCAATAAATAAGTAGTCTAACTCTAACTCTTGAATTAATCTTTGAAATCCACTATTAAGTAAACTAACGTTGTATCCTTCGCTGAGAATTTTGGCAATTTCATCAGCATTGATACTAGAAGGTATGAGGAAAATCTTACCTTGAGTAATTGCCATAAAAGAAGTAACCTCATAGGCGGTGTCAGCAATGGAACTGCGATTCCATAAATAGTCATTCAATGTTTTACATGCAATTGTTTCATCAATGCCAAATAAAGCATGAATACCAGGAGATTGCAGGTCAGTATCTACAATTGCAACTCGCTTGTCTTGCAGTGCCATTGTTACTGCTAAATTTGCTGTTAAGTTAGATTTACCAGTTCCGCCCCGGAATGAGTGAATTGCAATAATTTTAGACATAGAATATTAATTTGTAATTCGTAATTCGTAATTCGTAATTAAGGTATTTTGGTATGGCGAAGGGATTCAACTTCTATTTGCAATTGTTGAAAGTAATCAGTTTGAGTAATTTCTGCTATTTGATGTGCGAGTTTGTTTAAATCAATCTCGATTTGCATCTCTTGAACTTGGATTTTTCTCGCCTCTTCCTGCTGTTTTAATAGATTTTCTAATTCAGCTTTCTCCTGCTTGACAATTGCCAACTCCTGTTGCAAAGCCGCAACTTCCGCTTTTAATCTCTCTTGAGTATCTTGCGAGTCATACTTAGCCTTGTGTTTTACCTTATCCTTCCTCAAAGGCATGAGAATATTGTTATTCGCTGCATTCTTAAACGCAGTGAAGCTAATAATTTTGCTGGGGACTGCTTCGATACCGATATCAAGAGGATTTTGCGGCATAGTTATTAACGCTTGTGTTGGCAGTGTGCGGATCTTTATCTTTCTAGGATTACGCGATCGCCACACTTAATAAAAGATCAGTTTTGTAGCGCCGCAGCCCTTGAAAAACTGACCTTGACAAAAAATACGTTTTGTGATTCTAGTAAGAATGCGGCAGTAACAGTTAAAAGTATTATGCGAGCTCGTGCGATCGCTCTCAGAAAAGTTAAGTTGCACAGATGGAAGCAAGTCCTTAACTTTTCTATATTGCTTCAGCAAGCTTGAATTCATATAACAAGATTAGCGATCGCGAAATCCACAACCGCAATTGCCTTGGATTCCTACCACACTCTTATTTTCAAATTCTATAACCACGTTTGGCACTCTTGACAGTGCAGACCGCTGCAACTGTCATACCAGGGCATTACTTTACGTGCAATTGCAACACAAAACCATACAAGTAAATTTAGGAGAAAATCAAATGGCAACATTTACAGTAACTCGATACGACGATATTGTTGACCCGAATGATAATTTGCTCAGTTTGCGGGAAGCTGTCAGTCAGGCAATTAATTCCTTCGGCGATGACACCATTAATTTGTATGGGATTGCACAGCTTAACCAACCGATCGTCATTACCCCCAATCCGGGCAGAATTACTTTTCAAGGCAATGGGATTAGCACCAGCGGTTTCAATGGGCAAAATCGCACCCAAATTATTTCTGTAGATCGAGCCGCAGCCAGCTTCTTTGACCTGAGATTTGTCAACGGCTATGCCTACGGTGGGGATGGACAGAAAAGCGGCGGCGGTGGTTTGGGAGCGGGTGGTGCCCTATTTATCAATTATGGTGATGTGACGGTCGATCGAGTGGCTTTCGTCGATAACCGGGCAGTAGGCGGCAATGGCGGCTTTAGCCTCCAGGATGGTGGGCGGGGTGCCAGATCCTCTGAATCTGCTCAATCTGGCTTTAGGGGCGGTGCCGGTGGCGGTAATCTCTTTGGATCTGTTCCCGGTAGCGGTGGATATGGAGGGGAGGGCGGCATTATTCTCTCAAATGGCAATGGACAAGCTGGACGCCCTGGCGGCAACGGCGGTGCCGGAGGTTTCGGTGCTGGCGGCGGAAGTGGTGGCGGTGGCGGTGGCGGTTCGATCGGTGCAGGAGCCTTACGCGCAGGTGCGCCTGGTGGTGCTGGAGGAACTGGCGGTGCTGGAGGTTTCGGTGCTGGCGGTGGCGGTGGTGGTGGTGGCGGTGGTGGTGGTGCTAACGCCTTGGGGGGTAGTGGTGGCTCTGGTGGCTTGGGGGGTGCTGGGGGTGCTGGGGGTGCCTTTGCTGGGTCTGGGGGTGCCGGGAGTGCTGGTAGCAGTGGCAACAGCACCTTTTTGGCTGACAGTTCCGGAGTAGGCGGCTTTGGAGGACGGGGCGGCGGCGGTGCCGGCTTGGGTGGTGCCGTGTTTTTGACAGAAGGTGGACGCTTTAGTGCCGGGAACAGTGCCTTTATCAACAACTCTGCTACGGGTGGAACAGGCAACCAGAATGGACAGGGTCGAGGGGGTGCTATCTTCGGCCAATCTGGTGCGGTTATAGGTGACAGAGGTAATAACACGTTCTCCAATAACACCGCATCCACTGGAGATCTCAATAGCAATGTCTATCCAGTCAAAATCAACCGGGGTGATGGCACTATTGTTGTTGAAGACTTCACTGGCGTAGGTCGCGGTAGCAATCCCTCTGAAGAAGTACTATCTACCTTTGATGAATTGGTGTTCAAAGGAGCCAATTTAGTTGCTAAAAATTTACTTCTGACTCAAGTTGGTTCTGATTTAGAAGTCAGTTTTGAGGGTGTAGATGATACCAAAGTTATCCTGAAAGACTTTGCTCTGGAGAATCTGGATAATCTAGCAATTCCTGGCGGTCAACATGGACAGGTGGGCAACATTGTATTTAGCGATAGTCCCCGACTGAGCGACAACTTTGATGTCTTCGATGCCGACTCGACCCAAGACCAGATATGGAAGCGTAACACGGTTACTTTCCTCAATGACCTCGACAACAATGTACGCGGCTTTGCCAACTCCGACGATGTAATTAATGGTCAAGGTGGTAATGACATCATTCGCGGCTTGAGTGGTAACGATCTCCTGCGCGGTGGTGATGGCGATGACATTCTCTATGCTGGAGTTGGCGCAGACATCGTGATTGGTAATGCAGGTAATGATAGCCTATATCTCAATCATGACCGCGATGTGGATACCGTCATTTACCGCAGTGGCGATGGTAGCGATGTGATTCGCCAGTTTAATCGCCGTGGCGGTGATTTACTCCATTTTGAAGGAATTGAGGCGATTGATGTGGTGGTTCAGGGTAATAACACTTACTTCCGCCTCAGAGATGGCATCGAAAGCAATAGCGGATTTGGTTCCGGTCAAGTCCTGGCCGAATTGCGTAGCGTGACGGGCTTTACCAGCAACAATATTGGCGCGAATTTAGCGGCTGGTAATACGGCACAGTTTTTGTTTGCTTAGAAATAATTTTGGATTGAATAAGATTGAATTTGGCGATCGCTAGTTAACTACTGCGATCGCTTTATTATATTTAAGTTTGTTGTTAAAAATTGTCGTTATAAAAAGGCAAAGGGCAGATTGTGATTTGAATCAAATTATGATTCAAAGGACACAGATGGTGAAGCAGTGCGGTCTTGGGGGTCTCCCCCATGAGCAACTGCTGTTAGCGAAGCGTTAGCGACGTACTCCTGCGGAGAAGCAAGCTACGCGTAGCGTCTCGCAGAGAAGGAGCGTCACCTGAAGGGCAAAGGGGCAAAGAATCCGAAAGTTAAAATTAGAAACATTACAGCAAGATATTGCGTAGGCGTAGCCCGTCGTAGACATCGCATCTGAACAGCTAAAGCATGGAGAATATACTCAATATGATGATGAGTCCTTGCCTAATTTGCTGGAAAATATCAAAGTACGAGGGCAGAGTAAGCTAAAGCGGGATAGCTGACAATGAATTACATTGTGTTTTACACAAAAATAACTGACGACATAGAAATTTTTATAGTATTACATCAATCAAGAGATGTTGAAGGCGAATTTTCGTAACTTATAGTTATTTATTAAATGCTATTGACCTAAGTAATTACTCTTTCATCCAGGATTCACTGGCGAATATTCCCCAAATTGCCAACGCAGAGAACAAGCATTTCTAATTTTCAACACCTGCTCAATATCAAACTCTACTAAACGTTGTGCGCCAGCAAACTCACTTAATCTCTCTGCATCCCAAATTACCTTTGCTTTTCCAGTCAATTGCAATGTGTGACCTTGAGCAAAATCGATAAACAATAAACCTGCTTTGGGATTGACAATCAAGTTACCAAAGGTCTGAAACATATTATTACCAGAGTAATCGGGAAACACAAGTTTATTACTATTCACAACTTGCACAAAACCCGGAAAGCCACCCCGGTGGGAAGCATCAGCCCCACTTTCTGGATGATAACTGGCGATGAAAAATGTGTCAGATTGGGCTATCCAAAGTTGATTTGTATCACTCAAGGTATCTCTAATAAAAGCTTCAGTTTTTCCTAATGAATCAGTTACAGTTTTTTCTATGTGACGTACCTGGATGTATTTAGGACAGTTAAAAAATGCTTGTTGAATTTGTACTTTGACATTCTCATGATTTACCTCTGCTTTGCCATTTAAACGTAAACGCCTGCGGTTTGTTAAATCAATTACTAATAGACCAATATCATTGTTATTTTGTAAATTGTGGTGTACGGGATCGATATGTATGAGGGTTACATTAATCTGTAAGTTCTGTTCATTCAATACTTGTACAAAACCAGGTTGTCCTGTTAATAAAGATGCCCAGACTTTACCGTTTACATCCACTGTACTTGCAACTGCTAATTGTTGCGTGCAAAGGAATTCTTGAGCAGATGGCTTGATTGTGCTGCTGATGACGTGACACAGACGTTGCGCCTCGTCTCTCACCCCCGCCTGGGTTTGGACTGTAATTTCTCCATCATGAAAAGACATTGTATTAATTCGTAATTTATAATCAATGAATTTAGACAATTTGATAAAGATGTATGAAAAAGTAAAAATAGATATTGAATTCATCTTTATTTTTACTTTTAACTTCGAGTGAAGTGACAGAAATTTTCAAGTTTTAAAGTCCTGGCATTCCAATGTAACCAGGTAGTTGTTTTATCCGCTCAACCCACGCAATCACATTTGGATAGGTATCGAGAGATATTTTGCCATCTGGAGCTAGCGCAATGTAAGGGAAACAGGCAACATCTGCAATTGTCGGGCGGTTTAGTTCTAGCCATTGGCGATCGCTCAAATGTTCGTCGAATACTTTCAGGACTTCAGCTGCTTTTTCTGTGGCTAGTTCCACATCTAGAGGAATTTGAAACAGATGATAAAGCCTAGCAAATTCTGGCCCCTGACGAATGTAGTTAGCTGCGGTGAACAACCATTGCATAACTTTGCTCGTGGACTGGGCATCAGTTGGCAACCAATTTTCATTCCCATAACGCTGCGCCAAATAAATCAAAATTGCATGAGAATCTCGCACCACAATATCCCCATCCACAAGTATAGGAAGTTGACCAAAAGGATTGAGTTTCATGTATTTTGAAGATTTGTGTTCTTTGGTTGCAAAATCAAGCAATATCTGTTCATGCTCAACACCCAGTAGCGACAGCATCAATCGCACTTTGTGGCAATTTCCGGAAAGTTCAAAATGATACAGCTTTATCATGATATTTCTTTCATGCGTAAATAGTTTAATTTCACTATCTCAATCTTCTGTATCTGTAGAGAAATGATATTGTGCAATTTCTATACATTTATTAAATATTCTTCATATAATCCGAACTTTCAAGATCAGTTTTGGGTTGATTGTGATCGCCATAACTGATCTTGGCGATCGCATAATTTTATGGTATTGCAATCAACATTGCGGTTCTGCAAATATATCTATAAATGATTCAGATATACCAGGACATACTCAAAAATTGTGGCTACTCTCAAAGCTTCTCAACAAGGACTCGCAAGGATTAAACAAGCTAGAAGTGAAAAGAGTTGGTCTGTTGATGATTTTAGATGGATAGAGTTAGCCAGTGAAGTTTTAGGAGTCTCTTGGAAAGAAAAAGGTGTTCTCGCTATTGGTATATCAGAAGGAACCTGGAAACGTTTCTTAGCTGGAAAGCAGGCAATTAATTCTGAGGCATTTAAAGCCTATTGTCAGGTGCTTGGGCTGAATTGGGAAGAGGTAGCACAAGAGAAAGAAGCAAGGGAGCAGGGGAGCAGAGGTGCAGAGGTACAGGAGAAAAATTCCCCCCATATCTCTATCTCCCCATCTCCGTCTCCTCTTACAGATTGGGGTGAAGCACCGGATGTATCAATTTTTTACGGACGTTGTGAAGAACTGGAAATTGTTAAGCGATGGGTGACAGAGGAAAATTGTCGCCTGGTGACGTTGCTAGGAATGGGTGGGATTGGGAAAACGACACTTTCTGTCAAGCTGACGCAGGAAATTATTACCAGCAGAGGTGAAATATCAATTTCTCAGTTTCCTCAATACATAATCTGGCGTAGTCTCCGCAACGCGCCACCTGTGGAAGATATTTTGGCTCAATTGATTCAATTTTTTTCTGAACAGCAACAAACAAATTTACCAAGTGAGTTAAGCGCTAGAATTTCGCTGTTACTCAAATATTTACGTTCGTCGCGCTGTCTGATGATTCTGGATAATGCTGAATCAATTTTACAGGCAGGCGATCGCACTGGTCGTTATCGTCCTGGATGTGAAGGTTACGGTCAACTTCTGCAATATGTAGCAGAGACTTCCCACCAAAGTTGTGTGATTCTCACTTCGCGGGAAAAGCCCCAAGGACTCGCTAAGTATGAAGGGGAGAGTTTGCCAGTGCGTTCTCTGCAACTTACTGGGTTATTAGAAACAGAAGGGCGCGAATTATTTCACGTTAAAGGTAAATTTACTGCTACCTCAGACCAATGGCAAGTTTTAATTTCCCGCTATGGCGGTAATCCGCTAGCACTGAAAATTGTAGCCTCTTCTATCCGCGACTTTTTTGACGGTAATATTTCCCAATTCCTCGAAATTTCCCAGCAAGGTATATTCATCTTTGATGATATTCGTGACTTGCTAGATCAACAGTTCCATCGCCTTACAGCTTTGGAAAGAGAAATTATGTACTGGTTAGCTATCAACCGCGAACCTATTTCTCTAGCAGAGTTACAAGCCGATTTTGTGGCTCATGTCCCACCCCGCGAATTGCTAGAGTCACTAAGTTCACTCCAAAGGCGTTCTTTAATCGAAAAAAGTGCTGGTGGCTTTACTCAGCAACCTGTGGTGATGGAGTATGTCAGCAATCAGTTAATTGAGCAAGTTTGTCAAGAAATCGGGCAGTGGGGAATAAAAAAGCCATTTTCTTCACCTACTCCTTTATTTACAAGTCATGCACTCATTAAGGCGCAAGCTAAAGATTATGTGCGGGAGAGCCAAATTAGTCTGATCCTTCAGCCGATTATCGATAGATTAATTACAGAACTTGGTAGCTTAGAAAACATAGCTAATTGTCTGACTCATATCCTTTCCACTTTACGCGGAAAATCGCCGCAAGTAACGGGCTATGCTGGGGGAAATGCTCTAAATCTGCTACATCAAGCACAAATTGACCTCAGTGGCTATGATTTTTCCGGTTTAACTGTATGGCAAGCTTATCTTCAGGGCGTAAACTTGCATGATGTTAATTTTTCCAATTCAGATTTATCTCACTGTGTTTTTACGGAAACTTTAGGTAATATTTTATCGGCTGCTTTTAGTCCAGATGGTCAACTTTTAGCTACCTGCGACACCGATTGTCATGTCCGTGTGTGGGAAGTGAAAACAGGTAAATTATTACTCATTTGTCAAGGACATACTAACTGGGTGCGGTTTGTGGTGTTTAGCCCGGATGGCGAAATTTTGGCGAGTTGCGGTGCTGACCAGAATGTTAAACTCTGGAATGTCCGAGACGGTGTTTGTATAAAAACGTTAACAGGACATGAGCATGAGGTATTTTCTGTAGCATTTCATCCAGAAGGTGAGATTTTAGCCAGTGCAAGCGGCGATCGCACTGTTAAACTTTGGAATATCCACGATGGTACTTGCTTGCAAACGTTGACAGAACATACAGATTGGGTACGTTGCGTTGCTTTCAGTCCTGATGGGCAAACCTTAGCAAGTAGTGGTGCTGACCACACAATTAAACTTTGGGATGCGCGTCAGGGTAAATGTTTGAGAACTTTGCAAGCGCATACAGGATGGGTGCGTTCGGTGGCGTTTAGTTTAGATGGACAAACCTTGGCTAGTGCAAGTGGCGATCGCACAATTAAAATCTGGAATTATCATACAGGTGAATGCCTGCAAACTTACACCGGACATACTAACAGCGTCTACTCCATTGCCTATAGTCCTGATAGTAAAATTTTAGTCAGTGGTAGTGGCGATCGCACTGTCAAAATTTGGGATTGTCAAACTAACGCTTGCATCAAAACTCTACATGGACATACCAATGAAGTTTGTTCCGTCGCCTTTAGCCCAGATGGTCACACGCTAGTATGTGTCAGTTTAGACCAAAGCGTTAGGCTGTGGGATTGTTTTACTGGTCAATGCTTAAAGACTTGGTACGGTAATACAGATTGGGCATTACCTGTAGCTTTTAATCCTGTTCGCGCAGCGTTCTCCGTAGGAGTTGGGCGAATTTTAGCCAGTGGTAGTAATGACAAAACAGTTAAGCTGTGGGATTGGCAAACTGGCAATTGCATTAGAAGCTTAGAAGGGCATACAGATTTTATTTATGGAATTGCTTTTAGTCCAGATGGACAAATCTTAGCAAGTGCAAGTACAGATTCTTCAGTGAGGCTGTGGAATATTAGCATAGGTCAATGTTTCCAAATTTTACTGGGACATACAGATTGGCTATATGCCGTTGCTTTTCATCCCCAAAATAAAATACTTGCAACTGGTAGCGCCGATTGTACAGCCAAGCTATGGGATATTAGCACAGGTCAATGTCTCAAAACCTTGAGCGAACATACCGATAAAATCATAGGAATTGCTTGGAGTCCAGATGGGCAAATTTTAGCTACCGCCAGTGCTGACCAATCGGTAAAATTGTGGGATTACAGCACAGGTAATTGCATCAGCACATTACAAGGACACAACAGCCGCGTATATTCAGCCATTTTTAGTCCTGATGGAAAAATCATCGCTACTTGCAGCACTGACCAAACAGTGAAACTATGGAATGTTAACACTGGTAAATGCCTCAAAACATTGACTGGACATACAAACTGGGTATTTGCCGTTGCACTTAGTCCAGATGGAAAAACCCTTGCTAGTGCATCCCATGACCAAACTGTGAGAATTTGGAACATCAACACAGGAGAATGTCACCATGTCTGCGTTGGGCATACACATTTAGTATCTTCCGTAGCTTTTAGTCCAGATGGGGAAGTAGTTGCTAGTGGTTCTCAAGACCAAACTGTAAGGATTTGGGATGAGAAAACGGGCAAATGTATCAAGATTTTGCGGGCGAAACGGCTTTATGAGGGGATGAATATTACTGGCGTGAAAGGGTTAACCGATGCGACGATTTTAACGCTGCAATCTTTGGGTGCTGTGGTTTAGAAGTTTAGGAAGTTTTTTCTGGAATATTTAAACGCCACAGCTTTTCTAACTTGGTAATTCGGCGGCGGACAATTTGCGCTTGACACTTGCGATAGCCAGTAATTGCTAAAAGTACAATTAGCGGTAGAGAAATAATTAAATATCCTGTTAGCGGATTTATCGCAATATCATTCTGTTTGTTGGGATGAACTTGAGCTTGAACAGCTAGTTGTAAATATATCATTATTCAAAACCTACATTTTTTTATTTACTACTAATGAATATAGGTAACACCGCGATATTTAAGCTGAGATTTGCTAGGAGTTTTAATTGTTGTATGTTTGACAATGTTGTAACTAACTCCGCGATACTTTGCAGTAGTAAAATCTTGCTGCTCAGGTAATAAGGCGGTGCTTGCTTGATAATGAAAACCGCGATAAGACAATATCATAAATTAATCTCTGTGATTGACTAGCGTTTACTGTTATCACAATAAGATTTACCTGAATTTAAGTCGATATATAAAAGTTATGCAGTTTTAGAAGCTCAACCAGACTTAACTTTTCACTAACTATTATTTCCACTTATAAGTTGTAATTCCTGAGATTAACCATAAATCGAATTGTTTTTGGTATCCACCAGCGAGCAAAATCCTTAACTTTTCTGTATCGACTGTTGAATAGACAAATTCTATAAAGAAATTGTCTTGGAGAATCAACCATGCTGAAAGTAAAAGATGTAATTGAAAAAGGTGACACAGGTTTAGTCAGAGGTCTGAGCCTGCAAATCATTGCAGTTATGAACTCAATCTCGCCCAATGTTTTAGTTGACTTCAGCGATCTCAACATCGATGTGAATGGAAATCAAATCAATCCCTTTGTGCAACCAGCAGCCAAAGAATCACTCCGATTAGCACTCAAGCAACGGGGTACTAGACTAGTTGTAAACTCAGTCTATCGCACAGTTGCTCAACAGTACTTGCTACGAAAACAGTTTGAGCGTAAGCTATTTGGCATTACGGCTGCGGCTTTACCAGGTTCTAGTAATCATGAAAGTGGGTTAGCGTTAGATATTGAAGATCCTGATGGGTGGGAACGATTTTTTGAACCTCATAACTGGATACGGTTGGGGCGAGATTTTGACTATCCTCACTACGACTACAGGCTTCCGGGTGCAACCAAGCGAAATTTGGGCAAAATTGGTATCAGTGCATTTCAACGCTTGTGGAATCAGTATAATCCCAACGACCTCATTGCAGAAGATGGTAGCTTCGGGCCACAAACGGAAGCGCGTTTAGCAAATTCCCCGGTAGATGGTTTTAAACTGCTGTTCCCCCGTACTTTACGACTTCAATCGCCTCCCTTACAAGGTGATGATGTTACTAAGGTGCAAGAAGCATTGCTGAGAGCGAAAATTACGCAAATCAATCTCCAAGTAACAGGAATATTTGATTCCGAAACTGAGCAAGCTGTCAAGCAATTTCAGGCGGCAACTCAGAAATTGGCTGTGGATGGAATTGTCGGCCCGATGACTCTGCAAGAATTAGGACTTGAGTATGACTAATACTATCAATACAAGCTCTCAAGATGGTCAAGAACTTCAGATTAGCCATGTCCTCAATGATTACCTGCAAGCTATTGAGGAGCTAAAATCAGACGTATCGGCACAGCAAGCCTTAGCTGTTTTGTTAGCGCGGGATGCAGTTCACGCAGAACTCATGTTGAAGGTGGCTCGCATACCGCCAGATGAAGTTAGCAAACTTATGGAGTTGGATAGGCGACTGAAGGCTCAAACCAACAAGATTGTCAAAGCTGGACAACTGAAAGACTGGCGCAGCAGCATTCATCCGCCAGCAGAAGCTTGGTGGTGGTTTTTGGAACAGGATGAACCAGATCCTTGGAATCGCTTTGATGCGATTTGGGATGGGCTGACAACCATTAATCTTACGGCTGTGGTCAGTTTTTTAACAATGTTCAGTTCGCAATTTATTGTAAGTGGCCTGGATTTGCTAACAACCTTCGGATTAGTTGGGAATGGGGCAGTTGCACTGCTAGTTTTTGGTAGCCTGACGCAATCCGGACGAGAGAAGTTAAAAAAACTGTTGCATCAATTGAAATTACCTGCACGTTATTGCAGTGAAGTATCCTTTGGAATTTCGGCATTTTTATTACTGGGTGCAATTTGTTTGCAAAACTCATTACCTCAGTTGGCGAATTATTACTATCAACGTGGGGTGAAAAGTTTTGCTAAAGCCGAATTTACCGAGGCTAAAAATGAATTGAAGCAAGCGATCGCATTTAATTCCGGTAACTTTGATGCTCATCTCCTGCTGGGTAAAACCTACGAGAATTTGGAGAACTTAACCAATGCCCGTACTGAGTATATGCAGGCTTTACCCGGTAATAACGCTGAGACTTATAACAATTTAGGTCGCTTGTATCTTGGCGATCGAGATTACTTGACGGCGGAAAGTTTCTTTTTGCGAGGTTTAGATTTAGTCAAAGCTGATAATTTTGCCACTCGATATTCGTTACTGACAAATCTCGGTTGGGTGCAGGTTGAGCAGAATCGTCATACAGAGGCGGGGAGAAGTTTGGTAAGTGCGATCGCCCTTAACCAAAAACAACCTAGTAATCAACAGCGATGGGAAGCGAATTGTATATTTGCCAAGGTACTGGAAATGCAAAAGGACAGAAAAAGTGCGATCGCCCAATCCACAACCTGTGTGAATAATGCTTCTAGTTACACCACATTTGATTACCGTTGGGTGATTCTGGCAAGAAGGCGGCTAGAATCTGTCGGGACAGAAGGTGTTAATCTTAAGCAGAAGTAATAGGTATTAAAATTCTATTTTTATTGATCGTGTGTCAAATCCGAATCCAAAAGTGAATGAGTTACCTCCCACCCATAAATTCCTTATTTACTAATCAGCTTTATAAGGTGTATCTTCCGAATTTAAAAAAAGCGTATAACCATCAACTGGATAATCAACAGTACGTACAAATTCAGAAAATGGTAGTATTAACTCATGCCAATCAGTAGAAATTATAATAGTTCGCAGGTTTTTATAAGGTATTTCTAACTTTTGCCTTATCAATCCAACATATTTATTTAACTGATGTAAAGCATTTTTTGCAGAAGAATTACTTGTTTTAATTTCTATTATTACTAATAGATCAAATTTATCTTTGGCTATGATGTCAATTGAACCATCTGAACCAAAAATATTTGGTAATTTAAATTCTGTTTTTATAGCTTGTAAACCTTCTTCAATTAAATGTAAATTCTTTACAAGATAATCTCTGATTTTTGCTTCTTTATTCATATTGGATTATTGCTGAATATTCCCCACTTCCAAAATATTGCATTTTCAGCACTTTTCTACGATACAACAGCTACTTACTGTGATGCTTTTACTGTACTCATACGATGTCTACGACGGGCTACGCCTCCGCACAAACCCCTTTCGTCTTCCTTAACATCTGCACTATTGAGCAAATAATCTCTCACAGAATTACAAGCCTGCGCCAACAATTTCTCAGGACTGGAATCAAAATCTAAATTCCAAAGAGTGACTTTACCCAGGGAATCTGAAGAAGCCAAAACCTGGCCATCTGGGCTGAAACTCACACTTTTAACCCCAGTATCCAAACCTGCAAGGGTTTGCAGCACTTCTCCCTTACGGTTCCACAGCTTAACTGTCATATCTTCACTAGCTGTAGCAATCGTCTCTCCATTTGGGCTAAAACTTACAGCATTCACCTCACCTCTATGTCCGCGCAGAGTCAATAGTTCTTTACCCTCTCGGTTCCAGAGTTTCACGGTTTTATCTTTACTGGCGGTAGCGATAACCTGACTATCAGAACTGAAACTTACAGCCTGTATCCCCGCTTGATGCCCTTTGAGGGTAACTAATTCTTGACCTTGCCGATTCCAGAGTTTAGCTGTTCCATCTTCACTTGCGGTAGCGATAATCTGACCATCAGGGCTGAAACTTACACTTCTGACACCGGCTTGATGTCCGCGCAAAGTCATGATTTCTCTACCATCCAAATTCCACAGTTTAACTGTTGTATCCCAGCTAGCACTAGCAATAGTTTTACCATCCGGGCTGAAAGTTGCGCTTCTCACATCTGCTTGATGTCCGCGCAAAGTTGCTATTTCTTTTCCAGACAAATTCGACAGTTTGACGGTTTTATCTCGACTGGCGGTAGCGATAATCTGTCCATCTGGACTGAATTGCAGACTTCTTAAGGTATCGTTATGACCGTTAAGTGTTACTAGTTCCTGTCCTTGGCGGTTCCAGAGTTTCGCCATTGTGTAACGACCAGTCGTACCCAGAATTTTACCATCAGGGCTAAAACTGAGACTTCCGGCAGCAGCTTCACCAAGATTGAAACTTAAGGATTGGAATTTTCCGGCTTCCCCGTTATCCATATTCCATAATCTCACAGTTCCATCTTCGCCACTGCTAGCTAAAAGTTTTCCATCTTTGCTTAAATTTACACCCCAAACAGCATCGGTATGTCCTCGCAACACTTGCAATTCCTCGCCTTTGCGGTTCCAAAGTCGAATGGTTTTATCCCAGCTGGCTGTGGCGATGGTTTGACCATCGCGGCTGAATACTGCACTCGCAACAGTATCAGTATGACCGCGTAGTGTCGTCAATTCTTTACCGTTTAAATCCCAAATTTTCGCAGTTTTGTCTCGACTCGTTGTCACCAAATTTTTGCCATCCCGGCTGAAATTAACATACATTACCCAATTGTGATGCCCTCCCAAGGTCAACAATTCTTTGCCATCCCAACTCCAAACCTTTGCTGTACCATCTCGACTGGCGGTAGCAATCATTTGTCCTTTAGGGCTGAAATGGATGGCGACGACTGGGGCTTTATGGGTACGGAAAGATTTTAACTCCTGTCCTTGTAGGTTCCAGAGTCTCATTGTGCCATTCCATTCCATTGATGCCACTGTCTTGCTATCGGGGCTAAATCCGACACAGGCTACCCAATCTTGATTATTGAGGGTGATAATTTCTTTACCATCCTCAACACGCCAGACTTTTACGGTTTTATCTCGACTGGCACTAACTAACATTTTACCGTCGGGGCTAAAATTCACACTCCATACTGCATCTGTATGACCGTGCAGGGTGTGGAGTAACTTACCATCACGTTGCCAAATTTTTACGGTTTTGTCCCAGCTGGCACTAGCTAACTTTTGCCCATCGGGGCTAAATTTAACTCTTGTGACTACATCCCCATGACCTATTAAACGGTTACGTTCCCGTACCCAGTAGAGAGATTGGCGTAAGGTCTTTTCTACTTGCACCTTTAAATCTGTATCTGCATTATCCCAGCCCATCTGGTTTAACTTGATACCAGCTTTGAGGCTTTCAAGTAAAGCATCAAATGTGTTATGGGACTCAAAAGCTGTTTCTGATGAGAGAGTCAAGGCTTTAATCTCACCCAAGCTTACTTGTCGCTTTTGTTGTGCGGTTTGCCATGTGAGTAACCCGGAGATTCCCAAGAGAGTGACAGCAACAACAGACAGCACCGACAACCCCATCATTCCCCGGCGAATCGTTTGTTTGGCTTGCTGTTCGGCGTTGAGGAGAATTTGATTTGCTTGTTGAGATGCTATCAGCGCACTTTGTACTTGGCGTTTTTCTAGTTCCTCGCTAGCGGCTAAAAAGCGATAATCCATGTTACTCAAACTTTTGCCTTTCGCCCAAGCTTGAGCATCTTTGAGGGCTTGTCCTCGCAGCAGGTTGGTTTCATCCTGATAATTTGATGCTACCCAAGCATTAATTAAATCGGCGTAGGGACGCAATTTCTTTAATTGCTTTTCTACCCATTCGATATGAAAAACTTCTTGATAGATGCGATTGTAAACTTGTAAGCTACCTTGTCTTTTAACAACTAATCCTGATAGGAGTAATTCAATTTTTTCTGGGGAATCATCAGCAGGTACACCACCATTTTGTAATATTTGTAGATAAAGCCCTAATAATCTGCTGGCGCGTTGTTCATTGCAAAGTAATCTGTCGCGGATGGTTCTTAAATGGGGTGGTTCATCAAGAGAAGCCCAGTTATCTATGATATGCGATCGCACTATAGCAGATACTTGGTCGGCAATAGCCTCACTTGGGGTCAATATCTCCTGCATCAGTTTCTTGAGGAAAGGGGATTCTATGGCAGAAAGGTTTCCCTGTTCTCCTGTTCCCCCATGCCAATGCTGTGTAACTAATTGACAAAGTTTTTGAGTTAAAAATGGTTGACCTCCTGTCCAAGCCAGTATTTCCTTCAGTGCTGCTTGGGGATTTTCTACTTTATGCGCTAACCCTATTTCTAATGCTTGAACTTCTGCAATATTGAACCCATTTAACTCAATTGCTCGTCCAATATTAAACGGTGTACGAGTTTTATCTATAATTAAATCTGAAGGTGTAGCTACTCCCAGCAGCGCAAAAGTAAAACGCTTATGTTCGTGGCAAGAACGAATCAAAGCAAAAAAATCATCTGTATTAAATGGTAAGCTGATAGTACTATCAATTTCATCAAAGAAAATCACAATCTGCTGCTGAATCAAATCAGGTAAAACAGATTGTAATAATTCAGCCAAGCGACCAACTGGTGACAGGTCTTGTCTTTCTCCTAACCAATTGCGGACATTAATTTCAGTAGAAAGCCGAAAACTTCGCACCAGCCGCATGATGATGTCTGCATACCATTGGTCAGCAGTGATGTTGCTGTTTCCTATACCTGACAGGTCAACCGTTGTACAAGCAATACCATCCTCTTGTAGACGTTTCGCCACCTGTACTCGCAAGCTAGATTTACCCATCTGCCGACAGTTGAGGACGTAACAAAACTCACCTGCTTTTAAAGCATTGTAGAGTTCTTCGTCTGCCTGTCTTACCACATAGCTGGGTGCATCAACTCTGAGGCGACCGCCAACTTGATATTCATAGGATGAAGTCAGTTTTTGCACGGATATTCCTGCCTTACAAATCTGAAGTTTTGCGATGGATCACAAAGTTGACTGTGATATTTATATAGGTTCTAGCCGTCACTGTCGATGTAGAAAAGTTAAGGACTTTCCTGACTTAACTTTTGATTTACAATTTTGTTATTGAACATTGCTTTCATCACAATCACTATCATGGGCTGGTTTTCGTTGCCCTGGAGAATGTGGTGAAAGTATTTTGCTGTCCTTGAATCAAAAGCAGCATCCTTGCTGGGCGATCGCTATTAATTCTTTGGGGTGACCGACACTTAATCCTTCTGTTAGGCAGCTTAACGAATGCCACTGCCAATGAATGGGTACGTCAGGGAATTGTTGAATGGTGCGCTGATTCAGGGCAGGAATGAACTTTATGGTTTGGTGTCCCAGGAAAAGTCTAGCGTAAATTAGACTATCTTACGACCTATCTAACTATGCGAAAGATACTAGCTGATTGGATTGGCGACAGGTAGCTCTTGCTTAGGTTAACGGTAGTTCAGCGGCGGAGCCTTCCCCAAAAATCCAGTCGCTATCACTGTCGGCATCACCTTCGCCATCCACCTGAAGATTTAAGGAAGGTATTAGCTGTTCAATTTGGCTTTCAAGTCGGGAGATCGCCAACGTTAAAGAAGCAAGTTGCTCCCTATCCTTCTTAATTTCATTTGAAATCCCCACCCGCAATTGATTTAACCGCTCTTGGAGGGTATTCACTTCCGTTTTGGTTGCAGAAGGAATATTCACCTTCTCTTCCAGGGCGGCGATTTGAGCTTTCAAAGCTTCAATTTCGGCAGCAGTTGCATTATCTGCATCATCCGGACTCTCTTCCACAAGTGCTTGTTTAATACAATTCAGCACAAACTCCTTAAAAGTGAGGCGCAACTCCTCAGCACGCTGCTTGGCCTGCTTCACCAACTCCCGGTCTTCTTCAGACAGAAGTTTTATATTTATCTGTGGATAATCCACCATCACGTATCCCAACACGGCTAATACCATCATCGCATACGGGATATCCGCGGATATACGATATAGATTATTTTTGATGAGTAATTTTGTGGTGCTTGGGAAAGAATTATCATAAAGATACCGGGAATTACAGTTCTCGGCATCATAATTATCAGTGGGGGTTGGGGAATTTTATTATGGAAAATTTACCCGTCAAAAGCGTGGAATCACTTGCTGTGGAGGTGGTGACTCTACCGCTTGATGAAGCTCGTGTTGCGCTTGTGGATTATTATTTTCCCAACCGCCAGAAAATTAATTCCACACAGCAGCTAATTGAGCTATGGGTGCATTCTGTCACTATCAAAAGCGACCAAACGCGACGGGCATATCGGCAAATTGGTTATGAGCTTGTCGATTATATGCAGTCGCGGTTTGGGATATCTGATTTGAGGATGGTAACTTTATTCCATCTACACGCTTATCTGGCTTGGCTCAAGGATGAAAAGCCAGTACGGGGAAAGAAAAATACTTATGGAATTAGTAAAAATACTGCGGCTAAGTACACGGCAGCGATTAAAAGTTTGTGGGAGTGGGGTACTAGAGCTTCTATTGGTTATTTTGCTATCGACTTGGGCAAGGACTTAAGCATACAGTGGGATGATAAGCTCGCAGAGCGGATTCTCTCGGAACGCGAGATTGCTAAGTTGGAAAAAGCGGCGATTGAAGTAGACTTGCAACACAACACTAATAAGATGCACTGGCTGCTGTTTACTCTCATGTTTTACAGTGGGGTGAGGGCGGGAGAAATTGCCCGGCAAACTTCTGATTATGGTAAGCGCGTAATTACGCCGGGGTTATTTTGGCGGCAGTTTCGGGAGGATGGGGACTGTCTGTTGTTAACTGTGACGGGGAAACGAAATAAAACTAGAACCATTAGTCTCGATCCAGAGACTAGTGCGGTGCTACTGGATTACCGTGGGGATGCCAGCAACGATCAGCCGGTGTTTCCTAGTCCCAGTCGGCGGGATAGGGGTAAACCTTTAAGCGATCGCGGGTTGCGACTGATGATGGAGGAAATTTCTACTTGTGCGGGAATTAAGTTCAGCGCCCACTTTCTCCGCCACACTCACGCAACGCTGGCTAAGAAAAATGGAGCTTCTGATTTTGACTTGCAAGCAGATTTGGGCCACGCTTCCCCGGCGACAACTGCAAAGTACATTCACCATGTCGGGCGTGTTGGGACTTCTCACGCACTGCGTAGAAAAAGCAAACATAGGTAATAAAAAACGTAGGTGTACCCTACCCCTATGGGGAAGCCACTCCAGATGTCCATTAAAGAATTATTTGTCAATTTTAAGGAATTAATGTCTTGCTGTTTTAGAGGCTAAAAAGCTTATACAGTAAGTATTTTGGCCTTTTTAGGGCTTTTATATTCTTTGGAGACTTTTAAATAGTTAAATGCCTTTTCTCTAAAAACTGACTTCTGAAAATTTAAATAATTAAATGCCTTTTCTTGAAAAAGTGGCTCCTCTCAGCTTAAATAATTAAATGCCGTTTTAAGCGGAAGTTGCACGTTTGTGATACTTAAAAGCAACAATGCTAGAAAAGAAAGTTAGCCAAGGTGAACAAAATAATCTGTTTGAGGTGACACCCGTAGGTATGCAGTTGACGGCTCCCACTCAACAAGACCACAAAATCTTGATTGAGCAAATTGAGGATGCCCAAACCACTGTTTCAGCACCCGTTAGGTCATGATTTTACTACTGTGGGTGAAAAATGACACTAATTCTTTAAAACTGGAATTTACCGAACTAGAGCATGGCTCTCATTCCAAAGAACTCAAAAAATCGAGTGACTGGACATTAATTCCTTAAAACTGACAAATAATTCTTTAATGTACACCAGAAGGCATCGCCTCCGATGGGCGGTTAGGCCATCGCACTCATACGCTCATCATGATAGTGTCAAGGTAGTTATCAAGATGGAAACACGCTCAGTTGTTCCTGTCCGCAGACTAGTTTACCTAGACATTACCTAGACATTACCTAGATATGAGCAATACAGGGAGAACAAAGAAGCTAGCATCTTTCAACTGTGACCAAAAGATGTGGGAGCAGTTTATCGCCCGTTGCAACTCGAAAGGCACGACGGCAACAGCGACGCTCACCCGTTTTATTGAGCTATACCTAGATGGTTCTCTAGATGACCTTGATGCAATTGCTGGTAATGAAGATAAACGCCTGGACTCTTTAGAACAAAAAACTGAAGAGATAACAACCCAAATGAAACAATTTGCTGAGGCGATTATTAAAATTCAAAATTATCTCAACAACCAACCGAAACGGCAGAAGAAATCGTACAACAACAATTCATATTATCAAGGGCAAACTCCTCGAATCCAACCGCTAACGGAAGAAGGTTTAGCTGCAAGACTTGGTGTAAGTATAGAAACTATACGCGAGCAGCGAATTAATCTACCACCACCGCTTTTTGTGGGATGGTGCAAAGGCAAGGATAGAGCAGGGTTAGGGTGGGAATTTAATCAGGATACGGGATTATATCATCCGGCAAGTTAGAATTTTTATTAATTTTAATAATTTTTGAATTTAGACTGAATACTTCAGAGATTGCAGTTATCAATTTAACCCGGAACAGGTGAAAGCTGCCCAATAATAAGGATGAGAGAAAGGTTTAGATTCTCGACAAAAAAGTTCTAAATCTTTTTTTGCTTGATAAATCAATTTTCCGATTTTGTCGTATTTTTTGTATTCTTCATTGCATTGTTCATATAATAGGGAACTATGTGGATGACTATCCCGTTCTTTTTGAATTTTTTTACGCAGCGTGTCAGTTTCCTTGAGTTTCTGTGTCAAAAAATAACTTAACTTAGGTTTGTAAATAGTAGTAAGAGTTTCACCAGTAAGGGTACGCAGTTCAAATTGAGCTTGTCTGATTGATTGCAGTCGCTTGTTTCCCTGATGTCGGGATTGATAGTAAAATACTGAAAAGAGTGCTGTTGCCAAGTCATTTACTGCCCAGAGTGTACTGATAACACTTTTAGCACCAGCACAAAGGAAAGCTGTTGAAAAAGTGAGAATATCGTCAGTTATTTCAGTCACACTTAAACCAGTTTCACAGCAAGATAGAAATACATCTTCTAACTGAGGATTGCGCCAACTTGGAGTTAATAACTGACTTAATGTAATACAGCCATCTCCTAAAAATAATGCGGATTCTAGAGGATTATCGAGCCGCGAGCGCGCATGATGACTAGAATGAATTATTTGGACTTTTTGTATCAGTTGACGATAGTTGCTGACACTAGCTTCTTGACTACCTTTTAAACGTTGATTATTGGGAATATTATATAAATTTGCTAGTTGTTCTCCTTCCCAACTAGCGTAGGGTAAATCTTCAGTAGCATCTTCAACAATACCGTAATTCATAATATTACTTACTGTGGGGCGGTTGTGACAAAATTCTAAAATTTGGCAGCTAGGAACATAACGAATGAGAAATTTATCTCCCAAATATTGATTTTCTCCAATTGGTAAAGCTGCAAAAGGAATTTGATGTAATGCCAGATGAGGAATAAGAATCAATTCATCAATATTTTTCAGATGTTGTGCAATTAAATCATTTAACTTTAAGACTTCAGCTAGTTCTGCTATTAAAAAACTAAATTGCTCTTTCCAGGTATCTTTGTGATGAACATATTGCCCTAACCAGTGAGTTAAAATCGATTCTTGTAAAGTCTCAAATCCTAAGTCAGTGCAAGTGTGCAAAGTAATTTGACTCTGCCGGATGATAAAGATATGAGTGTCATTCGAGGTAGTATAAAAGCTCAGAATAGCTGTGGTGGGTAGGTCAATTAACTGCTGTATGGATGATAAATTCATAGGGCTTACTTGAATTTGACCAGCCAGGACAGGATCTAGACGGCGCATTTGTTCCCAAATTTGCTGTTTGTCAGCTTCCAAATCTGCAATTATTTTGTTATGAGCTTCGATAGCAGCACGGTTCTGTGGGCTTTTACCGAGTTTACTACCATCAAAGTTATTGCTATTATTATAGTGTCTTAGTTCATTATCAATTTGCCGTTGTATAGCTTCAAAATCTTGTAAATACTGTTGAATTTCAGCAGGAATTTCACCATCTGAATAAAGGTCATTACTTGCCATTAAATCTACGAGTCGTTTTGAGCGAGAACGTTCGACATATTCAATAGCTTTATTCAGTTGTTTATTATTAATACAAGCTTGCACCATATTTTCATAAACATGGAGAGAATCAGCTAAGATTTCTTGACGGCGTGATTCTGAACTTGCCCAAGTGCGACTGGTTTCTACAGCTTCAATTGCCACACTATAGCCCCTAATCGCTTCAGCCCAATCACCAATTATAAAAGCAGTGTTTCCCAGGGTTTGTCCTACTTTTAGGCATTCATTAGGGAAAGCGGTGGGAGTGAAGATTTTTAAAGCTGAACGATAACAGCTAATCGCTGCTTCTATTTGCTCTTGTTCTAAGAAGACATTTCCTAAATTCATCTGAGCCATAGCCCACTGTCGCGGAAATTCTTCTTTGGTTAAGACTTGTAAAGCTGATTGATGAGCAGCGATCGCCTTTTCTAAATTTTCGCGCCTATCCCCATGAATTCGGTGAAGATAGGCATTAGCTAAATTCATGTGTACTTCTGCCCAACCTTGGGGGAAGGCTGCTTTTGTGTAGACTTGTAAAGCAGATTGATTAGCAGCGATCGCCATTTCCACATTTTCTGCTGCATCACCTCTGAGTCTCTGACGATAAGCAGAGCCAATGTTGAATTGAGTTTGCGCCCAAAGTTCCGGGAAGTCTTCACGAGTACGAATGGAAAGAGCATTTTGATAACAAGCGATCGCTTTTTCTAAATTCTCAGCCTTGTCACCGAGAATGCGTTGGCTTTGCCCGTCGCAGGCATCGCGGTAAACAATGCCTAGATTGTTTTGTACTTGCGCCCATTGTTCAGGATCTTGATCGCGTGTGAAAACCCGCATCGCAGCTTCACCAGCCTGGATTGCTAGTTCCGCATTTTCCACCTGATCGCCACGAATCCTAAAACCATAAGCAATAACCAAACTATTTTGAATTGTTGCCCAGAGTTCGGGAAACTGTTCACAGTTACACACTTGCAAAGCATTGTGTAAGTAAGAAAGTGATTGTTCCAGGTTTTCTGCTTGCTCACCCTTGATTCGACGGTGGTAAGCATTGCCCAGCATACTTTGACACAGACACCATGCTTCTGGTGAATCTTCGTAAGTCAATACTTTAGAAGCAAGTTCATACCCTGTAATGGCAATCTCTAAATTATTCGCCTCATTACCGTGTCGAAATTCTTTAATCAGAAGGCTCAAACCTACAAGGCTTGCAGCAAGGTCTTGTGCATATTCTGGCGGTGCTTCAGACAGCATAGCTTCTGTCTTCAAACGCAATACAGTCGCAAAGCGTTCATCAAGTTTGTGTTTATTTGCTTCCAGTAATGGATATACAACAGCTTTAGGATTGTCTAGGTTCTTGAAAACTGCTTCAAATAGCTGAATCTGAAATAGTTCGCGGCTCGCATCTTCAATCTGTTCCCATTGTTCAGGAAAATCTTTCTTAGTAAAAACACTAGCCGCTACCTCATAACCTGTAGCAGCAATTCTTAAGTTAATTGCTGTATCGCCTTGGGGAAACTCCCGAATTAAATTGCTAAAACTTAAAGTAGTTGCAGCAAGTTGAATGGCTTGCCCTGATGTCATCTCTTTGCAAACATCCTCAAGCCTTTGCAAGTAATGAACAAATTGTTCGTCTAATTGATTCAGGTTATTTTCTAGTATTTGATATACAGCTTGTGAGTCACCATTGCTTTCGCTTGTTGCTTGTAATACCTGTTCAAGAAATTGCGAATTTAAGGAAATTTGTTGAATTTCCTTACTATCTAAAAGATTTAAAAGGTGTTGATAACCAGAACGTTCGGCATACTCCCTGGCTTTATCTCGTTGCCCATTAGTAATGCAAAATACCACCATATTTGTGTAGGCAAGTATCTCTTCTGGAATTTCTTGTTTATGAGAAATACCTGCCCAAAGTCGGCTTTGATCAACAGCTTCAATGGCAACGGCATAACCTGCAAAAGCTTCTGTTTTCATGCCAGCAGCCAAGGCTGTTTTACCTAAAATTAATCCGGTTTGTATGCAATCTCTGGGGTAATCGGTAGGAGTGAACACTTGCAAAGCAGCGTGGAGACAGTCAAGTGCCTCAGTAAATTGACTGGCTTCATAATAGGCATTCCCCAGATTGCTTTTTGCTCTTGCCCATCGTTCAGGATAAACAGAAATAGTGTAAACTTCTAGGGCATTAATATATGCTGAAATTGCCTTTTCTAAATTTTGTTGTTTATTGCCTAGAATCCTTCGAGTATAGGCAGTACCAAGGGTAAATTGACTACTAGCCCAATAATAGGGTGATGTGGAACGGGTACGTACTTGTAGTGCTACTTGATAGCAAGCGATCGCCTTTTCTAAATTCTGTGCTTCGTCGCCTTGAATTCTAACAAGGTAGGCATTCCCCAAATTATTTTGAAGGCTACCCCAAAGTTCAGAAAGTTGAGCGCGGTTAACAAATTTTAAAGCAGTTTCATAGCAGGCAATTGACTTTTCTATGTTTTCAGCTTTGTCTCCTGTAATTCTGTCTGTATAGACAAGGCCGAGATTATTTTGTAGTGTTGCCCATTGTTGGAGAAAACTGTCACGGGTGTAGATAAGTAGTGCATTATTACAAGCAGCAATTGCCTTTTCTTGATTATCGGCGCGATTTCCTCGTATTCGATTACGGTAGGCTGGTGCTAAATTTAATTGGATATTAGCCCAAATTTGTGGGACAACATCAGGAATAAAAATCTTGGCAACTGCTTCTAAACCTGTAATTACAATTTCCAGGTTAATTGCCCTGTTCCCCAAGGGAAACTGCCAAAGCAACGTACAGAAATCTATCAGGAATAATCCTAGTGATAATTGTTCTTTTTTTGACTCGCTGCTAATAAGCGTTAAGTTTATCCAACTACAAAACTGTTCATAAAAATTATCATTGAGTTGATCTAAGTTAGCTTGAAGTAGGCTGTAAACGGCTTGTGGGTTGCTTTTATTTTGTGCGATGCCTGCGGCGGGCGTAGCCATCGCCCACAAGATTTCATCTAAGAAAGCTGGAGGTCTAATAAAATTGGCTGTTGCTGAAGGCTCATCTCTATATAATTCCAGTTCTTCAACTAGCCAATGGGCTAAATTTCTCAAAAAGTAAGCAGAACGAATATCTCCTTGATTAAACCGGATTTGAGCTACCATTTCCAAAGTTTCTACGAACCCAGCATCAACCAAGTATGCGTGTTTCCTGAGAATCTTCATTTCTCTGCCATGAGCACAGTTGAGTAGCTGTTTAATCAGTCTGAAATAAGCTTTTTGGCGTTGAGTAAAATCTGGTGATTTCTGAGAACCGAAGCCTTTCGCCATGACAATTAAATGTTTTGGGTGATTATATACATCATTCCCTGCCCCAAAAACTACGCAACATTTCCCCAAATTTGGGCTAATTTCTCCAATAGCATTTCGGCTAAATCTTGTAATTCGCTATCATCTTGCTGGGTTATTTCACGGGTAGCACCAACAGCAAGAGTATCTCCAGCTAATATTTCCCCTCCGGCGTACCGCCACTCAAATTCATCGCCAGTCCGGTAAAGAAGCTCAAATTTTGCCACAATCTCTGATAAAGGTTTATTGTCTAATACAGAACGTACTTTTACTGCCACTGAGTCATCAGTTTGTAGAAAAGCGATCGCTTCTTCAAGACGAGTGATTTGCTCAATCAAAGCATCAATAGGTTGGAGTTGTGACACTTCTAACTGTGCAGGCGGATTTACTTCATCAAAGGCAGGTGCAAATCCCAATAGTTGTACTGAATCTAGGCTTTCCTGAAACTGTATAGCTACATAACCAATCCGATTTTCGCTAGTGCCTGGTAATAATATGACAGTTTCTTGGGGTAAAACTGGACGGCATTCTAAAGTTCCCACATTTGGAATTACCAAATCAGCTGCATTCGATAAAGCTGCTTTTACTGGATTCCAACAATCTGATTCCTGAAAGTTTGTTGGTATTTGCAACCATTTTAAATAACTATGAACTGCGTAAACTGCTAACGCATTCAAATAAACTCGCTTACCTTTTTCTACTGTGCTTTGTTGAGCCGCTAAATGTCTGGCTCTAGAATGAATTTCTAAATCTAGCGGAACCATTAATAAAGGGGAAGTTGTGCTACTCATAACGATTGCTCCTGTTTATATCCCAAATTTTCAGCAATTTTTTTCAGCATCGGTTTGCAATTTCTGTTCCAATGCGAATTAACAGTTGTGTAAGGAATGCTCAAGTCTCGCGCTATATCTGCAACTTTGTCAGGTGGTTCTTTGAGTACTAATCGTTGGCTGAGGAATTGGCAATTACACTCAACACAAGAACGAGGATAACTATTTTTGAGCTTTTCTTCGGGATCTTGCTCAATATAATGCTCTAATTGAAGACCAATTCGTTGGTTATTTTCTCGCTGAGAATTTTCAATTAGACTATCCAAACCACTCAAAGTAGAATTGGGTAATTTATCCAGCAGAGTTATTTCCCCAAAATCTGAGGCTATGGGAGCATCTAAGCTGAGTGGAGCATTTTTATCTGGAGAGTATAAATCTTGAATCCGCCAGCGAAGGTAACTGTTAACCCATCTCACCAAACTTTCTGCAACCGAGTCAGAATTAGGCTCAAATTCAGAAATATTATTGCTAATCCACTTGAATGTAAGGTTTAGAGCTTCTGGATAATCAGGATGAGAGGATTTGCGTAATCCTGGAAATTGCTGGATTTCAAGTAGTAATCGATTCATGGCCAATCGCCATTGTCGGCTCTTAGGTACGTGTTGACGTATCTGCGTAATTAGACCGATCAACTGTTGCTCTAGATCATCCATGCCACTTTTTTAATAGGCGGTTTTTGCGATCGCTATTATGGCATTTGGCTAGAAGCTTACACCTATAACGATATCTAATAATTTTCGGGGGCATCTTTTCACAAAATTCAACTGGATGGTTGTTCTTAGGAAGTTTTATTTGCCAGATCAAAAAGATTTCTTAACCGTGGAGGTAACAGACTGTTACCACGAGAATTATTGCAACTGAAACAAGCCAAACGCAAATTCGAGAGACTATTAGATCCACCCAGGCTCTTGGGAACCAAGTGTTCAATGGTTCTTTCCGATTTGGTCATTTGCTTACCACACCAGCAACAATGGTTTCCATACATTTGTAGTAGTTGGTGTCTCTTGCGACGCTTAGAGGCTGGAGACATATTAGCCATAATTCAGCTGCCTGAGTTTCAAGGTTTGAAGGTGTTCACTTGCTTAACAGGGCAGTATTAAAAAATGACGCAAAATTTTTAAGGGCGTTTTAAAAAGCAGAAACTATAGCAGTTCTCGTTTGGATGCAACGGTAGCTTATTGGTGTCAACTCAACCTTAAAAATGCGGTTAGAAACCGCACGCCAGTCGGCTCAAGCCGAGCCAACCACTTGCCGGGGGAACCTCCATTGTGGGGACTGGAGTAGGAAACCATGCACGGCAGTTCCTCCACGAGAAAACCTCCAAAATCAGACTGCCGATCTGCGCTAACACTACGGTGCTCGCTCGTTACACAAACAAAACTTCCCTCCAGGTAAGGGATTAGAACCAACAGAGCGTTCTGATTATTTTGTAACTGAAAGCTAAAATTTTAATAATGTAGGGGTATATCTGACGAAGCAATGCAGGGAAATGAGCGAACTATATAAGGCTGGAATCATTGAGGTAACAGAAGCAGAAGACGAAGATGAGGATGAAGATTTATTTGAAGTTGCGGTACATTTTGACGGCGATATTTTTCTTCCCAGCGTTGTTTTTGAAGGCAAAGACCACGCATTGAGGCAAGCTAAAAAACTTTATGATTGGCTAGAAGCTAATCCAAAAGAAATTAAGGGTGAGCGACTACGTTGGCAATCATTCACAGTTAATCGCGAATCTTTAAGAGAATATCCAGCTTGCTATTTACCTTACTACTACTCAAGATATGAGCAAAGTTTAGAAGTTTCAATTTTTGAGCGAGACCAAGAAGCCATTGCTTATGGTTGGTTGAGTGCTGAACCTTTACCTTACTATGTGGATAAAGAAGATAGTTTGGTAGTTCTTGGAGACATTTCAGATGATGCTGTGCTTGCTGGTTGGCATAAAGCTATTGATATACGCATTCACATTTACTCTTTTATCTACCAGTCAAATAGCAGTCACAAGCTTTAATAATCAGTTGACAATTAGGAGCTTTAGGTGCAGCGAAAAATTTCATTAAAAAGAGGTAGCGATAACACATCTGTTGAAGCCTATCTGGTAGATTTAGGACAAAAAAATGTTGATGATTATGTCAATGATTGGGTCGAAAAGTTAAGGTTATTTACTCAAGAAGATAAATACTGGGACTGGATATTTAAATTAAGATATATTGCTAATCAAGCAAATCTTGAAGGTTATGCAGTTGAGTGCGAAAACAAAACTCAAGGATTAATGATAATAGAAACACAAATGCACGGTTCCCGGTTGAATATTGGTAAGAGACTAGTTTATGTTGATGGTATTGCAACTGCCCCCACTAACCGAATTGAAATTCAGCGTCCGCCTCAATTCAAAGGTGTTGGTCAAGCACTGTTAAATTTCGCCAGAATTAGAAGTGTTGAGCTAGGGTATGAAGGTAGAGTTGGGTTGCATTCTTTACCAAGGTCTGTAGGATTTTACGAAAAACAAAATATGTTTAACTGCGGGACTGAAGAAGAATACGATAATTTGGTTTACTTTGAGTATGGTGTATTGAGACGAAAATCAGGTGAAAATTTATGAATCATCAACAGCAAAGTAATAATTCTCAGGTGAATGAGCCAGTAACAACCCAAGAAGCTATAGATTTACTTTTTGGTGAAGGATGGCTCGATGAAGCTGTTCGTATCGAAGATGAAGCCAATTGCACTATTGGTGCTGGTTTGGATTGGGGTAATGCACTACCACCTTTAATGCTTAACCTTCCTTTATTTGGTCGCCTATCAACGCTGCGTGTATCACTTAACCGTGAAATCAGGCTAATAATTGAAACATGGGATTTAGGTGTAGGTACAAAAGCGGCAACGGAGACTGCAAGAAGACGCATAAAAGAACGGTTGCTATCTCCTGAGCCTGAGCTATTACCTTACTTAGAAGCCACCCTGCTGCAAGATGATTTATACGGTGAAGAGTTTATATCTAACCGCGAAGCACTCAAATCGCTACTTGCAGTACTGCTTACTGATTCTGATAGAGCAGAAATTGCAGAGACAGCTGCTAATTCAATACGCGCACAAGTTATGTCGCGGGTGAATTTTTCCGAAAAACTTTCTGCTTAAATACTCAATATAAAAACAATAATATTGCATCAAATTAAATCAAATTCATCAAAGGGGCAACCGCAAGAGTAATAGGTACTTTGTGTGCGTCAATCATTAGCTTGCTCCGCTAGAAATCCATACCAATATCAAAGACTTATATTTTATTTTTTGGCGTAACTTGCGTTATTCAATTACAATAATCAGTGCATATCTATTCTTTTTTAAAAGTTAAGAGTCCCTTAACTAAGCAAATAAATTTATAAACCAAACTGAATATAAAAAATTAAGTATATTATGATAAACATTAACGATATAATCAAAATTATTTTTGTGTAACCCAAAAGGACTGATTAATGACTAGCAAAACCCGCAGTCGCTATTCTTCAAACTGGGATACTATCGCACTTGAGGTCAAATCAAAATCCGACTGGAAATGCACACGCTGTGGTATACAATGCTTACGCCCAACTGATAAAAGAGATGGGTTAAATCGTAGAGAACGCAGTATTAAAACTTTAGTAGTTCACCACTGGAATTATCTGCCCGAAGATAATCGAGTCGAGAATCTCGCGGCTTTATGCACGGCTTGTCATCTGCTGTTCCATACGCGACGACGGGGAAACATATCACCAGGACAACTATCTTTGTGGTAGAAAAGCCAGTAGTTAAAGATAAATCAATAGTAGATAGTTATGAGAAAGGTAAAAAAGAAATATTATCTTTCTAAGTCAATATCACAACATTTGCTGACGCAATAACTTCATTGAAAAATTGAAGTTGTATAGACATGAAAACTACTACTAATTATAATCTAAAAGCTAACAAAAAATTAGTAACCTCTGCCCAGCAAATTCAACAAATAAGCACCTTAATAAGCGAGGCGGATTACTACGACTACGAAGCGGGATTAGCACAAGAAAAGTCAGATTACTATCACTTGCGGTACGGGTACTAGATTCAATCTCCCTTCAAGCATCAACTCTTCCTAGTCAACAAGCAGTAGCAGGTAACTAGGTAACTGCTACTGGCTTTTCATATCAAAAAGTAAATCATGACTCAAGCAATTGAACGCGAAATCAATCAACTCACGCTCAAAGAGTTAAGCTTAGATGCTGCTAAACTCTGGTCACAGATAGAAGAAGCAAGCGAGTTAGGCGAAGAAGGTAAAGTAGAACAACTCGTACAAGAACTTATAGGTGTTCAAGATGGTATCGAAACCAAAATTGATGCGATCGCCTGGGTAGTAGACCAGTTAAATCTTGACCTTGAAACCTGGGAAGAAAGAAAAGCACGAGTAGCCGAACTCCACGATCGGGTAATTTCACGTCGTAAAACTCAACTTGAACAAATCAAGCGTACCCTGATCCATCTGCACGAGATTGGATTAATCAGTGACAAAAATATTGGTAAAGAAAGGGTAATTGAAATCAGGGATAATCCGCCCAAAGTCGCTAACTTACTAGTAGAGGTAGATGATCAAGATTTTCCTGATGAATTTAGAGTTATTAAGTACCAAGCTAATAATAAGGCAATTCTTGAAGCCTATAAATCTGGTAAAGATATTAGCGATGTTGCTGAGATAACTATTGGGAAACAGGTACGGTTTAAGGTGCAATCAGCTACTAAGGGGCGCAACAAGAAAAACCACAACTAATGGCATACGCCTTAACCATGTAAATCAAACACAGGTATATCCCATCATCTTACAAATATATCATCAAATGGTTAAGAGTCAAATCTTAATCATTTTTATTTTTTTTAACCTATACCTCAATTTCAAACTTATTAAAAAAATTATCAAAACTTTGCTTAGATTTAAAATCAGTGAAGATTTAATCGGTAAAACAGTAAATATCAATTTTAGCAACAGTAACTATACCTGGCTAAGTACAAACATTGTTATGATAGTTTGGTAAATTTAACCTTATTTGGTGTGGTTCAATAAGTAATTGAATTTATTATGTATTTTATAATTTCCAACTATCAAGATGATAATTCAAACTAGCCTTAAGTTTAATCTTAAGGTATGCAATCACCATAAATAGAAATTAAATATTAGCTATCGGGAGCCACCTTCAAATGTCATATCATCAAAATCGAAGTATAGTTATCCGTAAGGCTATTATCAACAGTTTATTTATTATTTGGTGTTTGGTTTGGCGTACTGGTTTGGGGCTAATCTTTTTCATCATATATGCTTCTCTTGGCTACATATATAACTGGCCATTCTACCTTCCAATTTCGATTATTTTGGGATTTGTTCCTTGGGGCTGGAAAGTGCAAGAAGAAAGAAGGATTAGAGAAGAAGAACAAAAAATGAAAAATTTGAAAAACAAAATTGAGGATGGTGTTATCTATGCCAAAGTCGAATCAAATGTCGAGATAAATTACAGGGGAGTTATCTTCCTTAAATCAGTACTTGGTCTATTTGTTAGCGGATTTTGGGGAATGATACTTGGCTGGAAAGCTATTTGGAATATGATAACTCATTTCTTGCACCAACCGTAGTCACACGCACACGCAAGATAAACAAGTGTTTAACTGTAACAGCAGGTGAATAGAATCAGCTAAGTAATTATTGTTTTAAAAAG
>NZ_JACJQL010000022.1 GCF_014696625.1 Nostoc parmelioides FACHB-3921
TGGTGTTGAGGAATTTACTTAATGACGAGGCAGGGGGCAGGGGGAGCAGGGGGCAGGGGGCAGGGGGCAGGGGAAGCAGGGGAAGCAGAGGAGGCAGGGGGAGAACTGACTGCAAAATTTTTGCCCAATCCCCAATCCCCAATCCCTGTCCCTCGCTCAATTTTAGAGCGAATGGTGCAAAGTAGCGATCGCCAACTCAATCTGATTAACTCTTTATTAGAAGCTCATATTGGTGAGGTGCAGGGTTTGAGCTTGCAATGTCAGCCTGTACAATTACAGATGGTGGTAGAAGCGGCGATCGCAGATTTAGAACCCATGTTGGTAGATAATCAAGCCACTTTGATCAATTTAGTCACCGCAGATTTACCATTAGTAAATGCCGATCCTACGCAAGTATGGCGAGTGTTTTCTAACTTCATCGTCAATGCCATCAAGCATAATCCCCCTGGATTACACCTAACAATCAATGCTATTCCCCAAGATGACAAAATTTTCTGCACTGTCAATGATAACGGTGTAGGCATCAGTCAACAACAAAGCGATCGGTTATTTGACCTTTATTTTCGGGGTGGTAGTATTCGTAATTCCTTGGGTTTGGGCTTGGGTTTATACCTATGTAAGCAAATCATCACTGCTCACGGCGGTGAAATTGGGGTAAAAAGTGGTTTAGAGAAAGGGGCTACATTCTGGTTTACGTTGCCCGTCACATCAAATCAGGTTAACCAATTATAGTTTCTGCCCAGCATAGATTGAGCGCACTTCACCATTACGCCGAACTATAGCTTCACCATTATTGACATCAACTAAAGTCCAACCGCTAGCACCAATAGTTTCACCAATGCTGACACGTCGGCTAGTGCCATTAACTTGAAATAAGGCAACAGATTTATTTCCCAACTCTAATAAGCCTTCTAAGGTGTGGATAGGGGTTGGTGCTGGTGCATTGACGGTGAGTGATGCCACAGGTACAGCTTCTCCACCAGTGTTAGGCTGTTTCGGGAGACTCGTACCGAATGGAACGACAGGCAAGTTTGGGAGTAATTTAGGTGCTGGTTGGATGTTAATTGGTGCGTTACGTACAGCTACTGGCTTGAGTTCCGAACGCACAGCCGAGGCTAACATATTCACGCTTGCAGGTTTGCCTGCTGGTTGCACTTGAGTTAAGGTATTTTTCACTATGTTAGGTTGACCCGTAGCCGAATTATTCGCAACCGGTGGTAAAGGTGAGCCAGGAATAACTGGCGGTGCATAGCGCATCGGTAAGGGTGCTTGATAAACAGGTATGTAAATGCGCTCAACAACGTTAGAACGGCTAGCGGCTGGTGATGTATTATTGGCGGTGAGGGGGGATGGTAGATTACCTGGTGGCGGTTGACTGTTGTTGAAAGCTGAGGTTGTGGGATTATAAGTCATCCTGCTGCCAACTGCCGAACTAGCTGGTTGCCGATTTTGGATATCTGATTTATCGATAACTGCCAGCGCTCCTAGCATATAGTTAGCTAGCTCTCCCTGCACATCTGGCTGAGGAAGTAGTTGTGCTTGTGGTACATAAATATTTGGCTGGGTGAGTTTGGAAGTGAGTAGAACCAACACACCCGATTGCAATATATATAGTACACCCGCGATCGCCACACCAAGGGTTGTCCCCACAATCAGCATTTTGCCCAAAGTTAGTTGAGTTTGCTGACGGATTTTCGTCATCTGTTTGACAGATTGAGACTCAACTACAACCTTCCCTCCCTGTCTACTAATGACGGAAGATACACTCTGTACACCTCGATTGAGTGAGTTGGGTAAAACAATTTGCGGCACATCTAGGGTCTGCAAATGTTCATATTCTAAAGTTTGGTGATGAGAAGGGTTGCTGGAACTATGGAACCAATCACTGGCGGCAGTTTCATTCATCCTACTGACTGGAGATGCTTGGCATATTTGTCTACCTCTTGTGTTAGTCAGGTGAGGCAAGTTCACATCAAGAATCTCGTCGATATCAGCAAAAAGTTCATCCATCAAGCCATCAGCATAAAATTCTATCGACCAAGGCTCGTTAACGATCAGGTCTTCTGACGGTTCTGGAATAATGAGATGGGTGCTAACTTCTTGTAACATAAGCATTTTAGGGTAGTAGCTGCCAGGATGGGGCAACACCGCCCCTACTGCCTGGGAATCAGGATTTTTAAAATATGTGAGGACTTAAGCAATGAGACTCTTGGTTCTGGTGGGGTGTAAGGGTATGAAGATGTAAAAACTTTGAATCACTATACCCCTATACCCCTGCACCCCTTTTCCAAATCGTTGATTTTTGTTCTCATGCGAAAACCCTATTTGTATTAAATCCAACGCAAAAGCGGGGATCAGTTGATGATGCCAGTTCTGGATTCTTGTCATCTATCATACCCATCCCTCCCTCTACTATACTCACCCTTGATGAAGATGAAGTTAAGGTAAAGCGGCTAATCCTGTCTGGTGCTTGGTTTGACGCAATTCTAAATAAATTAATAAGGCGTTGATATCGGCTGGATTGACTCCACCGATTCGGGCTGCTTGACCAATAGTCAAGGGTTTGACCTTATTCAGTTTTTCCCGCGCTTCTTTGGAGAGGGTTTCCACAGTTGTGTAATCCAAATCCTTTGGTAGTTGGCGCTGTGCTTGACGGGCAATCTGTTCGATTTGGCTTTGTTGCCTGGCGAGATAGCCAGAGTATTTGATGTCAATTTCTGCCCCTTCTCTTTCGGCTGGGGTAAGTTCGGGGTTTCCTAAGCCATATCTATCGAGGTCTACATAATGGAAGCCTGGGCGACGCAGTAAGTCAGCCAAGGTGATTGAACCTTTAATGGCTTGTTGGGTATTAGAGGCGATCGCTTTGCCTACTTCATCATTTTCTTTTACTCTGGTAGCATACAGCCGTTCTTTCTCACCTGTAATCTGCTCCTGTTTACGGGTAAACATTTGCCAACGACGGTCATCTATTAAGCCTATTTCCCTTCCTAAAGGAGTTAGGCGCTGGTCAGAGTTATCAGAACGTAGCAGCAACCGATATTCGGAACGACTGGTAAGCATCCGGTAAGGTTCGCGGAGGTCTTTTGTACACAAGTCATCAACTAAAGTTCCTAAGTAACTTTGCTCACGAGGAAAAACTATCATTTCCTCATTTCGGACAAACCGCGCCGCATTAATTCCGGCTACAATCCCTTGGGCTGCGGCTTCTTCATAACCAGTTGTACCATTCACCTGTCCCGCACAAAACAAGCCAGCAACTTTCTTCGTCATCAGTGTGGGGTAACACTGAGTTGCGGGTAAGTAGTCATATTCCACAGCATAAGCTGGACGTAACATAACGCAATTTTCCAACCCAGGGAGACTACGTAGCATCTGTAGTTGCAAATTTTCGGGCAACCCTGTAGAAAACCCTTGGATATATAATTCAGGAATATCCCGTCCCTCTGGCTCAATAAAGATTTGATGACTTTCTTTATCCACAAAGCGGACAATCTTATCTTCAATACTGGGGCAATAACGGGGGCCTTTGGCTTCTACCCAACCACCATACACAGGCGATAGGTGCAAGTTTTCTCGAATCAGGCGATGGGTTTCGGGGGTAGTGCGAGTCATGTGACAAGGTAGCTGTTCCCGTTCTACCCACACATCTGGGTCAAAACTAAACCAACGCACTTCCGCATCCCCTGGCTGGAGTTGCATCTTACTGTAATCTACTGACCGCTTATCTACCCGTGCGGGTGTACCAGTTTTCAACCTACCAGTTTCAAATCCCAAACGATTCAGGGTTTGGGTTAATCCCTCAGCCGCAAACTCTCCAGCACGTCCGGCTGGCATGGATTTGTTACCTACCCAAATTTTCCCCCCCAGAAATGTACCTGTGGTTAAAATTACGGCTTTACACTGGAAAGCTACACCAAAGTAAGTTTCCACACCTATGACTTCATCATTAGCACCCAGTACCAAGTCCGTCACCATACTCTCGCGGATGCTCAAGTTCTCTTGATTTTCCACAATATTTTTCATGATAGCCGCATATTCCCGCTTGTCAGTTTGGGCGCGTAATGCCCACACCGCAGGCCCTCGTGAAGAGTTGAGGATGCGCTTTTGTAGATATGTGCGGTCTGCCATCTTGCCAATTTCCCCGCCCAAAGCATCTACCTCATGGGTCAACTGGGATTTGGCAGGGCCACCCACAGCCGGGTTACAGGGTTGCCAAGCAATTTTATCCAAATTGAGCGTCAGTAACAAGGTACGACAGCCGAGACGAGCAGTAGCGAGGGCCGCTTCGCAACCGGAGTGACCTGCACCGACGACAATGACATCAAAAGCGTCTTGAAATTCCACTGAATTGTGCATGGTCATACGTACAGGATTAACAAGCTGAGATTTATCCCTGATTCTAACCTAATCTAGCCCGTGATTTTAAGTAGGCTAACCTTCGACAGCAAACTGCATCGAGTTCATGATGCTATTTGATTTTTAAAATATATCTAGGGTGGGCAATGGCTAGCATATCATTCGCATAAATGAATTTTGCTATAAATATAATTATGTAATTTCTTATATTTATTTAGCATTGGTAATTTTATGAGGCGATTTATTAAGAAGTTGAAATTTATTCTTATTACAGTTTTCATGGTTATTACACTAGTTGCCAGTAATGAAATTAATTATTCCAAAATCGCCCAAGAAAACCAAATATTAAATGCCTGTACAATCAATAATACCGTAGCTTGTTTGGAGATATATCAAAAACCGATATTACCAACACCCTTTCCTAATAATCCGCAAACTGAACAAGAACGTTTTTTGTCTGCGATCGCTACTAATTTACCAGAAATTCCCCAACCCAATAGCTATGAATATATATTGCTTCGTGCCTACGGTGCAGCTTTTGTAGACCCAGATCCAACAGTTAAATTTCCTTCTAAGGTAGTTTTTAACAACGAGCAGGAGACGGAAATATTTCAAACTAATTTAACGATGGATAAAATCATAGGCACTAACAATTGTTACTTACAACAATCAGCAGCATTAGCTTTAAATAAAGCACGTTCTCAACAAAATATTCCTCTCAAATCTGGCTATGGTGCTAGTGATTGTACTCGTAACTACGCCACAAATTTAAGATTCTGGAGAAAATATGCTAACAAAAATACTTTAGATAAAGTCAGGGAAGGCAAAGAAACAGCAATTCTTGGTGTAGTTGCACCACCAGGAGCATCACAGCATCTTTGGGGTTTGGCAATTGATTTACGAGTATCTAATACTAAACAAAGACAAGCTCTTTATGATAATGGTTGGTTTCAAACTGTAGAAAATGACATACCACACTGGACTTATCTTGGTGTTAATGCAGATAATCTGGCAAGCTTGGGTTTAAAAAATAAAGTTGTTAGAGGAATTAGCTATTGGTTGACACCAATTTAATTGGACTTATGCACCTGGATTTTCTGTTGAGACTGGGGGTAGGGGTATAGGGGTGTAAGGGTATGGGGGTATAGGGGTGTAGGGGTTTCAAAGATTTATGCGTCAGTCCTATTTAATTAGGATTAGAACTTACAAATGTAATGGTTTGTAAATTAACGGCTACGACTAAAAAACACCGCCGCCAGCACAATTAAACCCAAAAGCGCCAAAGGAACACCCAGATTAGGTAAATCAGATAAACTCATCAGATAGCTATTTTTAGGGATAATTTCTTTTATACAGCAAGCAGCCTGCACGGAGAACCCAGGATGACATCTCCAAACACAGTTATATGGCTACGAGAACGGACAACTTTAGGTATTCTCTCATCGATGGTGTTGGATGCGATCGCCCAAACTTTGGAAGAGCAAGTTGTACCAGCCAATAGTACTCTAGTTTCAGAAGCTACTCACCCAGAAGCACTGTATATTGTCCAAGATGGTCAACTAGAAAGCGAAACTACTAATCAAAATAGTTCTGCTTTAGCTCGTGGGTTTCTACCAGGAGCGGTCATCAATCTGCAAGAATTACTCTTGGATGAATTAACACCATGTAAAATTGTCACCTTAACAGAATCTCATGTGTGGGTCATACCTACGGCTAAATTTCGGGACTTAATTAGCCAATACCCGGAGATTAATCAGGCTTTTTCTCGACAATTGGCGCAGGAATTAGCCCAGGTGACATCTGCGTTAACCTATGAGCAAGAACGTTCTGTAGCGTTGCGTCCCTATTTAGTCACCAAAGCGCAACGGGGAATTGTGGGTACGAGTCGCTACGCTGTGCGTCTGCGAGAGCAAATTCGCGGTGCGGCTACTGACCGCAAATCTGTAGAAATCTTTGGCGAACCAGGTTTAGAAAAAGATAATATCGCTACTCTAATTCACTTTAGTTCCCCCAAGCGACGGGAACCAATTATTAAAATCAATTGTGGGATTTTGCAGACAAGCGGTGCAGATTTATTTGGTCGCGCAGGCGGTAAACCTGGACTGTTGGAGTGGTTGGGGGAAGGTAGTTTAATTCTCAACAATATCCAAGAATTACCTCCAGAGTTATTACAACCTGTAGCGCAGTTACTGCAAACAAATACATATACTCCCGTTTCTCGACCAGGAGAACCAGCTGCTACACCCCGTACCAGTAAAGCCCGGATTCTACTTGTGTCGGAAAAAACCGAGTCTAAGATTGAGCGTTGTGTGGGACATATTATTAAAGTACCACCGCTACGGGTAAGGAAAGCTGATATTAAAGCCCAGGTAGAATATTACACTAGTTTGTATGTGCGATCGCGTGGACTGAAGAAACCCCACATAACCCCAGAAGCTTTACGCCGCCTACAATCTTATGATTTCCCAGGTAATCTCAAGGAGTTAAAAAACCTTGTAGAAAGGGCAATTGTGCAAGCAGGGGAACGCAGGGAATTAACCGAAGAAATATTCTGGGCGGCGGAACCGAAGAAAAAACAATTCCGGGTCAATCTTTTAAATCTTTATCCAGGGTTGCGGCGATTTTTACGCAGTTCTTGGTGGCCTGACAAGATTAACTATGGTTTTACGGTTGTAGCGTTTGCATTTATTGTAGGCGTTTTGTTTCTCGGCCCGCAAACACGCGATCGCAATTTTGCTTTAAATTTATTTTGGGCTTGGTGGTGGCCTCTCATCCTCTTGATTTTTCCTTTTTTCGGGCGTGTGTGGTGTGCTGTCTGTCCCTTCATGATTTACGGGGAAATCACCCAAAAACTATCTCTGTGGCTATTCCCCCGCCAACTCAAGCGCTGGCCGCGAGAACAAGCAGAAAAATGGGGCGGATGGTTTCTATTTGGTTTATTTACCTTAATTTTCCTGTGGGAAGAACTTTGGCATTTAGAAAATACAGCCTATCTTTCCGCTTGTTTACTATTATTAATTACCTCTGGGGCTATGATTTTTTCTGCCCTGTTTGAGCGACGTTTTTGGTGTCGCTATCTTTGCCCCATTGGGGGAATGAATGGTTTGTTTGCTAAACTTTCCATGACTGAACTCAGAGCGCAGCAAGGTATTTGTTCTGCTACCTGTACTACCTATCAATGTTATAAAGGTGGCCCCGAAAAAGGCGAAGGGATGGAAACAGATGGTTGTCCTTTATATTCTCATCCAGCCCAGTTGGAAGATAACCGAGATTGTGTACTGTGTATGACTTGTCTCAAAGCTTGTCCCCATCGTTCTGTAGAATTTAACTTACGTCCCCCTGGCATTGAACTTTGGACAACTCATGTACCCCGCAATTATGAAGTAGCTTTGTTATTTTTGCTGTTAGGGGGAATATATATCCATCGTTTACCAGAGTTGTTGGATCGGCTAGGTTTACAAATAGATTTGACTCGATTTTGGCTACATTTAGGGATATCAATCATAGCATTATTAATGCCATCTGCTATTATTTTATCCAGCTACTGGTTAATTAAAATCTTCAATACTCGCCGTAAACCTCGACGCTTGATTGAACTTGCTTATGGTTATTTGCCATTAGTTTTAGGAGGAAACTTTGCTCACTATCTACGTTTAGGTTTAGGTGAAAGTGGCAAGATTATCCCCGTTACTTTTGCCACATTTGGTCTGAGTGGTGAGCAATTACCAATATTAGTAGCACACCCAGCCGTGATTGCCTTTTTACAAGGTGCAACTCTCATTTTTGCCGTGCTGTTGACGATAGTATTGACGCAAAAAATCGCCCGACAACCATTGACAACCTTAATTTGGCAACACCTCACAGCTATGATTTTGGGTATAAGTATGTGGACAATTATTGTTCTTTAGGTTTTGTTATTAGGACTGACGCAAACAGGTTATCCGTTGAGGACGGGTGTAAGGGTTTCAAGCATTTATTTTGAACTTTGAATTTTGTAGCTTTAGCTTCCCGTAGGGTATTTTGAATTGATTCATACCCCTACACTCTTGTCCAAAACCTTGATATTTCGTTTTCATGCGTAAGTCCTAACTATGATCTGATGAGGGAGGGAGCAGAGGGAAAATATCTGACTCAGTACCGACTATACGCCCTACCAGCACTAACATCACTGATTACTCAGTAATCATTGTTAGTCAATATCTAGTTGATGGGAATAATAACTAAGTATGTATGCAATTTGTGAGGCTTTTCATCAGCGAATTGCGACTTAAGGCTAGAGAAGTAAACACAAGTTTGCATTATGAGGTATGTATAAATGGCAACCCAAGAATATTCCAACCCCATCATTACCGGATATCAAATTAGTTCTCAACTATATGCTGGTTCCAAAACAAGAGTATATCGAGCTATCCGTGAGCAAGATCAACGCCCGGTAGTTATTAAACTTCTAGCCTCAGATTATCCCAATTTCCAAGAATTACTACAGTTTCGCAATCAATATACTATTAGCAAAAATCTCAACATTACCGGGATCATTAGTCCCTTATCATTAGAAATCTATGGTAACGGTTATATTTTGGTGATGGAAGACACAGGAGGTATTGCTTTACGAGAATATATCAAAACCACTCCCCTTCCCCTAATCGAATTTTTGGCGATCGCTATCCAAATAACTGATATTCTGCAAAAAATACACCTCAATCGTGTAATTCACAAAGATATCAAACCTTCAAACATCCTGATTCATCCCCAAACAAAACAAGTTCAATTGATCGACTTTAGCATCGCTTCATTACTACCTAAAGAAACCCAAGAAATCAGAAGTCCCAATGTTTTAGAAGGAACTCTCGCCTATATTTCCCCCGAACAAACCGGCAGGATGAACAGAGGAATCGACTACCGGAGCGATTTTTATTCTTTGGGTGTAACACTTTATGAACTATTGATGGGAGAGTTACCATTTAGTTGTGATGATCCGATGGAGTTGGTGCATTGTCACATAGCAAAAACACCGATCGCCTTGGGACACCAACAACATATTCCCCTGGTGTTATCTGATATCATCATCAAGCTGATGGCAAAAAACGCTGAAGATAGGTATCAGAGTGCTTTGGGATTAAAGCATGATTTAGAAACTTGTTTGTACCAACTCAAAAATAACGGCAAAATTACAGCGTTTGAAATTGGTAAATGGGATATGTGCGATCGCTTCCTCATTCCCGAAAAACTTTATGGGCGAGAAACTGAAGTTAAAGTCTTACTGCAAGCTTTTGAGCGTATCACCAAAGGCAAATCAGAAATGATGCTAGTGGCAGGATTTTCGGGTATTGGTAAAACCGCCGTCGTCAATGAAGTTCACAAGCCGATTACCCGTCAACAAGGATATTTTATCAAAGGTAAATTTGATCAGTTCAATCGCAATCTTCCCTTATCAGCCTTTGTGCAAGCCCTACGCGGTTTAATGGGGCAATTGTTATCAGAATCAGACTCCCAATTGTCTAGGTGGCGTACCAAGATCCTCGATACTGTGGGTAATAACGGCCAAGTGCTAATTGAGGTGATTCCTGAACTAGAAATCATCATCGGAAAACAACACCCTGCGCCGGAACTGTCGGGAACAGCCGCACAGAATCGCTTTAACTTATTGTTCCAAAAGTTTCTGGCACTTTTTAGCACCCCAAAACATCCCTTGGTGATGTTTATAGATGACTTACAGTGGGCAGATACGGCTTCCCTACAGTTGATCAAATTGCTGATGGAAGACCAGAGTTATCTGCTTTTGTTGGGGGCTTATCGAGATAATGAAGTCCACACCACCCACCCATTGATTTTGACAGTAGAAGAACTGAAAAAAGTGGGAAAGACTGTGAATACAATTACTCTCGCCTCCCTGACCTTCTGTGATACAAATCGTTTAGTTGCTGATACCCTCCATTGTCCAACAGAGCGATCGCATCCCCTGACAAAATTAATTGAGCGTAAAACCAAAGGTAATCCCTTTTTCATCACCCAGTTTCTCAAGGCTTTACACGAAGATCAGCTGATTACTTTCAATCGTCATCAAGGTCATTGGGAATGTGATATTACTCAAATTAATGAACTATCCCTCACTGACGATGTGGTGGAGTTTATGGCGCAGCAGTTACAGAAATTGCCTAGCAAAACACAAGATGTACTCAAATTAGCTGCTTGTATTGGTAACTCTTTTGATTTAAATACTTTAGCAATTGTTTTAGAAAAATCAGCAGCAGATACGGCAAATGCGTTGTGGAAAGCTTTGCAGGAAGGATTAATTCTACCTCAAAGCCAGGTCTACAAATTTTATTTGAATCACCAACTCCAAGATGCCAATGTTAGTAATAGCCAAAATGTGGAATATCGATTTCTACACGATCGTGTCCAACAAGCTGCTTATTCTTTGATTCCCCTAGAGCAAAAACAAGCAACTCATTACCAAATTGGACAACTTCTGTTACAACAGATTTCCCCAGTTGCTAGAGAAGAGCGAATTTTTGAACTAGTCAATCAACTCAATTACGGAATTGCTTTCATTACCCAACAAACAGAACGAGATGAATTAGCACAACTCAATCTTACTGCTTGTCGTAAAGCTAGGAGTGCCACAGCTTATCAAGCGGCTCATGAATATATCGCTGTGGGGTTGTCGTTATTAGGAGAGAATGCTTGGCAGCGCCAGTATGAAATCACCTTAACTCTACATGAATTTGCGGCGGAAGTCGCTTCTCTGCGCGGTGAATTTGCACAGATGGAACAATGGATTAATGTTGTCACCGCTCAGGCGCACTCTTTCATTGAACAAGTTAACGTTTACCGTATTAGGATTCAAGCTTATATCTCCCAGAATAAATTTGTCGAAGCAATTGCGATCGCCCAAAAAATCCTACAACAGTTGGGGGTAACCTTTGCTGAAGCTCCCACACCAGCAATTATTCAACAGGAAATCCAAGAGATTAGGGAACTGATTGGTGACAGAGCAATTGCAGATTTGGTTCACCTACCCATCATCACAGATGAGGAGAAAGTTGCCATTGTCCAGATTGCCAGTAGCATCATGACAGTGGCTTACCTCTCCGGCTCTCCCCTGTTTCCATTAATCACTTTGCTGTTAGTCAAAATATCCATCCAATACGGAAGTACACCCGCTACAGGGTATATATATAGTACTTATGGTGTGCTGCTGTGTAATGTTTTGCAAGATGTGGATACAGCAACAGAGTTTGGTCAATTAGCACTGCAAATACTGTCTAAATTGGATGCTAAGGCGACTCAACCCCAAGTTTTGCTCATTTTGGCATTGTATATTTTACAACGCAAATCTCATATCCAAGAAATTTTACCACTCTTGCAAAAAGGCTATGCGATCGCACTGGAAGTGGGCAATCTAGAGTTTGTCGGCCATCATGCCCACAATTTTTGTAGCCATTCTTTTTGGTGTGGTCAGCACCTTGCCACTTTACAAGAAGATGCTCGCGCCTACTGCAATGAGTTGGAGCAACTCAATCAAGTGACAACAGCCAATTATGTCCGCATTTATTGGCAATCTACACTAAATTTACTTGGTTTTGCTGCCCATCCCAGCATCTTGTCTGGGGAAGCCTTGCATGAGCAAGAATTTATGCCTCTGTTAATAGCTGCCAATGATGGGTATGGGTTGTATATTTTATATTTGTATAAACTGATGTTGTGCTACTTGTTTGGTGAAATTGAGACAGCAAAAACCATTACCATTGATATTAGAAATCATTTAATGGCTGCTGCTGGACTCTTCTGTGAACCCATATTTTATCTCTATGATTCTCTGATTGCTTTAGCACAGTTGAGACAAAATTCAGACGAAGTATCAGCCACATTAAAGTACGTTGCAGAAAACCAAGCCAAGTTACAACAATGGGCGCAATATGCCCCCATGAATCACCAACATAAGCTTGATTTATTGGCAGCAGAAAGATATCGAGTTTTGGGTGAAACAACCTCAGCAATTGAATATTATGATCGCGCTATCTCCGGAGCAAAAAAATACCAATACATTCAGGAAGAAGCACTCAGCAACGAGCTAGCAGCTAAATTTTACTTGGACTGGGGCAAAGACAACGTTGCTCAGATATATATGCAGGAGGCATATTATTGTTACGCACGTTGGGGGGCAAAAGCTAAAATTGATGACTTAGAAAAACTCTACCCCCAACTGCTTAAACCCATCTTGCAACGGCGACAACTCAACTTTAACCCCTTAGAAACTATTGCACCGACTAACCGCAATACCATCGCCGTCTCAACAGACACTGCCGGCACAAGTAGCACTAGTATTTCTGATATCCTGGATTTTACTTCTGTCCTCAAAGCTGCTCAAGCCATATCCAGCACCATCGAATTAGAAGAATTAATTGTCAATTTGACGAAAATTATCCTCGAAATTTCTGGAGCTAAAAAGATTGTTTTAATCCTCCCCCAAGACAATACTTGGTGTGTTCGGGCAATTACTTTTATTACTTATGAGAACAAACCAGAAGGAAGAATTCAAAACATTCTGCTTTCAGAAACAATTGATACTTGTCAACATATCCCTGGAAAAATCATTAACTACGCCAAAAATACCCTGGAAACTCTTGTGATCGATAATTATCAAATAAACATTCCTGGGTTGATAGATCAATATCTCCTCAAACATCAACCGAAAAGTGTATTATGTCAGCCAATTATCAAACAAAGCAATTTAGTCGGTATTTTATATTTGGAGAATCAAATTACCTCCGGAGTATTTACCCTAGAACGCTTGCAAGTAATTAACTTACTTTCCTCTCAAGCAGCTATATCTTTAGAAAACGCTTGCCTCTATCAAAAAGCTCAACAAGCATTACAAGATTTACAAGCAGCCCAATTACAAATTATCCAAAGTGAAAAAATGTCTGCCTTAGGTAATTTAGTAGCTGGAATAGCCCATGAAATGAATAATCCTTTGGGTTTTATTGTCGCTACTCTGGCACAAGCTAAACCCGCCATAGCCGATATTGCCGAACATCTGAGATTATACCAAGCAAAGTTCCCCCACAAAAGTGCAGAAATTATTAACCACGCTGAAGAAATCGATTTAGATTATAGCTTAGAAGATTTGCCAAAGATGATAGATGCAATGGTGATGGCAAGTGACAGACTAAAAAATATCAGCACCAGCTTAAGAACTTTCTCCCGTGCCGATACAGACTATAAAGTACGCTTTAATATCCACGAAGGTATAGATAGTACCATTCTCATTCTTAAGCATCGGCTCAAAGCTAATGCACAACGTCCCGCCATTGAAGTGATCACCGATTACGGTAATTTACCTGAAATTGAATGTTTTCCTGGGCAATTAAACCAGGTGTTTATGAATATTCTCGCCAATGCTATTGACGCATTAGAAGCAGCAAATAAAGGACAAACTTTTGAGGAGATAAAAGCTCATCCTCACCAAATTATAATTACCACCTCAGTCCACAATAACCAAGTTAAAATCATCATCGCTGATAATGGAATTGGTATGAGTGAACAAGTGAAACAAAAAATATTTGACCACTTATTTACTACGAAAGACGTTGGTAAAGGTACAGGATTAGGACTAGCGATCGCCCGGCAAATTGTCGTAGAAAAACACAATGGTTCACTATTTGTAAATTCTCAACTCGGTGCAGGGACTGAGTTTGTCATCACCTTACCAATTCTCACTCGTTGAGCAAGCTTTTAAATATAGCCACTAAATTTTGTCCAAAAGATTAAAATTTGGGTGGTAGCCTCCTTGGGAAAATATGTGTAACACTAAGAAGCTACCTCAAGCTATTTTTAAACGGGAGGTTAGGTAATGGCGATCGCCACCATCAATCCCGCCACAGGGGAAACGCTCAAAACCTTTGAGCCACTCAACGATGTAGAAATTGCCGCTAAATTAGATTTGGCAGACCAGGCTTTTGAAAAGTACCGACATACAAGTTTTGCAGAGCGATCGCAAGCTTTGCAAACAGCCGCAAATATACTGGAGCAAGAAAAAGCTGACTTTGCTAAGTTAATGACTTTGGAAATGGGCAAGCCTTACAAAGCAGCAATTGCCGAAGTCGAGAAATGTGCTGCTGTTTGCCGCTACTATGCGGAAAATGCCGCCGATTTTCTGGCTGATGTCAGTGTAAAAACTGATGCCAGTCATAGCTTTGTCCGCTATCAGCCCTTGGGGATAATTCTGGCAGTTATGCCGTGGAATTTTCCCTTCTGGCAAGTGTTCCGCTTTGCTGCACCTGCACTCATGGCAGGTAATGTTGGCTTACTCAAACACGCATCGAATGTACCACAGTGCGCTTTAGCCATTGAAGATATTATCAGCCGGGCAGGTTTTCCTGGAGGTGTATTTCAAACTCTGTTAATCGGTGCGGCAAAAGTTGCCGATTTAATCGCTGATGAGCGAGTAAAAGCTGCTACCTTAACCGGAAGCGAACCAGCCGGCGCATCTCTAGCGGCGGCGGCGGGAAAACAAATTAAAAAAACAGTCTTGGAATTGGGGGGAAGTGACCCATTTATTGTGTTAGAAAGTGCTGATGTAGAAGCAGCCGCCGCTACTGCTACATCAGCACGGATGTTAAATAACGGACAATCTTGTATTGCCGCGAAACGCTTCATTGTGGCAGAAGCGATCGCCGATCAATTTGAAAAGTTGCTGTTAGAAAAATTCACAGCGCTAAAAATTGGCGACCCTTTACATCCAGATACAGACTTAGGGCCACTAGCAACCCCCGATATTCTCCAAGACTTAGACCAACAAGTACAAACTGCCGTTAAAAGTGGCGGTCAAGTCTTGACCGGTGGCTATCCTTTAGCTGATCGCCCTGGCAACTTTTACCCCGCCACAATTATCATAGATATCCCAGTTGATCAGCCCATTGCCCAAGAAGAATTTTTTGGCCCAGTGGCGTTGTTATTCCGTGTCCCAGATATCGATACAGCAATTCAACTGGCTAATGCTACACCCTTTGGTTTAGGTGCAAGTGCTTGGACAAATAACGACCAAGAACGCGATCGCCTGATTTCCGAAATTGAAGCAGGCGCAGTATTTATTAATGGTTTAGTAAAATCCGACCCCAGACTACCATTTGGGGGCATAAAACGTTCTGGGTATGGCCGAGAATTAAGCATTCAAGGCATACACGAGTTCGTTAATGTTAAAACCGTTTGGGTTAAGTAATTGGTGATTGGTAATTGGTAATTGGTGATTAATATTACCCATTACCCATTACCCAAAAAAATATTTATCGCTACTGAGGAATTGAAAATGAATACAGCAGAACTGTTAGTACAGTGTTTAGAAAATGAAGGAGTGCAATATGTTTTTGGACTTCCTGGCGAAGAAAACTTACACGTTTTAGAAGCACTTAAACATTCTTCGATTCAATTTATTACAACCCGTCATGAACAAGGTGCAGCTTTCATGGCAGATGTTTACGGACGTTTGACGGGAAAAGCCGGTGTATGTCTTTCTACCTTAGGGCCGGGGGCGACAAATCTCATGACTGGGGTGGCTGATGCCAACCTGGATGGTGCGCCTTTGGTGGCGATTACCGGACAAGTGGGAACCGATAGAATGCACATCGAATCCCATCAATATCTAGATTTGGTAGCGATGTTTGCCCCTGTTACTAAGTGGAATAAACAGATTGTCCGACCGAGTATTACACCCGAAGTTGTGCGAAAAGCCTTCAAGCGATCGCAAAGCGAAAAACCAGGGGCAGTTCACATAGATTTACCAGAAAATATTGCCGCTATGCCCGTAGAGGGCAAACCTTTGCAGAAAGACAATATCGAGAAAACATACGCATCTTTCGCCAGTATTCGTGCCGCCGCCGCCGCTATTTCTCAGGCTGTTAATCCCTTAATCTTAGTAGGAAATGGTGCAATTAGGGCTAAAGCTAGTGATGCTGTCACCCAATTTGCTACCCAAATGAATATCCCTGTTGCTAATACCTTCATGGGTAAAGGTGTGATTCCTTACACTCATCCCTTGGCCTTATGGTCAGTAGGATTGCAACAAAGAGATTTCATTACTTGCGGTTTTGATAATACAGACTTAGTAATTGCTATTGGTTATGATTTGATCGAATTTTCACCCAAAAAATGGAACCCAGAAGGCAAAATTCCTATTGTCCATATTGGTGCAGATTCTGCGGAAATTGACAGTAGCTATATCCCAAATGTATCCGTTATTGGTGATATTTCTGACTCTCTGGTAGAAATATTAAAAGTAGCCGATAGACAAGGCAAACCTAATCCTTATGCTATCAGCTTAAGAGGCAATATTCGGGAAGATTACGAACAATATGCCAATGATGATGGTTATCCCATAAAGCCACAAAAGTTGATCTATGACTTACGGCAAGTAATGGGGCCTGATGATATCGTAATTTCCGATGTCGGCGCTCATAAAATGTGGATAGCCCGTCATTATCATTGCCATAGCCCTAATACCTGTATTATTTCTAATGGCTTTGCCGCAATGGGTATTGCCATTCCTGGTGCTTTGGCGGCAAAACTCGTTTATCCTAACCGTAAAGTTGTCGCCGCCACGGGTGACGGTGGTTTTATGATGAATTGTCAGGAATTAGAAACAGCCTTACGAGTTGGTACACCATTTGTCACCTTAATTTTCAATGATGGTGGCTACGGTTTAATTGAATGGAAACAAGAAAATCAATTTGGTAAAGGACAATCATCTTTTGTGCATTTTGGTAATCCAGATTTTGTCAAATTAGCTGAAAGTATGGGCTTAAAAGGTTACAGAGTTGAATCAGCTTTGGATTTAATTCCCGTACTCAAAGAAGCCCTAGCGCAAGATGTACCAGCCGTAATTGATTGTCCTGTAGATTACCGAGAAAATCGCCGCTTTACACAAAAAGCTGGTGAGTTAAGTTGTTCTGTTTAGTAATATTCTAGAAATTTTTTAGCTTGTGGTCAGCACTATTTTCAGTGCTTTATTCTGGACTGTAGAGACGTTGCATGCAACGTCTCTACATAATTTATATTGGTATAAATATTTAACTGGATAAAATAAACTTCTAACTTTTGTGATACTAAGTAACCTAACTACAGATAGTCTAAAGCATTAGCTTTATACCAATAGTATGAGAAAGAATAAAACAAATAATGTGTTATGTAATCCTTAAGAATTAGATGTTGAATTCAAACTGGCAAATTCCACTTCCGTTGGATCAATACCTAAATCATCGGGTTGTGATATATTTTTTCAGCGACGGAATCTGGGTACCGATTAAGTATTGCAATTTATCAAAGGCAATTGACCTTCATCACAAAACACTAATTGAAGCAAACAAAGAATTTTTTGTTTTTCCTGTTGATTTAAACCCAAATAATTTCCATGATTAGCCAATGGAGCAATTAAATTACCAATTACCATTTTTCAGCCCAATAAATAATTTCTGAAGCTGAACTATCAATAGCCACGCCATAGCTATCACCGTGATTCCACTTAAAGCTAGGCCTACCTTTATCCTTTGCATTTAAAACAAGTATTTCATAAGAAGGTGGAAAAGACTCGACAGCAGATTCACTGGTGTAGAAGAAAGTAGTTGGCACACCATTAGGTAAATTGGCGTGAACGTTGGTGTCACCGCCTCTATATTGATGTTTAGCTAATTTGCGGTACTGTTCGAGTAACTGTTGAATCTGTTCTGGTGACTTTCTCAGCCTTACTTGGAAGTAAGCACCAGTTTGTGAACTTCCTGGTGCATAGGCTAGGCGCTCATTTTCGACTCCTGCCGGTATTTCTGTAGGAAAGTGTTTAATGTCGTCCTGACTAGACCAAAGTTGATGACGTATTTCTTTGTAGCGTGATGTATCTGTGACTATTTCCGACTGGCTACTACTGATAAAAGCTTTTCTTAGAAAGAAACTTCCCCCAACAACACCAACGCTGCCAAGAGACAATAAAACTATCATCGTGATTTTGACTAGGTGCGATGGGTTCTGACCCAATGTAAGTGAGCGCTTCATAGAGTTGGGTGAGTCTAACTTCTATAGCCATATACCCAACTACTAAACTATATTCGTAATATTTCGGAGGAGATCGCAGATATTTTGATAAAAACTTTTTAAAAGTACGGAAAATACTGCTTTTTTATAAAATTTAGGTAAAGATTGTTCAGTAGAAATACGTAAAAAAATAAGGACACAGCATTGCTTTGTCCCTCTGAGTGTGAAGTTATGAGGATTTACGTATGAAAATGAAAAATTAAGGGTTTGGACAAGGGTGTAGGCTAACATCTTGCAGCTTCTCAATCAGCAAGTGGTGGGTAATGCCCACCCTACGAAATAATCAGCCTTTTACCCTGTTATTTTCGTCATAAGAGAGTGGTGCAAGGTGTAAATGAGGATGTCAATTTTTAAACCCCTTACACCCTTACACCCTTACACCCTTACACCCTTACACCCCTATACCCTTCCTTACAAAGAACCAAATATCATCCCAGCCAGTACAATAAAACCAATCCAGACATTTTGCCGGAACATCTCACCATAAGCAGGATTAGGCAATTGTGGCTGTCTTAAACGTAAAACCTGCCAAATCCAACCAACTGAAGCGATTCCTAAGGTAATCCAGAATGCTAAATGTAGGTGGATGGCAACACCCAACCAAGTTAGGCAAATAATTGTGCCTAAAAAGAAAATTCCAATAGCTAAAGGAGCATAATCACCAAAAAATAAGGCACTGGAATTAACCCCAATCCGTTGATCATCTTCGCGATCGCTCATGGCGTAAACTGTATCAAATCCCAATGTCCAGAGTAAGGTTGCCCCCCACAGTAACCAAGTTGCTTGAGAAATGTTTTGTGTTACCGCACTCCAGCTAATTAACACCGCAAAACCCCAAGCAATGGATAAAACCAACTGCGGGACAGGAAACACTCGCTTTGCACCGGGATAAAGCAAAATTACAGGCACAGCAGCCACAGATAACCAGAAGCTTAAGGAGTTAAGGTAATATGCAAGAATTGCCGCACAAAATAACGCTATAATACCAACTACAATACCAACTTTTATAGAAAGCGTCCGAGCTGCTAAGGGGCGATCGCGCGTTCTCTCCACTTCTGGATCAATATCCCGATCCCACAAATCATTAACCACGCATCCAGCCGCACTGGTAGCCAGAGTACCCAAGACAATTACCCCCACCAAAGGCAAAGGGGGTTTGCCAGCCGCAGCCAAAAATACAGCCCAAAGTGCCGGAATCATCAAAATTAATCGTCCTTCTGGTTTGTGCCACCGCAAAAGACGGAGAATTGTTAGCCAAATGGGTTCTTGGTTAGTTTCTAACATGGGGATTGGGGATCGGGTATGGGGGATTGGGTATTGGGGATTGGGGATTGGGTATCGATGTAGATTACCTATGACTATCCTGTTGCTTTCTACTCTTCCCAGTCCCTAGTCCCCAGTCCCCAGTCCTTACTTCACACATCTTTACATCTATAGAATAGCGTTATTTGATATTTGTAAAGACATAATCTTCAGTGGCAACTTTAACTAAATTTAATTAAATAGTCACTAAAATTGTCAGTAGCAGGGTGAATATACTTAAGTTCAGGTAGTTCCAACTACGCTCAACCTGAGAATTAAGTGTGTTGCAACATATATCAGTGCCAACTACCCCCGACACATCATTCATTACCATCCATCCTGAATACAGAGAGAAGACTAGATGGTGAATTTAGTTTCATCTAGCTGGGAGAGTGTCAACACTCAACCAGTTCAGCAACACCGCATTATTGCTGCCATTGACATGGGAACCAATTCTCTGCACATGGTAGTGGTAAAGATTGACCCGACACTACCAGCTTTTAGCATTGTTTCCAGAGAAAAAGAAACCGTGCGACTAGGCGATCGCAATATTACCACTGGGGAGTTAAAACCAGAGGTCATGGCAAAAGCGATCGCTGCGTTGAAGCGCTTTCAAGAAGTTGCCAAAACTGCTAATGCGGAAACATTAATTGCTGTGGCAACTAGTGCAGTGCGAGAAGCGCCCAATGGTAAAGATTTTTTACACCAGATAGAAACAGAATTAGGTTTAAGCGTTGACTTGATTTCTGGGCAAGAAGAAGCACGACGCATTTACCTTGGCGTTTTGTCGGGGATGGAATTTCATAACCAACCGCACCTGATTATTGATATTGGCGGTGGTTCTACAGAATTGATTTTAGGTGACACCCAAGAACCTCGCACCCTCACCAGTACCAAAATTGGTGCTGTAAGACTCACTAGCGAGTTAATCACCACAGACCCCATCAGTAATATCGAGTTTCAATACCTGCAAGCCTACGCCAGGGGGATGTTAGAACGTTCTGTAGAAGAAGTGCTAGCTAACCTGAATTTTGGCGAATCTCCCCGTTTAATTGGCACTTCCGGCACCGTTGAAACCATCGCCATGATTCATGCGCGGGAAAAAACGGGTACAGTCCCTTCTACCCTCAACGGCTATCAATTCACCCTCAAAGACTTGCGAGAGTGGGTAAATCGCCTGCGGAGAATGACAAATGCCGAAAGAGCCGCTATCCCTGGAATGCCCGAAAAACGCTCTGAAGTCATACTTGCCGGCGCTGTCATCTTGCAAGAAGCTATGACCCTGTTGGGTGTGGAGTCATTAACCGCTTGTGGTCGCGCATTACGGGAAGGGGTAATTGTTGACTGGATGTTAAGCCACGGCTTAATTGAAGACCGATTGCGGTTTCAAAGTTCAATTCGCCAGCGTAGTGTCCTCAAACAAGCAAGTAAGTATCAAGTTAACTTAGAGTATAGCGATCGCGTAGCTACATTTGCCCTGAGTTTATTTGACCAAACCCAAGGACTACTACACCACTGGGGCAGCAACGAACGGCGATTACTTTGGGCAGCAGCAATTTTACACAACTGCGGTCATCATGTCAGCCATTCATCCCACCACAAACATTCCTACTATCTCATTCGCAATAGTGAACTACTCGGTTACAACGAAACCGAGATCGAAATCATTGCCAATTTAGCCCGGTATCACCGCAAATCACCACCCAAGAAAAAGCATGAAAATTTCCGCAACTTGTTGAGTAAAGAGCATCGGCAAGTCGTGAGCCAATTAAGTGCGCTGTTAAGATTAGCAGTAGCATTAGATCGGCGACAAATTGGGGCGATCGCTCAAATCAAATGTGATTATTATCACCACTTTCAGCAGTTTAATTTGCTCATCTATCCATCTCGACCCGATGATGATTGTGCTTTAGAGCTATGGAGTTTAGACTACAAAAAAGCAGCCTTTGAAGCAGAATTTGGTGTGAAATTACTCACCCATTTGGAAAAAAATTTACTCCCTAGTTTCTCCTAAAAAGCCTACGTTGCTGGTGTTCAATTCAGGGAGTGGTCAAAAGAAGCAGGGGAGAAGAGGGCAGGGATTGGGCAAAAATTTTGCAGTCAGTTCTCCCCCTGCCTCCTCTGCTTCCCCTGCTCCCTGCCCCCTGCCTCTTCCGGTCATAGGTAATAGTTAAAAATCTTCTCCCAGTTACCAATTACCTGTTACCCATGACCAAATCCCCTAAGTATTATTTCCTTCATAAAAAGACACAATTGGGTAGAATTGGTTAAAGTAATCTCTGCACCTGTAAACCAAAGGCATCACCAACACCATGCAACTGAAACTCAGTGCATCCAAATTTCCCATAGCCCCTCTACTCCTAATTGCGCCATTTTTTCTATGGGGGACGGCAATGGTAGCAATGAAAGGAGTTATACCCCACACCACACCATTTTTCATGGCGGGAGTGCGGTTGCTACCGGCGGGAGTGTTAATTTTAATTGCCGCCGCACTGTCAGGTAGACCCCAGCCCAGTAGTTGGCAAGCATGGTTATGGATTGCCTTATTTGGGCTAGTGGATGGAACCTTATTTCAAGGCTTCTTAGCTGAGGGATTAGTCCGTACCAGTGCGGGGTTAGGTTCAGTCATGATTGACTCCCAACCTTTAGCGGTGGCGTTGCTGTCGTTGTGGCTATTTCAAGAACGAATTGGTTTATGGGGATGGCTGGGATTAGGTCTGGGAGTCACAGGAATTAGTTTAATTGGCTTACCTGACGAGTGGATTTTCAGTTTACTAGGTACAGGTGCAGAGGTGACAATTGGCAACTGGCAAAACCTGTTTGCTAGTGGTGAATGGTTAATGCTGTTAGCGGCTTTGTCGATGGCAGTGGGAACGGTATTAATTAGATTCGTAACTCGCTATGTTGACCCTGTAACGGCTACAGGCTGGCACATGATTATCGGTGGTTTGCCATTGTGGGGAATTTCCGCAGTCGTAGAATCTCAACAATGGGAAAATCTGGTAGGTTCGGAATGGCTGGCTTTAGCTTATGCTACCGTCTTTGGCAGTGCGATCGCCTACGGATTATTTTTCTACTTCGCTTCTAGTGGTAGTCTTACCAGTCTCAGTTCCCTCACCTTCCTTACCCCCATATTTGCCCTGTTATTCGGTCATCTCTTACTCTCCGAAGTTCTCAGTACTTTGCAATGGGTAGGAGTATTCCTCACTTTAATCAGCATCTACCTCATAAATCAGCGTGATAACCTGGCAGGACAGAACAAAAAGTCTGTCATGGAGGAAATATCTGCAAAATCCCAGCCAATACTTGCAGAAGCAACTACAAAAAAGCTCAATCCCTTAACTGTAAAAGTTAGGGAATCCGAGCCAGAAACTCTACCCTAAGACACTTGCCCATAAAAAATAATCAATCCTTGAGTGTACAGAGCAAGTATGCTCAGAAAAATCTAAGTTTTTAGATTACCTTGAATCAGAAGAAAAAATAAAATAATTAGACAAAATAAGGTATATTACTAGCAACTATGGTTAGATTTTTGCGTCAAAATAAAAATTAGTACTTACATAGATTTAGGTTATCAATTCCCCGATAACTTTAAAAACACATTCAGGCTCTAACTTTTAATATGAGGCTAAACTACCCCTCAATTGTCATACTTACCTGTTTTTCTTGTGTGGGTTTTTACTCGACTCAAGCCAGCACAGCTACAACTAACTTCGCACCTGAAAAATTAGAAGTGGCGCAAGTCAGTTCCACTTCAACGACTGGACAAGTTGTTCTGAAGCCAGGTAGTCAAGGGCCGGATGTACAAACACTACAAACGCAATTAAAGCAGTTAGGATACTACAGTGGCATTGCTGATGGAAAATACGGAGACAGTACAAAAAAGGCTGTAGCAAAATTTCAGCAAGCTAAGGTGTTTAGTAGAGTTGATGGGGTGGCGGATCTAGCCACTAAGAGAATTTTACAAACAGCCTTGATAGATAATCAGAATAAACTAGCTGTTGCCTCATCTTCTGAAGCTCCCGTCACAACCACCAATAACTCTAGTTCAGCACTTAGAGATTTTCTTTGGTGGTCAATATTGGGTTTAGGAACTTTAGGAACTATTGGCGCAATCTTATATTTATTACGGCGCTTTGACCCCAAAAAACCACAAAAGCAACTCAAAACAGCACCACAAAAAGCTTTAAGTGCCAATCAACAAGATCCCATTGCACCAGTTTTACAAGAGTTAGCACACACATCTAATTATCAGGAAACTACTGCTCAAGCCAGTGTTTCCCAACCAGCGCCAGCATCATTCCCCGCAACAGTGATGCCCATAGAAACGACATCCCGTCTTGCTAAACTCAACATTGTTGATGAGTTAGTTCAAGATTTACGTAGTACCGACCCCACAAAACGACACAAAGCTATTTGGGATTTAGGACAGCAGGGCGATTCCCGCGCAATTCAACCACTTGTGAATATGTTGATTGATGCCGATTCACAACAACGTAATTTAATTTTGGCTGCTTTATCAGAAATTAACGTCCGTTCACTCAAACCAATCAACAAGGCTTTTGCCGTCTCCATGCAGGACGAAAGCCCGCAAGTTAGACAAAATGCCATTCGTGATTTAACTCGCGTCTATGACATGATGGCTCAGATGAGTCAGATGTTAGCCCATGCTCTAGATGACCCTGATGCTGAAGTCCAGGCAACAGCAAGGTATGCCCTAACTCAGATGAATAGAATGCGGAACGTAGATAAAGCAAGCCTAGCAGATAATACTCCAGAAGATTCTCGCTAAAATCCTCACTCACAACTTTTTCATCTGGACTTGAATAGTAGTGTTGCTGCCTGCCAAAATAAAAGCTGCATCTCCAAATTTGGGGGCGCTGGTGCGAACTTCCGGGTTGCGAGAAAACCCAAAGGGTTCTACAGGCATACCTAAGTCATTGCGGTTAAGAGTGCCATCACCATTCAAGTCTTGAATTGCTGCTACAGCGTAAGTCCCTGCTTTTAAGTTGTTAAAAGTAAGTTTCAAGGGTGTTTCGTTAATCTGAGTACACTGCCTATCGAACACCCGTTTGCGGTCACCGGGAAATCCTTGGCTACTAGTAAATATGCTGACGCAGACTTGTCCTTGTTTGTTTTTTAACCCATCAATTTCTACAGTCAGTCTGCCATTAAAATTAGCCCTGGCACTCCCTAACCAAGTTAAATTTCCCAAAGTTGTCAGCAGTATGAGGCTAAATGCCCATTTTTTTCTCATAGGATATTACTTTATTGGTTTATGCAGATTGATCCTGACATGGTTCAGTCAATATACGCAAGTTTTTTGTATAAAAATATTGATTTAATTGCGAAATATAGCCGTAGCCAGATAGATTGGGACATCAAGCCAAGATAAAACCCTGACAACACAAGACTTTCAAGTCTGTCAACCGTCAACAGCTATACTTTAAATTTGAGCGGAATTTTAATAATGAACTCGGCTCCTTGTCCTAAATTAGATACACAATCAATCTGTCCACCATGTTTCTCAACGATAATCTGATGGCAGATAGATAACCCTAAACCAGTACCTTTACCTACCGGCTTAGTAGTAAAAAATGGATCAAACAATCGCTGTTTTACCTCTTCTGGAATTCCTATCCCGTTGTCAGCAATGCGAATTACTACTTGCTGATCATCGATAATTTTTGTCCGAATGATAATTTGTGGCTTAGTTATCATTCCCGAATATTTGACCATAGATTCTTCCAAGGCATCAATGGCATTGCTGAGAAGATTCATAAATACTTGATTGAGTAAACCAGCATAGCAATCAACTAGAGGCAGGTTCTCATATTCTTTGATAATGTTGATAGGGTGAGTAATGTTTGGGTTTTTGAGCCGACTTTGTAAAATTAGCAGAGTACTATCAATCCCTTCATGAATATCCACCAATTTTCTCTCAGATTCATCCAGACGGGAGAAATTGCGTAAAGCGCGAACAATTTGTACAATCCGATCGCATCCACTCCGCATAGAAGTTAGCAAATTAGGTAAATCATGGGTAATGAAGCCCAGTTCACTTTCCGCGATCGCAGTTGTAATTTCCTCTACAGGATGGGGATAATTATTTTGGTATAAATTGATGAGGTTGAGTAATTGCTGGGTATAGTCAATAGTGTGGACAAGATTACCAGCAATAAAGTTGATGGGATTATTAACTTCATGAGCAATACCTGCGACTAACTGACCTAAAGCCGCCATTTTCTCATTTTGCAATAGTTGAGTATAGTTATTTTGCAGGTCACGAAATCCTGCCTTAGCTATTCGTGATTGTTTTTTGACGTGTTGTAGTTTTTCTAGGGTGAGAGTATGAATTTGGGAGTTAGCTAAAAGCAACTGATGGAAATCAAGTACCTTATACTTTCCCGATAGACTTTTTACTAAAATTGGTTCATAGACAAGTTTAGGCGATCGCTGCAATGCTTCTTGTGTAGTTTCTGTAACTAACTTATGTGCAGAAAAGATCAAAACTTGTGGTTGGAGAAAATTGTAGAGACTTTCAATCGGGCGCATCGAAAACAAGCCAAAACTGTAAGGGCGACTCATAAACTCAAAAAATCTCTGCCGTGAAATCATCCCTACAAATTGTTGATTATCAGTCAAAATAATTCCTGGCAATAAAGGCTCATGCTCAAAAAGGCTAATCAATTTGTTACCTGGAAGATGAATTTCTACCTCAACATCCCACGCAGGTAATTCTTGTAACGTAGAATCTAATTGCAAGCTCAAGTCATGACCATTTTTCACGCTTTGATTAGCGAGCATAATTGTGTTCCTTTGGCTTCAGGTATTTTTGCTACTTTCCACTCCGAACAATTACAGTCCAGCCAATTACCAAAAAAGCAGTATCCCCATACCTAGTTTTCCCAAAGTACTTTTACAAATTTTCACAATAGCGACGATCCAGCCCGCGCTTTACGAAATCTTTATCTACTTCAGTTGTCAGTTACCCCCCAATCCCTCATCTTCCTCTACTTTGCTTGGGGCTTTTTTGTTGCAGAAGCGATCGCCAGTCTCGGAGACTATTTTCTGTCCATAGCCAATTTTTGCTCAATTCGTCTAGCTGAAAATTGATAGGATCTTTTTCTAAAACTGTTTGCCGCAATTTGAGGGCTTCATTTATATATTGCGCTTGTTTACCAGGAGGGAAATTCCGAGCATTTTTATACATTCCCAATGCTAAACCAGCATAGGCGGTTAAAGCCTCTATTGGCACATCTGCTCTAGGGGTAATTTCGGCAGCATAAGCAACATTTCCTTGTTTAAGTGCTAGATTTAATACTTGAAACCAAGAGTCATTGGCTCGATTGATATTACCCTCGGCATAATAAGCAAATCCTAAAGCATTTGTATATAAAAGTGAGTTTGGGTTAGCTTTCACCGCTATTTCCCAATAACGACGGGCATCATCAATGCTGTATTTTTTATCTCCTGTTTGGATAGATTGCCAAGCTAATCTTCCTTTGAGAAAGTTAACTGATGCCCGTTTTTCTTGGTTGGCAGGAATTAATTGTAATGCTGCTTGGGCGGGTTTTAGTGCGTTGCGATTGAGTAATTCTTCTACAGCTGCTAATCCTGGTTCCAAATCACCTTGATTCAATTTTTCTGTGGCGGTGGCTGTCACCATTCCCGTAGACATTTGTCGTAAATCCGTTGGGGTCTGAGTCTCAACTGGTAAAGATTGGGTGGGGATGGGGGGTATGTCACGTACCACTTGTGTCTGACGACTTTGCCACCAACTAAAAATGAGTATAGTGGCGATCGCACCGACCCCAATCATCCCCAAAATCTGCCAACGCTGGCGACGGACACGATTTCTCGATGCCAGGAGGCGGAGATTTTCTAATTCTTGGTTCAGGTTTGGAGCAGTATGATTATTTACGGGAGGTACAATTCTGGATAAATCTTCCCTTGGTGCAGTTGTAATCGGCCGTTCTATATGACTATCTGGCAAAGGTTGTCTAACTTCTGGAGGTAAATCAGGTTCCTCATCTCCCATACTCTGCTGGTCTAGTTGGCGAAATATATCAGAAACAAAAGCCGAATCTTCGGCATAACTTGGGTCGTCATACTCAATCTCATCCACGAGATCGCCCCAAGTTTCTTCCCCTAACCAGTCCACTCCTGAAGAGTCATGCACTAAACCAGAGGGCATCATATCCTCAATTGGTAAAGACATTTCCCCATCATCCAGCACACCAGAGTAAGTAGATGCGGTATTGGCTGCTAAAGATGAACTATATTCATCCAGTGAACCAACACTTGTAGCCGCAGAGAGTTTGGGGCTAAGGAAACCGTCAAATTCCGGTTGGAGATATAAAATTGGTAATGCCCAGTAAAGCTGGTGTGAACCATAGGCGGAAATTAATCCTTGACGTACCCGACTCACACATAAATCTACAGGATATCCTTGACTCAAGTTTCGATAAAACAATTGTGTGAGAGTCAGCGCCACTTCATCAGGAATACGTTCCGACATAGCCAAAACGCTTTGAATACCCCGTTTAACTAGGCTATCTGTAAGGTTGCGTTCTCCTGTGTCGCCACTATTATCAAAGCTAGCGGTGTAGGTACCCCAACAGGAGTTAAACACCGCCATTTGGATATTATTGTTAACCAACAAACCCGCTAAATCGTCGCCACATAGAGTTTCTGTCAAGCCAGTCCGGCTGCTGACCAAATAAATTTCCCCACCATTCGGCCCTAAATTGCTGTGACCAGAGTAGTGTAAAACATGATATCTGCCTTGTTCTAAAGCCTGGGTTACTTCTTCTCTCCCTGGCTGGTTGAGGAGGGTGAGATCAATTTCTGGGAGATAATTACCACCTTCGATTGATCTGGGTAACTGACGATGTAGTTCTGCTTGCAGTCGAATAGATTCTTGTTTCAGCAGATCCAAACTCGCTTGGTCTGTGGGTGATGAGAGAATCATTAAAACTCTCACAACCCCATCTTCCGGGATCTTGAGTCTGCTGGCTGAAGGTAAACGGGAAGTCGGGGAAATACCGCTTTGGTAGCGAGAGAAAGCAATATAAGGGCCTGTTGCTAGGGGGCGATCGCCTGCGTGCATCACTTCCCACGGCAGACGTGCTAACCTAGTATCCTTGAGACCCAACCGTAAACGTAGTACTTGTTGGTGGTTTTGAGCAATACCTTGGGCTGTAATCAAGCTATCTCTGAGAGTACCTTGAAACAGTGCATTATATAATTGTTGACCTAATGCTACTAAATTAACAGAATTGCGAGCGATCGTACTTTCCCGCCCCATAGAAAGAAACGCATCTCCCTGTAAAACTGATTTCAATGGGTCATTCATCAAATGCCCAGCCGCCGCCAACCAATCAGCTACAGGCCATGTCACCAGTTCTTCTGCCAAAGGTACCCCAGGCGCGACTTCTTCCGTCCGCACCAAGTAGTCATTCTGCCCTACTGGGGTTACAGAAATGTGAAATTCCTGGGACACAACTTCTCCTATCTGCCTCCTAAATCTAGTTTGAAACACCAAAGTTTCAATTCGATTTCCCTCTTTTCCTGTAAATCTAGATGTAGCAAGCCATTGAATGTTTCTCCACTCAAAGGTTTTGCTGATTCTACATCTACAACTTTATCCGGATTGGTTAGCATCTGCCCAGAACAGTTTAACGGTAGATGCACCTTGATCTTTAACTCCCCTAGTTGGTTGATAGCCACTGGGGGTTTTTTCTATAACTAGCATATACTTAGATTATTCTACTGTCTTGGGCAGGGAAAATTTACCAATTCTCTAAGACAGACCTGAACTAATAACTATTTTGTCTAACTTTTAAAAAAGTTTCATCATTAATTTCCTAGTTGACAAATATAGACTAGGGATTTTTTATGTTTACCAAGCAACAATCATAATTATGCGAATTCATCCGGAATTGGCCGAATATGGGTAGAACAAATAATTGGTAGATGCACCCTGATAACTAACTCCCCTAGCTGGCTAACACCGACTGGGGGCTTTTTTTATGTTTACCAAGCAACAATCATAATTATGCGAATTCATCCGGAATTGGCTGAATATGGTTAGAACAATTAATTGGTAGATGCACCCTGATAACTAACTCCCCTAGCTGGCTAACGCCGACTGGGGGCTTTTTTTATGTTTACCAAGCAACAATCATAATTATGCGAATTCATCCGGAATTGGCTGAATATGGGTAGAACAAATAATTGGTAGATGCACCCTGATAACTAACTCCCCTAGCTGGCTAACACCGACTGGGGGCTTTTTTTATGTTTATAAATAGCCTGCATCATTGTACAAATTCATCCGGAATTGGCTGAATGTGGGTAGAACAATTAATTGGTAGATGCACCCTGATAACTAACTCCCCTAGCTGGCTAACACCGACTGGGGGCTTTTTTTATGTTTGCCAAGCAACAACCATGATTATGGGAATTCATCCGGAATTGACTGAATATGGTTAGAACAATTAATTGGTAGATGCACCCTGATAACTAACTCCCCTAGCTGGCTAACACCGACTGGGGGCTTTTTTTATGTTTACCAAGCAACAATCATAATTATGCGAATTCATCCGGAATTGGCTGAATATGGGTAGAACAATTAATTGGTAGATGCACCCTGATAACTAACTCCCCTAGCTGGCTAACACCGACTGGGGGCTTTTTTATGTTTAGCAATCAGTAACTTCATTGATCATAATATCGTTGAAAATATACTAATTGCTGATGCAAAACCCATTATTTTGATGAACGTACCCTAATAAATAACTCTCCCCAGTGGCTGCCACTTTTAAGGGCTTTTTTTTGGTAAAAAAGCAACTTCATTTGTGACAATTTCATCCGGAACATCCTGTTGAATCGTAGAACAACTAATTGGTAGATGCACCCTGATAACTAACTCCCCTAGCTGGCTGCCACCACTAGGGGTTTTTTATTGGAAATGAACTACAGCAAACCTTTGATGCAATTTATCCGGAAGACTGTACTTCAAAATAGAACAATTAATTGGTAGATGCACCTCAATAACTAACTCCCTAGTTTGGTTAACACTAACTGGTGATTGGTAGATGCACCTTGATAACTAACTCCCCTGCATTACTTAATAGTAGGTAGGAGATTTTTTTATCAACTTTTAGCTTGCTTGCCCTATGGATTGGTAGTTGCTTGAGGGCTACAGTTTAGCTCAAGATTGGAGTTATATTCTAGCGCGGATGGAGTAATATTGCGATGAATGTCACCATCTTTTGACCAGAATTTCTTGAGTCTTAGGAATTATAACTTACTTTTGTTATTTTTAAATTAAATAAGTAATCCAAAAAAATGCTACCCTTTCGATTACCTATTTTGTGACTGCGATCGCTCTAGAATTTGATAGAAAATACCCTATTTGAGTGATGCGTTGGTATACTCTACCATCAATCCAGTTGATTTCTATATGTTAGTTCACAAGTAGTTATGATTTTTGTGCAGAGAGAGCATATCTAGGCGCTCATGTCTAGATTCTCTCAAAATTTTAATTTTTCTCTAGAAATTTTACTTTTACACCTGTCATAGTTTAATGTCTGTAGCCTAAGCGCTATGCTGAATAATATTGGCTACATCAACAAGAGACACAGAGCTACATGAGTTTAGCTGTCATTAAGTTTTCCTCCGAAGAGTGCGGCATCTGCCACAAAATGGCTTTCTATGACCAAAAAGTGGCTGAAGAACTGGGCTTGCAATTTATTGATGTCAAAATGCAAGATACGGCGGCTTATCGCAAGTATCGCAAGATTTTGCTAACTCAGTATCCCGATAAATACGAAATGGGATGGCCTACTTATATTATCTGCGAGTCTCCTGAAGGAGAATTCAACATCAAAGGTGAAGTTAAAGGAGGTCATCCCAAAGGTGAATTTAGAACTCGCTTACAGCAGGTTCTTGATTCTAGTAGTAGTTAGGGGTGTAGAGGATATGAGAGGGATGAGGGAGATAATTCACTCAGCACTCATGACTCATCACTTAGAACTTCAAAAGATTTTACCTCTAGGACAGGGCCAATCATGGCGATAGTCATGACATCTTCGCGTACTTGTCCTTTTACCTTGGCTTTTTGTCCAGCCTTGAGTAATTCTTTGTCCGCGCCTCTGAGAATTTCGTAAGTAACGCCGTTATCTGAGACTAACGCCCATGCGCCAGTACCAAGATTACGGCGTTCGATTTTGCCTGTGACTGTGATACTCATAAAAGTTGGGGAGTTGGGAATAGGGGAAATGAGGAGGGCAAGAAGAGATAATACTTGTCTGCTTTCTTACCCCACTCCCTTCTACGCTGTTTTCTCTTCGTTTTTCAATGCTAAACGAGCGAGTGCATAACATAGTAAGGCGTTGATAATTAGGAATATGCGGGCTAAGTTCACATCATTTAGTCCCCAAACTGCTGGGTCTAAAACTGCACTAACCGTTAAACAAGCCGCTACACCTAAAGTTGAACCGATGGCAAACCATTTCCAACTGGGATGACCTAATAGTAAAGCTATTAACACAATTGGAATCAACACACTGGCAAACACGGGGTTTAAAGCGTCGCTTCCCTGTAAGGTGTTGCCTAATTCGGGAATGGAACTACCCAAAACTCGGAATGGCCACTGGGGTAGGTCAAAGATATAGATTCCTTTGAGGAAGAATAGACCAGAACTACCAAAAATCAAGCCACTGGATAAAGACCAACTCCAAGGGAAGGGTAAGTAAACTCGTAAAAACCAAGCTAATAGGTAGGAACCAACCACCATTAAGATTTTGGGCAATAGTGCTACAGCACCACCATCAAACCAGAAACGGGGGTTGAGATAGCCGTTATCTCGCAACCAACGGAAGAAATCTTGGAAGCTGATTTGTCCTTGGGCTGCTAATTTAACTGCGGCTTCGGCGTTGAGTTGTCCAGCACCGTAGTAGTTTAAGCCATCGTCTTGAATCACTCGCGCCGACTGTTTGAGTACTTCTAAAATTGCGTCTGGTTCTTTTAAGCCACTAGCTTTAATTAAAGCAGCGACACCAGCAACGTGGGGTGCAGCCATGCTTGTTCCTTGGAGTCCCAGGAACACGCCTTCGCCTTGTTCGTTGATAGTTTCTTGCAGAATTGCACCTGCGTCACTCCCACCAGGGGCAGAAATATCAACGCCAGCACCAAAGTTAGAATAGGGGGCTTTTTCGCCGTCGGGGCCAAAGGCGGAAACACCAATCACATGGGGATAACGGGCGGGGTAGGAGGCGGAACTATCATTTTCATTACCCGCAGCCGCAATAATGACTACGCCTTTGTTATGGGCATAGTTGATAGCATCTTTGAGTAATTGGCTTTCACCACCGCCACCCAAGCTCATATTAATCACATCTGCGCCTTTGTCAACAGCAAATTTAATGGCTTCGGCAATATCAGCAACGGTTCCGCCACCGTAAGCACTCAGGACTTTTAAGGGCATGAGGCTTGCTTCGTAAGCAACTCCAGCTACCCCATATTTATTGTTGGTAGCTTGGGCGACTGTACCGGCGACGTGAGTACCGTGTCCGTTGTCATCTGTGGCTTCTACTCTGTCGTTGACGAAATCGTAGCCTTGAACAAATTTGGTTTCTTGTAAGTCACGCACCTGGGTAACACCAGTGTCGATGACTGCTACAGTTACGCCGCTACCTTTGGTTTGAGTCCAAGCACCTTCTACACCAATTTTGTGGAGGTTCCACTGTTTGCTGTAATATTCGTCGTTGGGGCCAATTAAGGAGGGGTTAAACTCCTGGCTTTGTTCGTTTCCTAAAATTTGTCCCAACCAAACTGGTTTGGCTGGTGGAGTCAGCTTATAGATATAATTCGGCTCGATAATTTCTGTGGCTTTAGCAAAGGACGATTTTTGCAACGCGTTGAGTCGCTGGCGATCGCCTTTGATAATATAAACATGATCTTGTTCTGAGAATTTATTATCTAATTGGGGTGTAACGTTGTATTGTTGAGCGATCGCTTGTAAATCCTGTTTGATCACCTCGGCTGGAATATCTTCTCGAAAATCTAACAAAATTGTCTCGAATTCACCTTTAGCTGCTAGTCCCTGAAAACTCAGGAAACCGAATACAGCAGATACCAGCCCGATGACAAACAAGCACAATAATATAAGTCTTCTCATATCAACTCATCACGCTTTTTGCCAGTTATTGCTCACTACGATAACCTATCTGCGTCCCTGATTGGTGTACTTTGTAATCTACTTAAATGTTTTTAGTTAAATCTCGCACATAGGATTATTTAAACAATGGAACGTGGTCTTTTCTGGTTGCCACTGTTAATTATCTTTTTCTGGTTAGCTTGGCAAGGTTCAAAGGAATATCAAAAAGTCGAAGCCTATCGTATTTGGGCAGAGCAATTTGATCGGGCTAAGTATGATATCTATGCCGTATTGGGTCAAAAAGATAACGATATTACCTGGGGTAAACCTACAGCCAAGGGTTTAATTCAACTGCAAACTTTTTCTCTACTTGATGTACAAGATATTCAACTTGTGGTAAATAATGAAGTTGTAAATTTAGACGCACCACCAGAAAAGGGTCGTTCTATCGAACTCAAGTTTAATTTTACTGAATCTGCTAGTTCGGTGTTAGTTCCATTTACCGAAATTCCTTTAGCCACAGAATGGGGTAAGTTTTTGCGGGGGGTATTACAGAAATTACCTGGGGAACAAAATTAATCATTATATAGTCGTTGATTTAATATGAAAAATATAAGTTTTGATACTTGTATTTTTCTAGTTTAATTTATCAGTAACTACAGAGCATAATTCAGAAAAATCATCAGGCGATCGCGTAGTTAATATTAAAGCTCATTAACAGCAATAATATATAATTGCAGGGTAATAATTTATGCGAGCCAATATTCTGGGTTTTGGTGTTATTTTCTTTCTGAGTGGTTGTGCTACTAATATTGACAGTAACTCTCAAGCAGCAAATAATATTAACGCTAAAATAGAAAAATGTCCCCAGGCGCAAGTAGTTTCTTTACCTGCACCCAACAAAGATGAAGGCTTCTACGATAGGTTTGATTTTCACATCCGCAATATTTTAGCTGATGGTGATACAGTTAAGTTTCAGACTTTAAAACAGGATTTTGTTTTCTGTCGCGGTAATAATAATTGGACAGTGCAATCTGGGACTTTAACCAAGGAACTACAACCAGAAAATAATTACGCCACCTTTGCACAAGAATTGGTAAATCCAAAGTTTAAAAATATTAACTTTCAAGGTAAAAATTATCAGTATAGAGTTGTTAGACAGCCGCAGTTCACCTTGGGAGAAAACAACAATATTTCACGAACGGATGTAACAGACCCGGCAAAAGACGCGGTTGTATTTGAGTTAATTAACCCCAACGAAAAAAATACCCAAAGACAAACCTTATATACACTAAAAGATTTACAAGAAATAGCAGTCAAAGCGGGGTATTCTGCCACAGGAAATCAATTAGGCTTCCCCCGAATTACATCTGCTAGTGTTTACAATGACCGTATTTGGTGGTCAGTGGCTTTTGAACAAGGCGAAGGCAATAACGGCATTGCTACTATCGTCAGTTATGACCCAAAAACCGATAAATTTAACCTCATTCAACCAGAATCACTCTGGTCTACTCAAATTACTGACTTAGCCATCACTGGCGACGCTAATAATCCTACATTTTGGATGGGTACTAATATTAGTGGTGAAGGAAATCTCTACATTCCATCTCAAGGACTGGTAGCTTATCGCCCAGATTCTCAAAATCCCAATACAGGTTCTTTAACTGCTTACACTGTCAATAACAGCCCGATTGTTGGGGCAATTCCTGACAAACTCAGATTAGAAAATGACAAACTTTGGGTTAGTACTGCCAACGGTATTTGTCAAGTCAAGTGGGAAACTGCTGATAATCCTGAAAGTTGGTCTTGTTGGCGATTTGCTGCAATGGCTAAACTACCCCAGAAACTACCAATTTACAGCGCCTTGACCAATAAAACACCAGCCGCATCTTTATCTGGCGGGGATGATATAGAGGTTTTATGGTGGAGTCCCGTCAACTATCAGACTCAAAAGGGACGTTATGAAGTGAGATATTCCCCAGGCTTCACGGTGGAGTTAGAAGAAGGCGCGAGTACTTATCAGTTTCCGCGTTCTCTACCAGCAGGAAAACCATCCGTTGATTGGCCTGGTTTTGAGTGGAATTGGAACGGAGAACGTTTTGTACGCGGCTTTGATGAAGTTTCGCTGAATTTATCTGGTGGTGGCCCAAGGGGTATTGGTTTTGGTCAACTGCAACCGGAGGTTCCTATCAATTGGAATACCATGCGCGGTGATTTAGAATTACTCGATTTGTCTGCAAAATCTACCAAGGTAAAATATTACTCTGGTTGGGTAGATGATACTGCACTCAAGCCTTATCTTACGGTTATACCCCAAACTAGACCCCAAAACCCTCAACCAAACCCTTTGGCAAAAGGGGTGTAGGGGTATGGGGGTATAGGGGTAAAACTAGAGTCTAAATTCTTCACTTACACCCTTACACCCCTAAACCCTTATACCCTTTACTTTATGAATGCTGAAACAATATCCAGGGTTCCTGTTGCATTGACCATTGCCGGTTCCGATAGTGGCGGCGGTGCAGGAATTCAAGCTGATTTACGCACTTTTGCCTTTCATTGTGTTCACGGTACTAGTGCTATCACCTGCGTCACGGCACAAAATACCCTGGGAGTAGCCAGAGTTGATGCTATGGCACCGGAGGCAGTTGCAGCCCAAATACAAGCCGTTGTGGAGGATATTGGTGTACAGGCGGCGAAAACGGGAATGTTACTTAATCAAGCAATTATCGCTACCGTTGCCCAGCAAGTTGAGGCTTTAGAAATAAATAACTTAGTAGTTGACCCGGTAATGGTTTCACGGACTGGGGCGCAATTAATTGATGATGATGCTATCAAGACTCTGCTCCAGCAACTAATCCCTCTGGCGGCGATAATTACACCCAATAGGTATGAAGCCCAAATTTTAAGCGGTTTACCGATAAATACCCTAGATGATATGAGGGCAGCAGCTCAAGTCATTCACCGCAATTTAAAAGCAAAGGCTGTGTTAGTAAAGGGTGGAGGGATGCAGGGAAATGCCCGTGGTGTAGATATTTGGTTTGATGGACAACATCTAGAAACCCTGACAACAAAGCGGGTAGATACCAAAAATACTCACGGTACTGGTTGTACTTTATCAGCTGCGATCGCCTCCAATCTAGCCAAAGGTCAAAATCTATACCAAGCTGTAACCCAGGCAAAGGAATATGTCACTACTGCACTCACTTACTCCCTCAATATTGGTCAAGGACAAGGCCCAGTAGGACATTTCTTTCCGTTGTTACAAAATGATGGGTATAGGGGTGTAGGGGTATAGGGAAGGGAGGAAGTCAAAAGGCAAAAGTCAAAAGTCAAAAGAAAAAATCTTTTACCTTTTTACTTTTTACTTTTTTTGTCCCCAGTCATCTCACAAAGGGCTAATAGAGAGGGTTTTCACTCTTTGAGTACCTTGAGGTGGTGAAAATCGGAAAGTATTGGCATTGATAGTAGGATTTACTGTTTTACTTAAGATTTTTTCGGTTAAGAGAATATCTAAATCTTCTGATTTGCCAGCTAATTGTACTTGCTGGAGAATAGCTGTTTCAGGATTGACGAAGGCGCTTAACGTAAATCCGTCTTTTGGGTCTTTGTAGTCATACACATAAGCTGTTTGACCATCAAAATTACGTGTTTCTCCCTTGAGTTCGCCATTACTAACCAAGCCAAGGTATGTCAAAACATTTTTGTCTGATAAGTTACCATCAACAACAACTTTTCTGTCTTCCTCTGGGAAATCTAGAAAAACAAAAGAGGAGATACCAATTAAAACCCAGTCGCTGGAGTCTTTAAAATCTTGATAGGAAGTAACAGAGTATTGTCGCAAATCGGAGCGGTAAATCCACACTTGTTTACCGTCAGAAATAACTAAATTTCCCGTTTTGGCAGCTTCTCCTGGCTTTGTATAAGCGACTTCAGCCCGAAACTTTTTCCCTGACTGGGTAATCATTTTGCTTTGCAGGTAAATTGTCGTCTCAGTACCTTTACTACCCACTTTAAATTCTATCTGGGAATCAGTTTGATGGCGATCGCTTTGTAAGAGATTGGTAACACTTTTCGCTAGTAAAGATAAATCTAACGGTTCTGTAGCTTGACTGATGCTGGTAACATAATTGAGAGGCTGCTGGGGTAGACGTAATTGAACAGCATTTGCTGCTTCCCCGAACATAGCCAGACCAGTAAAAAAGGCGATCGCTTTTAAAGTAAATTTCATGAGTATTCCTCATTTGACTGTAATCGATTTTACTCGCTGCCAAAATTATCTCCAGTTAAAAAATTGACTACTAACTATTGGCTATTGACTATTGGCCAAAAAATAATTCAAAATCCAAAGTTCGTGCATTGGGCATAGACTTACCCAATCTTTGGAAATCTTCATTTAATCTCAGCCAATAAGTCGCCTCAGCGCCTATGCTAGCGATGGGGTTGAAGCATTCGATTGTGTGCGATCAACGGTAAGAAGGAGACGAATAGATCAATGAGTAATATTGTCGATACAGCCATTGAGGCAATTGTCGCCCGCGAAATTCTCGACTCACGCGGTAGACCAACAATAGAAGCGGAAGTACATTTATTAAGCGGTGCTGTCGGCTTGGCACAAGTTCCTAGCGGCGCTTCCACAGGCACATTTGAAGCCCATGAACTCAGGGACAAAGATAAAAGCCGTTACGGCGGTAAAGGGGTACTCAAGGCTGTACACAACGTGAATGAAGTACTAGCCCCAAAATTAATTGATTTGGATGCTATTAACCAAGAACTCATCGACCGCACAATGATTGCCCTTGATGGTTCTGGTAACAAATCAAATTTGGGTGCAAATGCGATTTTAGCCGTTTCTTTGGCAGCTGCTAGAGCCGGGGCAGCATCTTTGGGGATTTCCCTATATCGTTACTTAGGCGGCCCTTTGGCGAATTTGTTGCCTGTGCCTTTGATGAACGTGATTAACGGCGGGGCGCACGCTGCTAATAACGTGGATTTCCAAGAGTTTATGATCGTTCCTGTGGGTGCAACTTCTTTCCGGGAAGCCCTGCGTTGGGGTGCTGAGGTATTTGCTACCCTCAGTGAAGTGCTGCATGATAAGGGCTTGCTGACAGGTGTAGGCGATGAAGGTGGTTTTGCACCTAACTTGGAATCCAATCAGGTAGCCTTGGAATTGCTAGTTGCAGCCATTGAAAAAGCAGGATACAAGCCAGGGGAACAAGTAGCCCTAGCGTTAGATGTGGCGGCTAGTGAATTTTATAAGGAAGGGCAGTATGTCTATGATGGTAGACCCCATGCACCAACCGAGTTTATCGATTACTTAGGGCAGTTGGTTGATCAATACCCAATTGTGTCCATTGAAGATGGCTTACACGAAGAAGATTGGCAAAATTGGCAATTACTCACCCAAAAAGTCGGTTCACGGGTGCAGTTAGTGGGCGATGACTTGTTTGTAACAAACGCTACCCGCTTACAAAAAGGCATCCAAGAAAAAGCAGGTAACGCCATTTTGATTAAACTCAATCAAATTGGTTCCTTGACTGAAACCCTAGAAACCATCGACTTAGGAACTCGTAACGGTTTCCGTTCAGTCATTAGCCATCGTTCTGGTGAAACAGAAGACACCACCATTGCTGATTTAGCCGTTGCTACCCGTGCAGGTCAAATCAAAACTGGTTCCCTCTGTCGTAGTGAACGGGTAGCCAAATACAACCGCTTGCTACGTATTGAAGATGAATTAGGCGATCGCGCTGTTTATGCTGGGGCTGTGGGTTTAGGGCCGAAATAGGGACTGGGGATTAGGGACAAAAAAAGTAAAAAGTAAAAAGTAAAAAGGTAAAAGATTTTTTCTTTTTACTTTTGCCTTTTGCCTTGAACTGGGGACAAATTCAATCCTCTTTCATTACCCAATACCCAATCACGGATAAAACCCCATCTTCGGTAAACCCAATGTCTCATCCCAACCCATCATGATGTTGAGACACTGAATTGCTTGACCCGCTTGGCCTTTGATTAGGTTGTCAATGGCTGACATGACAATTACCCGGCCAGTACGCGGGTCAACTTCTACACCGATATAACAAAGATTGCTGCCCGCAGCCCATTTGGTTTGGGGATAAATACCACTTTCACAGACTTTTATCCAAGGGGAATTACGGTAAAATGCTGTATAAATAGTAGTTAAATCATCTCCGACTAAACCAGGATCGCGGAGGGTAGCGTATACAGTTGCTAAGGTTCCGCGCACTATGGGGATGAGATGTGGCGTAAATTGGACTGTCACTTCGTGTCCTGCTAAATCACTACAAATTTGCTCGATTTCTGGTGTGTGACGGTGACGAACGACACTATAAGGGGCAAGAGAATTATCTGCTTCTGCTAGTAATAAATAAGTTTTGGCCTCCCTCCCGCCGCCAGATGTGCCAGATTTAGCGTCAACAATAGCGGTTTCCGGGACGATTAACCCTTGTTTTAACAGTGGCGATAATGCTAAGAGGCTAGCGGTGGGGTAGGAACCGGGACAACCGACTAATTGGGCTTCAGAGATGCGATCGCGGTACAGTTCAGGTAAACCATACACGGCGGTGTCGGCTGTCGTGCGATCGCTCCTCTCCACACCATACCAAGTGGTGTAAGTTGTCAAGTTCCGGAATCGATAGTCTGCACTCAAATCCAGTACTTTACAGCCTTTTTCCAACAATGTTGGCACAAATCGACAAGCCAAACCATTTGGCATCGAGAGAAATACTACTTCGCAGCGACGCGCAATAACTTCTGGGTCTACTTCTTCAATTGATAATTTAACTGCATGAGCTAAATGGGGGTAGAGAGATGCGAAAGATTTACCTACACTACTCTCACCACCTAAATAAACTAGTTCGACTTCTGGATGATCCATCAGTAATCGGACTAACTGCACCCCACCATAGCCTGACGCGCCAACAATCCCAACGGGTACGCGCCCAAAATTGCCCATCTTATCAAGTCCTTATCCGCTTTTGGTGAATCTGTGATTAGCTATTAACTATAGAACTTATGGTGAGCAATGAGTTATGTATACTGAGTTCCTTTAGGGATGGCTAGAGTTGAGTAGTGTGCAGAATTTTGGCTCAAAACCCGAAATTAATCACTTGTAGTATTTAGTGTTACAACAGGAACTCAGCACTCAGGGACTCTAGTAAGTACGGTTTGCTCACAGTTGACAGTTGACAGTTAACCGTCAACTGTTAACAGCCAACACGAAAGGGAATTTTAGCGACAGACATTTCTCCTTGTTATCAAAACATTGCTAGTCTATATCTCCGCCGTATAAACGAGCTACAATTTAGAATAAGAAATTGTAAAGAAAATTTACTATCACTGGCTCAAAATCCTCTGTGTCACAACCTAAAAATACACAGCAGTCCTCCGCTAATCCCCTAAACGGGGAGAACCCTGGCACGGGTGTTGTTCCTCAAATATTTGCCTCTTCAACCGAAAAGTTTATGTTTGATTCTATTGATGCTGCCTTATCAGATTTAAAAGCCGGTCGTGCCATTGTAGTGGTAGATGATGAAAACCGAGAAAATGAAGGCGATTTGATTTGTGCTGCTCAATTTGCCACACCTGACATGATTAATTTTATGGCGGTGGAAGCAAGAGGATTGATTTGTTTAGCAATGACAGGCGATCGCCTCGATGAACTCGATCTACCATTAATGGTGACAAATATCACCGATCCCAACCAAACAGCTTTTACTGTCAGTATTGATGCTAGCCCCCATTTAGGAGTATCTACTGGTATCTCAGCCGAAGACAGGGCGCGGACAATTCAAATCACGCTCAATCCGGCCACAAAACCTTCAGATTTGCGTCGCCCTGGTCATATTTTTCCTTTACGAGCTAAAGCTGGCGGAGTACTCAAACGCGCTGGACATACAGAGGCGGCTGTTGATTTGTCTCGCTTGGCTGGATTGTATCCGGCTGGGGTGATTTGTGAAATTCAAAACCCCGATGGTTCAATGGCAAGGTTACAGCAATTAATTGACTATGCCAAAAACCACAACCTAAAAATTATTAGTATTGCCGATTTAATTAGTTATCGCCTACAAAACGATCGCCTGGTATATCGTGAAGTAGTCACCAAACTACCCAGTCAATTCGGTCAGTTTGACATCTACGCCTATCGTCACACCCTCGACAATACAGAACACGTTGCTATTGTCAAGGGCAATCCAGAGAATTTTCGAGATGAACCTGTGATGGTGCGGATGCACTCGGAATGCTTAACAGGTGATGCTTTGGGTTCTTTGCGCTGCGATTGCCGGATGCAGTTACAAGCTGCCTTGAAAATGATTGAAACTGCGGGTCAAGGTGTAGTTGTCTACCTACGGCAAGAAGGAAGAGGAATTGGCTTGATTAACAAACTCAAAGCCTACTCCTTACAAGATATGGGATTGGATACGGTAGAAGCAAACGAGCGCTTGGGTTTCCCCGCCGACTTACGTGATTATGGTATGGGAGCGCAAATACTCATGGATTTGGGCGTGAAAAAGATTCGCCTGATTACCAATAATCCCCGGAAAATTGCCGGGGTTAAGGGGTATGGATTGGAAGTAGTCGATCGCCTGCCATTACTAATTGAAGCCAACGATTATAATTCTTACTACTTAGCGACCAAGGCGAAAAAACTCGGTCATATGCTGTTGCAGACTTACTTAGTAACTGTAGCTATTCACTGGCAAGATGACCCACAATTGGTGACAAAACGCTATGAACGTTTAGAAAAACTGCGGCATTTAGTTAGAGGCTATGATTTATTGTTACAGGAAGAAGCTCGACCATTGGCGATCGCTGTTTTCGACAAGCCATCCTTGACAGTACACTTAGGTTTCGACCAAGAACAAGTCGCTAGCTGTGATTGGTATAGCCAAAGCGGTCATCCTTACCTACAAGCAATTTTGCCAATTTTGGATAACCTCGCAACTTTACCTTACGTCCAAAAACTTGAATTTTTGATTTCTTCAGGTAGCGATCCCCTCAGTAATTTGCAAGTCCAATTAGATCGGCAAACGATTGCAGCCGATAAATTGCCTTCCTCTGTGGGTAGTGACTTGGAGACACAAAAAATTTATAGCTTGAGTAAAGAACTGGAAGAATAAATTGGTTCGCCATACGTTTGGACTCAGAAGTGTTGAATCTCGCAACACAACTTCACAATCTTTGTGTTCTACCTAGAAAAATTTGCTTGTCTATTGACAATAAAGTCATTAACTACTTGAATTTGGTATCACCAATATCAATTCACAACTTGAGCAATATCCTCAAAATCTTAACATTCAACACTTCTGGTTTGGACTCAAACCAAAATAATTAAACATAGGTAAACGTAGATGTTGACGAAGTCTTCCAGCAGGGTACACAGATGAATTTGTACTTTAGCAGACTAGTAAACACTATATGTCTCGGAGTCATTAACAGAAACTTATTTTTTTTATTTAAACTTAATAATTCTCTATCCAATGAAAGTTGATTATGGTGAAACGTTGACTTTACAGAGAATTTCCGTATTTAATTTGACCAGGCATGGCACATAAAATATCTCTAAACGGAAAAAATGTATTAACTAATACAGAATTAATGTTTAAGTAAATAGACAATCAATCAAATTTATTGATAAGTTAACCGAACAGCAACTTTCATAACAGAAATTAGTCACGCAATTTCTTAAACCTCAGATTTTGATTCTTGAGATGAGAAGTTGTGGTAATTTTCGGGAAACCTCAATAAAAATTTTGACCAAATCTTGTCTACGTTATTTAGTTCGCCTAAAAACAAAGGGTAAGTCTGCTACTACTAACATCAATTATGGCTATAAACACAGGAAAAAATAAGCTGGTGAATAGGCATATTCGACCCTGGCAACGCCTATTGGTGTTAGCGATTGGCTCGATGGTATTTGCTGTTTTTGCACCGACGATTGTGCAAGCGGCAGATACTCCTACCCTAGAATCTCTATCAGAAACTACCATCAAACTGCAAATTTCCATTGATACTACTTGGGTATTACTTTCTGGGTTTTTAGTATTTTTCATGCAAACCGGCTTCGCCATGTTAGAAGCAGGTTTAGTTCGCCAAAGAAGTGTAGTTAATACCCTACTAGAAAATTTCATTGACGCTGCTGTCACAGTTTTGGCGTGGTGGGCGGTGGGTTTTGGTATCGCATTTGGTACAAGTGCAGGTGGTTTGTTTGGTATAGATACATTCTTTCTCAGCCAGTTACCGGGTGCTGATGGTAGCTACCCATTAGGCGCACCAGGTTCTACAGCTGCTATCAACACCTATACTTTGTTCTTTTTCCAGTTTGCCTTTGCTGCTACCGCCAGTACCATTACTACTGGTTCAATGGCTGGCAGAACCGACTTTATAGGTGACTTAATTTATAGTGCGATCATGGGTGCTATTAGCTACCCAATTATCGTGCATTGGGCTTGGAACTCCAATGGCTGGTTAGGCAAACTCAGTTACCATGATTTCGCCGGTGGTTCGGTTGTTCATACTGTGGGTGGCTGGACAGCACTAGTGGGGGCATATTTACTTGGGCCTCGTCCCGAACGTCCTCCTTGGGGAAAATTACCACCAGCCCATAACTTAGCCTTGGCAACTTTGGGAACGATGATACTCTGGTTTGGCTGGTATGGCTTTAATCCTGGTTCAACCCTTGGTACTGCTAATCCTGGGTTGATTGGGTTAGTAACTATCAACACCACATTAGCAGCAGGTGCAGGCGCACTAGCAGCATTAATTTTTCTGTACGTTCGTACAGGTAAGTGGGATTTAGTTTACTGTCTCAATGGTTCTCTAGCTGGTTTAGTCGCAATTACAGCACCTTGTGCTTATGTGGCTCCTTGGGCTTCTGTACTAATTGGTTTAACGGGGGGAATTTCCGTTGTATTAGGAGTGAGTTTAATTGAGTCACTCCACATCGATGACCCAGTGGGAGCATTTTCTGTCCACGGTATCAGTGGCATGATGGGTACTCTCTCCATAGGCTTTTTAGGACAAGAGGAACTCACCCTTAATCAAAAAGCAGGACTATTACTAGGTGGTGGGTTTGATTTGCTAGGTATCCAAATGCTGGGGATAGTGGCGATTACGGTTTTCACGGTCGCTTTTGCCTTTCTGATGTATGGTGGACTCAAAGCTGTGGGATACTTACGTGTTAATGCTGAGGCTGATCGTATTGGCATTGATGCTTATGAACATGGTGCTTCAGTGTGGCCTGATGTTTACTCAGTTGAAGAGGTAAGCAAACTACAAGACCAGACAAAAATTTCTGAAAATAAAACTTTAGAGGGGGAATAAAATGGCAAATTTGCTCGATATTTTTTGTGACCAATCTTTACAGAAGTTTCTTGGAAATGATATTGACAATTTGAGGCGATCGCCCGTTGAAATCATCAAATTTTGTTAATTAAAGACTCAATGAAGGAGACATGAATAATTTGAAAAAGAATCTATAATAAACTTTTCAGAATTTCTGAAAATAATATTTACAAAAGTGCCATCAATTTTCTAAACTCCTACTTAGGTCGGTTAAATTCCCCATTTGTAAATTTGTGATGTCAATAAAGAATAGCAAATAACCACTTAATTTCACCTAAGTAGTCTTGCTTTGTAAACTCCTCACACAAGAACTGATGAGAAAGAGTCTACGAACTAGGAGCTCAGTACTCATTACTTTCTTTTGCTGTTAAAGATAGTTGGAAGGTTAGCAATTCGGACTCATGTACCAACAGAAATCAAGAACAAAAAATAGGCGCTTTTCTACCAGAAATTACGCTAAAAATAGACAATCTAACTCGCAAATCCAGATATTTAATCTAGTCAAAAAACTCTCTCCCAGTTGGCAAGCTTGTATACCCCTGGCTTGTTTGATTGTTTTGGCTTGGAGTTATGTGGCAGTTGCTCAAGCCCCAGCAGCAGGGCCGACAACAGCAGAACTAAAAGTTGCGCTTGACACCCTATGGGTAGCGATCGCCGCCTTTCTAGTATTCTTTATGAATGCTGGTTTTGGTATGTTAGAAACTGGCTTCTGTCGTCAGAAAAATGCTGTTAACGTTTTAGCTAAAAACCTGATTGTTTTTGCCTTAGCAACCGTTGCTTTTTGGGCAATCGGTTTTGGGTTAATGTTCGGTAATGGCAATGATTTCATTGGCTTCAATGGGTTGTTTCTCACAGGAGAAGATAACAGCCCGGCAACAGGTGATGCTTATAAAGGTGTGTTCAGTGCTTTAAGTTGGGCTGGCGTACCTTTAGCCGCAAAATTCTTATTCCAGTTGGTGTTTGCTGGAACTGCGGCAACAATTGTGTCTGGCGCAGTTGCCGAAAGAATTAAGTTTGTTGACTTCTTGATTTTCAGCCTTTTACTTGTAGGTATCGCCTACCCCATTACCGGACACTGGATTTGGGGCGCGGGTTGGTTGGCCAAGGCTGGTTTTTGGGACTTTGCTGGTTCTACAGTGGTTCATTCAGTTGGCGGTTGGGCAGCTTTGATGGGAGCTGCATTTCTGGGTCCCCGTATTGGTAAATATCAAGACAAGCAAGTTGTGGCTTTACCTGGTCACAACATGAGTATTGCTACCTTAGGCTGCTTGATTCTGTGGTTAGGTTGGTTTGGTTTCAACCCTGGTTCTGTGATGGCTGCTGACCCCAATGCTATTACTCACATTGCCTTAACAACTAACATGGCTGGTGCCGTTGGTGGTATTGCTGCTACTGCTACCGCTTGGCTGTACTTAGGTAAACCAGACCTGTCAATGATTATCAATGGCATTTTGGCTGGTTTAGTTGGTGTTACTGCATCTTGTGCTTATGTCAGCATTCCTAGCTCTATTATTATCGGTTTGATTGCCGGAGTCATAGTAGTTTTCTCTGTGACTTTCTTTGACAAACTAGGTATTGATGACCCAGTAGGAGCGACTTCAGTTCACCTTGTTTGTGGTGTTTGGGGTACTCTGGCAGTTGGTTTGTGGTCGGTTGGCCCTGGTGTTTACTCCTGGTATGGTGAGGGTCTTGGCCCAGCCAAGGGTTTATTTGCAGGTGGCGGCTTAGGACAGTTGATTACTCAATTCTTAGGTGCTGCCGCAGTAGGCGGTATGACTGTACTTGTCAGTAGCATTTTCTGGCTAGTATTAAAAGCCACCTTGGGTATTAGAGTTACTAGGGAAGAAGAATTAGAAGGCTTGGATATCGGTGAACACGGTATGGAAGCCTACAGTGGATTCCTGAAAGAAGCTAGCCCTGGTGGATTTGCAGAAGGCAAGACATCTGACGGCTATTAAAGGGGAAGATTACACAACTACCTAAGATAGCGGTTGACGGTTGTCTGTTGACAGACTTGAAAGCCTTTTATTGTCAGGGTTTTATCTTAGCTTGATCTCCTAATCTATCTGGCTACGGCTATAAATCCTCTAGTTAGAGTCTATGACCCCGGTTTCTTGGTGAAACTGGGGTTTTTTAATCTGGATTTCTATGAATACTGAGGAGGTTAATTAATGAGTACATAATTTAACAGAACACACTAGCTGATTAATAGCATCTCCAAAAAGAATTATTTTTTGATTAAAATTTGTGGAAAGATAAATCAGAGTAGCTTGCAAGACAAAAATCTTTGGCTAAAAGTAATGAAATGTAACTAAGTATACAAGGTTACTGATCATTAGGGAGTAAGAAATAAACGTGTTTCAGAAAATTTTGATAATTGGGGTGATTACCCTACTACTGCTGATAAGTCCTGTCATGGGTAGTGCTTGGGCGCAAGCCCCAGCTACGGCTCCACCTGCTGATACAGGAGATACAGCATTTATGCTGATTTCATCAGCCCTAGTCTTACTGATGACACCAGGATTGGCGTTTTTTTATGGTGGATTTGTACGATCGCGCAATATTCTCAATACATTGATGATGAGTTTTGTATTGATGGCGATCGTGGGCGTTACCTGGGTTTTATGGGGTTATAGTCTGTCGTTTGCCCCAGGGCTGCCCTTTATTGGTGGCTTACAGTGGTTTGGGTTAAACGGTGTGGGACTAGAAACCACAGGTTATCTGCAAGGTTCAGAGCCGGCGAATGTGGTTTCTTATGCCGGGACGATTCCCCATCAGGCATACATGATATATCAAGCCATGTTTGCCATTATCACCCCAGCCTTAATTTCTGGTGCGATCGCCGAACGGATGAGTTTCCGTGCCTATTGCCTATTTGTGCTACTGTGGTCAACCTTTGTTTACACGCCTCTAGCCCACATGGTTTGGGCAAAAGGTGGATTCTTAGGTTTATATGGCGGCTTAGGCGCGCTCGACTTCGCCGGTGGTACAGTAGTTCACATTAGCTCTGGGGTTTCTGCCCTTGTGGCCGCAATCATCCTGGGGCCAAGAAAAACCCATCCCGATCGCCTCAGCCCTCCCCACAACGTAACATTTATTTTGTTGGGTGCTGGTTTGCTATGGTTTGGCTGGTTCGGTTTTAATGCTGGGAGTGCCTTATCTGTTGCTAGCAGCACTTCTGGCAATTTCATCACTAATCCAGCCACAACTGCCTTCGTTGCCACCAACACTTCAGCCGCAGCCGGGGCTTTAATGTGGCTAATTCTAGAAGGAGTATTACGCGGTAAACCCACCGCCGTAGGTGCAGCCACAGGCGCAGTTGCTGGTTTAGTAGGGATTACCCCAGCCGCCGGCTTTGTCACCCCTCTAGCGTCAATTTTGATAGGTTTTATCACAGCTTTTGTTTGCTTCTATGCCGTAAGTTTCAAGCACAAGTTAAATGTTGATGATGCCTTAGATACCTACCCGGTGCATGGTGTTGGTGGAACAGTTGGCGCAATTCTCACAGCCTTCTTTGCCACCGCCGAAGTTAACTCAGGCGGTAAAAACGGCGTACTCAAGGGTAATTTTGGTGAACTAGGTGTAGAATTGGCCGCGATTGTCATCGCCTATGTAATTGCAGCAGCCGGTACTTGGATAATCTTGAAGATTATTGATGCTACCGTTGGCTTACGTGTCAAAGAAGAAGCCGAATATCAAGGTTTAGATATCAACGAACACGGAGAAGAAGCATACAACTCCGAGTTTAGCGATCGCATCGTACCGTAGAAATTTAGTTACAGCCCAAAAATGTTTTGACGACCGACTAATGACTAATAAGAAATACCGATTTAAAATCTGAGTCAAATCATTGGTAGATGTCGCTAGTCGTGTCAACTTCTGCAAAACACTTTCCTGTTTGGGCTTTTTTCTCACTGGTATCCAACGGTATACTGATGCTGGCTGTCATCTTGCTAATTTGGCAACAGCAGAAATTGTCCGTCTTTTCCAGTAATGCACCCCTCTCAGTTCCAGTTAGTCAACCCCAAGCTGTTGCACCAGAGTTAGGCCCCCGTCACCAACTCAATTACCAACAGTGGGTAGATATTCTCAAACAAGAAGCCAACGTTGCTGCCGAAAAACGTCCCCAGCGCTTAAGTATAATGGCTGGGGATTCTCTAAGTCTGTGGTTTCCCGTCGAATTATTACCAGAAGATAGAAACTGGCTCAATCAGGGAATTTCTGGCGAAACCAGTGGGGGATTATTACAAAGATTGAATCTTTTTGACAAGACTCAACCAGAGACAATTTTTGTCATGATTGGCATTAATGACTTAATTCGTGGGGTAAATGATGAAGTCATTTTAGATAATCAGCAACAAATTCTCCGTTACCTGCGAAAAACTCACCCCAAAACTAAAATTTTTGTCCAGTCAATTTTGCCTCATGGGGCAGAAGATGCAACCTGGGAAGGAAAAGAAAAACTTCTAGCTATTCCCAACAGCCGTATTCAAAAGTTAAATCAGCAATTACGAAGCATAGCTACTAAACAAAGTGTTACATATCTGGATTTGTATCCCTTGTTTACTAACCAAAAAGGCAATATCCGCCCAGAGTTTACCACTGATGGCTTACACCTAAGCCCAGCAGGTTATGTGGTTTGGCGCACGGCGTTACAAGTTTATCAACAGAGGGTAGACAAATGAAAATGCTTGTTGGGTTCAAGTCCCGCCTCTTGTGGGTGGCTGTCTTTAATTTTGAATTTTGAATTTTGAATTTTGAATTGGAGCGAAGCGACTTGACTCTGGGAAAGTCTCAACACAGCAATTTTCTTTAGAAAGTTTTGAGTAGTCCTTTTGATTTACGGAAATTCCTTGCTACTTCTTTTATGTCTCGTAATTCGCCTTCAACTAAATAATTGAGTTGTCGCATTTCATCAGCAGAAATTTCACCAGTTAATTGAGCGATCGCTGTTTTTAATTGGGGATATTTTTTTAAGGTTTCTTGTCTGACAATTGGTGTTGCTTCATAAGGAGGGAAGTATTGTTGATCATCTTTGAGAACAACTAAACCTAAACGAGCAATTTGTCCATCTGTCGAGTTACCTGCTACCATATCAACTTGTTTTTGAATTAAGGCACGATATATTAAACCCAAGTCCATAATTTGCGGTGGTTTAGTAAACTTGAAACCGTAAGTTTTTGCTAAACCAGGAAAACCATCTTTTCGTTCTAAAAACTCGTAGCCAAAGCCGCCGCGCCATTGGGGTGTATATTGAGCCGCATCTGTGAGAGTTTGGATGTTATAGCGCCTAGCATCTTCACCACGGACAATGATAGCAAATGTGTTTTCAAAACCTAAGCTAGGCATTACCTCTAGTTGAAACTGTTGACTATAAGCTTGTTTTAATTTCTCGTAAACTACTTGAGGATTATTAATTACTGGTTGTTTTAATATACCAGTAAAAGCGGTGCCAGTATATTCAATATAAGCATCTATCTTGCCAGCAAGAATCGCATTATGACAAACAAAAGAGCCTCCTAATCGGGGACGGCGAGATACTTTTAAGTTAGTAGTTTCTTCAATTTGTTGCGCTAAAATTTCACCTAGTATATCTTGTTCGGTAAAATCTTTAGAGGCTACAATAATATCACCAATATTTGTATTTGTGCTGGGACTACAACTAGCGATCGCCAGCACAAAAGCCAAAGACAATAAGAAAAATATTAAAAATTTTTTCATACTGAATAACTGGAAAAAGATTTTCTTTATAAAAAATAATTACGAATTAACCTTGAATTTCTGCTCTAACAATCCAATTAATAAATCAGCCAATAAAGCAATTGCCGCCGCAGGAACTGCCCCAGCTAAGATTAATTGATCATTGACTACAGCAATTCCTCGAAAAATAAACACGCCCAAGCCACCAGCACCAATGGCAGCTGCAATAGTGGCAATTCCAATAGAGATCACTGTCGCTACTCGCACCCCAGCCAAAATCACAGCCATTGCTAAGGGAATTTCTACCTGTAATAGCAATTGTCTATCAGTCATTCCCATTCCCCGCCCAGCTTCTCGAATCGCCGGATCTACTCCAGAAATACCTGTATAAGTATTACGAATTAGTGGCAGTAGGGAATACAAAGCCAGGGCGACAATTGCTGGAGTCGCACCAATACCACCAATTACAGGAACAGGGATGAGTAAGCCAAACAATGCCAAACTGGGAATAGTTTGGAGAATATTAGCTATACCTAAAATCGGTTGTCGCAGTTGTTTTTGGCGCGTGATTAAAATCCCTAAAGGAATGCCAATAATAATAGCAATACTAATAGCAACACTTACTAAAAATAAATGCTCTATTGTGCGTTGTAGGATTTCTGGCGCATACTTAATTAAGAAGAAATCTTTCATGGATTGGGGTTTGGAGACAAAAAAAGTAAAAAGGTAAAAGATTTTTTATTTTGACTTTTGCCTTGGATTGGGGATTGGGGAACTATTATCAATTTTGAATTGTTCAATTAACTAGTTTGTAGAGAATGCAGACATTGAAGAAAAGCAAGACTTTCTGGATGCTGGGAAGCCATAAACTCATCTTTTGTACCTAAAACTACCAACTCTCCTCCATACATTAACCCAATTCTTGATGCTAAAACAAAGGCTTCTTGGATATCATGAGTCACAAAAACCACTGTCTTACCTAATTCCTGCTGTAATCGCCGAAACTCTCGTTGCAATTCTAAGCGTGTAATGGGATCAAGTGCGCCAAAGGGTTCGTCCATCAACAAAACTGGGGGATCTGCGGCTAAAGCCCTTGCTACGCCGACTCTTTGCCTCTGTCCTCCAGATAGTTCATGGGGGTAGCGTTGAGCGAATTGTGCTGGATTTAAGCCTACCAAGTGTAGCAATTCATAAACCCGCGTTTTAATTTGTTTGGGTAGCCAGCCTTCTAAAGTTGGTACTAAACCCACGTTGCGTTCTACAGTGAAATGGGGAAATAGCCCTGTTTCTTGAATTACATAACCAATCTTGCGCCGCAGTTTAATTTCATCCCACTGATTTGTAGGTATTCCTTGAAATAAAACTTCGCCTTGGGTGGGTGTAAACAGATGATTGATTAATTTCATAGTGGTAGTTTTGCCACTACCACTACGTCCGAGTAATACTAGTGCTTCTCCTTCGTAGATGGCAAAGTTGAGATGGGATACAAGAGGACGATGATTACGGCTAAATGTAACATCACGGAATTCAATTGTTGCTGGTTTGGCTTGCGGCATAATATTCATTTTTAATTCGTAGCAGAACTGACCCATCTGGCAAAATAGTAGGTGCGTCAGATGTGGAAAATTCCTAAATTTGTACGAAATTAGTGAGTCTGACGCACCCTAAAGTTAGTTTGATTATGACATTTTTATATATCTTTGCTACTGACCACTGATAAAACTCTATCCTCTTGTGGGTGGAGTTTTTATTTATATGATTGGTTACCAAAAACATAATCTCAGTAAAAAACGCACCGTGTTATGTGGCGGTGCGTGATAGCAAAGCTAAATTAATTAGTTAATTTCCAGCTAATAGTGCTTTCGTTGCTGATTCTCCAGATTTTTTCAATTGACGCGTGATTTGAAACATTAATAAACCTAAAATACCACCATGTCCCAACAGTGCTAAAAATGTAGTCATTATTGGTATATAGCCAGTTGATGGGTACAAAATAATTATTGGTGCAGCCACAGACAGTAACCACAGGAAAGGTTGATTGCCAGGGTTAGAAAACAACATTACTAAAACGATTGGTGGCAAAATAATAACAGCACCTACTATCCCATTAGCCCAAAAGAGCTTCTGTTCATTTTTCATCAATAGAAGTAGTTGAGCTAAAGCTGCATAAATAATGGCTAAACTACCTGCAAAAACTACAGACATAAAGACAATAAGTTTATCAGATGTAGACCCTGGTACGACTAATGTAAAGAAAATCAAACAGCTAATAGCAATTATGGCATTGATGGCGATCGCTAATATACCCGGACTTTTTTCACCCCAAATCAAATCACTGATTAATTTGCTTTTACCTAGCTGCTGGGACATATACATATGTCGATAGCGTGACCAATCTTGTAGAGTTTGGCGGTTAGGAGTTAGTGCTGCAATCAGATACAAAAATAGCCACAAATCCAAAAACATTAAGGTAGCTAAATTTTCCTTTAATCCTAAATAAGAGTAAGATTTATCTAGGAATTGTGATTGCCAATTGGCAAATCCCAAAGTCAGAATAGCAAAGCATGAAGTTAATAAATAACTTTGCTTTTTACTCAACATAGTGGCATTTTTATCTCGATAGCAACGGTTTAGAGATTGCCAAAAAAAGTAAATTCCCATGAAATAAACCAAGACATTGAAGCATACCATAATAGGAAAACTATTTCCCAAGGGTATAGCGAACCAATGAAGCCTAGCAAATTCAAATTCACCAGTATAATCTGTGAGAAAATAATTGGGACTAAATAACTGAAAGATAGTAAATGGATAATTACTTGTTCTGCTATCTTGCAAGGCTTCTTTAGCAAGTAAGAGAAACCCTAAAATTAACCCACTACCTAACCAAGCTTGAAAGCCGCCTAACCAAGTACCTACTAAACCAAATAATAAGGCTCCACTATAGTAAAAAATGCTAGATACTATCAAAATTCCATAAAAAGAAAAAATCTGAATTAAGGGAATTTGTGCGTTTATTCCTAAAGATAAATGAAACGGAATTGCTAGTAATAACCCAAAATACAAGAGAATGGGAACTCCTAACATCTTGCCATAGAGAATGCTTTTAGGTGATTGGGGGCTTAGTCGAATAAAATTGAGTGTGGCTCGCCGTTCTTCTGTTGCTAAATCGCTGATAAGTAAGTAAGCTCCTCCTACCAAGAGAGCCAACATAGCAATGAAACTGAGGAACGTAAAGACATCTTGACTCCATAGTTGCCAGTTAATTATGACACGATTATATTCATCTAACAAACAAGATGGTGAATTAAAGTTCTTGGTAACACCTGTACAATATTTATGGGTGATTTCATAGGAAGAATTGATATATTGTGTTGGTAGTTGAGTTTGGCAGTAAATAAAGAGGATGAATTGACCTAGCAAAGATACAGCAACAACCAGCAAAATATTCCGAAGTTGCCAACGCCCTTTAATTTCTCTTAACAGTTGCGGATTCCATTCGCTGAGTTTGTACATAAAATTTTGCATCATTGGCGGAACTCCAAAAATGGGCATTGATAATATTGACTAATTAAGATGCTTGTTTGTGTCCTAATTTTAAGAAGATACTTTCTAAATCTTCTTGTGTACAATGAAAGTTAGTTATGGGAATACCGGAAATAATGAGCGATCGCAGTAATTCTGCACAATCATCTTGTGTACCAGCAAAATTCACCCTGATGCTGTTTTTCCCTGGTATTGTCTCACATTGCTCGACCAAGGGATAATTTTTCAACTCACTCATAAGAGAGTCTAAACTACCAGATGTAGATAAAACAATCTGTTGCTGAGAAAGTCTTTGGTAGAGTGCTTGCAGTGAAGCACTTTCTACTAAAAAACCCAACTCCATAATCCCTACCGATGTACAAAGTTCGGCTAAATCACTCAAAACATGGGAAGAAATTAATATTGTCATTCCCGCTTCTTGCAACGCTTTAATGATTTGCCGAAACTGCATTCTCGCAATGGGATCAAGCCCAGAAACAGGCTCATCTAACAGCAGTAAAATTGGTTCATGAATAATCGTCCGTGCTAAACTTAAACGCTGTTTCATCCCCCGTGATAGGGTAGAAATTTGGCTTTTGCGTTTATTTTCCAGTTGTATCAGTTCTAAAACTTCATGTAGGCGTTGAGTCCGGCGTGGTTCCCGCAAGCGATACAGCCGTGCAAAGTAATCTAAGTAATCCCAGACTGTTAAATCTTCGTATAAGGGATAGTCATCAGGTAGGTAGCCAAGATGACGCTTGAGATTCGGGTTACTTTTATCAAGTCGTAGATGTTCGCCATTAATATAAATCTCCCCGGTAGTTGGTTCCTCAGCTGCTGCTAACATTCGGATAAGAGTTGTTTTTCCCGCACCATTCGGCCCAATTAACCCATATACTTCACCCATTTGGATCTCTAAATCAACGTCATTGACAGCAATGTGTCGTTCAAATTGCTTAGTTAATCCACGGGTACGAATTGCTAATTCTTTTACCATAGGGGAACACAAAAAATAAATTATCCGAAATTGATGGCTTGGTAGGGTGAGTCAGTATAAATAATTTCCGAGTAACCGATGCAGGTAATGGGTAATAGTGCAATTACCCATTACCCATTACCAGATTCCTCATTTCCTTGTGAGTGAGGAATGTTATCTGGAAGTCCATAGCTGCTAGAGTGCGACTGTTGTTTAAACACTAACCTACCTTGTGTATACAGATTGTGCCAGTTCTGTTTCGGAAATTGAAACTGATTCTAGATTGTCAGTGATCATAAGCTTCCTTGGGATAGATGTAATTAAGAGACATAATGATTAGTGTGACTATTTAGCACGATTGATAATGCAAGTGAGAGAATAAGAAAGCAAGCGCTTGGCTTATGGTGTAAATGGCATATTCGTGGTCTATCAGTGTGATAATTTCTATCTACTGTTGGGTAAGCAGTGAGAGGTTGTTCTGTTACTGAAAACTGCCGCGCCACTTGCTACAAGTCTAGAAACTCTAATTAACTCGTGGTTTGGAGGAAAGGCACATTAAACTAAATCAAGAATGACTAGGAACTAGCAACTAACACACGCAGTTTGTTTAGACGAGGTAGACAAGCGGATTATTCTCATGAAAAGGTTGTTGAAATATCTGAGTCTAGGTTTATTGTCTACTTGTTTTGCCGCTAAACCAGGTTTAAGCGCTGAACGTATCAGTCTTTTTTACCCGCCTTTTGGTGAATTTTCTTTACCTGTTAGTTCGCTAGAAACTTTTGCCAAGGAAGGGAAGATTGATAGTGATTTACAGTTTTATGCTCAACGTGCAACTCCCGAACAGTTAGCACAACTACGGGAGTTTCTACAACAACGCTTTGATGTCACCCCTACTTTCATATCTCAAATTACTTACTCACCAATCGGTGAACAGGTTTTGCAACGCCTGGGAGACATAGTACAAACTGATTCCCGCCGCAATGGGTTTTATGCTTTGCGTTCTGCGTTGATTTTATCCGCCGCCAAACCACAGGGTTTCTCAGTTATTAATGTCTTGCGTAATTTTCCCAGTGATAATTTGCGGCTGAATTTCTCAGAGGGTGTGAGAATAGTTGATGAATTGTCACAATTGACTAAAAATAGGGATAAAGTTGTTGCTTCTCTGCAACAAGGCGCGGTAGCTCAGACTATTGTTTCTCATGAGAATTTATCTAAACTACCGGATTTACGATCGCCTGGAAAGTTCCGTTGGCAAATTGTCAATTTCACTTTAAATGATCCTCAGCGCGATCGCCGTTTACCAGTAGATTTATATTTACCACAAGCAAATACAGATACTCAAGGACAACCGCCTTTTCCCCTAATTGTAATTTCTCATGGCATCGCCTCAGACCGCTATAGTTTTATTTACTTAGCTGAACACCTAGCATCCTACGGTTTTGCTGTTGCTGTATTAGAACATCCTGGTAGTAATGCTAAACGCTTCGAGCAATATTTTGCAGGTTTAGCAAGTCCGCCAGAACCGAGAGAATTTATTGACAGACCTTTAGATATTAAGGTGCTTCTCGATGAACTCCAACGTTTGGAACAGTCTGATCCCAGGCTCCAGGGTAAACTCAATTTTCAACAAATTGGGGCGATCGGTCAATCCTTTGGTGGTTATACGGTTTTGTCTTTGGGAGGGGCAAGAATTAATTTTAACCAACTCAACCAGGACTGTAACCCCGACAATTCTAGTTTGAATATATCCTTATTGTTGCAGTGTGAAGCTAATCAATTATTGCCACAAGATTATCAGTTGCAAGACAGGCGTATTAAAGCAGTAATTGCCATTAATCCTATTGCCAGCTCCATTTTTGGCGAAAGTGGTATCAGTCAGATTAAGCTTCCCGTGATGATGGTAGCAGGTAGCCAAGATATTTTCGCCCCACCAGTACCAGAACAAATTCGCCCTTTTACTTGGCTTCCTAACCCCTATAAATATTTAGTCTTAATTGACAACGCCACCCACTTCACTCTCATCGGCGATTCACCCCAAGGTAATAATGTTTTACCTGTACCAAGTGGCTTGCTGGGCCCCGATAGAACTGCCGCTTATTCCTATCTCAACGCTTTAAGTGTGGCCTTTTTACAAGCCAATTTGCTCAATCGTCCTGAATATCGCTCTTATTTGCAGCCCGCTTACGCTCAATCTATTAGCCAAGCTCCTCTGAATCTTAGTATTTTGCAGTCATTAACTGCTGAACAATTAATGGAAATTAGGGGGAGTGGGGAGTAGGGAGAAAAGAATTATTGACTGTTGGATGTTGAATGTTGACACTTCGACAAGCTCAGTGCGGCGCTGTTGACTGTTGACTGTTGACTAATAACAATTTCAGTAATATTGCTGACGACAAACTAAATAAAATTATCCTTCAAGAATATATTTTTTTGTGTCTTATTTGTGTCTTTCGTATAACAAGTTTCTATTAATTCAAAACCTTTGATTTAATTGTCAGGGGATCACCACATTGATGACAAAGTATTCATAAAAACTTATATAGAAAAGGATTGTTTATATATCTGATTGTTAACAAATATTAAGAAATACTTATTAAAGAATATTGCAAGTCCTTGATTTAATTGCTAACGTGTGTAGAAGCAACGATGCTGATGAACGCTCTGATATTAGAAGAGGTAGAACCTATGAGCCATATCGATTCAGCCAAATATGTAAGAACTTGATTGCAATCTGCGAACTACAACCAATGCAGATTAGCCCATATATGTCGTTGCTAGAGGCTAATTGCTGTTGTGACATTGAATGCAACTAAAAATTTGTTTTACCTCACGGTGATTAGTTAACGATGAACTGAGGTAAGACTGGGACTCTGGAGGATAAAATCCATGAATATTCGAGGTAAAGTAGCCCTGGTGACTGGGGCTTCCCGTGGAATTGGGCGAGCGATCGCTTTAGAATTAGCACAACAAGGAATACACAGATTAATTTTAGTGGCACGCGATCGCCAAAAATTAAGAGAAGTCGCCCAGGAAGTCGAGGCGATGGGGGTTCAAGCCACAACATTGGCGATTGATTTAACGCAAGCGACAGAGGTAAACATCGCCATAGCGCAATTATGGCGCAATTACGGCCCCATTCACTTACTGGTTAATTGTGCCGGCGTTGCATACCAAAGTTCATTCTTGCAATCAAAACTTCCCCAGGTGCAAGAAGAACTTTCTGTGAACTTACTGGGAATGTATACCCTCACTAGCCTCATCGCCAAACGCATGGCAAGCCAAAGACAAGGAACCATTATCAATGTTTCCAGCTTAATGGGGAAAGTGGCTGCACCAACAATGGCGACTTATTCAGCCACAAAGTTTGCTATTTTAGGCTTTACTCAAGCCTTGCGCCGTGAACTCGCTGAGTACAACATCCAGGTAAAAGCCTTGTTACCATCCCTCACCGACACGGATATGGTGCGTGACTTAAAACTATTTCGCTGGGTGATTCCCATGACACCCCAGGAAGTGGCCAAAGCACTAATTGCTGGACTAGAAAAAGATGCACCAGAAATTTTAGTAGGATGGCAAAGTCATTTAGCCGTGTGGTGTCAACGTTTAGCCCCTTGGTTACTGGAATTGGTTTTAAAAATTGCCACGCCACCAGCTATTAAACCACAACAATCTGACGAAAACTTGAGCTTTTGGACAAAAATCCAGCGTGTTGGGGATTTCTTATTTTCTGGAAACAAGTTTCCCTTTGTATTCGCCCGCAAAACCTAACGTCAATCTCTAATTAGTTCCCAAATTCCCTCAGTCACAAGCTGATGGAATTTTTTGGCGACATCACACTAATTCAAATTGGTATTACGAATTACGAATTACAAATTACGAATTAACAATGACCCATTACCAATTACCATAATCAATACTCATTGTTGCGGAGCAACTAAAATGCTGTCCTTACAAAATACTCCCTTGCCAGAAATGATTGATGGTTTGCCAAATATATCTGGTTGGGAGGCTGAGGTTCTCTCTGTTGTTAACAATGATGCGCCAGTCTTCTTACCCACAACGAATATTAAGTTAGAAGATGTGAATGCAGTATTTGCGATCGCTCTACATATGCACCAACCAACTATACCAGCAGGTGATGGTGGTGAACTGATCAGCAATCTGCAATATATGTTTGCACATCCCCACGAAGGCGACAACCACAACGCCGGGCCTTTTGCCTATTGTTACAGCCGTATGGGGGAATTCATCCCCGAACTTGTCAGCCAAGGTTGCAATCCCCGCGTGATGTTGGATTACTCTGGTAATCTCCTGTGGGGACTCCGACAAATGGGGCGCAATGATATCCTAGATAGTCTCAAGGGCGTTACAAGCACCGTAGGCGATCGCACATATCAACCTCACGTAGAATGGCTAGGGACAATGTGGGGTCATGCTGTTGTTCCTTCCACACCAATCAAAGATATTAAATTACATATTTTGGCATGGCAACAACATTTTGCAGCAATTTTTGGCTGGGGAGCATTAGCCAGAGTTAAAGGTTTTTCTCCGCCAGAAATGCACCTCCCAAATCACCCTGATACATTATTTCAATTTGTCAAAGCCCTCAAAGAATGCGGTTATCGTTGGTTACTTGTCCAAGAACACACTGTAGAAACAATCGACGGGCAATCTCTAATTGATAGACATTTACCCCATCGTTTGATTGCCAGAAATTCTCAAGGTGAAACTATTAGTATCATTGCCTTAATTAAAACCCAAGGTTCTGATACTAAATTAGTTGCTCAAATGCAGCCATACTACGAAGCGAAAACTTTATCAAAGCGTCGATTAGGCAATGTAGAAATTCCTCCCATAGTTAGTCAAATTGGTGATGGTGAAAATGGCGGCGTGATGATGAATGAATTTCCCAGCGCCTTCAAACAAGCATGGTGGGATATGGTAAATCATGGTGGTGGAAAATCTGGTGTTGTGGGGGTATGTGGCACAGAATATTTAGAGTTAATTGCTGCGGCTGGTGTCAAATCTGAAGACTTTCCCTGTTGTCAGCCAATGGGACAACATCAAATCTGGCAGAAAGTCTCGCCAGACAATCATCAACCGGAAGCTGTGGAGAATGCCATTCAAGAAATCAAGCAAGTTAATCCTAATTTTCATGTAGAAGGAGCTTCTTGGACTAATCATATCAGTTGGGTGAGGGGATACGAAAATGTTTTATCTCCTATGTATGAATTAAGTAGTTTATTTCATCAAAAGTTTGATAATTTATTACTCAATGATTCATCTTCATCTATTACCAAACAAGCTGATTATCGCCAAGCACTGTTATACAATCTTCTTTTACAGACAAGCTGTTTTCGCTATTGGGGGCAAGGTGCTTGGACTGATTACGCCCGTGAAATTTATCAACGTGGTAAGAGTTTGTTGACATCATGATTTTATTTAGATGACTATTTATAAAGTAAATCTAAGAGGATGTTTGAAAAGTCGGAAAGGTGGTAAAAAAGCTCTCTCAGTATAAGCTGTGATTCGTTGGATTGTACAGGTAGTTTTGCGCCCAGAACAAACCAAGGGATTTGTCTTGCTCAAAAAACGTTGGGTAGTAGTTCACCAACCCAAAATTGCTGGGCTAGGGCAAGCAGGGGGAGCAGGGGAAGCAGAGGGAGCAGGGGGAGAAAGAGATTTTTTTTGCTGCTATTAACCTTGCAAAGTTCTCTTGGCAGACTAGTAGTAGAACGCAATGCATGGATGGTTGATGGGCTGTCGCCGTTTGGTCAGAGATTATGAATTATTGCCTGAAACTTCTGAAACTTTTATCTACCTTGCCATGATCCGTATTATGGTTAGGCGACTTGCCTAAATTTTGACTGCCAAAAACTTTTCAAACACCCTCTAAGTCTCTGATTAACTCAGCCCTGCTGGGTCATTTTGCATGGTTTAGTCTAAACTCCAGTAAAGATTCTAGGGCTGCTAATTCTGCTGTGATTGACGTTTCAATTTTCTGTTCAGAGATAACATCTGAAAGGCTTATATCCGGCTGTTCATTCATTGCGGAAATTACAGTTTCCTGTGGTAATAACTGAGTGGCAATATATTCCGCTAAAGCCTGAATGGTCGGATGTTCAAACAACACTGTAGAAGGAATCGTTTGCTGTAAGCTTGTTTCTAAACGACTCCGCAACTCTACCATCATCAGTGAATCCATGCCCATATCAAAAAATCCTAACTGCACATCTGGTAGGTGAGAAGAGGACGCACCTAAAACTTGACTTACTTCTGTTTGTAGGTAATTTCTCAAATAGGAAATACGTTCTTTGATTCCTAAAGATTGGATGTGTTGGATTAGCTGAGATATTTGATTTTCTAATGTAGTATTTGCGGTAGACTGATAAAAATCTGCCAAGAAAGTTGAGGATAATTTCTGTTTAAGCAATTCTGACCAATTAATAGGAATTACCCCTACTTGTATAGAAGATTGAGTGAGGAGAAATTCTAAAATATCTATACCTTGGTCGGGAGTAATTTCACCGATACCCTTTGAACTCATCTGATTAGAAACTTGTCTTTTTGCGGCTGCACCAATATCAGACCATACGCCCCAATTTATACTCAGTGCTGGTAATCCTTGGTGGCGGCGATATTGGGCTAAAGCATCGAGAAAGGTATTTGCAGCTACGTGGTTCGCCTGTCCTGGAGAACCTAACAGGGAAGCTGCGGAGGAAAACATGATGAAATAATCTAAGGGGATATCTTGGGTTAATTGATGGAGATTCCACGCGCCTGTGACTTTGGGATTCATGACACGGTGCGATCGCTCTGGAGTTAATTGCTGTAAAATGCCATCATCTAAAACTCCGGCGGCGTGAATCACTCCCCGTAAAGGAGGATGGTTTTCCTGAACATCTGTCAAAACTGCTGCTAGTTGGTCTTTTTGGCTGACATCTGCCTGAGTTATGATAACTTTCGCCCCGGTTGCTTCTAAGGCTTGAATTTGTTGCTGTGCGGCTATATCTGGTTGGTTACGTCCCAACAATACGAGATGCTTTGCACCTTTTTCTACCAACCAACGGGCTACACGCAAACCTAAACCGCCCATTCCCCCTGTGATTAAGTAAGTTGCTTGGGGTTGTACTAACTCTGTTGGTGTGTGGGTAATGACAATTTTGCCGATGTGTCGGGCTTGTTGCATCATCTGCAACGCTTCTACTATTTTGGTGGCGGGGAAAATGGTTTGAGGATGCGATGACCTACGGTCGGTCGGAGACCAACGCAATTCTCCCCTTTCAAACTCTGCCATGAGACAATGTAACAAGGTTTGGATTGTCTGGGGTTGTTGTTGAGCAACACTCATCAAATCCACCAAATGATAAGCCACATCAGGCTTGACTCCAGCAACTTGTTGTGCATTCCACACTCCCCGTTTACCAATTTCAATAAATTGTCCTTGGGGTTGAAGTACCGATAAACTAGCCGGGATAAATTCACCAGATAGGGAGTTAAATACAATATCAACTCCTTCCCCTTGGGTGATTTTGTGAATTTCCTCAGCAAAATCCAAGGTACGAGAGTTAAAGATATGTTGCACACCTAAAGCGCGTAAAATCTCCCATTTCCCAGGACTAGCTGTTGCAAAGACTTCTAACCCTGCTTGTTGGGCGATTTGCAAAGCAGCCATTCCTGTTCCCCCAGTCGCCGCGTGAATGAGGATGCGTTTTCCTGGTTGAATTTTGGCAACTTCCCGCAAAGCATAGGTAGCCGTGAGGAAATTGGCGGGAATTGTCGCAGCAGCAGCAAAACTCAAGGAATCTGGTTTTTTAATTACATAATTAGCGTTAGTTGTCACATATTGACTAAAACTATCAGCCGCCAGTGCAACAACAGCATCACCCACATTTAAATGTGTGACTCCTTCACCAACGGCGACAACTTCACCGGCACATTCTACACCAAACCAATTACGTTCAAAAGATAGTAATCCTAAAGCGTCGAGAACATCAATAAAATTTAAGCCGGTGGCTTTTACTTGAATTTCTACCTCTCCAGGTTGGGGTTGACGACGGGGTGAAGATTGCCATTTTAAGGATGCAATTACACCACGTTTAGCAATAGTTAAACGGTAAGGTTCATCGGGGAGAATTTGATAATTGCAGCGAGTTAATCTGGCTACCTTACGTTCAGATTTGTGTAAGGTAATTTGTGCTTCTTCCCCAGGATGGGTAATTTCGGTGACGAGGTTTTTAAATTGGGTAAACAGTTCTTGTGTGGGATCTAAATCAACACAACGACAATTTAATTCTGGGTGTTCTAAACGAATGACTTTACCCATACCCCAAACAGAAGATTGATTTAATCCGGTGATGATGTGGGGATTGACAGCACCTTGAGTTACTAACCAAAAGTTGATGGGGTAATGTTGGGTTTTAATTAAGGTTTGGACTATGTGAAGAATATTATTACATTCAGTGATATTGTCTTGACATCCAGCAATATAAATGATGTGTTTGATAGATTGATGCAGAAATTCGCCAATGTTATCTGAAGGTTTCAGGTTAAAAGATGGGAATGATAATTGTTGATTTATAGCTTCTCCCCATGCTGGTAAATCTGTAATAATTAAGCATTCTTTTCCCTCTTCTTTATAAGGGGAGGGTTGGGGTGGGGTATTTTGTGCCACGATGACACTTTGTTGGGCTAATGCTTCTGAGGGAATTGAATCAGGAGCAATATTTACAACGCTGGTAAAGCCATGTTTTTGTAGTAAACTTTGCCAAGCAGTAGTAGAAATCAGGGGATGATGGGGGCGTAAATCTTTATCTTGAAAACGCCACCAACCTTCAGTTAAACCAAAAATTAAATCTATCCAAACACTGGGAATTGTCCCTTCTAAAAGAATGAGCAAACCCTGATTTTTGAGTAATGATTTAGCATTAGTAATTGCGTGACTTAAATTTTCAGTTGCGTGTAAGACGTTAGCTGCAATTACTATGTCAAAACTATGAGGTGTAATATCTTGATTGGTTAAAGGTTGTTCAATATTCAGGGTTTGGTAACTTACAAATTCATACTCTGAAAATTGTTGACGCGCGTTTGCTAAAAATAAAGGTGAAATATCTGTAAATACATATTCTACAGATTTGTTGACGAGTTGGGGTAAAACATAAGCTGTTGTTCCCCCAGTACCCGCACCAATTTCTAAAATTCTTACCTTTTCCCCTGGGGGTAAATCTTTTAAAGCTGATTTTACCGCTTGTTGTACTAAGGTATTCATTACCTTTGCACCAGGGGAGTTTTGATAAAGTTGGGTGAGGGTGGTTAAGTCTCCGTTGGGAAATAACAAATCTATAGGATTACATTCTCCTTGCAAAACTTTAGCTAAATTTGTACCACAACGTTCTATGAGAGTTAATTCGGCGGTTATTTGTGGGTGCTGTGTTGGGGAAAGTTGGGGTTTTTCGTATTCACATTGATTTGTAATGAAAGAAAGTAGGTGTGTATATAATCGCTGATGTTGCGGGGCGATTTCTGGTGATGAAACATCTATATTTTGTAAGGCTTGAGCGATATAATAAAGACTTAAAGCTTCTAGCTCTGGTAGAAATTTAGCATAAGTTGTAATTTCTTCTGTTGTTAATAATTGAGCGAATTTTGGTGCTAATTCTTGGGCGATTTCTGCTGGAGAGGTGAGGGAAATATCAGAGGGGATGCTTAAAGGTTGGGTTCTCCATTCAATTTCATATAACCAGTTTTGCCAATCTTTAATATTTGGCGATTGGATTTTTTTGAGTTGTAATCCTTCAAATACAGCGATTACTTGTCCTGATGGGGACAAAATTTGAATATCTGCTACAAGAACAAAGCCGGTTTTGTCTTGAGTACGTAATTTAACTAAACTCCAAACCGCTTCGCTAATGGGTTGATAAATTGTCAATTTATCTACGCCAATAGGTAAGTAAACAGAGGGTTTAGGTTGATTGTAAAAAATTGCTGCTATGGTTTGCAAGCAAGCATCGAGAATAATGGGATGGAATTGATAGTTATCCCGACAATTACAAGCTAATGGTAAGTGAATTTCTGCTAAAGCTTGGTTATCAAGATACCAAATATTGGTAATCGCTTGAAAGATTTCGCCGTAGTCAATTCCTACTTGGGTGAGGGTTTGATAAAAATCGGTAATATCGATAATTTGGGTGAATTGGTTTTGCAGTTCTCCAAGATTTATCTGCTGGTGTTGAGGAATATTGTTGTGAGGTTTTATTTTACCAGTAGCATGAGTTATCCAATCATGATTTGATGTGGTACTGACAATTTCAAATTCATGATTATTTTTCAAGATGAATTGGATATTTTTGGGATTATCTGGAGTTAAAACACACGTCTCTTGGAAGGAAACTGTTTCTACAGAAATACTATTATTTTTAAATATTGTCTTCGCCGCAGCTAAAGACATTTCTAAATATGCTGCTCCAGGTAAGATGATTTGGTTAAATACTTTATGGTCTTGGAGATAATCAGGGTTATTATTAGTAAGTTGTTGCTCAAAGTAAATATCTGAAGATTTAGCTAAGTTTAATTGCTGTCCTAATAAGGGATGAATGTTATTAGGTGAAGATGAATAGTAATTTTTATTTACTGGTTTAATATCTATCCAAAAATTCTGTCTTTGGAAAGGATAATTTGGTAAGTCTAAGCGTTGATGGTGGTAATTTTGCTCAAATTTATGCCAATCAATTTTTACTCCTCTGCCATAAATTGCGGCTATGCTTGATAGCATTACTTGCCAATCTTGTTGTTTTGGGTGTAAGCTTGGTAGCCATAAATATTTATCGGCTTGGGAGGTAATAGAGCGTGCCATTTGTAATAAAATTGGCTTTGCTCCGACTTCTAAAAATATGCTGCAATTTTGTTGAATTAGCGTTTCGATACCAGCAAGAAACTGTACTGGTTGGCGAATGTGACGACACCAATATTCAGGAGTTGCAATTTCTGAATTAATTAAGCTACCTGTGACGTTAGATATAATTGGATATTTCGGGGTATGGAAATTAATATTAGCAGCAATTTTCTCAAATTCTCCTAACATTGCTTCCATCATGGGTGAGTGGAAAGCATGGGAGACTGATAGAGGTGTGGCTTGAATATTTTGGGATGCTAAAACAGCAATAATTTGCTCGATTGCAGCAGTTTCACCGGAAATTACTGTATTATTAGGTGCGTTAATTGCGGCAATAAAAACTTGTTGATGATAATGTAATAAAAGGCTTTGTAATTGAGATGCACTGGCTGCTACTGCTACCATTTTACCTTGTGGTAGTTGCTGCATTAAACGAGCGCGAGTAGCAATTAGTTTTAAGCCGTCTTCTAAACTGAAAACTCCCGCAATGCAAGCGGCGACATATTCACCAACGCTATGTCCCATGAGGAAATCAGGTTTGATTCCCCAGGATAACCAGAGTTGACAAATGGCGTATTCTAGGATGAATAATGCGGGTTGCGTGTAGAGGGTTTGGGAAAGTAATTGGTGATTATTTTCTTTGTCTTCTTGAAATAATACTGAATGTAAGTCTAAGCCTGAGTTAGCTAATAGTAATTCAAAGCATTTATCTATTGTTTGTTTAAAAAATGGCTCAGTTTGATATAGTTCCCAGCCCATGTTTTGATATTGTGAACCTTGTCCGGTGAAGAGGAAGGCGATTTTGGGACGAGATGGAGAATTTACTTTATTTGTAAATAGATTTGTGGTGGCTTCATTATTGATGAAACAAGTTAATTTTTCTTGGGCTGTGGTGATGGAATTTGCGATGATAGATAGACGATGTTCAAATTGCGTTAGCGAAGCGGCTCCTCTGGAGCTTCGCCCAGTATTTGCACTATAACAAATATCCGCCCAGTTATTATCCTGGAGATGGTTGATATAGTTTTGCGCTAGTTGTTTTAATGCTGTCTCGGTTTTCGCTGATAAAGTTAAAATTTGTAGAGGACGTTCTGTTGTATTTGCTTTGTTTTGATGTTGAATTTCTACGCCTGCCAAGATAATATGGGCGTTAGTTCCACTAAACCCAAAGGAACTCACCCCAGCTAATTTTTTACCATGCCAAGGTGTGCAAGTAGTAGGAATTTGAATTGGAAACTGTTCCCAAGGAATATGGGGGTTTGGTTGTTGAAAATGCAGATGTGGCGGAATTTCTCCATGTTTCAACGCCAGCACTACTTTCATTAACCCGGCTATACCCGCAGCTGCTTCTAAATGTCCGATGTTGGTTTTGAGTGAACCTACTAATAAAGGCGATTTTTGATGACTTTCGCCAAATACAGCCCCTAACGCGCCAATTTCAATGGGATCTCCCAAGGCTGTACCTGTTCCATGTGCTTCTATATAAGTAATATCACTAGGTTCTACAGTCGCATTTTTTAATGCTTGTCTAATTACAGCTTGTTGTGAGGGGCCATTGGGAACTGTTAAGCCGCTACTGCGTCCATCTTGGTTGACGGCACTACCCCGAATTACTGCTAGTATAGGATTTCCGGCGGCTTGGGCATCGCTAAGTTTTTGCAGAATGATGACACCACAGCCTTCACTCCGCACAAAACCGTCAGCTTTAGCATCAAAGGTTTTACATCTTCCATCGGCTGCTAACATCCGCGCTTGGGAAAAGTTGATGGTAAATTCTGGGGAAAGGATACGATTTACACCACCAACTACAGCGAGTTGACATTCGCCTTGGCGGAGGCTTTGACAGGCGAGATGTACGGCGACTAGGGAGGAGGAACAGGCGGTGTCTACGGCTAGGGAGGGGCCTGTGAATCCTAAGATGTAGGAAATCCGACCGGCTGCGGTACTGTGGGAATTACCTGTGGCTAAATACGCATCAATGTCTGTGACTGGGCGATTTAATAGATGGGTGGTGTAGTCGTTGCTACTGATGCCAATGAAAACTCCTGTGTTAGTACTTATGAGTTTTTCGGGTAAGATGTGGGCGTTTTCTAAGGCTTCCCAAGTGACTTCTAATAATAGTCGTTGTTGGGGGTCTAGGGAAATGGCTTCTTTTGGGGCGATACCGAAAAAGTCTGCGTCAAATTCTTTTAGGTGTCCAATAAAACCGCCGTAGCGGGTGGACATTTTGCCAGGGGTGGCGGGGTTGTTGTGGTAAAAGGTTTCTATTGACCAGCGATCGCTCGGCATTTCAGTAATTCCATCATCTCCGTTGCGTAATAATTGCCACAGTTTTTCGGGGGTGTCTGCACCTCCAGGGAAGCGACAGCCCATCCCAACTATGGCTATGGGTTCGGTTTGAGCTTTTAGTTTTTCCCGCAAGTCTTGGATTTGCTTGAGGGCGTTTTGCATTAGGGTGTGGTAGTCTTGTGTCATTATGTTTTTCTCACGCAAAGGCGCAAAGGCGCAAAGAAGAAGATTGTTAAGAGTTGAGTTGTTCTAGTTCTTGGGCTAGTAGTTGGGCTATTTCTGCTGTGGAAAGTTCGGTTTGGGGTTCTGGGGTTGGTTGTAGTTCATTGTTTAGGTGGTGGGCTAATGTTTGAATGTTGGGATAGTCGAAGGCGATTGTTGAGGGAAATGTGATTTTTAGGTCGGTTTGCAGGCGGTTTTTAAATTCGATGGCTGTGAGTGAGTCCATTCCTAAGTCGAAAAATCCGGTTTGGGGGTTGATTTCATGGGGGGCAAAACCTAAGACTTTGGCTATCTGTTCTTGAAGATAGGTTTCTAGTAGTTCGTAACTTGCTGTTTTGTCTAGTTGGGATAGTTTTTCAAGTAAGTCTGTGTTGGGGGGTGGTGTTTGGTGGGTTTCTGGGTTGTTGGTTGGGTAAAAATTCTCGAAAAATGGTGAGTTAATCGGGAATTTTTGCCAATTAATGGGTACTACTCCTACTTGGGTGAGGGGTTGGGTCATGAGGTGTTGTAGAATTTGGATACCCTCATTAGGTGCGATCGCTTCGATTCCTCTTTGCTGCATTTGCTTGGTGGCTTGGGTGGCTGAACCAATTTCTGACCAAATTCCCCAGTTAATACTCAGTGCGGGTAAGCCCTTGGTGTGTCGGTAATGGGCTAGGGTATCAAGAAATGTGTTTGCAGCAACGTGGTTTGCTTGTCCAGGTGAACCAAATAAGGCGGTGGCTGAGGAGAAAAGGACGAAGAAGTCTAGGGGTAGGTGTTGGGTTAATGTATGCAAATTCCAAGCCCCCATGACTTTCGCCGCCATGACTTTTTGAAAGCGTTCCCAGTTCATTTGTAGTAACGCGCCATCATCTAATACTCCCGCCGCGTGGATAATTCCGGCTAGGGGATATGCAGAGTTTTCGATTTCTGTCAAGATGTTGCTTAAAGCTGCGGTTTGGGATACATCTATTTGGGCGATCGCTATTCTCGCACCACTAGCTTCTAATTCCTGAATCTTTGATATTGCGTCATCTGTAGGCGCATTGCGTCCCAATAGCAGCAAATGACAAGCCCCCATTTTCACCAGCCATTCCGCTACGAGTAAACCTAAACCACCCAAACCACCAGTAATTAAATAAGTACAATTCTCTTTGAGAGGATAGAGAGAATTTCCCAGTCCCCAGTCTACTACCACTTTCCCAATATGCTTACCTTGCTGCATATACCGGAAAGCATCTACTATTTGAGTCATGGGGAATACTTTTGCAGCTAGGGGTTGCAAGCGATGTTGCTCAAATTCCTCCACTAACTGCTGTAACATATTCTGTATCAGTTCGGGTTGTTGCTGGCACAAGTCAACTAAATCTACTAAAAAGTAGTCTGCATTTGGTTTAACTTGTTTTACCTGTTCCTCTGTCCACACATCTATTTTGCCAATTTCTACAAATCTTCCTTGGGGTTTGAGAACGGCGAAACTCGCAGGGATAAAATCACCACGGAGGGAATTGAGGACGATATCTACACCTTGTCCTTGAGTTTGGGCGATAATTTCTTCAGCAAAATCTAGGGTGCGTGAGTTGAAAATATTGGTTACGCCTAAGTTTCGTAGGGTTTCCCACTTTTGGGGACTGGCGGTAGCAAATATTTCTGCACCTGCTAGTTTAGCTATTTGAATGGCTGCTTGTCCGACACCACCCGCAGCAGCATGGATGAGAACTTTGTCACCGGGGCGAATTTTTGCGAGATGGTGTAGGGTGTAAAAGGCGGTGAGGAATGCGGCTGGTATGGTTGCGCCATCGATGATATTTAAGTTTTGGGGTAGAGGAATTGCGATCGCTGCTTTGACGGTGACATACTGGCTAAAGCTACCACTGGCTAAGGCTATAACTGTTTGTCCGATTTGTAGATGGTGTACGTCTCTACCGATGGCTACGATTTCGCCGACGCACTCACAGCCTAGCATTCCTGGTTCGCCTGGGTATAAGTCTAAGGCGTTTAATACGTCGCGGAAGTTTAAGCCGGTGGCTTGGACGCGAATTTCTATTTCTCCTGGGTTGGGAGGGGTGCGGTTAACTGTTTGGAAGGTTAGGTTTTCTAGTGTTCCTCTTTGTTGGATGGTTAGGCGTTGCATTAAGGAATTATTTTTCTCACGCAAAGGCGCAAAGGCGCAAAGAGAATTGTGGCTGAGTCTTGGGGTGTATCGGGTTTTGGTGCGCCAAGCAATTTGTGTTTCTCTTGAGTTGCTGAGGAGTTCTTTGAGGAGGATATCTATCTGTTCTGTGGCAGTATATGTGGTATCTAGGTCTAAACAGCGACAATTGATCTCTGGATGTTCTAGTTGTATTACTTTACTGATTCCCCATAATGTTGTTGCTGCAAGTCCTTTTAGAGAAGTGTCCTGACCTGTGTTTACTGCTCCTTGGGTGACTAGCCACCATTGATGTAATTGCTGAGATTTGCTATTGTTTTGTAGCGAATACAACAGGCTTTCGTAGAGGATCTGTTGTTGTTTAATTAATTCTGCGGTGGTTAATTCGTCGGGGTGGGGTACGTCTAAACCCCAGAGGTTTATTAGGTGTGATGCTGCTGTGGGAAGGGTGGGAAGTTGGGAGTCAGCAAAAATTAGATGACAAGTTACTCCTTGGGTTTGTAGATGGGTGGCGAGTTTTTCTCCTAATCCTTGCTTATCTGCTAAAATTAAGTATTTATCTGGTAAGTTTGAGGTTCGCGCTGTAATTACTGCTTGGTTTCCTATGGTTTCGAGTAAGGTTGGAGATTTAAAACCCTCTTGTGTTAATAATTTCTGCCATTGTTCACTGGAAATTAGCGGATGATGGGGACGTAAATCATAGTCTTGGAAACGCCACCAGCCTTCAGTTAACCCAAAGATTAAGTCTAGCCACCATACAGGCTGTACTCCTTCTAATAAAACAAGTAAGCCGCCTTTTGACAAGAGTTGCTTAATGTGTATTAGGGTTTGGCGTAAATCTTGGGTGGCGTGGAGTACGTTAGCGGCGATGATGATATCAAAGCTATTTTCTGTGAAGCCTTGGGTAGCGGGAGGTTTTTCAACATCAAATAATTGATATTGTACACAGGAATAATTGGCGAATTGTTGCTGGGCTTTGCTGAGGAATAAGGGTGAAACGTCGGTGAAGAAATATTCGATGTTTCTTTGTGCGAGTTCTGGTAACAGATGTGCGGTAGTTCCCCCAGTTCCCGCGCCTATTTCCAAAATTCGCAGGGGTTGTTCTGGTGGAATGTCGGCTATGGCTGTGGTAATTGCTTGTTTTACCAAGGTATTCATCATTTTGGCAATGGGTGAATTTTGGTAAAGGTGCGTTAAGTCGCTGAAGTCTCCATTGGGAAACAATAATTGTAGTGGATCTGTGTTTCCTTGTAAAACTTCTGCTAAATTACTGGTGCAGCGTTCGAGTAAGTTTAATTCGGATGTGGCGTTGGAATATGTTTGACGTAATTGGGCAAAGTTGGGGGGTGTTTCTCTGTTTTCTTGGGTTTGGAGAATTTGCAGTAAATGCTGATATAGTTTTTTATGTTGGTTTACTATACCAAATTTTTGCATTGTTTCTTTTACTGACAATTCTTCACTAGCTTGTAATGGTAGTTGTAGTTTTTGGAATGTCTGTAAGATGCAAGCTACACTCAGCTTTTCGAGTTGGGATGATAGGGATAAATAATTATCTAATTCTGACTGATTTAATATTGATGAGTTTATGGTAGGAGTTAGTAAGTGATGGTGAGTTAGGGGGTTTTCTTGCCATGCAATACTATATAACCAATCTTGCCAGTTATTTAATTGTTGGACTGGCTGAACTTTTAAGCCTGTGATAGTGGCGATTAGTTTATTATCAGCATTGAAGATTTGAATATCGGCGAGATATTTTTCTCGTAGTTTAACGTAACTCCAAAGGTGTGTTTGGTGTTTTTTTCCATACCATTGGAATTGTTCTATGGCTACGGGTAGGTAAGCTGTGAGTGGTTGGGAGTCGAGGAAAATTGCTCCCGTTACTTGTAAGCAAGCGTCTAAGATTATGGGGTGAATTTGATAGGGGGTTGTGTCGATTTCTGGTGATAGTTTGATTTCGCCTAATGCTTGGTTTTCTCCTCGCCACAGTTGTTGAATGGCTTGGAATGATTTTCCGTATTTTATTCCTACTTTTTCGCAGGTTTGGTAGTAGGTGGTGGGGTCGATTTTTTGGGTGCAGGTTGTTGGGAGTTGGGGGGAGTCTGGCAGGAATGAGGGGGTTTGGATGATTCCGGTGGCGTGGGTGGTTTCTTTCTCACGCAGAGGCGCAGAGGCGCAGAGAGAGAGGATTTCAAATTGGTAGGTTTGTTTTTCTAGAGGGGTGAGGATTAGTTGAAGGGTGGTTTCGTTGGTGGTGGGTAAGGGTTGGATGATTTGGATGTTTTGTAGGTTGTAGGAGTTGGTGGGAAATATTTGTGTTGCGGCTGCAATGGCTATTTCTATATAGCCGGCAGCAGGCATGATACTATTACCCATTACTTGATGTTGCTGTAGGAAGTCTGGGTTGTTTGGGGAAATTTGACTTTGAAAATATATGGTTTCTAATTTGGCTAGTTGTAGTTTATGTCCCAGTAAAGGATGTAGGTTAGGAGTTGGGGAGGGTGGGGTAAATTCAAGTTTGTCTACCCAAAATCTCTGGCGTTGAAATGAATAGGTGGGTAAAATTACTCGTTGATGTGTTTGGTTGTTGTTGAAGTTTTCCCAGTTGATATCTATACCTTGCATATATAATGATGCGAGGCTAGATAAGATTGTTTGTCTGTCACTTTGTCCGGGACGTAAACTGGGTAGCCATGAGTAATTTTCTGCATCTGGTAAGTAGGTTTTACCAATACTTAGTAAGGTGGGTTTTACGCCAATTTCGAGAAAGATTTTGCAGTTCTCTTTGGCTAATGTTTCTATCCCCGCCGCAAATTTTACTGGTTGTAAAATGTGATTACACCAATACTCGGCGTTCGCAATTTCTGCACCAATCAGTTTACCTGTGATGTTAGAAATTATTGGTGTTTTGGGAGGATGAAAGGTGATACTCTCGGCGACTTGTTGAAATTCTTCTACCATTGTCTCCATTAAGGGAGAATGGAAAGCATGGGAAACGGATAAGGGTGTCGTTTTGATTCCCTGATTTTGCAAAATTTCTGCTAGTTGTGCAATGGCTGTCTGTTCACCGGAAATTACTGTATTATCTGGAGCATTGATGGCAGCAATACCCACTTTTTCTGAATAGGCTTGAATATATTCGGCGATTTCTGTGACTGATGCACTCACAGCTAACATTTTGCCATTCTCAGGTAATTGTTGCATCAACCGAGCGCGGTTAGCTATTAGTTTGATTGCGTCTGGTAGTGTGAAAACACCAGCAACACAAGCTGCTACATACTCCCCTAAACTATGTCCTATGAGAACATCAGGTGTAATTCCCCAATGTCGCCACAGTTGAGTTAAGGCGTATTCGATGACGAATATGGCGGGTTGAGTGTAGATGGTATGGGATAATTCGTAATTTGTAATACCGCTACGCGGAAGCAAGCTACGTAATTCGTAATTACTACTATTTGGCGTTTCTGGTGTGAATAAAATTTCACGTAAATCTACATCTAAGTAAGGATGTAATAACTCACAACATTTATCAACTTGTTGGCGGAAATAAGGGTGGGTGTCGTAAAGTTCTCTCGCCATGTTGAGATATTGGCTACCTTGTCCGGTGAAGAGAAAGGCGATTTTGGGTACTTGACTAGGTGATGTTTCTGCGGTATTGTGCAGGTAATTAAATAATTGCTCATAAACTGAATTATAACAATTGGCGGGTATCGTCACGCGGTAAGGGAAGTGCGATCGCCCGACGTTAGAAGTAAAGCAAATATCACCTAAGTTATCTTCCGGCTGTGAAGCAAAGTATTTAATGTATTCTTCTACAAGTCCCCGCAATACCTGGGGTGTTTTGGCGGATATGGTTAGTAGATGATATCCGGTGTCTGGTTGGGAATGTGGAACAGGGGTAAATTCTTCTAATATTAGATGTACATTCGTCCCACTCATCCCAAAGGAACTCACACCGGCGATGCGTTTACCGTTTTCACTTTGCCACGGAGTTAACTGAGTCGGGACGGTGACGGGTAATTTCTCCCAGGGAATGTAAGGATTTGGTTTTTGGAAGTTGACATGGGCTGGGATTTGTTGGTGTTGCAGTGCCAAAATGACTTTAATTAACCCCGCCACCCCAGCAGCACCTTCTAAATGTCCGATGTTGGTTTTTACCGAACCAATAGATAAGGGTTGATTTTTACTTCTACCTTCACCTAGTACCTTAGCTAATGCTAAAACTTCGATGGGGTCGCCGAGAACTGTACCTGTCCCATGCAATTCACTATATTGGACTTGGTGTGGTGCGATTTGGGCATTTTGTAAAGCTTGGCGAATGACGGCTTCTTGGGCTGTGCCGTTGGGTGCTGTTAAACCGTTGCTGCTACCGTCGTGATTAACTGCCGAACCACGAATGACTGCTAAGATGGGGTCACGGTGAGCGATCGCATCTCGCAATTTTTTCAAGACGACAATGCCACAACCTTCACCCCGTCCATAACCATCCGCCGTTGCATCTAAGGTTTTACAACGTCCATCTACTGCTAAGGCTTTCAATTTACAAAAGCCAATCATCGGTTCTGGGGATAAAATTAAGTTGACTCCTCCCGCCAAAGCCATATCAGACTCACCATTCCGCAAACTTTGACAAGCTAAATGTACTCCCAGCAAAGAAGAAGAACAAGTTGTATCTAGTTGCATCACCGTACCTTGCAACCCTAAAACATAGGCGATACGTCCGGCGGCGATGCTGCGAGTGTTACCTAAACTGCTGAAAGCATCAATTTGTGTGGGATGAGCAAGGCTGTGTTTGGCGTAGTCATCAAAACATAGTCCTATATATATAGATGTCTGACTACCTTTGAGTTTTTCGGGAGATTGTCCAGCACGTTCTAACGCTTCATAGCTAACTTCTAATAATAGACGTTGTTGGGGGTCGAGACTTTGGGCTTCGCGGGGAGAAATGCCGAAAAATTGAGCGTCAAACTCATCTACTTTTTCGAGAAAATGCCCGTAGCGAGTGTACATTTTCCCTGGGGTGTCGGGATTGTCGTCGTAGTAGTTCTCTATATCCCAACGTTGGGAGGGAATTTCACCGACTGCATTCACCCCATCCCGCAACAATTGCCAAAAAGCTTCGGGGTTATTTGCACCACCGGGAAATCTACAAGCCATGCCAATAATAGCGATGGGTTCAGTTTGTTGTGCTTCCAAAGCTGTGATTTCGGCTCGTAGTTGTCGCATTTCTACGAGTGCGTCTTTGAGCAATGTTTGGTAGTTGGGTGAGTTAGTCATAGGATTTTTTAAACGCAGATGGACGCAGATGGACGCAGATGGACTAAAAACTTTGCGTCTTTGCGCCTTTGCGTGAGGCTTATTTCATCTGAGGTTTACGGTGACGAGCGATCGCAATTTCTTGGCTTAAGAGTTGTGCTATATCTGTAGTAGACAAGTCATCCAAGTTGTTATCCGAAGGTACAGGATTTTCCTGGGAAACTTCCCCCAAATAATTAGCTAAGGCGTTAATGGTGGGAAAATTCCAAGCGATAGTTACATCCAAAGGTTGGGAAATCTTTAACCAATCTTGTAAATCTTGGGTTAATTCTACCGCCGTTACTGAATCCATACCGTAATCAGCGAAGGCTTTATTTACATCTATAGTAGAAATTGGTTGACGTAATTTTTCCGCTATCCAATTTTTTAACCAATTTTGAATCTCTGAGGATGCGGGTAACTCTGTTGTTGTGGGAATAAACTGGGGACTTTCTCCAGACTGACGGAGTAATTCATCTAACTTCTGCGCTTCCCCAGCTAAACTTTGTTCAATGTCACCGATGGTTTTTGTGTATTCGTTGAGGTGATGAACTAAACTTTGACCATTGAGAAATAGTAAGTTATCGGTGTTAAAACTCAATATTTCTTGCAGTTGTTCATCAAAGCGATGTTTTACCCAATTTATTGCAGATTTATCGTCTAATACTGCCCATAATATCGCCTCAGTTGCGAGTTTACCGACTTGATGATAAACCCAACGCTGCACTGTGATATTAGCACCATCAAAACAGCGTCCTCTAATTTTATCAACCGCATCCCTTAACCTCGTACCGACTTCCACCGCACCCAAAGTTTCACAGAGGAAATTTTGCAATGTCTCCCCCTGTTTCAACACACGCGCACCCAAAAACCCACACAAAGTTTCTGTCGGCCCTTCAAATATCCTGAGAACTCGTGCATCTCTAAGAATTTGCGGTGCAATATTACTTTCTATATATCCTCTTCCCCCTAATGTTTGTACCAATAAATCTGCTGCTTGCCAATAAAATTCCGGTGCAGAAATTTTACAAGCTGCATAAACTTCTGCCGGCACAGTCTCACCAGTGTCGAGTAATTTTCCTACCCGCATCACCAAACTCTGCACGGCTGTAATTGCATTCGTCAATTCTTGCAGACGATGTAAAACTATGGGATGGTCGAGTAACTTCCCTGTAGCGATTTGTCGCCGTTGACTATAACGCCACATTAATTGTACACAGCGTTGCATCCCACCGACACAAGCAGATGCGATCGCTAATCTCCCATACATCATGGCATCTTGAGCAACATTCATCCCCTTCCCGACTTCACCCAAAACTTGCGCGGATGTCACCGGAATATCTTCCAAATAAACCGTATTCTGTACCATTCCCCGCATTCCCATCGTCAACGCTTCCGCACCTTGACGCAAACCAGGAGTACCACGACGCACCACAAAACCGCTAATACCCTGCTGATGTTTGACAAACACATTAATTACACCAGCCCAAGCCGCCGAACCACTCCAAATCTTTTCCCCCCGCAACAACCAACCATCACCATCACCAATAGCCTGGGACTGGATAGCTTGCGGATTCGCCCCAGCACCCGTTTCCGTCAATGCAAAAGCCGCCAATTCCCGCCCCGTCGCCAAAATCGGTAAAAGTTCCGCCTTTAAAGCATCCGTCCCGTACATTAATATCGGACGCACCCCCAAAACATTATTCAACCCCACAAACAAAGCCAAAGTCGGATCAATCGCCCCAAGCTGTTGTAAAATCCTGATGGTGTCCGTATTTCCCAAACCCAAACCACCATAACAACACGGGACTTGCATCCCCAACAAACCCTTATTCCCAAAATCCAAAACCACATGAGGCGAAATACAACGCCGTTCATCCATCAACCGCGAATTAATATGATGATTAGCATAATCCCGTAACCACCCAATCAACCCATCTACCTTTTCCTTCTCTTCTCCCCTCTCCTCTTTGCGCCTACCCTGCGGGAACGCCAAGGGCGAATGCGCCTTTGCGTGAGCTAATTCCCACCCAAACACCACATCCAACCCCTGATTAACAAACCCCTCCCGACAAGCAAAACGCTGCACCTTCCCACTAGAAGTCTTCGGAATACTCCCAGGCTTCAGCAAACAAACCCCATACACCTGCAACCCAAACTCACGGGAAATAGCCCCCCGAATTGCCGTAATAATCCCATCTTCATCAAGCCTACGCCAACTATTACGCTCAACCTCCTGCACCACCACCAACCGTTCTTCCCCGTCTACTTCCACAGCAAACGCCGCACCCCAGAAAGGACTCAAAGCCGGATGACACTGGGAAACAGCCGCTTCAATATCATGAGGATAGTAATTTTGTCCCCGAATTATCATCACATCTTTTATTCTGCCGGTGACAAACAACTCACCCCCAACCAAATACCCCAAGTCCCCCGTGCGTAAAAACCCGCCACCCCCCGAAGCCAAAGTTGCTTCAAAAGTTGCTTCCGTCTCCTGGGGACGTTGCCAATAACCTTGGGCGACACTTGCACCTTTTAGCCAAATTTCCCCTTCTTCCCCATCAGCACAAAGTTGCCGAGATTCAGGATTAACTATAATTACACTTTGGTCATCACTAGGAGAACCACAACTGACTAAAGATTTATTAGATTTATTTAATACAAACTCTTCCTTACTTTTACCAGTAACAAATAAAGTCGCCTCAGCCAAACCATAACAAGGATAAAATGCTTCTCGGCGAAACCCATAAGCTGCAAACTCAGTAGCAAATCTTTCCAGTGTATCCCGGCGAATTGGTTCTGCACCTGTAAACGCCAACTCCCAGCTACTCAAATCTAAACCTTCGCATTCCTCTTTCCGAATATTGCGGACACACATTTCATAGGCGAAATTCGGTGCGCCGCTAGTGGTAGCTTGAGTTTGAGAAATTGCTTGCAACCAACGCAGGGGTTTTTGTAGAAAAGCTACAGGAGACATCAAGGTGACGGGAAAACCACCATACAACGGTTGCAAAATTCCCCCAATCAAACCCATGTCATGATAAGGTGGCAACCAACTGACAACGTGGGTACTAGAATCATGTCCAAAGCGTTGATAAATTTGCCCTAAGTTATGCAGCAAATTACCATGACTCAGCATCACGCCTTTGGGTGTGCCGGTTGAACCAGATGTATATTGTAGTAAAGCTAGACGATCAGCTGTCAGTCGAGGATTCTGCCAAGCTTCACCTACAGATAAAATCATGGCATCTGTAGCGACTTTCGGCAAAGCTTCAATTAAAGTATCTTTCGCTACTTCTGCTAAAGAATGTTCTAAGGATACTGTGGTTAAAATACACTTGGCTTGGGCATCTGACGTAATTGCCAACAACCTCGCCATGTTGTTATTGCGACGAGGTGGATAAACCGGCACTGCCACCACACCCGCATAAAAGCAACCCATAATAGCTGCAATCAATTCTAACCCTGGCGGATACATTAATAATACACGTTCTCCCTGCCAGCCCATCGCTTGTAAATGCACAGCGATCGCTCGCGCTTTGTGGTCTAACTCCGTGTATGTAAGATGTACCTGTTTGTCATCTTGCCAAAAAGCAAAACCGAGAGAATCACCTCGTTGTTGCGTCCATGCGCGTAAGACATCCACAAGTGTCGCTGCATGGTGTGGAGTTAATGACAATTTTTGTCGTTGGCGGTTAATCATTATGCACCAATTCGCGTTGGGGGAATGAAATTAGCTAAAAGGGTTTGTGAAAAATTTGCACTTTTCAACTGCGCTTCTTGGCAGTGAGATTTTGGTGTGGACTCAATCACCAACACCTGATTGATCAAGATTTCACTGAAGGTTAGTATACCTGATCGTTGATGATTTTACTAGCAGCTAGAGTGGCTATATTTAACCTTCCTAATTTTGTTACAGATAAAAACATAATTTTTTTACAATCTAACCTCTGTAATCTAAGGTATATTATTTTTAATAAATTTTCTCAATAATTTGAGCGCCATAGCTCTAGTAATTGAGCCGTAATTTTTATTGAATGTTATCAGCCTGATCAATCAATTTGCATCAGCAATTACTGTTGCAAGTATTACGTCATACCAAACTGTCAACTTGATTTTGCAATGAACGATTCTTATCTAGAAAGATTGTGTCAGCAAACCATCACTGCACCAGAGTTAATCTCTCTGTTGGCAGGTTATCAGATGCTACCTCAACTATATCGTGAGTTGTTAATTGACCAAGCTATAGCCTCTATAGAATGTACTCCAGAAGAAATAGAACAGGCAAAACAGGAAGATTCCCAACAGATAGAGACACTAGCAACCAGAAAATTACGGTTAGAAAAATTTAAACTAGCGACATGGGGACATAAAGTAGAGTCTTATTTTCTCACCCAAAAAGCCCAACTAGACCAGGTGACTTATTCTCTGCTACGAACCCGTGATATGGCACTTGCCCAAGAGTTATACTTTCGGATTAAAGCCAAAGAGCAAAGTTTTGCAGAAATTGCCCGTCAATACTCCCAAGGGCCAGAAGCACAGACAGGCGGATTAATCGGCCCCACACCCCTTACCCAACCCCATCCCCAGTTAGTAGCCAAACTCCGCGCCAGTCAACCAGGACAACTATTACCCCCCACACGGCTAGGGGAATGGATAGTCATTGTGCGGTTAGAACAGATAGTTCACGCCAAATTAGATGAATCCACCAGGAAAAAACTCCTGAATAAACTCTTCCAGGAATGGTTACAAGAATCATTACAAGCAACTTTAAATAAAACTCTGTGTACCTCTGCGTGAACCTCCGCGATACTACCCGCAAGGTAGGCGCAGAGGCGCAAAGGTAAAAAGACTTGACCTATAGAGATGATATGACTACTTCTATACCCTCAATATCCGATTTCCTGACGATAACGCCACCTTTCAACCTTCTATCTACCGCCGCTATTGAGCAATTGACGCAGAAAGCACAACTATTGCGCTACCGTATGGGACAAACAATAGTTGTTAAAGAAACAATGCCTGCTCATGTAGCAATTATTTATGAAGGACAAGCGCGGCTAATTGGTTACAATTATAATTCTGCTGTTCCCGATACCATTGAATTACTGCAACCAGGGGCGATTCTCGGTTGGGTAAGTTTGCTCAGGGGTGTGGCTTGTGAAACTGCGATCGCCTCTACAGAAGCAGTATGTTTAACTATCCCTTCTGTTATTTTTCAGACTTTATTTAAAAAAGAAAAAGCTTTTACTGATGCCTTGATTAAAAACTGTGCTACCTCTGAGTTAGTTGATTTACTGAGTTTAGAAATTCAACGTCGCGCCTTGGGAGAGGTGGAATTAACAGCTTTAGTTCCCCAAATTCTCCCCCAAACTGTCGTTTTGAATCTACCCAAGGGGAAAACAGCCCTCAGCCAACTAGATCCCCATCGGCTTTGGTTGTTAAGTAGTGGTAATACTAACTTTGCCATAGGCGATCGCATAGAGCCATATCCAGACAAGCAAAATCTCAAGGTAGAAAGCGGTATAGCGAGGTTAATCGGCATTCCCCCGGTATCTTTTCAACCCACACCCACAGAAATAGAACCAGAAATAGAGACAGTCACAGACGATATCCCCTACGCTTCTGAACAACCTCCAGCCTTAGAAAGTAAAGATAGACAGGGTAAATATCCTTACGTGGGCGGGAAAGGAGTATTAAATGAAACCCTGGCTTGCTTCCAGATGTTGAGCCAGTATTGGAATATGCCTTTCCGTCGTGATGTCATCCGCCGGGTATTGCAAAATCAGCAACAGAGATTAGGTAGTGTTTCCTTACAATTATGCGGTTCTTTAGCCGAAATGTTGGGTTTACGGGCGCAATTAGCCGTAGTTCCCGCCATTGCTATCAGTCGCTTGCAAACCCCAGTCATGCTGCAATGGCAAAACTGCTTTGCTATCCTTTACAAAGCTACCGATAGCGAACTGGTGTTAGGTGTCCCAGGAAAGGGAATACAACGCCACAAACCCAAAGCCTTCATTGAAACTTGGGGAGAACAAGGCGAAATTCTCCTCCTCCAACCAACCAAGGAAACCCCCCGTAAACGCTTCGGCTTAAGTTGGTTTTTACCCTTCGTTTCCCAGTATCGCCGCGTCTTGAGTGAGGTATTAATTTCCTCCTTCTTTGTCCAGTTGTTCGGCTTGGCGAATCCCCTAATTACCCAGGTAATTATCGATAAAGTCCTAATTCAAAACTCCCCCGCCACCTTGAATGTGTTGGGGACATTGTTAGTTGCTACAGCCTTATTTGAAGCCGTCCTCACCACCCTACGGACAAATTTATTTGTAGAAACCACCAACCGCATAGACATGGCCTTGGGGTCAGAAGTCATTAACCACCTGTTACGGCTACCCCTGGGTTACTTTGAAAAGCGTCCTGTAGGCGAACTCTCAACCCGCATTAACGAACTAGAGAACATCCGCCAATTCCTCACAGGTACAGCCTTAACAGTAGTCCTAGACGCGATATTTTCCGTGATTTACATCGTCGTCATGCTGTACTACAGTTGGCTATTAACCTTAGTCGCCTTAGCCACAGTCCCCCTATTTGCACTGTTAGGCGTAATTGTCGCCCCCGTCATCCGCCAACAAACCCGCACCCGCGCCGAACGCAACGCCGCCACCCAATCTTATTTAGTTGAAGTAGTTTCCGGGATTCAAACAGTCAAAGCCCAAAATATTGAATTGCGATCGCGTTGGCAATGGCAAGACCGTTATGCTCGTTATGTAGCCGATAGTTTCAAAAATGCCCTCACCTCAACTACAGCCGGTTCTATCAGTAAATTTCTCAACCAACTCTCAGGGTTATTACTCCTCTGGGTAGGCGCATTTTTAGTATTACAAGGCACACTTACCCTCGGTCAATTAATCGCTTTCCGCATCATCGCCGGTTACACCACAAGCCCCCTATTGCGGCTAGTACAACTGTGGCAAAACTTCCAAGAAACAGCCTTATCACTGGAAAGATTAAGTGATATTTTAGACACACCCCAAGAAGAAGCAGTGCGTCAAGATATCCCCTTACCAGATATTCAAGGAGCAGTTAAATACGACCATATCACCTTCCGCTTCACCAATAGCCCCACCCCCCAACTAGACAACATCAACCTTGATATTCCTCCTGGTAAATTCGTCGGTGTAGTCGGACAAAGTGGCGCAGGTAAAAGCACCCTCACCAAACTCCTAACCCGTCTCTACGATCCCGAAGCTGGACGCATTCTCATCGACGGTTACGACATCCACAAAGTTGAACTGTATTCCCTGCGGCGACAAATCGGCATGGTATTACAAGATACCCTGTTATTTGATACCACAGTTCAAGAAAATATTGCCCTAAATAACCCCGAAGCCACACCAGAAGAAATCATCAACGCTGCCAAAATTGCCTACGCCCATGACTTTATCATGAGCCTACCGATGGGATATAACACCCGTGTCGGGGAAAGAGGCTCAGCACTTTCTGGGGGACAAAGACAAAGAATTGCGATCGCTCGTACCGTCCTGCAAAACCCCCGCCTCCTAATTATGGATGAAGCCACAAGTGCCTTAGACTACAACAGCGAACGCCAAGTCTGTCAAAACCTCCAACAAGCACTAGAAGGGCGAACAGTCTTCTTCATCACCCATCGTTTAGGTACTATTCGCCATGCTGACATTATCTTAATGATGGAACAAGGACGTATTGCCGAGCAAGGTACACATGACGAATTAATGGCTCTCAGAGGGCTTTATTACTGTTTATACCGTCAGCAAGAAGCCGTAGTGGTGTGAGTAATGAGTAATGAGTAATGAGTAATGAGTAATGAGTAAGAATTTCTTCCCCTGCTTCCCCTGCTTCCCCTGCTTCCCCAATTCCCAGTCCCCAGTCGCTAAATAATATGACATCCAACAACGGTAACGGTCGCCTGACAAGCATAACACAGGATAAGAATATCAACCCCACACCCCCAACAACACCTCACCCAGAAGTATCTTCCTTTGAACATCCCCTGATGCTCAAACAGTCTTCTAAGTGGTCACGGGGGATATTATGGACATTGATGTTTGTCTCAATTGCAGCAGTAGCTTGGGCTAGTGTCTCCAAAATCGAACAAGCAGTTCCAGCCCAGGGAAAACTCGAACCCCAAGATAATGTTAACGAGGTGCAAATCCCCATTGAGGGTGTTGTCAAAACTATTCACGTCAAAGACGGACACCGTGTTAAAGCCGGGGATTTACTTGTGAGTCTTGATCCCACCGTTTCCCAAGCGCAGGAAACTTCCTTCCAAAAGGTTCGCACAGTTTTAGAACAAGAAAATCAATTTTACCAAGCACAATTAAGTGGTAGAGAGGACACCTCACCTACAGTATCCATTCCCGCGCAATTTGTCAGCTTAACCAGAAGCCGGGCGGTATTACTTGCCGAAAATCGTCTGTTTCAAGCCCAACTTGATGGCAATGCTTCGGCTATGTCCTTGAGTGCCGAACAACAACAACGGGTAAAATCTGAGTTGGAAGAGTTAACATCAAGGGTTACAGCAGCCCAGTTAGAAATTGACCAATTACAAAAGCAATACAGCCAAGCAGACATTAGACTTAAATCCAACCAAGAAAAATTGAAAGTTAATGAGCAAATTCTCGCAGATATCTCCGAATTGGCGTTAGAAGGGGGAATTTCTCGCATTCAATACCTCAACCAACAGCAGGAAGTAGAATCCAATCGTGCAGAAATTGCACAATTGCAAGAAGAAAAGATCCGCTTGCAAGCGGCTATAGCCCAAGCCCAAGCCAAAGTTCAAAACACCAAAGACATTGATAGACGGGATTTAACCGCCCGTATTGGCAATAATAGCCAGAGAATCGCTGAAATTGATAGCCAATTAAGCAAAGCCATTGTCGATAACAAAAAACGCATCGCCGAACTTGACAGCCAACTCAGTCAAACCAATCAGGCATTAAGGTATAGTGTAGTGCGATCGCCTGTTGATGGTGTAGTCTTTGACCTGAAAGCCCACGCCCCCGGCTTTGTGGCTAAATCCACCGAACCTGTGCTGAAAATCGTTCCCCAAACCAACTTAGTCGCAAAGGTTTCCATCACCAACCAAGATATAGGCTTTATCCGAGAAGGAATGCGCGTTGATGTCCGCATAGATTCCTTCCCCTACAGCGAATTTGGCGATATCAAAGGTACTTTAACCTGGATTGGTTCTGATGCCTTACCACCAACCCAAATTCAGCCATACTACACCTTCCCAGCCACAGTCACCCTTGACCAACAATACCTCCTCAGCAAAAACCGCAAAATTTCCCTACAGTCGGGAATGTCATTAAACGCCAACATCAAAATTAGAGAACGTACTGTCATGAGCATCTTTACTGATTTCTTCAATAAAACCGGAGAAAGCCTGAAATTCGTTCGTTAATACTCAGTTCGTAGTAAGGACTTTAGTCCTTAGAATGAGAGGACTAAAGTCCTCGCTACAAACAAATCTGTAGAAGTATTGAAAAGTCAGATGAAGATTATAGAAAAAATGATAGTATTCTATTCCAGTTAAATAACTGAGCATAAAAATTTCCCTTTCCACACATTACGACATTCTTCGCTTGATCTGTAAGCGTCTACATCAGTAAATTAGGACAATCGGTATTTATGACATGGAATTATTGGCAACCCGCCATTGGTGTTGCTAGTGTAATCACTGTTCTCGTCTCCCAACCAGTTTGGGCTGCTCCTGTTCCGGTAACGGCAGTAGAACTCTATGATACAGATCAAGGTTTAGAGGTCGTTTTAAAAACTTCGCCAGGAGTAACCCTAACTACTCAAACTAGCACCGAAGACAAGACCTTAATTATCACCGTCAATAATGCTCAACTGCAATTGGTAGAAGGAAAACCCCCTATCACTACCAATAATCCCATCCCTGGCATTGCTGAGATTTTTGTGGGACAGTCTGACCCTAACACTATTGAAATTGAAATCACCGGTGTTAATGCAGTCCCGCAATTTAATCTACGTCAGGACGGACAAGAATTTATTGTTAGTCTTCCTTTTGTTACTACCAGTCAAACTCCACCAACTACACAAACCCCAACCCCAGAAACACCTACCGCAGAAACCACAACTCCAGAGACACCCACAACCCCAGAGACACCAACAACCCCAGAAACACCCACCGCAGAAACCCCAACCCCAGAAGAACCAGACGAACCCATCGAACTAACAGTTGTCGGGGATCAATTCCGTCCAACGTATCAAGTTCCTAATTCTTCCGTAGGAACGCGCACAGATACTCCCCTAATTGACGTACCCCAAGCTATTCAAGTCATACCCCAAGAAGTTATTAAAGACCAAGGAACTCGCAGCCTTGGCGAAGTCTTAAAAAATACTAGTAGTGCTAGTAGCGGTCGGACATCTTCCCAAGCACCAGCATTAACTCCAGTAATTCGGGGCTTTGAATCTCGTAACTTATTACGCAACGGTTTAAGGGATGATAGCTTACGGTTTCAAAGTGAAATTGCTAACGTTGAACGCGTAGAAGTTCTCAAAGGGCCAGCCTCCGTCCTCTTTGGACAAGGTGATTTAGGTGGGGTCGTCAACCTAGTTACTAAACAACCTCTAAATACACCTTACTACTCTATTGGCTATCAAGTAGGACAATTTGGTTTACATCGTCCCACCATCGACTTTTCTGGCCCCCTAGATAAAGATGGGATTGCTTATCGTTTGAATGCGGCTTATCAAACTGCTGAAAGCTTTAAAGACTTCGAGAATAGTGAATCCTTTTTTATTGCGCCTGTTGTCAGATTAATAGGTAACGAAAATACAAATTTAACAGCAAGCATAGAATATCTAAAATACCGCAGTTTTGAAACTGCACCAGACTTACCAGCGTCAGGAACAGTTATTTCCAACCCTAATGGTAGAGTTTCACGAGAGACTAACTTAGGTGAACCATCATTATCTGAAAGTGAGTCTTTAGTTACTCGTTTAGGCTATCAGTTAGACCACCGCCTCAATGAGAACTGGACAATCAAAAGTGAATTTTCTACAGCCTTTTTAGATGTTCCAGAGAGTACCATAGTGCTGCCTATCGCTAACTCTAGTACATCAAATGGACTAAATAGAGATGGTCGTACACTCCGACGCTTTTTAGTAGAAAACCCATCTAGTACCACCAGTTTGACGTTTAATAATAGCCTCTTAGGTAAGTTCAAAACAGGCAGTATAGAACACAGTCTACTCTTTGGTGTAGAAGTTGCTAGAGAAGAGACAGAAGATAGACTAGATTTTAGACAACTCAGAGACATTGATATTTTCAATCCCGTCTATCGTCCTGAGAGTGTGTCATCATTTGCCATTCCTTTCGGTAATACTAATACCAAGAAAAATTCTTTGGGAATTTATGCCCAAGACCAAATTTCCCTATCCAAGAATATTATTTTAGTGTTGGGTGGAAGATTGGATTTTGTTAACCAAGACTATGAAGATTTACTCTCAGCAGAAGAAAGTTTTGAACGTAACGACACAGTTTTTAGTCCCCGTGTCGGTATTGTTTACAAACCTAGTGAAAACCTTTCTTTGTATGCTAGCTATAGTAAATCCTTTACACCTGTTGTTGGTAGAACCAGGGTTTTAGATCCAAACACAGGAATAACAACAGTTGGCGAACCCTTTGAACCAGAAAGAGGAACTCAGTATGAAGTGGGTTTAAAGGCAAATTTATTAGGCGATCGCCTCACCACCACCCTAGCATTTTATAATCTGGAACGCACCAATGTTGCAGCCCAAGGATTAAGCGAACCCCTCTCCCAAATCCAAATCGGCAAGCAACGCAGCCAAGGTATAGAATTAGACGTAGCTGGGGAAATTCTCCCTGGTTGGAACTTAACAGCCAGTTACGCCTATACAGATAGCAAAATCACCGAAGATAGTCGCCCCGAATTTCAAGATAGACAATTACAAAACGTTCCCAGAAACTCCTTTGGTTTGTGGAGTACCTACGAACTGCAATCAGGCAGCCTCAAAGGGTTAGGATTCGGCTTAGGTGTTTTCACGCAAGGAGAACGCCAAGGAGACCTACGCAACACCTTTACATTACCTAGCTACTTGCGTACAGATGCTTCCATCTTCTACCGCCGTGACAAATTCCGCGCCGCCATTAATATTCAAAACCTATTCGATGAAAATTACTACGAAGGTGCGCGGGACATTGTGCGTGTAATTCCAGGTGCGCCCTTTACTTTGACAGGTAGTGTCTCCTTTGAATTTTAATTCATGGCGGCAGGGGGCAGGGAGCAGGGGGCAGGGAGCAGGAGGAGAAAATTCCATACCCAATACCCAGTCCCCAATTTTGAATTTTGAATTTTGAATTTTGAATTGATTTGTCCCCAGAAATTATGCGAACCTTTTTGATCATCTGGCTAGGACAGATAGTATCTACCATCGGTAGTTTTATGACAGTGTTTGCCCTGACGATTTGGGTTTGGGATCAAACTGGTTCAGCGACAGCTTTGGCGTTAGTCGGCTTCTTTGCCCAACTGCCGAAAATGTTGATTACTACCTTTGCGGGTATTGCTGTCGATAGGTTTAATCGTCGCTTGCTGATGATTGTAGCGGAAGTTGTAGCGGTGTTGTGTACCCTAGCAATCGCAATTCTCTACCTCAACCAACAATTACAAGTTTGGCATTTATATATCATCGTTCTGCTGTACGGTGGCTTTGGACAATTGCAGGTTTTGGCTTATTCTGCCTCTATATCCCTATTAGTTCCCAAAGCAAAATTCACCCGTGCGGAAAGCTTAGGGGCTGCGGTGAACTACAGTGCGGCGATTTTTGCTCCCGCCTTAGCTGGGTTTATTTATCCCCGTTTGGGGATGCAATCTATATTTTGGATTGATCTAACAACCTTCATTGCAGCATTTATTACATTAATTATCGTCAAAATTCCTCAGCCTACCGTTCAAGAATTTAACAGTGATAATACTGAGAGCTTATGGCAAAAATTAACATTTGGATTTCGTTATATTTGGGCGAATCCATCATTAACAGCAATGGCGATCGCTTTCACATTATTCGCCATTCCCAACGATATCAGTAAAGCCCTCTACAGCCCCATGATTCTTGCCCGCACAGGTGGAAGCTCAGAAATTCTCGGCACAGTCACCACGGCTGCGGGGATTGGGGGTGTCATTGGAGCGATCGTCCTCAGTATTTGGGGAGGATTTCAGCGTCGTATCCACGGAATGTTAATCGGTTTCATTGGACACGGCATTTTTAGAACCATGTTAGGACTTGGGCAAACATTACCAGTGTGGATGGTAGCGCATTTTTGCTCATCCACACTCATTCCCCTGTTCTACAGTTCCAGTAACGCCATTTGGTATGCCACAATTCCCCCAGGCTTACAAGGGCGAGTTTTAGCAGCAGATCAACTCATAGGCGTAACTGTAGCCGCCATCACCCCCTTAATTGCTGGTTTCCTAGCTGATAGAGTCTTTGAACCCGCCATGCGTCCCACAGGGATTTTAGCCCCGATTTTCGGCAACATCTTTGGGACTGGGACGGGCGCGGGGATGACTTTACTATTTGTCAGTATGACTATATGCACTGTTTTAGTAGGAATCTTTGGTTACACTTGGCGGGCTTTAAGAAAGGTAGAAGATTTAATTCCAGATAATAAGCTTCCTGAAAACTCTGGCGTTGTTGATTGATCAGATTTTATCTCACGCCAAGGCGCAAAGACGCAAAGGAAAGAAGAAATTAAAAAACTATGCTTACCATCCAAAAATTAAACAAAACATACCCCAACGGTATCCGAGCTTTACACAACATATCCTTAACTATAGATTACGGCATATTTGGATTACTCGGCCCCAATGGTGCAGGAAAATCTAGCCTGATGCGGACATTAGCTACCCTCCAAGATGCTGATTCCGGCACAATAGAATTAGATGACATCAACTTCCTGAAGAATCCTCAATCTGCTCGTAGTATCTTAGGTTATTTACCTCAAGATTTCGGCGTTTACCCCAATGTTTCTGCCGCAGAATTATTAGATCAATTAGCAGTTTTCAAAGGATTTATTCATCAAAAACAACGGCGAGAAATAGTTGCACAACAACTGCAACTTGTGAATTTATACGAACAGCGTCACCAGAAATTAGGTACTTTTTCCGGTGGGATGCGTCAACGTTTTGGCATTGCTCAAGCTTTACTCGGTTCACCTAAACTTGTAATTGTCGATGAACCCACCGCAGGTTTAGATCCAGCAGAACGCATCCGATTTCATAATTTATTATCAGAAATCAGCCAAGACAGAATTTTACTGCTTTCGACGCATATTGTGGAAGATGTCGCTGAATTATGCCCGAATATGGCAATTATGAATCGGGGGGAAATTATTCGCAGTGGTAGTCCACAGGCTTTAATTAATGCTTTAAATGGTAGAGTTTGGACTGCGCCACATTCCCAGATAAATAATTCTGAAGAATTGACAGTAATTACTTCCCGAATGTCTAAGGGAGAAAGATGGGTGCGGGTGTTAAGTGATTCGCAACCAGGACAAAATTTTCAACTTGGTGAACCAGATTTGAATGATGTTTATTTCCTGGCGTTATTAGATAAATCAGAACCTCAAGCTATTACTGTTTAATTATGCAATCAGCCTTTTCTGCTATTTTCAAATTTGAAATATTTTATCATCTGCGTCGCCCGACATTTTGGTTAATTGCTATCTTATTTTTCACCATTGGATTTACTGATATAGTTGCTAAAGCTGGGCCGGGTAATGCCTTCTTTTTTGTCAATAGTCCGGCGGAAATATTTCAAGTGACTATTTGGTATACGATTTTTGGGATTTTGGCTGCATCGGCTTTTGTGGCGGAAACTTTTGTGCGGGATAGCAATTACCGGATGGAAGCTTTAATTCTGGCTACTCCCATCCGTAAACGGGATTATTTAACCACCCGTTTTATTGCTGCATTTGGGGTGACGCTTTTGGCATTTTCTACCTATATACCAGGGATGCTTTTAGGTACTATCATTCCTGGGTTAAATCCCTTTGCTTTGGGTGCATTTCGCCCTGAAGCTTATGTGGCTAGTTATGGATTTTTTGTCTTACCAAATCTATTTTTAGTAGCTGCGATCGCGTTTGCTATTGCCTCCAAAACCAGAAGTATTATCATTACCTATGCTGGGGCAATTGTTCTTGTTATGCTCTACCTGGTTTCTCTGATGCTGGTGGGGGTAGATGTCATCGACTTTGAATTATACCGCATCTGGGCAATGTTAGATCCCTTTGGCTTTTATGCTTTTGAAGAAAAAACCCTGACTTGGACAGTTTTTCAGCATAATAATTTGATGCCATCTTTAGGAGGAACACTGTTTTGGAATCGTCTACTTTGGATTACCATTGCTGTAGCTGGTTGGATGTGGAGTTATCACACCTATTCGATGAAGGTGATGGAAAAATCTCCTGTGAAAACCAAAGTGAAGACTACAAAGTCTCAACCAATTAATATCAATAGAAATTATTCCCCCGCTTATTCTCCTGCATCTTCCTTACTATGGCAACAATGGATTAACCGCGCTTGGTTTGAAACTAACTTAATTTTACGAGGACGAGCATTTATCTTACTAACTGCCTTTGGCTTAATTAGTTTGATTGTCTCAGCAATGGGAACTCGTACTTACAACTATTCTAACCCTAGCACCGACATCTTAATTCATGCCGCTAATATTTATTTAGAATATATTCTTTTCGCCATTATCATCGTCTATGCTGCTGAGTTATTTTGGCGAGATAGAGAATTGCGTCTACAAGCGGTGATAGATGCCACACCTATTTCTAACGCCGCTTTATTATTATCAAAACTCACTGCTTTATTTATCATCATCACTATTAATCTACTATTAGCAATGGTGGTGATGGTAGGATATCAAGCTATTAATGGTTACTACAATTTTGAGTTTACCTTATATTTGCAAATGCTCTTTGTTGAGCATAGCCCATACTTTTATTTAACGGCTGTTCTCGCCTTATTTACGCAAATAGTCACTCGCCATAAATATGCGGGTATGGCGTTGGCAGTGTTAATTTCTCTCTCAAAAATTCCTCTTCATGCCCTGGGTTTATATCATAATCTCTACCGTTTTGCTGCTACCAATGATATTGAATATTCCTTAATGAACGGTTACGGACATCTGTTAACTGGACATCTTTTGTGTAGCCTTTATTGGGCAATTGGGGGAGCAATTTTAATGATGCTGGCATATATTATTTATCCCCGTGGTAGTTTTGATCAAAGTCTTGTGAAAGATTGGCGAAGAGGTTGGCGAAATACTAATAAAAAAGTCAAACGTGCTTTAGCAGCTTTAGTATTCATGTTTGCAGGTGTGGGAGGATGGATTGGTTACAACACAATTATTGTTAACGCATACAAACCACCTACCAGCGAAGAAACGGCGGCGGAAGTTGAAAGGCGATACAAAAAGTATGAAAATCTGCCAATGCCGGTTGTGACTGAAACTCGGCTAAATATTGACCTTTATCCAGAGCAGCGTTATTTTATTGCTCAAGGTGAGTATTTATTAGAAAATCGCACCCAGTCACCGATACGAGAAATTCATTTATTGACTTTCATTAATTTGAAAATTGATGATGTAAAATATCCAGGTTTAAAGTTACGTTCATCCGATAAAAAACTAGGATATCACATCTATGACCTAGAAAAACCTTTGATGCCGGGAGAGAAACAAACCATGCAGTTTGTCACCCGCATTGAACGCCCCCAAGGATTTCGCAATGAGGTTGATAATGATGATATCTACATGATTTATCCTAACGATGTGGTAGGTAACGGCACTTATTTATATAGTCCTTTTATCTTACCTTTTGTGGGTTACACCAAGATGGTAGAAAATAAAAAAGCTTGGTTACGTCAAAAGCTAAATCTACCACCCCTGGAAGACAGAATGCGAAAACATGATGATCCGGTGGGTTTATCCCAAGGGCTGATGTTAACTCATTTAAGTTGGGGTAAAACAGATATTACTATTGGTACTTCTGCTACTCAAACTGCTATCACATCGGGGAAATTAATCAAAGAATGGACACAAGGAGATAGAAAATACTTCCGTTATCAATCAACTACTCCCAAGCGGGGTGAATTTACTATTTATTCTGGACGCTACAAAGTTTATCGAAATAATAATTATCGCGTTCCTATTGAAATCTATTACCATCCACCCCACGAAGAGAATGTAAAACTCATCGCCACTCAAATTGGCGAAGCTTTAGAGTTTTATGAAAAAACTTTTGGTGTCTATCCTTTTCCACAAGTGCGGGTGACGGAGTTTGTTTTTTACAATGGTATGGTATTTTCTGATGCTGGGACAATTGGCATTCCTGAAGTCTTAGTTTGGAAAAGTCAAGCCCAAGGTTTAGGTAAGGAAAATATCATTGATTGGTTGTCATATCTCTTGGCTCAAGCTTGGTGGGATGAGCAAATTATGGCGGCTGATGTTGCAGGTGGGATGACAATTAATGAATCTTTGAGCGCTTATGCTAGTTCACTTTATCAACGTTCTCGACGCACTCCTAAAGAACAAGTTTTAGCAAGAAAACAGTTGATGCGGGATTTCTTCCGTCAGTTAGGAAAAATCGATTTTAAAGAACCTCCCTTAACTGATGTTTATAATGAAACTCCTATCGCTCGTTATAAGGGTGGTATGGTGTTGGAATTGGTGGAAGATATCATTGGTAAGGAGGCTTTATTATCTGCTATTCGGGACTTTTTAAATAAGTATCGCCATAAATCTGCTCCCTATGCAACGGTGATTGATTTACGGGATGCAATTTTAAGTAAGGCTGCGGCTGAACGGCGAGAGGTAATTAGTGAATTGTTTGCTCAAGTTATTACCTATCAAGTATCTTTAACTGATGCTGTTTGGCAAAACTTACCTGATGGGAAATATAAAATTAAATTGAAGGTAGAAGCCCAGAAGCTTTATACAAGTAATCTGGGAGAACAAAAATCAGCAGTGTTAAATATCCCATTTACTGTGTCTTTGGAGGATGCTAGCGGAAATAGGATTTATCAGCAGAAACATCAAGTTAATCAACAACAAGCAACTATTGAGGTTGTGACAGATGAACTTCCTACTTATGCGGCGGTTGATGGGAGTTATATTTTACCTTCTGCTGTCTTACAGGATAATGTTAAGCGTCTGCGTGCTGATGTGGAACGTTAACAAAAAGCGATCAACGTGCGGTGACAAAGCCTTGGCTAGTGAGTTTCAGGCGATTGAAGTCCCATCCCAGAACCCGCGCACTGCGAATAATACCTTCACGTAGCTTTGCTATACCAGCACTATCACCGCGACGCTTGAGATCATTCAACACAAGCACAGACATCACTGCTTGATATGCCATAGAATCGGCAACGATTTGCTTGTCAGTATTGCTCATACCACCCAGCAGTGAGCTAGTCCGTAATGCTTTGGTAACTTGTTCTACTGTACCCTCCATCTGGGGACGTTGGGCTTGATTGTCGGTAAGCACTTCCCACTGTAATATTAGGAAAGCGGACATATTGTGGGCAAGATTATCAGGATCATAGCCATAGCGTTTGATTAAGCGGCGAAATTCACCGACAACATCAGCCTGATTGAACTCACTGCGAATCTGTGCGGTTTTTTCGGGAGACTGTACTGCAAATTTCTCGGTAATTTGCTCGCGTACTCGTGTTGTGATCTGTGGGGAGTGGCGAAAACTCAGCACGCTCACCGGCTGAGTCTTGGTAGTTGTTCTCTGAGATGGATTTTTTTGTGGACTGAGTTCGGTGAACACCTTTGCTGTTGGAGTACCGATGCCAATTGTAGCTGCATAAGTACCTTGATGATCGTAAAATGACATGAATGGGATATCAATGTTGGATATCTGTGCAGTTACTGGTAGCGGGATGAAGATTGGTGCAAGTAGCAGGGTAGCTTTAAGAGCCAGTTTCCAGTTAGCTAGTCGATGATACGCCAAAGGACGCTGATCTCTATATTTGTCTAATCTCAAGGTTTGCCATTGGGCTATCAGTTGATTGATTTTCAGCATATAATCAGGTGTAATTTGCGATTTTAAATTTATTTGTCCCTGATTCTACCTCAATAGTGATATGAGGGTGTGATTACGGTACGTTACGGCAATTTATACTGTCGCTCATATTCAAATCCCCGCATTGCCGTCACACACCCTACTGCTCTAGCTTTGTGTAGCAAAGAGAAGTTATCTCTCTTGTTATGCTAATTCTTAGACTTGTGCAGCATCTAAATCTAAAGCCTGTGCTATCTGTTCTACAGTTAAACCCAGTGCTAACAGTTTAGGTACAGCTTCTAATTTGGCTTTTTGTTTACCTTCCTGTTCACCTTCTAGTTTGCCTTCTTCTTTAGCTTCTTGATAAACTCGCGTTTGCTTTAACTCACTTAAACCAAACATTGCTTCTATCTCCTGGCGACTCATTTGGGGAAATTTATAAACTAAGATTGTCTCTATTAATTCTAGTAACTGTTGTTGTGGAAGTTGCAAATTTTGTGCTTTTTGGGTGCGGTTGATTAATTTCTTAGCCATGTTAATGGCTGTATCTTCCGCCTCAATTACTAATTTTGGCGATAAAATATGCTGTCGGTTTTCACGCAGAGATTTCAGCTGATTTTTGGCTATGGTGATTTTATCATGAGTGATATTATTTATGTTGGCTTGGTGCGTGACGGCAAGTTAAATATATGGGTGATATTATAATGTTATCGTTACCGTCATACACTCTACGTGAATAATGCACCAACTATAGAGAAAATATTTATTATATATCCCAATTGGCGATGCTATAATTAGTAGTAAATAAACTTGTTTTTTAATAGGAATATTAAAATGAGTAACTTACCTGTGAAAGAGTTATTAAAAGAAATTGATAATTTAAGCATAGAAGACAAGATACAATTAATCCATTATTTAACTAAGCAAACAGAAAAGAAAGACTCCAAAACCGAATCAGAAAATTTAGTTGAATTATTTCAAAATTCTCCTCTAGTTGGTGTGGATATAGATTTAGAACGTCAAAGAGAATTTGACAACCGCCAACTAGAATTATGAACTACATTTTAGATACAAATATTATTTCTGAATTGATATCTACTCAGCCTAATCAAAAGGTAATCGAGTGGCTAAAAGGTTTAGATGCCAAACGAACTTTTTTGAGTGTAATCACCATTGGAGAAATTAGAAAGGGAATCGAAAAGCTACCTGAATCATTACGAAAAAAGAATATTCAAGATTGGTTTGATAATGAATTACTTGTGCAGTTCGAGAGGAGAATTTTACCTTTAGATTTATCTGTAATATTGTTATGGGGTGAGTTGGTAGGAGAGTTAGAGAAAAAGGGGCGAAAGTTACCTCCTTTAGATTCTCTTATTGCTGCTACAACAAAATATTACAACTATACTTTGGTTACTCGTAATGAAAAAGATTTTGATGGGATAGAGATTGTGGTTTTTAATCCTTTTAAAGAAACCTAGCTACGGTGCTTTTATTATGATCTGTTTGGTGCGTGACGGCAAGTTGAATATATGGGTGATGTTTTAAATCTTATCGCTGCCGTCACACACCCTACGTTACTGATTTAGAGGAGTTTTAAACGCAGAGGAGCGCGGAGTTCACGCAAAGGTGCGCGGAGGGTTTGAGGAGAGATTATAATTTGCTGTAGGTAATAATTGCCAGTTTTGCTCTGCTAGTTCTAAAACCAATTGATGATAGTTTAATAATGCACTACGATGTCCGACGCTGATATAGGTGATTGATGTTTGTTGCAGTTGTTGATATAAACTGGCTTCGGTTTCTTCATCTAGCGCACTTGTTGACTCGTCTAAAATGGCGTATTTTGGTTGAATTAAGAGCAATCTGGCGAAGGCTAGTCTTTGTTGTTCTCCTAATGATAATACTCTTGACCAATCAATTACAGTATCTAAGCCTCCGTGGCGTTGGGCTAAGTCTGGTAGGTGTACTTGTTGGAGGGTTTTGAGGAGAATTTCAGAGGGGATATTAGTGGCTGTTTGGGGGTAGGTTAGTTGTTGTCGCAAGCTTCCCCAGGTGATGTAAGGACGTTGGGGGAGAAATAACAGGCTATCGTTGTTTGGACGCTCAATTATGCCTTCTCCATGTAACCATAGTCCTGCGATCGCCCGCAATAATGATGTCTTCCCTACGCCACTCTCTCCGACAATGATTAATGATTCCCCTGGTTTGACTGTGAAAGATATATCTTGAATTAAGTTGCCTCGTTGGGGAATTTCTAAGGTAAAATTTTTAATATTAATCTCTGTATTTTCCGTAAGCTGAATTTTCCCTTGGGCTTCTGTTTTCATTCCCTTGGCTAGTTCTGAAAGTCTCTCAATTCCGGCTGCTAAGGCACTGATTTGATTAAATTGAGTAATAATTAATCCTAGTGCTAACCCGACTCGCTCAAAGGCTGCTTGGGATTGGGTGACTGCACCTATTTCTAGTTCACGGGAGAAAATTCGGGGGGCTAAAATCAGAAAGGGTAAGATGAAGGTGAGAAACTGATACCCATTTTGAAAGACATTCAGCCGAAATTGCCAGTTAATTAAACGCTTGATATTGGCAAATACTTGACTAAATCTCTGTTTGAGTTGTTGTGATTCCTGGGTTTGTCCGTTGTAAAATGCGATCGCTTCCGCATTTTCTCTAACTCTGACTAAACCATAGCGAAAATCCGCTTCCCGCTTGATCTGCTCTAAGTTGATCCCGACTAATACCTTTCCAAATACCAGCGTTGTCACCACTGAACCGACGATAGCGTAAGTCACCAAGGAGTACATCAAGAAGGGAGAAATCAACCACAGTACGCCGATAAAACCAATCAACTGCACTAAAGAATCGAGAAAGATGACAAATAGTGCTAGTAGCCTTTGGGTAACATTTTTGATATCTTCCGCTAACCGTTGATCTGGATTATCAACCTCAGAGTTTACTTGTAATTGATAAAAGGATTGTTGGGAAAAATATTGCTGGAGATAGTGAGATGTCAGACTTTTGCGCCAATCGAGGCTAATTTGGGCTTGGATATAGTTTTTGAGAGAGATAAATACAACGTTAATAATGACAACACCGCTAAAAAACCAAAATGTTTGGTAAAAGCGATTGACGTTCTGCGCTGCTAAGGAAGAAGTGATTTCACCACGTTGGAGAATTTCAAAAATGATGAAATAACTACTTCCCAAGGATAAAATCACCAGCATGATTAACTGGATGATTATAGTTTCACGCCCATGTAATAACCAGTATGGTTGAATAATCTGCCATAATTGCTGCCAAATCTGACGATTTCGCCTATCCATGATATTTATGCGCCTAAAACTTCAATATCAGAGGAATATCTATTTTGCGAGCATCAATCATTCCTCTCTGGACGCGATTATCAAAGGTTAACTGGACACATGGCGAACCGGACTCAATTTGTACTACGCCATCTTGTGATAAAAGAGACAGAGGTTGAGTCAAATGATCCCCGCTCACAGCCGAAACCTCGATTCCTGTCATCTTTTTCAACCCCAACGCATGAGACATCCACTGCTGTTGCAAGTTGGGAAAGTTTCTTTTTAGTTTGGGTAAAGCGATCGCATCGGGAATGACAAAACACAGAGGTTCTGTTTGCGTAACCAAATTATCACTAGAAAAACTCAATAATAATTCTGATCCCCCTGGCGGTGAATACCTAAACTCATACTCGTCTAGAGATTTTCTTGTCCGATGTTGCTGACGGAGAGCCATCCCAAAGGGGGAAATTTTGGGATCATCACGACGCGATCGCGCTAAAAAATCTATCCCTGTCCGCACTGCATAAATTTCCGCCGCAACTTCATCCTCAACCCAAATAAATTCTAGATAAAAATTCTCAAAAAAAATGATTTGTGAGGCTGTACCCCTCTCCTGCTGTCTCACAGGAGTTTTTGCAACAGTTAGTCCCTGTTTAGCAAAGAACTCTAGTGCTGGTGCTGTCTCAACACAAATAAAAATATGATCAACTTCTAACAAGGAACTATTTACCGAAGGTAGCAACTGAGTTTTCATAAATTAGCTCGTATGGCTTCAGATAGGGAAAAATTATTTCTGTAATTACTGATTTTCATCGGTGATAGTTGAGGATTTCAGGCTTTATTCTGGTAAAAACTCGGAAATCTGCTGTTTTGCTATCACAAATGTCAAATTAGGCCTACTTCATAACTTAGAAAAAATCGCTCCAATAGATCCAACCCTGATACAACATCCACATCAGCATTTTTACCAACACTCAAATCTTTTAAGAATTATTCTCAATAAATCAATAAATGGGATACTTTGTCAAGTATTTTGGTGATCGCTGTAATTAACAGCAACACTAAAACACCTGTGAAAAATGCTAACTATTTGTTATGAGATATTGGGCAAGAATACATCAAATTATTTAAATTACCGTGATATTGCGTAGGATAATTAAATTTAGTGCGGTTAGAATAGCCCTAGCTACCTGGGAGTTGATGCTGAGTAGGTATTGCCCGGTTAAAGTAAAGTATTTATGCCCCTCAATGCAATAAGTGTCCATCTTCCCATAAGATAAAAGTATCGTGTATCTACTAGCATAGGGATTATACCTGTATCTGACTAAAACAACATTATTCTTTGTCCTATCAGCCATCCGAGGTAGCTGAATTCTTTGCTCAATGGATTTAAAAACCCATAACTTATGATTAATTCCAAGCGTACAAATCCACAAGAGAATATTGTGACGAGTTTTGATTACAGCATTCTCTCTCCTGAGCAGCGATCGCTAGTTGAGCAACGCACCAGCGAGATTAGAGAACAGTTACGACGGACAGCCCAAGATATTTGGGAAATAGGACAAAGTTTGGCAGAAGTCCGCGCTCAATTGAAGCATGGTCAGTTTGAGACTTGGTTGAAAGCCGAATTTGGTTGGAGTCGCCGCACAGCTTATAATTTTATTAATGTTTACGAAACCTTTGGGAATCGTGCAAATCTTGCACAAATTGACATTGCCACCTCAGCCCTTTATCTTCTAGCTGCACCTTCGACACCCCAAAATTTGCGGGAACAGTACATAGAGGAAGCAAAAGCAGGTAAACGCATCACCCATAAAGAATTAGTCCAAAATATTAAGCACCAACAAGAAAAAGTCGCAGAAAAACCAGAATTAACTCCCACCAGCCCATCAGAAATCATCGCCATCATACCTAACTCTATAGACAAAATCAATTCTGATCATGTTAATAAGTCTATAGTTGAAGTACCAATCACCGCGCAACAGATATCAGAAAATACTCCCGCATCAAGTCGCCAGTGGTTACGTTTAGATAAACAGCATTTGATATTTCATGGTGACACAGCCTCAAGAGAGTTTTTTGCTAACATTCCTCCTATCGCCCTAGCTGTAGCCGTAACGGCGGATGATTGGGATCATGAGTGGTTGATTGAGGAAGCAACAACAGTGATTGTTCTTCAACCCTCTGGTTTAAAAGCAAATACTTTAGAGCAATTAATTACCATGTTTTCTCAGCCAGGGGACTTGGTAGTATTTCCCTGGTTACCACAAGCGGATATGATTGCGATCGCTCATCGTCTCCAGCGACGAGTCATAGCCGGTGATCCCTCTATAGATTTGTGTCAGCAAGCCGTTATTGCTTCGGGGTTGAGTGTCGAACAGATTTAATTCGTAATTCGTAATTTCTTATTTCCCTAACTCCTCAACACCATACTGATTCACCCTCGCCAAGGGTACATCATCGCCGGATTTGAGTTTTGTGGTGACTGTTCCAGTTTGCTTGACTAAGGCTGTGTATGTACCCCAATTGTCGCCTTCTTTATGTGTATAGTTAATTGCCAACTTCACCCAGGTAGCTTGCTCATTCCACCGTTCCACTAAAAGTTTTAATTTGGGACAGGGAAGACGCTTAAAAATGATTTTCAGGAGCTTTTTTTGACTCCCCCCTTCATCTTGCGCCAAAATGCGTCCAGTTTTTTCGTAGTTCAACCATTCCCAACCCATCTGCATCCAAATTTCCCGTTCTGCGATTTGCTCAAACTTGCTTAATCCTGTCCAACCGCGATAGTACGGGCGTAACTGCTCAACATCACCCAGACGATAAATTAAACAATCTAAAATATCAACTTCCAAATGTCCCCAAACTTGTCCGTAAGGGAAATCAATTAATGTCGGTGCAAATTGATGTCCGCCAAAATGATTAGTTTGCCACAGGCGCAAATTTTCGGTAGCATACTGTTTGCGTAGCTGTTGGTAAAGGGGATAACCAAATCTTCCGCAAGCTCGATCATAGTTCGCATGGGTACAGATGAGAATTTCCCGAATGTGTTCTGTGGGTTGCTGGTAAGACACAAAATTGATGAGTTGCTGGGGTTGGAATAATAAAGCTTCTGTAAGGGGTGCAAGTTGCGTCAGGGGAAGTAAATATTCCCATTTGGTATATTGAGCAAATAACTTGGCTGGACGCTTGTAGTGAAAGACGCGGACGAGTTCTGGGTTAGTGTAGGTTTTATCGGGAGCGATCGCCAGTAATCTAGTTTTAAAATATCGTATAGGCTGAGATGCTAACCTTTCAACAACTTTTAATAGTGGTTGAAATTCTGGTTTTGCTTCCCAAAGATTGGTTTTCCAAGGTTGGGGTACTTCCACAAGTAACCATTCATCTACTGTCCCTGCTGTTCCAATGGGGTCTTCTCGGTTAGCTTTAGAAACTACAGAACAGTAACGACAATCATCATCTATTTTTCTCATGTTACAGGTTGATTTTTGAACCAATACACGGAAATTCCGGCTGTTAGACTATATAAAGTCATTAAAAGCAAAATTGAAAACTCATCAAAAGGGAATTCTATCCCCATACCTTCCCCTAACCAGAAAGTACCCATTGCACTGAGCATAATTCCTGCACCCAGTTTGATTAACACTTCTGGCAGTTTTACCAAATATGGATGTAGAAAAACTACCACAACTAAAGATAATAATAAAGCCAACCCTGTGGCAGCGATCGCCTCAGACCATGCGCTGCTTGCTAAACCCAAAGTCATCACAATCACAACGATTTCCAAGGCTTCCAGAGCTACACTTTTAGTCATAATCAGGAAATTCAGTTTGCTAAATCCCACAGATTCCTGCTCTAAAACAATACCCTCTTTTTCCAGAACATCATCATCAATCCAACCTGCGCGCCTTCCCGTAGCCAGTCGCCGTACAGACTTCTGCACCCATCCCCAACCAAACCACAATAACAACCCACCAATCAAAATTTGTAATGGTTGTAATGGTAAGAATTGTAAGCCATTGCCGAGAGCGATCGCCACCGACAACACAGCTATTAACCCGACGATAGCACCCGAAACGGCTTCTTTAACATAACCAGAACTACCAACAGCATAGGCGATCGCTACCACCTCGAAAAACTCCACACTCGTACTACCAAGTGCAGCCAAGAAAATACTCCAATTCATCTTGTTACCTCAGAAAATAAATTGAGATAAATTTGCAACTAATTGAGTCGGACTTGTGGTAAATTAATACAATACACCACAAAATCATCAAATTCATTTTCTCTACACAAAAAATAGGTTAATTCATCATGGAATGGATGGATGCTATCTTCAGCTTTATGGAATATGTGCTGAAGGGAATGCTAATGTATGGCGTATTTATTGTAATAGAAAGAGTGCGTCCAGCAGAACCAAATCAACCATTTCGCCATATTATTTTCAACTTAAAATGGTATGTTGTCTATATTTTATTGGCATTGGGAATGAATGCTCTTGGTTTAGCTACACTAGTGGGATTAACACGCAGTTGGTTAGGTGGAGCTTATATTAATTTCCCCGCACCTCGCAACTGGATAGAAACAATTATTGGCATAATTATTTATTTCTTAATAGTTGACTTCTTCTACTATTGGTTTCACCGCTTACAGCACACCAATTCATTTTTATGGGGACAACATAAATTTCATCACAGTGAAGAATCCTTAAATGTCACCAGTTCCAGAAGAGTACATTGGCTAGAAGAACCGTTAATTCTCTTCTTTATAGTTCTCCCTATGAATTTATTATTTAATCTTCAGCCGATAGCAGCCGGATTATTAGCATTTATAGAAATCTTGTGGTTGCAATTCATCCACATGAATTTACGCTTAGGATTTGGTGTATTCTCAACCATAATTGTCAGTCCACAATATCACAGAATTCATCACTCATTTCAACCCCAACATATTAATAAAAACTATGCAGTATTCTTCCCAATTTGGGACATAGTTTTTGGTTCTTATTGTCATCCCCACCCAGGGGAGTTTCCAGCCACAGGACTAACAACCAAAGAAAACTATAATCATCTGTGGGAAGCATCTATTTTACCTTTTAGAGAATGGTGGAAATTAATCAAAATCAACCGTAGTTGTAGGGTGCGTTAAAGCAAAGCGTAACGCACCGCATGATTATGGTGCGTTACGGCTAGCTTATAATCTTTCCAAACCTCAAATATTTACATTGCCGTAACACACAGCTTTATATATCTGATATCTTGCGCCAGCATTTTATGCCACCGAGAAATAAATTTGTGGTCTGCATAACTAAAATTAGATAAATTTAGCTTGAAAGTGCTGAGTAAAAATCCTAATACCCATTCCCTATTCCCTATTCCCTCTTTACGAATATGCTATTGAAAATTATTCGCATAACCATTCTGACATCAGCCATATTATTTACCCCAGCGATCGCCCAAGCTGCAACCTTAACAACTGAATCAAGCCAGTCCATTACCTTCAGAAATACAGTTAATAGAGACTTAGAACAACAACTACAAACAGCCTTAGATCAAGCACGGGGAGACATCCCAGGTGCGGCTGTAGCAATTATCAGCCCGAAAGGAAATTGGTTTGGGGCTAGTGGGGTAGCAGACATAGCCACAGGTAGAGTATTACAGCCAAGCGATCGCTTTGAAATTGGTAGTATTACGAAAACCTTTGTCGCTACAACTACACTACAGCTAGTAGAAGAAGGCACCCTCAATTTAGATGATAAGCTAACAGACAGACTACCAAAATCCGTAACCGATTGGATTCCCAACGCTCATCAAATTACCCTCCGCCAACTCCTCAACCACACAAGCGGCGTTCCTGATTATACAGATGTATTATTTAGATGGGCTGCCGTTAATCCAGGGGTATTTTTCAATTCTTGGCAACCAGAAGAATTAGTCAGTTTTATCGATGGCTTAGAAGCGAGTTTTCAACCTGGAGACTCTTGGCAATATTCCAACACCAACTATTTGCTGTTAGGTATGGTGGTAGAAGCCGCAACTAACAATAATATTGCCCAAGAAATACGCGATCGCATCCTTGAACCCTTAGCCCTCACCAACACCTTTTTTGCTGAAGAAGAAGCCATCCCAGGCGGCTACGTCAGAGGTTATTGGGACTTCGACCAAAATGGCACACTCAACGATATTTCCGTCGCTAATCTATCTTGGGCTTGGGCTACCGGCGCAATGGTTTCCAACACCAGCGACTTAGCTACCTTCATTCAAGCCCTCATAGGCGGAAGCTTACTAGAACCCGACACCCTCAACCAAATGCTCACCACCATCAGCCCCATCACCTCCCCAAACTATACTACCTACGGTCTAGGCATCGGTACTCTAGAATCCCCCAATCGCTTTTGGTACATTCATCGCGGACAAACCCTGGGTTATCGTTCCAATATGTGGTATTCACCCTTAGAAAACATCACCTATATCGAATTAGCTAACGCCCGTTCAACCCGCAATCTAGCTGGTGCAACACTCACCACCCTCAGACGTTATGAACCCCCCGCACCAGTTCCCGAACCAGAAATGATCCTTAGTGTGCTGTTAGTAACAGTCGGTATGCTGGGGTGTAAGGGTGTGAGGGTGTGAGGGTGTGAGGGTGTAAGAGAAGTAAATTCTCCCTTGTTTTCCTCATGCCCAATGCCCCATGCCCAATCCCCAATCCCAAATTCGTGCAAAATTTGCACAAACTATTTATCTCTACGAAAATATATTGAGATAAATAGACTTTACAGAAAATTTATAATTCAGATATCCGATTAATTACGGATGTGTTATTATTTAGGGTGTGATTCCAATTATCGAGAATAAATCGCAATAAAGAATCACTAATTTTATTCATAGTTGTAATCAGAGTTGCCGAAACTGGTTTTAATATCCAGTATCCAATCACTATGAGAGCAACGCTATCTGAATATTTTCTCAATTTCATAACCCTAGTTTTCATCTAGGAGCGTTGTATTTAGCTTGTTATTAAGCTGTCAATATCATGACTAGATAGCATAATCAACGTAATAGCTTCATTCATTTAGCTATGTAATTGAAATTTACTGAATGCCAGAAGTATATCTACCTGGCACCGTTTTGATCGTCAAAATATTCAGTTGAATGAGACTGCTTTAAGTTTTTTACAAGATGTGATCCTAGTTAAGACTTAGGAGGAAAAGTAACGCAGTTATTTCTGTCGATCAGATTTGAGACTGACCCATCTGTAGCAAACTATTTATGACAACAGTTAAGTTTACAACCAATACAACAACCATCATAGAGACTCAAGATACCGTACTTACCTTTAGATTTGAGTTAAGTGAGCCGCCACCCGCAGGAGGTGTGAGAGTTTATCTCTTAGGTAACGTACCCCAGTCCCTAACGCAACTAGATTTATTTGCTATCAGCTTCACTGGTGGTGGTGTTCCACAGGGAGACTTTGACTTTAGTGGGTTTTTCTTTAACATTACGTCCCAAGTTGCCACCGTTAGCGTACCTATTTTTCAAGATGGCATTCCAGAAGGACAGCAAAGCGTAGTTTATACTCTACAATCAGGCACAGGATATACAGTTGATCCTAGTTTCAGTGCGGTAACAGTTAACTTCTACGACAATCCTAGTCAAGTTCCGCCACCGCCACCACCCAACAATCCACCAGTCACAGTCAACGATAGTTACAGTACACAAGCCGGTCAACAGTTGGTAGTAGGTGCGACTAACGGTGTATTGAGTAATGACACAGATGCTCAGTCAGACCCACTGACAGCCGCAGTAGTACAAGCACCCAGCAACGGTAGCGTCACCCTGAATGCAGATGGTTCATTCGCCTACACACCCAACGCAGGGTTTGTGGGTACAGATAGCTTTACCTATTTAGCCAACGATACTAAAGCCAATTCTGCACCTGCTACTGTCAGCATCACAGTTACTGCACCACCGCCACCACCCAACAATCCACCAGTCACAGTCAACGATAGCTACAGCACAGAAGCGGGTCAACAATTGGTAGTAGCGGTGGCTAACGGTGTATTAAGCAACGACACAGATGCTCAGTCAGACCCGCTAACAGCCGCAGTAGTGCAAGCACCCAGCAACGGTACTCTCAGTTTCAATGCTGATGGTTCATTCGCCTACACACCCAATGCAGGGTTTGTGGGTACAGATAGCTTTACCTATTTAGCCAACGATACTAAAGCTAATTCTGCACCGGCGACAGTTAGCATTACAGTCACTGCACCACCGCCACCACCAAACGACCCGCCAGCTACAGTCAACGACAGTTACAGCACACAAGCGGGTCAACAATTGGTAGTAGCGGCGGCTAACGGTGTATTGAGTAATGACACAGATGCTCAATCAGACCCGCTAACAGCCGCAGTAGTGCAAGCACCCAGCAACGGTACTCTCAGTTTCAATGCTGATGGTTCATTCGCCTACACACCCAATGCAGGGTTTGTGGGTACAGATAGCTTTACCTATTTAGCCAACGATACTAAAGCTAATTCTGCACCGGCGACAGTTAGCATTACAGTCACTGCACCACCGCCACCACCAAACGACCCGCCAGTTACCGTCAACGACAGCTACAGCACAGAAGCGGGTCAAGCGTTGATAGTAGATGCAGCTAATGGTGTATTAAGCAATGATACTGATGCTCAATCAGACCCACTCACCGCCGCAGTAGCGCAAGCACCCAGCAACGGTATTGTGACCTTCAACACTGATGGTTCATTTACTTATACACCCAATGCGGGGTTTGTTGGTACTGATAGCTTTACCTATTTAGCTAATGACAGCAAGACAAATTCTACACCTGCTACTGTCAATATCACAGTCAACGCAGCACCGCCACCACCAAATGACCCACCAGTCACAGTCAACGACAGCTACACCACAACAGTCGGTCAAGAACTGATAGTGGACGTAGCTAATGGTGTATTAAGCAATGATACAGATGCTCAGTCAGACTCACTCACCGCCGCAGTGGTGCAAGCACCCAATAACGGTAGTTTGACCTTAAACAGCAATGGTTCATTTAGTTACACACCCAATGCAGGTTTTTCAGGTACAGATAGCTTTACCTATCGAGCCAACGACAGCAAAGCAGATTCTACACCTGCGACAGTTAACATCACAGTTAACCCACCAACAACCATGCCAACAATTAGTTTTACCGCGAGTCCAACTAATTTAGTTGAAGCCAATAACGACAGCATTGTTTTAACCTTTCAACTAAGTGAACCACCCCCAGAAGGAGGGTTAGAAGTCACATTTGATAGTGGCGTAGAGCGATCGCTGGCTGAATTTGATGTTTTTAGTGCAGCATTTGATGGAGTCCGGTTTTTAAGAGCCAATGCTACATCCAGTGCTGTTACTGTCAGATTACTCCAGCAAACCGCAACCATCACTTTACCTCTATTTAGAGATGAAGTTGTAGAAGGTGCAGAAACCTTTACCTACACCCTTAGCCCCGTACCTGGATATGACTTTGTTCCTGGTGAAAACGCAATTACCTTCACAATTAACGATACTGCTCCATCTACCCTACCAGTAGTCAGCCTCACAGCATCACCAGATGTAGTCAGCGAAGCAGAAGGAACAGTCTTAACATTAACCTTCAACACCACAGGCGATATTCCCCCCGAAGGTATTACCGTGCGTCTACAAGGTGATGTCGCCAATATTCTCCGACAGTTCACGGCGGCGCAAGTACGATTTGATGCCGAAGCAAATGTTTTCTACCGCTTTGACCGTCCCTTGGTAGAGACTGGAGTCACAGGGGGAACATTGGATCTGTTTGCCCTCGAAACAGACCTGAGCAGCTTCACCTTTACCATCCTCGAACCGACGGCAACAATTAACCTGCCTGTCTTAAACGACATCTTAGAAGAAAGCGACGCTACCTTTACCTATACCCTCCAAGCAGGAGAAGGTTACACAGTAGATCCCGCCGCCAGTTCTGCCAGCTTCACCGTCACTGATGGAGTACCCGGAGGAGTTGGGCCAGTAGTTAGTGTTTCTGCTACTCCCACCACCCTGTTTGAGTCAGAACAAACAGTCCTTACTATCACCTTTACCCTCGACAGCCCACCCCCAGAAGGCGGTGTTGTCGTCTACCTAGATAGTGGTGTACCCCGCTCCATTGCTCAATTTAACGTAACGGTGGATAACCCCCGTAATCCTGAAGATACTCTCAACCCTGTTGGTTTAACTACCACAGGCGGCGCGATCGCAGGCACAAATGAATTTGTCAGTGCCGTACTTCTCCGCATCACCGAGCAGACTGCAACGATTACAGTACCGGTGTTTAATAACGGGGAAGTAGATGGGCCACGGACTTATACCTATACCCTCCGCGATGGGGAGCAGTATCAAGTTAACCCCGAAGCAAACCAAGTAACCATAACAATTGACGACACTATGACTATTGAACAGCCCGTAGTAGGATTCACCGCCAGCCCCGTAGTAAGTGAAGTAGATGGGCCTGGCGTAGTGCTGATATTCAATGCCCAAGGCATCATCCCAGCAGAAGGCGTAGTAGTCAGCGTCGGTGGAGATTTCCGCACCTCGGCGGTGGAGCAAGGGTTGCAATTCCGTCAAGTGGTTGAGTCAGAAGGCGTGGAATATCTT